>NZ_JACSLR010000001.1:0-564149 GCF_018618255.1 Exiguobacterium sp. s56 | reverse complement strand
CATAGTGATGTCCTTTTCGTGTGGCGAACTCGTCGATGAGGACGTCTGTCGTATGCTTCTCTGTCTCTACTGAGGCGTACCGATAAAACCATCGTTCCACCGTCGTGTAAGGTAATCCCTATTCACGCGCTACATCTGAGATCGTCCTACCGTGGCAACGTTCTGCGATGCCTTTCCGAAACACCTCGGTGGAGGTGCGGACGAGCCCGAGACCGTAGTCATACACGAACGTCAAATCACAAGAGAAGCATCTTTGACGTGGGACATCCAGCTCAATCCAGAGTATACCGACGTTCCATGCGTGACCGTGTCGGAAGCGACGTCGCCTTTTCGAATGCAGGACTGTCTTTCTCTGGCAAAGCGGGCAAGGGATGTCGTGTCGATCCGGGATGACCGGGAAAACGTTCGGTTCTTCGTCTGAAGACATCTGGATCTGAAAAAGGTCTGGAAGTGGAAGAAGTAATTTGATAAACTGTTGGGACAAAGCGAAAACTCCAATCGTGGTTTGTCTAGGCAACAATTACGATACCGGGGTTTTCGCTTTTTTTCTATGTTCAATTCAAAATCTGATGGATTTTATGCGTCAACCACACCTTATGGTGATGAGCCTAATCATTTCAATCAATATCCAATTTATAACAAGAAGGAGAATGTAATTTGCGCATTCATCTGCTAGGCATTTTATCGTTTGTGGCATGGATTTATATCCTCATTCGTCAGTATTTGTATATAGAGACTGTCCTGATCGATCAAGACCATTTCATCGTTGCGCTCATCGACCTCGAGACTTTCATGTATTTGCCCTTCCTCATGATGTTCTCCGTGATTCCACTCACTAGCGCAATCATTTCAGAATACACGATTCGCTATTTCAAGAATCGTGACAACCCGCGCCTATTCGGTTTACTCGCTGTCCTTTATACACTTGCGACGATTCATATGATGTGTGTGGTTTGGACGTTTTTTACGACTCCAACTTACTAAAGCTCATCAATCTTCCTTTCAAGTTGCAAGACCCATTCATCCAGATCCGATTCATCATGTAAGTAACCGCTGTCTCCGTCGGGTAAATCGATCCCGTTTAACCAGACAAGTGAATCAGTCGTCATGCCCACAATGAGGTCGTCATCTGACTGCTGAAGCACACGTCCGGCCCAATCGGATACGTCTTCCCGCGTCACTAAGCCCTCCTTCACATACAAAACCCATTTGATCATCTCTTCGAACGTCGGGGTATAACGTTTTCGAGGAAGTTCTTGTTCAGACAACTCTCCGCGCTTTAAACGTTGCGTCAAGAGCAATAATCGCTCTGTCGTCGGGGCCCAGTTCATAACCGTTTCAATCGGTGTGCGAATCACATCACTCGGTCTGTATTCGTCGTTACAAAAAAATAGCTCCCCATTGCCTAAATCGATCGCTAACCAACTCCCAACGCTGTCGTAACCAACGCAGATGAACCGCAAATCGGTTTCTTGTAAAGCACGAAGTTGTGCAGCGTCGGCCCTCGTTAACAGCGTTGCTTTTTTTGAAGCACCGACTATCGTGAACATCTGAAGTTCCATTTCCTCCTCACCTAAGGATGAAATGATGACTTGTTGCTCAAACAATGGCTCGCCCACCTTACCGTAACCAATCCTTGACGGAAGTCGACAACATCTCATCCACTTCGAACGTCTCATGACTGACGATGATGACGTAATTCGACTCGATGTTCACACAAATGGGGTCCCTAAAAAGTCCCCATACCCGATGATATAAAGCCCGTCCGGCCATGGCTCCTCGTCGTCCTGATACTCCTCCTGTACTTCCTCGAAACGTTCACGCTCGTTAACGAATGCGAAGCGCGGCAATCCTTCCACATCTTCGAGTTTGATTTCGACCTCTTCTATCGGCAATAGTGCTTTCAATTCCTCTTTTGTCATTGTTGTTCCACCTTTCTTTTTTTAGTCTAACTCCACCTGTTCATCTTGACACACTCTCCCTTTAGTGTAAAATTACACTTGTAAGTAAATGTAAATATAACCCTCATCAAGAAAGGGGTTCAGAAATGGCTAATTCAAAGAAATGCCTCGTCGTCTTGTCATCGGTCTATATACTCGCGTTCATCGTGAACCTAATTCCATCCTTCATGTTTCCTGATGCAGAGATTCACCCAATTCATGCTTTCGCATCCGGCTTACTGCTCGTTTGCATGCTTGGGACGTGTTTACTTCGAAACCGTGCCGCAAAACTGTTCATCATGGCTATTTTGTTCGCAAGTGTCACTGTCTTCACATTAAATAGCTTCGAAACATATATGTATGACATCGTGGTGTTGGACGCCTTGTTTGCGATTCAGTATCCGCTCTACATTCTTTTCGTGGCACCGCTGTTTGGACTCAATTACTTCCTGAACGTCAATCCGGAATACGTTGCTTTGCTTGTCTTTTTCATCGCGATTTTGTTGCTTATCGTTCATGAAGTAGCGGTGACACGATTCGATCGAGTCAAACAATGAACGGAAGTCATGTGACGCGTCGTTTTCAAGCGGTGATGATTAGCGGCAGGAGCCTTTTCATATCCATCGTTTACGTTTTGTTCTCCCCAAATTGGATTGGGCCAGGATTCGTGTGGATACTTGGAACGATGATATTGTTGATAATCTCTTCAATCGGATTAACAGTGCATCTTTCCAAATATCGAGGATGGCATCGATCCAAGTCCATTTTCGTAGGCGTCGGCATACTCTTGATGCTTGGACTCATTTCCCTGTATATCTTGTGGTAAGTTATTGCCATCAACATGAATCACTCGACATGACATACACTAGGAGGACTAACATGAATTACTATATCGGCTCAAGCTTTGCCAACATCGAACGAGTGAGAGCGCTGCGTGATCGCCTACTCTCGCAAGGTCACGCGCATACATATGACTGGACGACGAACGACCGTGCCACGACACTTGAAAACTTGCGAGCCATCGGTACGAGTGAGTCTGAGGCCATCATGACGTCGGACTTGTCATCGTCTTACTGTCGGCCGGCAAAACAGCAGCCATGTCGAGCTCGGCATGGCTCTCGGTGCATGTGTGACGGTGTTCATCCATGATGCCACGAATCGTTTCGACGATATTGAGATGACGAGCACGTTCTATCATCTACCTCATGTCGTCCAATTGACGGGACCGCTCGAGGACATGCCTCGGGCTATCACAGCCCATTTCGATGATACAGTGCGTTAAGTCGTCTTACCGCCCCGATTCAAAAAATGAGCCCATCGTCTCAATCCAATGTTCTATAATGAATGTATATGACACCTTTGGTTGGTTCACCACAGATAGCGGGTAATTGAGGAGGTGGCTCATCTAGAGCCGATTCGAGACAGATGGGGGGATGAAAATGAAGCAATGGACCAATGAATCAATTTATTTATTCGGGCTCATCGCTCGTATGATTGTCGGCACGATGGCGTACACTGTCCTTTTGTCCGAAAGCAACGTCGGCTTTCTCGGCTACTTGATTTTACCTGCCATCGTCATATCTTCTCTCATCTTCGGGATGCGCGCTGGGCTGACTTTGTCTGTCACGCTCCTCATCTTTTTATTCAGCTATTTTCGATGGTTCTCTTCCATTTATGAAGCAGGTAACGTTCAATTTTTCAACGGCAAGGGCATCAGTTTTACAATTCTACTTCTCGTCATATCCATCCTGTCCGGTCTCGTTCATCAACTCGTGAACACCGTTCAACTGTCCCGGCACGAGTTAGAGGAACAAGCGCGACAATTGATTGCGGTCGATCCAGAGACGTGGCTTGATAATACCGAGCGATTTCGGATGGACTTGAGTGCGGAACGAGACCGTCTCATTCGCCACGGTGGCTCATTCTCAGTCTCGTTCATTCACTTGAATGACTTCGCTCGTTTCAAGGAACATTACGGACGAACTGAATATGAATGGTTCTTGAATTATTTCAGTGACGAGCTCCATATGGCAACAAGACGAACCGATCACAAGTATCGGATCGCAGTCGATACGTTCGCCATCATCTTCCCCTACACGTCACAAAAAGCCGCACAAGTCGTCCATGACCGGATTCGTCCGCTACTAGAACAGTATGAGCTTCAAAGCGGTAAACACGTGTCATTGACGTATGAGGATACGTTTTATGAGGTGAATCAAGAAAATTGTAACACGGTCGTTGATAAAATCGTTGCGAAGGCATCGTCGACTAGTTGAGAAATACCTGATAATAAAACCTTGAATGATCGACACTTAATAAAAGTGCGCATTCAAGGTTTTTTGTGTCATCATATCGATTTCCCCCCACATTTAGCCGTTTCGATTCTCCATCACGACTGCTGTCTGTAACGTCTATCCAAGCCCATCATACGTAAACTCAGAATATCCATTTGGATACAGCATCAAATCCATCACAGAGTTAACCCAATTCAATTTCTTACCTAAATCGCTCTAGATGATACTCTATCTAGGTTGCCCGAAGAGCATTTTCATATGTATCGTTCGACCTTTTATCACTTCAGTTTATTATTGTTAATCGTTTCATCTCGTTACATGTCCGACTAAATGGAGAGGTTCCTTCCCTTGAATCGCCTCGATTACGCCTCCGGCAATCTCTTTATGCGTCAACCAGCGGCGCTCCCCCTTCACGACTTGAAAACCGAGTTGCACTTGGTGATAACGGACGTCTTCAGTGATCGTCAGCCCGTTTCTCACACCGCTCGAGTTGGCGCGGCTACCGAGAACATGGAACACGTCCGTTCCCCCTCGTAGTGCTGACAACACACACGTTAAGGCGTCAGATGCGTCCGAATGAACCCAGGCAACGACCAAGTCGAAATCTCCGTGATCCGCAATCGAACTTCGCAGCGCTTCCTTGAGACGCAAGTCGTCCCGATAGTCGACCAATACGGCAGACAGTCGGTCGGGTGCTTGTTCGGTCAATCGGCTCATTTTCTCGGCATCCCGCCCGATGATGGACACGTGATAGCCAACCTCTTCCAACCAAAGGACCCTCCCCGCCAGCATCCCGCTGCCGCCGATCACTAGCGCATGTTTCACGATGTATCTGTCCCTTCTGTACGTTTATAAGTAAGGAAAGGAATCCTGACTTACGAAAGCGAAATCTACATATAACACCCCCCTCAAGGAGGCATGATTCCCATTCCATCGACCATCTATTCCATCAAACCAATCGAGTCGCCACACGAACTCGATGAATCGTTCCCAGTCATGAACCAACTGCGTACCGACTTGACGCTCGACACGTATCGTGAGCTCGTCGCCGCCATGCGACCACAAGGGTATGAACTATATGCGTTATACGCCGACGATGCCATCGTCTCGCTTGCGGGGATTGAGCTCCGCGTCAATCTATATCTCGAGAAACACGTCTTCATTTACGACCTCGTGACGTGCGTGAACCATCGCTCGAACGGATACGGTGAGATGCTGCTTCACTTCGTCCACGAATACGCACACGAACGTGGTGCCAAATATGTCGCCCTCGAGTCAGGACTAGCCCGGACCGAGGCGCATCGCTTTTATAAAGACAAGATGGACTACGCCATCACGAGCTATTCGTTCCGAAAACAGCTTTGAATTCTATGTAAAGAAAAAGAAGAGCCTGTCGCTCTTCCCGTCTCTATTATATCGCGATTCTCGAACCAAAAACAGACTGTGTTCTCCTAAATCCATCCACTATACTGTGAAGACAGCCTGACTGAAGGAGAGATGAAGCATGACCGATGACATGAGACCGCTCGACCCCGGGCCGTTTTTCCACGGCACGAAAGCCGAACTGAAACTTGGGGACTTGCTTGAACCGAAGCGACGCTCGAACTATCAAGACAAGCAGTCGAACTACATCTATTTCACGGCCACTCTCGACGCCGCCAAATGGGGAGCCGAACTGGCGAGCGGTGAGGCTCGTGAGCGCATCTATCTCGTCGAACCGACGGGTGACTTCGAGAACGACCCGAATTTGACGGAGAAGCGCTTCCCCGGCAACCCGACCCGGTCGTACCGGTCGAGCGCCCCGCTCAAAGTCGTGGCCGAACTCGGGGCGTGGGAACGCCACCCTGACGATATGATCGCGCATATGCTCGACTCACTTGAGAAACTGCGACAAGCTGGAGAAGATATGATTGAAGACTGAATATATAAAAGTTCTCTTTGATACAAGACTGGTTAAACGATTCGTATATAACTAAAAGCGGATGGCATCAGAGTGTGATGTCATCCGTTCTCTTTGGATTCATGTTTGATTCATCTTTTGAAATGAGCCATCCGCATGCACAAGTGTGAACGGCTCCGCGAGCGACGCGGCCGCTGCCTCGGCTTGAGACATCGTCTTTTCCGTGACGACCGCTTCTTGTCGCCGTAACCGGAACGCCCGCTCGAGGCGGCTTGTCAGCAAGTTACTGAGAAATACGAGCATCGACAATCCAATCGCAGGGACGAGGAACATGTGACTCGTCATCCAGGTCGTCGCCGTGAACTGCTTGAAATAATAGCCGAACATCGACGACCACTCAAACAGTGTCGGCATCACACCTTCGAATAAGTAAATGGTCCCTCCGAAAAAGACGCCGAACAAGGACAGATGAATGAGTAACATCAATGTTTGCACAAACTGTTGCATGAAGACGATCACCATCGTCGGGACGAGGTGCGGCCACAGGTGTCGCCTCACTCGATGCCAGACGCTGCCGCCTAACGTCTCGGCGACAATCATAAACTCTTGCTGGAGCAACTGCCGGATTTCTGTAATCAAGTACAGCGTGACGGCAGGTAGACCGAGCAACACGAAGACCGTCAATTGAAGCGTCACGCGATCAACTAGCGGTGGCACCATCGTCGAGTCTGCGAACAACAGGGACGAAAACAGCATCATCATGGCAAGAAGGGAAATCGGTAGAATCAAAAACCCATCTAACAGCATTTTGAAAATTCGGTTCAACCGTGCCCCGCGAAAGGCGAGCGGAATCCCGACTACTAATCCAAGCGCCATCCGTCCGAGCGCCACGGTCGCACAAATACCGACCGTCCATTTGAACCCTTCGATCATCATTTGAAACAAATCATTCCCAGCGCGGTCGGTTCCGAGCCACTGATCTTTGGACGGTTCGAGCGGTGGAATGCCAATCAACCGTCCCTCATCGGAGTAACGGTTCAGGAATTGATCGACTTGACCATCTCGAAAAATCGTATTTCCGATGCTTAACAATAGCAAGCCCATCAAAATCGTAAAGACGATTAAGAAAACTGGGTCACGTAGCAGCGTACGACGCATCAAATCTCCCCTTTCCATGATTTCGGGATAAGCCACTCCGCCAGTAAATCCAATATGAAGATCGGGATATAGACGACCAGCAAGATCACGAGTAGGATTGGCATCACAGGATTATAGACGACAAAACGGAAAATCCCTTGTACGTTGAACAAATATTCGATGATCAGGAGACTCGATAGCACCGTGATCAAATTCGAGCGGAAAAAGAGATAGAAGCGATACACCAAATTCGGAAGCAAGTGTTTCCAGAACAACCCTGCCGGCCGGACGCCTTTGGCCCGCGCCAGCTCGAGAAACGGTGTCGCTTCCTCCTCGAGGATATGTTTCGTCAACCATTTTAGGAAGAAGAATAGAATGGTTAGCGTCAACGTCAAAATCGGTAGAAAACGTATGTATTCGGCAAATCCGCCAGCGACTTCAATTCGATCAAATCCGGTCGTCTTATGAATCGTGATCGCAAGATATTGTGAAAAGATGAGCCAAAATAAATCTGGAATCATCTCGAGCGTCTGGCTCGTTTGTTGGAGCACCGTGCGCACACGCTTCCCGCTCCGATAAAAGAAATAGGCGTACATAAGGGCGAACACAACTGAGACAACAAGTGATGTCGTAAAGATAATAAGCGTCTCTTTCATGAGCGGACCGAGATCTGGCAATAACGGTAACTCGCGTTGCGCTGTGACGTTGAAGTATGTAATCTCATCGAGTTTCGCCAACTGACTGAATTGTTGTTGAATCCCGTACCAGTAGTTCGAAGGCACGAACTCGAGTTGCACGACGAGCGACGGCAAAGCACTGATTGCAATCAATACAAAAACGGTGATGAAAAACTGAGCCGATTTTTGAGCAATCAAGTTCATTAAGTTCTCCCCCTTTCAAAAAACAAATACATTCTTATAACCGTTTCGAGCTTGCTTATAGACCATAAACTATAGAATCCAAAAAGCCGATTCCAAAATAAAGCATTTCCCTCATCCCAAAGTAAAATTTCCCCATTTACACTGTTATGATTTTATCATAATCATTTATGAATAAAAACAATATTCCGAAAATTTCAGAAATTTAAATAGTCATTTGCTTCGACAGTTTCCACATGGAAATCGGCGTTCTTTACAACTCAACATATCCATTGCATTCACCCTATTGCTTTATCGAAAAAGTAGATTTCAAATGATAATTGAATTCCGAGGATGAATGGCAGAAAAATCATTAAAAAAGTATCCTTCTAATTAGAAGAATACTTTAGTATGTTGAAAAGAGCGTATCGCCGTCTTTGGACTTCAACACATAGTCAACTCCAGTCGAATTCACTTTCGTCAACGTGACGGTGCAATCAAACGACGTGCCCGGTCCATATGTGACGTCCTCCGGTATGTCTGGAAAATCGTAAGATACCTCTTCAAACCAGAGCGTCACGCCCCCTTGTTTCGACTGATTGTCAACGACGTAGCAACTCCCAGTTTCCGTCTCATAACGGCCAAGCGCGCGATCATATGTATCAGGTACGGCAATCATAAAACAAACGATAGCTATGAAGACACTAAATATGGCTCCCAGCATTTTCATCAATTTGCGCTCGCTCCGCCATTGTGACATATATACAAATGTCGAAAGCACACAGATGAATCCGACAAACCAAAACGCAATTAATTGTGCCAACCTGATCACCTCTTTCATATTATACGAGCGTTACTGAATAATGTTTCATCATCCTATCAGATTAAGGAGTCCTATATGGCCCACTTCCTCAAGTTACAATCTATCTCCATTTTGCTCGCGGTCCTGCTATTAGTGAACATTCAACTGCTCGCCAACAGCGGACGGCTTTATTTGTTGATGGGTGATGCTTATATGCTAGCCATCACTATGTTCGGTCTTGTTTCACTCATCTTGTTCACGCGGCTCATCATCAAACGTGTCAGGCAACTCGCACCTTCACCATGGAACCTATCCCTGTACGTGTTATGGCTCCCTTATTTGGCGCTGTTCACCTATGTCTGGACACAAATCGTCCCCACCCCTGGTGAAGCGGCATGGCCAGGTCCGGCCGTCGGGCTATTGATTATCGCGCTCACATTCACGTTCCCGCTCTATGTGTTCATCGTCCATATGGTCGCCTGCTCCAAACAACGAACGACGTAACCAAAAAACGTGTGCAACCCGAAGCGGGTGCACACGTTTTTTCATGAGAGCCCCTGTCTTCGTTTCTGCCACGCCACCAGCAAGATGCTGATGATGACGAGCAGGAACCACGACGACAGCTTGCCGAGGTCAACGAGCGCCCAACCGCTCAACTGGTTCGGATATGCCCAACCGTTGTAGAACGTGACGATATTTTCCGCGAACCAGATGAAGCAGGCAATCAAAAAGAAGGCGACGACGACGGGCATCGTGAAACGGCGGTCGTCGAGCCGGTACGTGACGATGGTACGGCCGAAGACGAGAAAGACGAGCCCGATCAACACCCAGCGCAAATCGAGCCAGATGTGGTGCCAAAAGAAGTTGAAGTAGATGGCGATCCCAAGGCCGAACGCGATGAGCGGCGGTGGCATCTTGAGAAACTCCAAATCGAGCCGGCGCCACGATTGGACGACGTAGCTGCCGACGCTCGCATACATGAAGCCTGCATAGAGCGGCACGCCGAACACTTTTGTCAGCGCCTCGTCCGGATAGCTCCACGACCCCATCTGGACTTTGAACAGCTCGAGGCCGAGCCCGATGACATGGAACCAGCTGATGACTTTCACTTCTTCCATCGTCTCGAGCCCGGTCTTGACGAGCACGACTTGGACGAACAGACACCAGATGAGTAGCACGTCATAGCGTGGGAGCGGAAAGTCGAACCATTTCGTCAGCGCGAGCGCACCGAAGATGGCGACCGGGAAGATACAGCTGAGTGCTTGTTCGTAACCAAAGATGAACAAATAACGGAGACGTCGCATCCTCTCACCTACAATTCGATGTATTCGTATAAGAACGACGACTCGCCGTCAAAGAAGCGCGGGTCATATAGACCGAGTCGCTCGTCATCCTCGACGACGACCACGAACGGGGACCACTGTTTGAGCGTGATTGCTTCTTTGTTCTCGGCGAAGAGCGGTGCAAGATCTGCATCGTCGGCACTCGTCAACTCGTATTGGACTTCGGGTTCTTGATAGACCGAGTCGCTGTAAATCGACACCGACTCGTCGGTCTTCGTGATGACGGTGAACTGGGTCGGGATGAACGAGGCCGACAGCGCCACCTCGTCGTGATCGGCGGCATACGACTGATACAAGTATGCCCCTTGCGCACTTTGAATCAGGACGTGAACGACGATCGCTGCCCAGGCGTAGCGATACACCGTGTGCCTGACGTCCGTTCGACGTGCGATCAGCCAGGCAACGAGGAAGATGCCCCAATAGACGAAGTCAACGATCGGGATGACGCCGAACGTGATCCGGACAGCCGATAACGGTTCGAAGTAACCCGTTCCCCAGGCGTTGAATAAGTCCGCCGTGTTATGGATGAACACCGACAAGAGCGCCCACCAGAAATAACGGATATCGGTCACCTTGAACAAGACGCGTACAAGTAGGTAAATGAGTAGCGCGAACAACGGGACGAGAAAAATCGAATGGGTGATGCCGCGGTGCCACATCTGATACATCCCTTCCGTGTCCCATAGTCGCGAGATGACGTCACTGTCCGGGATTTGACTCCCGACGAGCGTCGTGACGAATAAGGCCCGTTTTTCTTGTTTCTGAAAGTCTCGCTTATCGGCCGCCCCGTAGAGCGTCAGACCGAACAGCGTATGGGTAATCGTATCCAACGGTCTCCTCCTTTTGGACGGAAAAGACATCCCCCTCATGACGAGGAGGATGTCCGTCCTAGCTTATTTTTCTCGGTCCATTTTCATGGCGCGTCTTGCGACGACGGCGACAAAAATGACAGCGACAATCGGAATGATTAAAGGCATCCAATTCAACATCCGCCTGTCCCCTTTCTACAAGTGTCGCAAGCAGTATATCATACCTTCATTTCAATCGTTTAGTGAATGCTCGCCTTCGCATATCGTCCGGCCATCGCCTCGATCGTATCGCGCATATGGTCGCGGAGCGTCACCGGTTCAAGCACTTCGACTTGCGTCCCGAGCGACAAGAGCCAGAAGACGAAGCCGTCCGAGACGGCTGCGTCAAAACGGATCAGGAAGCGGTCACCGTCTTGCGTAATCGAGACGTCTTCGCCGAGCTTGTCGAAGATGACCGGGAGGACCCGCTCGTCGACGGCGAGGACGATTTCTTCGTCGAGCCCGTTGTACATATTGAATGACTTTTGGAAGTAGTCGTCCGGCAGATGATGCTTCATGCGCGGCGTGTCATCCTCGACGATTTCCGAGTTGACGATACGGTCGACGCGATAGTTTCGGATCTCCCCGATCGACTCATCGATACCGATCAAATAGTACTGCTCATGGTTCCAGTGCAGGTCAATCGGATTGACGACGTAACGTTCGCCGTCACGGCGGAGCGGGAACGTCCGCTTCGTGGCATCAAAGCCGACGACGTCCGTGTATTGGAACGAGATCGCCTTTTGTTCCTGAATCGCACGCTGGATGCGGTCGATATGGTACGGGATCTGTCCATGTTTCTTCTTCGGTGTTTTAATAATCGACTGGAGCGTCTCCGCTTCCGGGATGCTCGTCAGTTTTTGAAGTTTCTCGACGATCCGCTCTGTCACGTCTTCCGAGATGAACTTCGCCGCGACGATGGCATCGACCATCATCCGGAGCTCATGGATTTCAAACAAGCGGGCCGAATGCCAATATTTTTTGGCGAGGCCGTTCTTCTCGAGCTCATCCTGCACCTCGAACCCCGAATCGGTCAATGCTTGGATGTCGTCTTTCACTGATTTTTTTGCTAACTTAGAAGTATCTCCGATAGTAGATAAATATTCGAGCAAGTCTTCTAACGTCTTCGGATGGTTGTCATCTGTATGGCGTTCGAAAAACCGTCTCACCTCGAGTAACCGTTCTCGGTTGTTCACGGTTTAATCCCCTTTCATTTCTCTATGTAAAATATGTATAAACAGACAGTAGCATGTTATTTCCATGAAATAAAGTTATTTTCCATTACAATGCGTTTAAGGAGGCCATTCCGCTTTGAAACATTACGCGCACGTCAACGGCACAAAAATCGAATATATGGACCGAGGTCACGGTCCGATCATCATCCTGATTCATGGGACCCAGTCGTCAAGCCTCGAACCGTACCATGTGGACCGGCTCGTCGTGTCCGGTTTCCGGGTCATTGTCCCATCCCGTCCCGGTTACGGTGAGACTCCGTACTCATTTTCAGCCTCACCACAAGCGTTCGCCGCCAATTTACGTCGCATGATGGAAGTCATGGCCATCGATCAGTATCACGTGTACGGCATCTCGGCCGGGGGACCGACCGCCATCGAGCTCGCGTCGCAGAATGAGCATGCGCTCAGTCTGACGCTCGCAGCCGCGGTGACGAGTGTCGTCGACTTTCCGTATCGGCACTACATCAGCCGTAACGTCGCCCAACCAGCGTTCATCGCGCTACAGTTCGCCATGAGACAGTTCGTGCTCCGGGCGATTCAAAAACAACCGTTCGAAGCGACAGCCCGCATGATTCAATCGACGAGCCTGCTCGCACTCGATGTCATTCGTGACGAAGTGACCCCGTACGATATCTTCCTATTAAAACGGGTCGCGAACCAAATGGCGTTCGGTCTCGGTGCCCAGTTCGACTTGCGGCAACAAGTGACCGATGAAGCGCTGCTCGGGGTGACGTGTCCGACGTATATCGTCCACTCCAAAAATGACAAGGCCGTCCCGGTCCGCCACGCGCATCATGCGAAGCGACTCATCCCGCATGCCCAGCTCACCATCTTGAACAGCCCGGGTCATCTGATTTGGATCGGTCGTCAAGCGCGGAAGAGCGAGCAACAGATTGAACGCTTTATCCGCTTCAACTCGTAAGACGCCATTCCGGGCGTCTTTTTTAGTCGCCCGCTTCGAGCAGGTTGATCAATTCCTCCGTCACGTCCGCCGGGAGGCGGTACCCGATGTTCGTATCGTCCGCGTCGTACAGGCTACTGACGGATTTCGGATCATCGTTCAGCCAGATGTAATAGCGGTCCATCTCCCCGTCCTCGAAGTGGATTTCAATATCGTATTCAGGGCCGACCACATTGGCGACACCGGGAAGTTCGTCCGCTTCACGCAGCATGTCTTCGAATACTCGTATCGCTTCCGGTTCGTCGAACGTGACGACATCGCGCTCTTGGAAACTTGAAAAACCGTCCGATTTCGAGACGCGGACTTCTTCAATCCCATCCGTCCGAAAATCGTTCGAGCCGCAGCCAGTCAAAGTAAGGGCTAATATTATATAACCAAGAACTGACATATGACGTTGTTTCATGAATAGACTCCCTTTGTTTGTGTATGGTTGATATACGCGATGAAAGCTAGTAAAGTTCCCATCACATGTCTATCGATCACTCATCCACCCCGAGCACTTGAATCAACTGATTCGTCATGTCTGCCGACACGCGGTAGATGAGGTGCGGATGGGTCACGTCCATCAAATAGCTCGGGTGCTGCTTCTGACCGAGCCAAAGATGATACTGCGCCATCACTCCGCCTTTCCAATGAAGTTCCAGGTCAAAGTCCGGTTCCCCGTGAATGGAATCTTCGAGCGCTTCATCTGCATTGCGCAACATGTCCGCGAACGGTCTCACTTTTTCGATTCCGTTGAACATGATGAAATCCGTCTCATTGAACGAACCGATCCCTGATGACTCAGCGACTCGCGCTTGAGTCATTTCTTCGTTGTTCAATTCATTCCAGTCCGGTTCCATCAACGCTTTGATTATCGCCGAAGCCCCTGTCAACATGGCTCGATTTAATTTCATGTCCTCCACCCCATTCACGTTGATAGTCATCTTTTACGAAAATCTTGACGAAAGGTTTCACAATTTTTGACATCATATCATTCATGCCTGTTTCCGCGTTCGCTCCAAGAAAATCGGCAACAGGTTCAAGATAATAGAGATGCTGGTGAGCACCCATAATGCCCGTCCCATGCCGGGGATGACATCCGCCAATGCACCCCAATCCTCCGCTTCGACCCAGACCGACAAATAACTGTAATCTGCACACACCGTCAACGCGGTCAGCGATAACGCAAGCGCCATCGGCAGTTTATAATCTTTCCCGACGCTAAACGTATACAAATTGACCAGTGTCGCGCCAATCGCGAGCAATCCTAAAATCATCCACATGTCTAAACCGTCCCCTATCTAATATGTAAGTTATTACATATTCTCAGAGTAACACAAGCCACTTCATTTATAGACAAACAAAAAAAAGCCGAGCCGAAGCTCAGCTTGTTCTTATTGGTACGTCCAACCGGTCAGGCTCGCAGTCGCGCCTTCGTAGCGCAACTGTTTCTCAAGCTCACTAGGGAAGACGCGGAGTGTGGCGACCGCCTCACCGTCATTGACGAAGCATTCGACACTTGAAGAGTCGACGAACACGTGAAGCGACGTCACATGAATCGCTTTCGTCCGTGTCGTGCCATACTCGGTCGCGAACGGCTCGCCGGCATTCGTCCGGTCGATTGTCAATTCGCCCGCCGACGCGTCGTAACGGATGACGAGCGACTCGTCGCCGACTTGAAGCAAGTCGAGGCTGAAGTCTAAGCCGTCCGTTTTCAGCTCCAGCTCGTACCGTTCCGGTGTCGCGACGCTGATTGACGTTCCAGACGCATCGAGGAATGTGTCTTGGCGAAGCGTTGTCATCTCCGTTACCGGACGCTGCTTGAGCATCCCGTCCTCAATTGTGAGCACTCGCGGTAGCGTCAAGGCGTGTGCCCAGCCGAAGCGGTCCGTCGGATACTCGATCTCAGGCAAGCCCATCCATCCGACGAGGACGCGACGTCCGTCTTGTTCGGTCGTCTGCGGCGCATAGAAATCGAAACCGAAGTCGAGTTCCTCGAACGCGCCGTGGGTGAACGTCAACGTTTTAAGGTCGAGCTTGCCGATCAAGAATCCGGACTGATAGATGTTGTGATAGCGATGCCCGTCCGGTTCAATCCCTTGCGGCGAGAAGACGAGGACATGCTGTCCGTTCAGTTCGAACACGTCGGGACATTCCCACATGTAGCCGAACGAATCGAGTCCCGTCTTAATCTCACCGAGAAACGTCCACTCATCCAAGTCGATCGAGCGGTACAACACGACGCATCCTGTCTCGTCCGTGCGTTGTGCGCCGACGACGGCGTAATAGATGCCGTCCTCGAGCCATACTTTCGGGTCACGGAAGTGTTCCGTGTACCCGGCCGGCACGTCCGGGATCGCGACGTTCCGACGTTCGATTTTGCCGTCTCGTAATACACCGATGACCTGCGAGGCGTGACGCGTCCAGTCATCCGTCCGGTGATTGCCCGTGTACATGACGTGGAGTTCCCCGTCTTTCACGAACCCGCTACCTGAATAGGCACCGTGTGAATCTTCTTTCGTCTCCGGGACTAACGCCACCCCGCGGTCCGTCCACGTGACGAGGTCGGGCGATGTGACATGATACCAATGCTTGAGACCGTGTACCGGTCCAAGCGGGAACCACTGATAAAACATGTGATATTCCCCGTTGTAATACGTGAATCCGTTCGGGTCGTTCAGGAGTCCCGTCGGCGGTTGGATATGGTATCCGAACCGCCACGGGGAAGCCGCCGTCTTTGTGCGGAGCGTCTCCATCTCGAGGGCACTCACGTCACGTAACGAGCGATAACGCTCTGCCTTCGTCCAACTCATAACATCACTTCCTTTTTGTTAAGCTGCTTCTTTTACTGCTTCTTTTTTCGCTTGGCGTTTTGCGAGCACGAACGTCAATCCGAAGGCGACCGCGAAGGCAATGGCCATCCCGATGATATACGAGACGATTGACGCTGGTGCAATCGAGATAATCCCTGGAAGACCTGCCGCACCGAGGGCGACGGCGAGGACTTCACGTCCGACGATGAACGCCGAGGCAATTCCTGAGCCGATGATGGCCGCGATGAACGGATAGCGTAGTTTCAAGTTGACCCCGAACATGGCCGGCTCCGTGATTCCGAGGAGTGCCGAGATACCAGATGCCGAAGCGACACCTTTCATCTTTTGATCACGTGTCAAGAAGAAGACGGCGAGTGTGGCCGCACCTTGCGCGACGTTCGACATCGCTGCGATCGGGAAGATGAACGACCCGCCTGTGCGGGCGATATCCGCGAGAAGTTGTGTCTCGATGGCGATAAAGCTGTGGTGCATCCCTGTGATGACGATTGGTGCGTACAAGAGACCCATGACGAGACCGCCGAAGAAGCCGAGTGAGTCGTACGTCCAAACGAGACCGTCGATCATCAAGTTACCCGCTTCACGCGTGATCGGTCCGACGAAAGCGAACGTGACGAACGCTGTGATGAGGAGCGAGAGGAGCGGTGTGAGCAAGATATCGAGTGAAGCTGGCATGAATTTACGGATATTGATTTCAAGTTTCGACAAGATATAAGCGGATACGAGGACCGGTAACACTTGTCCTTGGTAACCGAGCTTCTCGATTTCAAAGCCGAGAATATTCCAAACCGGGATATCGCCAACCGTTGCTTGCGCGTAGGCGTTGACGAGATCCGGGTGAACCATGATCATCCCGAGCGCGGCGCCAAGGTACGGGTTACCCCCAAACCGCTTGGCGGCGGAGAAACCTATCAGGACAGGTAAGAAGACGAAGGCGGCGTTGGCGAACGTGTTGATCATCGCGGCGAGGTCGGCGATGCCAGGGTACTGGTCAATCAATGAGCTGCCTTCGAAGAACAAATCAGGTGCCGTGAGCAAGTTGTTGATCCCCATCAAGAGACCACCGGCGACGATGGCCGGGATGATCGGGACGAAAATATCAGACAACATCTTAACGAACTGTTGGAGTGGGTTGCCTTTCTTCGCACCGGCCGACTTGACGTCGCTTGTCGACATATCGCCGAGGCCTGTCAGTTGAGCGAATTCGGCGTATACCTTGTTGACCGTACCTGTACCGATGATGATTTGATATTGGCCACCCGTCGAGAACGTCCCTTTGACGACGTCTAAGGCGTCCAACTTCTTCTCATCGACTTTCGATTCGTCGTTCAAGACGAGGCGGAGCCGGGTCGCACAGTGGGCCGCGGCGGCGACGTTGTCTTTTCCGCCGATTGCCTCTAAAATCGCTTCTGCTTCTTGTCTGTAGTTCATGCTGGTTTCCCTCCTAGCGCTTCAAGCACGCGTTGTTGTGATGGTATGGCTGGAATCGCGCCGTATGCCGTGCATGTCAATGCACCGGTCACGTTCGCATATTCGATGTCCTGCAAGAGTCGGTCGTCATCCATCCCGAGTGTCGACAACCGATATAGATAGGCTCCGACGAAGGCGTCGCCCGCTCCCGTCGAATCGACGCTGTCGATTTTCACTGAAGCGATGACATCTTTGACATCTTTCGTCGCAATCAGCGTCCCGCGCGAGCCGAGCGTGATGGCGATTCGTTTCGCACCCGCTTCAAGCAGTGACGCGACCGCTTGATTCAAATCTTCAAGCCCCGTCAACAAGTGCGCCTCTTCTTCGCTCAATTTGACGAAGTCGGATTCAGCGATGAAATGGAGCGAATCTTGTTTGAACGCCTCGAGGTCGGTCACAAGCGCGTCACGGTAGTTCGGATCGAACGAGACGAACAGGCCGTCACGTTTGGCGAACTGAAGAAGTTTGAAGTAGGCGTTCTTTAACTCGCCGTCGAGGAGCGCCGTCGCCGACCCGAAATGGACGATGTCTCCAGGCTTGAATGCCGACAAGTCAATCGACTCGAACGCGTAGTCACCGTCGCTGCCGCGGCGGAACGTGAAGTCCCGTTCTCCGTCTTCTTGAATCGAGACGAACGCGAACGTCGTGTCACCTTCCTCAACGAGGTTCTCGACGCCGACACCGTTATCAACGAGCGTCTGTTTTAAAAATCGGCCGAACGGGTCAGCCCCGACTTGACCGAGGAAGCTCGAGCTTCCACCGTGTTTGCTGACGACGGCCGCGACGTTTGCCGGTGCGCCTCCTGCTTTCTTCACGAATGTCGTCCCGTTGACGAGGTCGCTCGACGCGTCCTCACAAACCCAATCAATCAATAGTTCACCAATGCAATGTACGGTATTCATCCGTCCACCTCCATGTCTGAATGTATTGCTTCGTAGCATCTGTCGAACCGGTTCCAAAAATAAATAAAAAATGTTGCGGAACCGGTTCCGCAACACAAATGTAAACGATTTAATTTAAAATGTCAACGCTTTCGCGCAGTTTTAATTCAAAAGTTGTGAACGTTTTCATCGGGATGGTGTCACCTGTTAACAACTGGAGAATCATGTCAGCCGCGTGAGAGCCGGTCCGACGGTATGGGAGGTGGACCGTCGTGATCGACGGATGGAGCACTTCGGTGAAATCATAGCCTCCAAATCCACTCACCGAGATGTCGCCCGGGACCGTTTTGCCGGCGTTGGCAAGTCCCTTCAACACGCCGAGTGCGATGTTGTCGGTCGCACAGACGACGAGTGACGCCGACAGTTCATGCCCTACCTGAGCCCCAATCGGAATCGCGTCATCGATTTTAAATGACGTCGTGTACGTCTTCACATCCGCCCCTGCCTCGTTGAAGGCGCGTAAGAAACCATCACGTCTCGTTTGACCGACGGCGATGTCGTACTCCTCGACGCCCACATAGATGATGTCGCGATGTCCCCAATCCATGAACTGCTTTCCGAGGGCGTACGCCGCGTCAAAGTCGGGATATACGAGGCTATGAACGTGTCCATGTTCCTGACCGATCAATAGGACCGGGATTTGAATGTCTTGTATTGCCTGCAAGTGTCGCTCCGTCACGGTCGTCCCGAGCCAGATGATGCCGGCCACTTTCTGTTTCGCCAAGTTATACAGTTGCTCGATTTCCCGTTCGGTCTGTTGGGCCGTGTTGACGACAAGCATTTGATACCCGCGTTCGGTCAGTCGTTCATCGATGCCCATCATGGTCCGCGAAGCAGCATAGGAATCGAGCCGCGGTACGATGACACCAATCATTTTTGTCTGTTTCGACTTCAAGCTTTGCGCGAACTGGTTCGGCTCATAGTTCGTCTCTTGGATGACGCGCTCAATCTTGTCGCGGGTCGCCTGTCCGACCGAGCCCCCGTTCAAGTAACGGGAGACGGTGCTTTTCGCGACCCCGGCCAGTTTGGCGATGTCGTTGATTGTCACTTGTTTCATCTCAAAAACCTCCATACGAAAAAACTGACGCGTTAGACGCCGTCAGTTCAATGGTTGATTACATATCGTTTTTTAAAGTTTAAATAATAAAGGCCGTTCCGTTTCTCGAAGCCGTTCTTCTCGAGGACATGGCGTACCGCTTCCTGATGCGGACTCGTCGGCGGGATGCCGGCGCGGACCGTATGCCCTTCTTTCAAATCGGACTGCTCGAGCGCGAGGCGAAGCCCTTCAGTCGCATAACCCTTGTCTTTGAATGGGTCGAACACCATCAAATCAAGCTGATAGACGCGAGCCAGTTTCAAGAGCAACACTTTTCCGACGACTTGACCATCGACACGGAGGTCGTAATAGAAGTCCTCCCCATAGCTATGGGCGTCGGCTGAGTACACCTGCTCTTCGCCCATCTCGACAAAGATGCCTTTTAACTCTTCGGCTGACATGCCGTAGGAACTTTGACCGTATTTTTTAAAATGCTCATATTCGATCTCATCAATCTGACGAATAGGTTGACGCACGATTTCCATCCCGTGCCCTCCTTAACAGTTATCTCATTGTCTTTCCACACTCATTATATACGAACGGCGCCGTGAAGCGCAAAAGATAACCGAAATCAGACCGGTTCGATGTGAATGTGGACTGTATCGACGGCATGGTGTTCGTCGAGTTCGCGCTCGATGTCATCACATAAATCGTGCGCCTCCTCGACGGTGAGGCTTCCTTCGACGGCAATCGTCACATCGAGCATGACGTGATTGCCGAGGTGGCGTCCTTTGATTTCACGGACTTCCTTGACGGCATCAAAGTGTTGGATCGTCTCTTCATACGAATCGACAAGGTCCGGTGGGAACCCGTCCGAGAGCTGATGGGTCGCGTCGAGAAAGATTTGAATCGCCGTCCGGATAATCATCCCCGCGATGAGGACGGCGAGCACCGTATCCATCCACGGCAATTTAAAGTAGGCAAACAGGACGCCGAGCGTCGCCCCGATTGAAATCATGGCGTCGGCGAGATTGTCTTTCGCTGCCGCCTTCAAGGCGAGTGACCGGGTCTGCTTGGCCAATCTCGAATTGTACGCATATACGCCGAACATGACGAGCGCACTCACGAACGCGACGACGGCCGCGAGCGGGTTCGGTTCCACGTATTCGCCCCCAATCAGAGTGGCGATACTGTTCAATAGAACGAACACCCCAACGGCGACCATGATCAGTGATGCGACGAGTGCGGCGAGTGTCTCCATCTTGGCGTGCCCGTATTTATGTTCCGCGTCCCGGGGCAGTGCGGCGATGCGAATGCCGATATAAACGGCGATTGAAGCGATGATATCGGTCGTGTTATTGAATCCGTCGGCGAGGACGGCTTCCGAATTATACAAATAACCGAATACGACTTTTAGGACAGATAAGACCAAATACGTCGTGATGGATAAAATGGCGCCTTTGAGCGCTTTTGGTGGATGAGTTGTCGACTGCATCCGACCACCTCCTTATTAGCTAAGTTAGTATACCAGTCGAATGTCGTGTGGGCATAGAGAAACAGTGTTTTCCTCAGTCAAATAAAATGGAATATATTCCCGGTAGTTTCGTCTTTCGATAATTATGGTAAAGTAAATGAGAAGATACCTAACGGTTACCCAACAAAAGAGGTGAAACGAATGTTTACAGAACGTGATGGAATCAAGCTTCGCTTGGAACAAATTGACAGATTACTCGCCGATTTGAACCGAGAAGCAAAACAGTTGATGGCTCGTCTGCGTGAACTCGACGCAAGCGGTGAAAACCCGCATGAAGTGACGCTCAAGCCGGAAGATCGTGATACGCTCAAATCGTCAATCGATGAGACGCTCGAAGCGCTTCAAAGCCGCTCGAAACGCCCGATCAACCCGAATGATGAGAAGAAGAAAGAACTCGCCTCGCATAAGGCGCTCATCGATGAATTGTCGGATTTACTCAGCAAGAAAAAATGAGACGCCTCCGCGTCTCATTTTTTCAGTAAGGAGATGCTATGACCTATATCGTTACGACTTGTTTACGCCCGACCGAGGCAACCATCGAACGGGCCGCGGCTCACGCAGCAACGTACGACGTCCGTTTTATCCCCCGACGCAAACACTCCATCGACACGTTAAAGCAACGCCACCAGACAGGCGTCCTCGTCTTTGATAAGCGCCGTGTCGAATATACCCCACTCGACGGAGATGAACCGTTCTTTTTCCACCCATCGAGCTCGGTTTTCCGTGTGAAGCAACTTGCGCGCGGTGGGAACGACCCGCTCGTCGATGCTGCCGCAATCAAACCAGGTGACCGCGTCCTCGACTGCACACTCGGGCTCGGCTCGGACAGCATCGTCCTCAGTCATGCCGTCGGTCCGACCGGTCGCGCCGTCGGTCTCGAGAGTGAGTTCGTCACCGCGATGCTCGTCAAAGAAGGCTTGACCGTCTGGGAAGAGAAACACGACGCGGTCAATGAGGCGATGCGTCGACTCGAGGTCGTCTGGACGGATGCCCTCACCTATTTGAAATCATGCCCGGACGATTCGTTCGACGTCGTCTACTTCGATCCGATGTTCGAAAAGACGATTTCAGAATCGGTTCACTTGAACCCATTACGTTCACTCGCCAACACGAATCCACTGTCTCTTGAACTCATGACGGAGGCCCGTCGTGTCGCGGCCAGACGGATTGTCCTAAAGGCTCATTTTGAGAGTGAGACGTTCGAAACGTTTGGTTTTACACGGATTGTTCGCAAAACATCCAAATTTCATTACGGCATCATTGATGTAGAGACTTGACCCCTTAGGTCTTTAGGACCAATCGGGACGAAAGTCTCTTTTTTCGATTCTTATTTTCTGAATATTGACATTAATCTGACACAAGTTTAATGTTGGATTCAAGCTCACACAATTTCCCATTATTTTCACAGGAGGTTAGTACAAATGAAAAAACGTTCCATCCGTCGTACGACGCTCGCCGTCGCGCTGACATCGGTCATGAGCGTCAGTGCGATCCCGGCCGTCGGTGCCGCTCCACTCGCCGCCTCGCCGCTACCAACCCCGAGCACGAATGCTCCATTCGATCACAACATCATTGATGAGGATCGGCTCGCCAAAGCGCTCGAGAAGCGAGGCGTCATCAAAAAAGGGCTTTCGGCCACCGAACGCCAAAAGGCCGTCGATGCCTATATCGAGAAGAAGCAAGGCAATGCGAAAGACGTCCATAAGCACGGCTTGAACGATAAAGCCGCTGAAGCAAAAGAGAAGATACATAACCAATTCGAGAAAGAATCGAAACGTCTCCTCGACAAAGCGAAAAAAGGACAAGCGAACTATCGGAAAGGCAAGCCGAACGGTCAAGTCAAAGTCGATCCTGCCCAACAGGCAGGCTATAACGGCGCCGTCCGTGAAGACAAAGTCCTCGTCCTTCTCGTCGAGTATAGCGACTTCAAACATAACAACGTCGTCCAAGAAGAAGGTTATCTCTATAGCGACAACTTCAGTAAAGAACACTACGAGCAGTATATGTTCGGCGACGAGTCGTTCGAACTGTTCAACGGTGAAAAAGTCCAAACGTTCAAACAGTATTATGAAGAGCAGTCGGGCGGCAGCTACACGGTCGACGGCACGGTTTCTGACTGGTTGACTGTCCCGGGCACAGCGAAAGACTACGGTGGTGACAATCCGGCTGGCGGGAATGACAACATCGGACCAGGTCCGCGTCAACTCGTTAAAGACACGTTGAACGCGGCAGTCGCGTCAGGATTAAACCTTGCAGATTACGATGAATACGATCTCTATGACCTCGATGGTGACGGCGACTTCAATGAGCCGGACGGCTTGGTCGACCACTTGATGATCATTCATGCTGGTACTGGCCAAGAAGCTGGGGGCGGTGTCCTCGGTGATGACGCAGTCTGGTCACACCGTTGGGTCGTCGGCAACAGTCCTTACCGCGTAGCCGGAACGACAGCAGACGTCCCGTACTGGGGCGGTCAAATGGCGGCATTCGATTACACGATTCAACCGGAAGACGGCGCAGTCGGCGTCTTCGCTCACGAATATGGTCACGACCTCGGTCTTCCAGATGAATACGACACACAATACACAGGTCAAGGCGAACCGGTCCAATCATGGTCGATCATGAGTGGCGGCAGCTGGGCTGGTAAAGTTGCAGGTACGGAGCCGACGAGCTTCTCGCCACAAAACAAAGAGTACTTCCAAAAATTGATGGGCGGCAACTGGGCGAACATCACGGAAGTTGATCTTGAAGACATCACACAACAAGGTTTCGTCTCGAAACTCGATCAATCCGTGACGAAATCGACGAACCCTGGATTGTTGAAAGTAAACCTTCCAGACAAGAAAGTAAAAGGTATCGAGCCAGCATTCGGCGAGTATTACTACTACTCGACAAAAGGCGATAACTTGCATACCGAACTCGCAACACCGACGGTCAAACTCGGCGCGGACGGTACGCTCGCTTTCGACACACGTTTCGATATCGAATTTGACTACGACTACTTGTACGTGAAAGCACTCAGCGGCGGCAAAGAAGTCGTCCTTGATGTCTACGGCGATGACAACACTGGAAACGGTGCGGAATCGACGAACGGTGCTTGGGTGAACAAATCGTACGACTTGTCTCAATTCGCGGGTCAAGACGTGCAAATCGTCTTCGAATACGTGACAGACGGTGGACTTGCCCTTGAAGGATTCGCACTCGACAACTTGTCGATTACGTCAGGCGGTCAATCGCTTCTCGCAGACGATGCGGAAGGCGCAGAGAAAGTCACACTCGACGGTTTCGTCAAGTCGGACGGCTATGACACGAAACCTCACTACTACTACCTTGAATGGCGCAACCATGAAGGTGCAGACACAGGTCTCTTGAACGGCCGTGGCGTCAAGTACAACACAGGTCTCGTCGTCTGGTATGCGGATGATTCGTTCTCAGACAACTGGGTCGGGATTCACCCGGGTGAAGGTTTCCTCGGTGTCGTCGACTCGCATCCTGAGGCCCTTATCGGCAACTTGAACGGTCAAGAAACAGTCGCTGGCAGCACGCGCTACCAGATCGCAGATGCGGCGTTCAGCTTAGATAAGACGCTCCCATGGTACATCGATTCACCGAGCCGTGGCATCTATGACTACAAAGCTCAACCAGGCGTGAAACAGTTCAACGACGCCAACACGTACATCAACTCGCTCATCCCAGATGCGGGCCGTAAACTTCCACAATACGGACTCGTCGTCGACGTCGTCGGCGAAGCGAAAGACAACTCGGCTGGAGCTGTTTGGGTCCGGACGAAGTAAGCTTGATTCAACGCACCCCCGCCCTTCTCACCATGAGGAGGACGGGGGTCTTATTATTCTAAAAAAGCTTGAAATTTCATGACAGACTGTGTAACATACTAGATGTAACCGCCTCTGTAGGTTAGTGGCAGACCTCAGCAATGGTAATGCTGCAGCACGAGTTCGATTCTCGTCGGAGGCATCAAATGAAGCGACCTTTCCTTATCAGGACAGGTCGCTTTTTCTTTTAGTCATGGAAACTGTCTTGACACAGTTTCCGTTCCTCTATAAACTTGTAAAGTTGACAGAATGAATGATTTGGAAGGAGTACGATCCCCATGCACAATGAATGGTTATGGATTCCTTCTGCCTTGCTCACGCTCGGTCTGCTCGTCCTCAGCTACAAGCTGTTCGGACGCGTCGGACTGTTCGCCTGGATTGCGATGGCCTCGGTCGTCGCCAACATCCAAGTGACGCAGCAGATTGTAATCGGTGGCTTCATCTTTACTCTCGGGAATATCGTCTACGGTTCCCTTTATTTAGCGACAGACATCTTGAATGAAAAATACGGTCGTCACACCGCCCGTAAAGGCGTCTGGCTCGGCTTCTTCATCTTGATCGTCTCGACCGTGCTCATGCAATTCGCATTGCTCTATGAGCCGTTTGAAGAGGCGTTGTTCATGCATGAGAGCTTCGAAGCGCTGTTCTCGATGCTTCCGCTCATCACGCTCGGTAGTCTCGCCGCGTACCTCGTCTCGCAGCTGTTCGACGTCTTCATCTATTCGAAGATTCGCGCCAAGACGGGTGAGAAAAAACTGTGGCTTCGGACGACCGGTTCGACCGTCGTCTCTCAGTTCATCGATACGCTCACTTTCTGTACGATCGCCTTCTGGGGCATGGAATGGGATATCTGGTGGAACATCTTCATCACGACATATGTCGCCAAGTTCATCATCGCTTGGATGGCGACGCCGTTCATGTATTATGCGAAACGGACCGTCCCACAGGACGACGAAAAAGAAGAAGCAGCCTAAGCAAAACCGCGAGCCCATCGGCTCGCGGTTTTTACTTTCCTTTGATATGGAGCCGCACCGCATAAGGGCGTGCATCTTCAAGCGACGATTTCTCCCGACAAACGGTGAGTGCCACGTACGCGTCGATGGCGAGCGCCTCGATGGCCTCGTCCGTCGCCTCGACCTCTAGTATGGTGTAGGGCGGCAGTTGCTCGATTTTGACCCACTGCCCGTGTAGATTTTTCGCGTAGATGATTGGTTCGTCGATCGAATAGCGTCGGAGTAAGTCCTTGACATTCATACGATCCCTCCTTCACCAACTCTGTCTTTCTATTATAGAAAGCGTTTGCAATTCTGTAAACCGCGCTTCCTAAATTTTGGTGGCTCCCCCCTT
The DNA here is from genome assembly GCF_018618255.1 of Exiguobacterium sp. s56. Taxonomy (NCBI): domain Bacteria; kingdom Bacillati; phylum Bacillota; class Bacilli; order Caryophanales; genus Exiguobacterium; species Exiguobacterium sp. s56. The sequence continues at coordinate 537,858 of NZ_JACSLR010000001.1, read as the reverse complement.
CACGAATCGCCACAAATAGCCGATAATCTAGGTAGAGAAATGAGGTGAACCGATGCGCTATCGACGACAAGAAACGTTTCGCTATATTTTACCGAATCCCCGCTTCATCCCATATCGCCTCATTTGGGAAGACAAAGAACTGCATGACGGGGAAGCACAACTGCTCAATATCAGTGCCCACGGTCTGAAGATGCGGTGCGACTACTTATTCCCACTTTCAGAAGGGCTGAAAGTCCAAGTCAAACTCGACCTCGTCCCGTTGATTCAACCGATCGATCTGACAGGTCACGTCCGCCACCGCGGACAAATGGGAAGCCAATATGATTACGGGATCCGACTCGAATCAGACTCAGACGAGACCCAGCAACTCGTGACGATGATTAAAGCGTATGCTCGTGAAAACCAATGAGAACGTGTCGATTGACACTTCTCATTTTTTGTTCGCTTGATTCCGGGGTATACTAATGGAAACAGAGACAGACTCGAGGTGTAGGGCATGACTAGAAAGTTTTTACTCATTCCGTGGGCCGCCGCGATCGCGATCGCGCTCCTCGGCCCGAATGAACCGTTCTCGAGCCGGTTTTTGCTCGATTTCATCACGTATAACACGGACGCCTATGAAGGATATTCGCTTTCCCTTTTCAGCATCCTAGGCGTCTATCCGCTCGCCTTGTTCCCGCTTCTTTGGTCCGAGGTGAACCAGTTGCGCCCGAACCCGCTCTTACCGGCAGCGACCGGTTTCGTCGTCGGCGGCTTCATCATCGCCCCGTACTTGGCGTTCGCGCGGCAGTCGCCTTATCCGACACCGATTAAGCCGCTCCCGACGCGACTGCTCGGGGTGCTGCTCTTGCTCGTCACGATCGGCTTGTTCATCGCCGCCTCAACGACCGGGAACGTGGCCGAGTATTGGTCTTACGTCGAACAGAACCAGTTCGTCCGGACGATGACGGTCGATTTCTTCTTGCTCGCCTTCATCCAAATCACGTTGATGAATCGGGATGCCAAGCGCTACAAGATGAGTTTGTGGCCTCTGCCTTATATCCCCTTGTTCGGTTTGTTGTTCTGGCTAATCATTCGCCATAAACAACCGTTCAACGAGGCACCACCGAACCGCCACAAATTAAAATGAGACGAGCCCCTTTCACATTCAACACGGAAGGGGCATCTCTATGGAAACCGGGATGACGGTTCCCAAATCAGGCCAGCTCCTTTATACTGAGAATTCAGCTTACAGACGAAAGAAGGTACACCAATGAGATTTTTTAAAGTGATGACGCATACGAACGACAGAGGCGAAGACATCATCTTGAGCGAATACTTCAAAATTAACGACAAACAAGTCGATCAGTTTTTGAAGGACACGCTCGAGCTTGATATGTACGACCAGAAAGTGACACTGAAAGAGTGTCAAATCGCCAAAGACCGTTGGGAATGCCCGGTCGGCGATTTCGTCGTCGTCGAGTATTTCAATGAGAAAGAATTCGACAAGATGACCGAGTATCGCAGCCCGGCACCGAAGAAATAACAGCAAAAAGGGATTTCCGACATTGATCGGAAATCCCTTTTTGTATGAATCGCCGATCAAGCATCGGCGTCCTTAGTTTGAGTCGTCATTGTCCTGTTCCGGGTCTGGATCTGGATGTTGGGTCGGTGCCGGTTTAGTGGCCGGATCTGACTCTTCATCCGGGACTGGATCTGGGTGTACCCCAGGTTGTGATTCATCACGTTTCATTGAGCATCCCTCCTCTGCATAATGCATTAATTCCACATTCCGTCTTCACTAAAACATTAGTGTAAGTCTTTGTTACCGATGACACGACGTGAGATGGCTTTCTCGATTTCGACGATGACAAAGACGATGAGACCGAACGCGACCGGATAAATCCAGTCTTGCAGCTCGAGCGGTGCCGTACCGAACAACGTATGCATGAACGGGACGTAGGTGATGAACAACTGGAGCCCGATCAGTAGTGCCGAGACGACAAAGGCGATTTTATTGTCGAAGAAGTGACGGTTGAACGCTGGCGCGAGCTCGGTCCGACAGTTGAACAAGTGGAACAGTTGCGCCATGACGATCGTATTGAGCGTGATCGTCTGCAACTTATCGGTCGAGTAATCGAAATCACCGAGCATATAGTTGATAATTAAACTACCGCCCCCGATTAAAATCGAGACGAACGTGATGCGGAAGACGTAGTAGCGACTTAACAACGGTACGTTCGCAGGGCGCGGCGGCCGTTTCATCGTGCTTTCTTCGAGCGGCTCGAACGCAATGGCGAGTGAGAGCGTGATGGCGACGACCATGTTGACCCAGAGGATTTGAACCGGGCTGAGTGGTGCCGCTGCGCCAAGCAAGATACTCATGGCGACGAGAAGTGCTTGTCCACCGTTTGTCGGGAGCAAGAACAAAATCGTCTTCTTCAAGTTATCGTAGACACGGCGTCCTTCACGGACGGCGTTGTAAATCGTCTTGAAGTTGTCATCGACGAGGACCATCTGCGAGGCCTCTTTCGCGACTTCCGTTCCTTTAATCCCCATCGCGACCCCGATGTCGGCCCGTTTCAAGGCCGGTGCGTCATTGACGCCGTCTCCGGTCATCGACGTGATTAAGCCGTTCTGTTGCAACCCTTTGACGAGACGAAGTTTATCGTTCGGGCTCGTCCGGGCGAAGACGTCATTGTGAACCGACGCCTCTTTGATTTCTTCGTCGGACATGTTCGTCAATTCTTTCCCTTCGAGGGCACCTTCGACTTCCATGCCGAGTTCTCGCGCGATGGCGACGGCCGTGTCTTTATGGTCGCCGGTGATCATCTTGATACGGATCCCAGCGTCACGACAAGCCGCGACCGCTTCGATTGCTTCTTGACGTGGCGGATCGACGATACCGTATAGGCCGAGGAACGTGATGCCGTTCTCGACGTCTTCGTGGTCGACCGTCTCTTTCGAGACGTCGACGCGCTTGAAGCCGCCGCCGAGCACGCGTTGTCCGCGGTCGGCAATCTCTTTTCGTTTCTCATCCCAATAGGCGCGGTCAAATTCCGTGTCTTCCGCCATATCGAACAGGCGGTCCGGCGCCCCTTTGATGAAAATCATGCGCTCGCCCTTATAATCGACGAGCGTCGCCATATATTTGTACTCCGAATCGAATGGAATCTTCGAGATGACGTCCAAACGTTCGATCGGCCGCTCCGCCTTTTCGGCGAGCGTGAGCAAGCATGCTTCCGTCGGGTCACCATTGACGACCCATTCGCCGCCTTCTTCGTACAACTGAGCGTCATTACACGTTTTCCCGACCGTTAACAAATCGATCATCGACTCGTCATCATCCAAATCGAACGGTTGACCGTTCAATTCCAAATCACCGTCCGGCTCATAACCGCTCCCTGACACTTCGATGTCGTGTTTGGCCGTGACGACTTGTTTGACGGTCATCTCGTTTTTCGTCAATGTCCCGGTCTTATCGGTACAGATGACCGATACGGCGCCGAGCGTCTCGACCGATGGTAGGCTGCGGACGATGGCTTTTTTCTCAGCCATGTTCCGGACACCGAGCGCGAGGATGATCGAGATAACGGCCGGTAACCCTTCTGGAATCGCGGCGACGGCGAGACCGATTGTCGTCAACATCAACTCAATCGGGTCGAAATCGCGGACGAAGTAACCGAACGCGTAAATGACGACCGAGATGACGAGGATGGCAATCGATACCGTCTGACCAAACTTCGTCGTCTGGCGAATGAGCGGCGTCTTCACCGTCTCGACTTCAGCAATCGAGGCGTTGATTTGGCCGAGCTCCGTGCCTTCTCCGATGGACGTGACGATTGCTTTCGCACTTCCTGTCGCCACGCTCGTACCCGAATAAATCATGTTCTTGCGATCACCGAGGACGGCGTCTTCCGGGACGACTTGAATTTTCTTTTCGACCGTCGTCGCTTCGCCCGTCAATGCCGATTCCTCGACTTTGAACTTCTCCGCTTGGATGACACGGGCGTCAGCCGGGACCTTGTCCCCGGCGGCAAGGACCAAGATGTCCCCGACGACGAGGTCGCTCGAGTCGACTTGGCTCTGCTTGCCGTCACGGATGACGCTCGCTTTCGTCTCGAGTAACTTTTTGATGCCTTCTAACGCTTGCTCGGCCTTGTTCTCTTGGAGGTAACCGACGACCGCGATAATCGTCACGACGAGCACGATGACGATCGTATCGATGTACTCCCCTAAAAAGCCGGTGACGACAGCGGCACCAAGCAAGACAAAGACAAGAATATCATTGAATTGACGCAAAAATTTTATAATTTCAGGTGTCTTCTCTTTCTCGGGCAGCACGTTTTTCCCGTACTGTTCCTGTCGACTTGACACTTCCCCTTTCGACAGACCGCTGGATGTGTCTGTCTCGAGCGAACTCTTTACCACATCCGGTTCGAGTGCGTGCCAATTTTTTGTCTCCATCTGCATCTCTACTCCTCCTTGATCATTCCTAGTATGAAAAGTCGTTCCCCTTTCTCTTCCCACTCCGAACCGTACTGACACATCTGAGCTTGTTTTTTCGTAAATTTTACAGCCGATTCCGTTCACAATTTTCCAATTCTTGAGTTGGAAACGCTACCATATAAAAAAGTCGTGTCAGATGGATGAAATGGCTTTACAGAACCGTTCGAATGGTTAACTATAGAGGAAATATACAACAGAGAGAAAGAGGTACACCGTATGGTCATTATTCAAGGGATCGCACTTTTACTGTTGATTCTCGCCCTATTCACATTATTCAGCTACAAAGCCCCGTTCGGGATGAAAGCGATGGGTGCCCTCGCTGGTGCCGCCATCGCCAGTTTCTTGGTCGAGGCGTTCAACGCCTACGCCATCGGCGGTCTGCTCCCGCTTCCTTTATATGAAGAAGTCGGACAAGCAGCCGGTTCGCTATCAGGCCCTGCCGCAGCCGCGCTCGTATCAATCGCCCTCGGCATCAATCCGGTCTACGCGCTCATGCTCGGACTATCGGTCGCGGGCTTCGGGATTCTTCCCGGCTTTTTCGCCGGCTATATCCTCGCACTCGCCGGTCGCAAATTGGACCGGCACTTGCCGGCTGGTGTCGATATGATTTTTTACGTCATCATCATGGCTCCGCTCGCCCGTCTCGTGGCGACTGGCGTCGACCCGCTCGTCACGAACACGCTGACACAAATCGGTGCGGTCATCGAACTCGCCGCGACACAGAATCCGGTCGTGATGGGACTTGTCCTTGGTGGCATCGTCACGGTCGTCTCGACGTCGCCACTTAGCTCGATGGCACTCACGGCGATGCTCGGTTTGACAGGCGTACCGATGGCCATCGCTGCCCTCGCCTTGACGGCGTCGATCTCGATGAACTTTTTGCTGTTCAAACGGTTGGACATAGGAACGAAGAAAGACCAACTATCGGTCGCGATCGAACCGCTCACGCAAGCCGACCTCATCTCGGCGAACCCGATTCCCATCTATAGCGTCAACTTTGTCGGCGGTGCGATTGCCGGACTCATCGTCGCCATGACCGGGATGGTGAACGATGCCCCAGGTTCCGCTGCCGGGATTCCGGGCTTGCTCGTCATGTACGGCTTCAATGATTGGCAGACCGTGACGGTGACGGCGCTCATCTTGTTCGGTGTCGGAATCGTTGCCGGACTCGTCGGCAGTAAACTGTTCCGTAACTTCCCAATCACGCGCCAAACTGAAAAAATGGCCGCTTCGGACGAAGATGCCGCTTAATATGAAAGGTTCTCACTCCATCTCGAGTGAGAACCTTTTTGTTATCGTTCCGCTTGCACCTCGGTGACCGTCTCTGCGACCGGTGTCCGATAGAGCGGAAAGAAATCAGATGGCCCGTAGCGAAGCAAATGGTCTTGGTTCAACCGATGATAGACCACCTCGTCGAGCACGGCTTGACCGATGTAATACGTGAGCGGCTCATCACCGGAGAAGCTCTGCTTGAAATCGAAGAGCGCATCTTCCCCGGTCGCACCGCCACCAAGATGCACGTATGTCTTCTCTTTCTCGATCGCGCGACGAATCATCTCCCGGAACAAGAAGTGGTTCGGTCGGAGTGCCAAGTAATCCGCATCCGATCCGCCGAGATGATAGTGGGCCCCGTCGTCCCCGAACAACATGAACACGCCCGCCACGATGACGCCTTCATGGACGGCAAACAATAATTCCGTCTCACACGTATCGCTGTTCCATAGGTCCTCGAAGTATCGGTCCGGGAAGTAATAGATGTCGTTCGCAGCACGCCGGTCCATCGTGGCCCGATACAGTCGAATGAACTCACACAGTTCATTCGACTGCCCACGAGCGACCGTCACCTGTTCACGTACAGCTCGCTTCACGTTCCGTTTCGTCATCTTGCTGAAACGTTGCTCAAGCTGTTCGAACGAATCATCAAGTCGGACGTGGACCGTCTGCCGAATCGGGACGGCTTGCCCGAACGCATGCATCAAGTCCGGATCGATGCGACAAGGGTGATAACGAATCGTCTCGGTGACGGTCGCTTGATTCTCGGGACGCTGCAGAAAGAGTCGGCGCGCCTCCTTGACGTCCTCGTTCGTGAAGTTGCCTTCACGGAACGGGCCGCCGTAACCGTACGCCGTCACGAGGTCATCATGGCGATGTGCGATTGGACGACGGATATACGGGTACAGCAAAATCCCATCATCCTTGGCCGCGATATACAACTCAGGCTGCTCGCCGGGTTCACAGTTGGCCAACACATAGTCGTAATGGTCATACGAATCACAGTTGACCTCCCGCAACCAGTTCTCCCACTCCCAACGGTGTTTCACGATTTGATTGAACATCATCCGTTCCCCTCTTCCTAAAGTTCGTCATTGGTTCGAAGCGTGACAGGACAGTCTAAAGTCGTTTCCTAATGTCTTGTTCCCATTCACCGCTGACTATTTGAAAGAGACGGATAGCTTTTTGTTGTTAACAAACATGAAGCGAGTTTGTTCATTCACAATAAAATCATCATGATTTCTTTTTAAATTACGGAAAAAGACGACCGTGCCGAACACGGCAGGTCGTCCTACAAAATTATGAGTTGAAGTCGAGGACACGTTGGGAACGGGACGACTCACGGGCCGTCTCGATGACGCGTGTTGTCAAAAGCGCGTCATCAAGTGGGACGAGCGGACGTCGCGTCGTATAGCTATCCGAGAGCGCTTGATAGAATGTCACATAGCCGCCCGGTTCGATGTCAATCGTCGTTTCCGAATCCGTGACGACCGCTCCGGTCTCACGGTCGGGGCATCTGACCTCTCCGTTCCGGAGACACGCCTCCTGTGGATCGAGCCCGAATTTGAGGAAGCTGCCTTCCGTCCCGTGCACTTCGAACCGCGGCGCCTCGATGGCGATGAACGGGTTCGAGCGAAGATAGACCCGCTTCTCTCCATAATGCAACGTCACATGGAAACCATCATCGGACTGACCCCCGTCACGTTGTACCATGACATCGGCCGATACCTTGTCCGGTGCCCCGAACAAGACGAGTGCTTGGTCGATCAAATGACTGCCGAGGTCGAATAAAATTCCGGCGCCCGGCCCCGCGTTCTCGCGCCAACGGTCACGGACGATCGGACGGAACCGATCGAACCGGGACTCGAGCACTTTCCAATCGCCGAGGCGTCGTTCTTCCAGCAGCCGTTTGACGGTCAAGAAGTCTCCGTCCATCCGCCGATTATGGAACACGTTGACGATGCCGTCACTTGCCTGTTCCAGTCGGAGTAACTCCTCCCCTTCCTCGGTCGTCACGAACGCCGGTTTCTCGACGAGCACGTCTTTGCCTGCTGTCAGGCAATGTTCGACCATATCCTTATGTAAATGGGACGGTGTCGTGATGACGAACAACGAAGCGTCTGTCGCAAGTGCCTCGTCTAACGTCGCGTACACCGAGACGTCACCGAGTACGGCTTGTACATCCTCAGGGCGTGAAGAGACGACACCATCGATTTGGAAGTCATCGAGTTCCTGTAAAAAGGGTAAATGGAATGTCGTCGCGGAGAAGCCGAAACCGACAAGTATTGTATGAATCATTTTGTTTCCTCCCATCAATTCGCTTTTCAGTATACCAAAAAAAGGGGTTGGTTGACCCCTTATGCACTGACACTCTCATCCATATTGTATTCGAACGTGTTGTATCCGTCCCGTGAGTCCACGAAGACGAAGCCAAACCGTGGATAATAACTATTCAAGAACGCATTGTCGGCCACACAGTCGAGTCGAATCGGTTCATGTGTGTCGGCCTCACGCAAGACGTGCTCCATCAGTTGTTGACCGACGCCTTGGCCTTTTAACCGTTCGCTGACGACGATTCGATGGATGTATTGACCGCGTTCGCCATCTTCCCATAAATTGTGATCCCAGTCATCTGCCGGAAGTAAGGCGATCGAGGCCAATACCGATTCGTCTTGCTCGTACACGTAGACGTGTCCCGAGGAGATGTCCGTCTGCACCCGATCCATGAGGTCTTGCTCCAAATATTCCGTCCATTGATCGCTACCTTGTTGTTTTAGCGCTACGGCTCGTTGTTCGATTAGGTCCGCGATGTGCTTGGCATCGCGTTTCGTCGCGAGTCGAATCATAACGTCCTCCTTTGTATTGCAGTATTTGAAATACAAATATAACGGACCATTTCGACTCTTTTCAACCATCTTGCTCACATCATGTGAACGGGACGACCTCGCCGCCGTTCAATTGATAGCTGTACGTCATCGTCGCGTTCAGACTGTGCGATACGGAACAATAGCGGTCGACCGACAACTCGATGGCACGGCGGACCCGTTCTTCCGGCATATCCCCGTCAAGGACGTACAAGATATGAATCGCTGTGAACTTCTTCGGATGTTCCGTCGCCCGGACGCCGTCGATTTTCATCTCGAACCGCTCGAGCGGCAAACGCATCTTATGCAGAATCGAGACGATATCGATGCCTGTACAGGCCGCCGTCGCCTGCAGGAGCATCTCGGTCGGCCGTGGACCGGTGTTGAGACCACCGACTTCCTCCCCGGCGTCGAGCGTCACATCATGCCCCGACGGCGTCGTCGTCTGGAACGCCATCCCTTGTTTCCAATTCACTTGTAAATGCATCTCTGTCTCCTCCTTATGTTTCGATAGCTTACTATTCCCTTGAATGAGGTATTATTAATCTATGCAGTGAAATTGTCGTTTAGGGAGTTGGTCGCATGGATTGGTCGGTCATTATTAGTTGGGGACTGTATATCGTCCTCGGATTGAATTTATTGTTCGCATTAGCCGTCATATTCGCGGAGCGCCGTGACGTCGGGGCGACGTGGGCATGGCTGCTCGTTTTATTTTTCTTACCAATCCTAGGGTTCATCGTCTACATGTTTCTCGGACGTCAGTTAAAGAAAGATAACTTCTTCAACTTGAGCGTCGAAGAGCGCTCGTTCCACGCCCTTCAAGTCGACAGTCAAATCGAGCAGATTCGCCGGAAAGAGACGATGATTGCTCAACCGTTATTCGAGAAGTACGAGCAACTGCTCGAGATGAACTTACGCTCCTCAAAATCTTTGATTAGTGTCCACAACAAATCTGCCATCATGCACGACGGGGAACAAAAGTTCAAAGCGCTCATGGACGATATTCGGAGCGCCGAGACGGAAATCAACATCCAGTACTATATCATCCAACGGGATGCGCTCGGAAAGGCATTGATCCATGAACTGATTGAACGAGCCAAGGCAGGCGTCAAAGTGCGGCTCCTCTATGACGCGGTCGGTTCGCGCAGCCTCCGCAACTCCGACTTCAAAGAGTTGATTGCCCATAACGGCGAGGTGCGTGTCTTCTTCCCGCCGACGCTCGGTTTAATCAACTTTAAGTTGAACAACCGGAACCACCGGAAAGTCGTCATCATCGACGGTAAAATCGGTTACGTCGGCGGCTTCAACGTCGGGACCGAATACCTCGGCCTCGTCGAGAAGTTTGGTTACTGGCGCGATACGCACCTTCGAGTCGAGGGAGACGTCGTCTACCATTTGCAACACCGGTTCATCCTCGATTGGAACTATTCCGGCAGCAAACATCATGACCCGGAGAACTCGTTCTGTTTCGCCCGCCATGACATCAAGGATATGTCGCCGATGCAAATCGTGACGAGCGGTCCGAACTCAGACACGGAACATTTGAAAAACATGATGATTAAAATGATTATGTCGGCGAAGGAGCGCGTCATCATTCAGACGCCTTACTTCATCCCGGATACGAGTTTCATGGACGCCTGTAAGATGGCGCTCCTGTCCGGTGTCAAGATGGACATCATGATTCCCGGCAAGCCCGACCATCCGTTCGTCATGTGGGCGTCACTGTCATTCCTCGGCGAACTGCTCGACTATGGGGCGAACGTGTATATGTACGGGGAAGGTTTCCTGCACGCCAAGACGCTCGTCGTCGATGATGAGATTTCAACCGTCGGGACGACGAACTTGGATGCCCGCAGCTTCCGCTTGAACTTCGAAGTGAACGCCGTCATCTATGACGAGCGGGTCGCGCTCGAACTCGCCTCATTGTTCGAGTCAGACGTCGCCGTCAGCCGGAAGTACACGATTGACGATTATTCAGCCCGGAAATGGACCGTCCGAATGCGCGAAGGCGTGTCACGATTGCTCAGTCCGATCTTATAACCTCCATTTATTGTAGTCGCCCTGTTATGTCGGATTAGCCATCGACATGACGGGGCGATTTTGTTGGGTCGAAGGTGAACGTTTACCTCACAACAAGCTGTGACGGTTTCTCGTCATATTCTAAATTTTGTTAGCTTTTAAAAGAATAATCGCTAGTTCTTTCCCAATTTAGGGTATAAAGTATCAGTACGAACGTCCTACACTACCGCTACGGTTAGGAAAGGAGGAAGTATGCGTTCACGCATATGTCATACAATGGCTGATCAAGAACGGACTCATCATGACACGCACACCACGAAACCCGATCCTTCCTCATGGGACCAGCTTCCAATCGGCCTGTTCGCCTTCGATCGGCACGGCCAAATCGTGAGCTACAATGAATCATTTGTCCATTTACTTGGGATACTTCCAACCTCGAATCTAATATTCGAGCGATGTAGCTCTTCCTCGTTCGACTTCTTGGGCGCCATCCGGAACGTCTTAAACGGGGAGACAATTCGCATGGCTGGCTGGTATAAGGCGCCGGAGCGGCAACCTCGCTTCATCCGGACGACGATGTCCCCGAGTTTTTCAGCAGATGGAAAACTCGACGGCGGTGTCGGTATTTTAGAAGACGCGACGGAACAACGTCGCTATGAAGAGCGGATGGAGCACTTGTCGTCGCTCGACCCGTTGACAGAGCTGTATAACCGGAAGAAAGTCGGAGACGTCCTCTCGACGACGGCCCAAGAGACGGTCGACAAACGGGCACCCGCCGCCGTCATCATGCTCGACATCGACTATTTCAAACTCGTCAACGACACGTTCGGGCACCCGACCGGTGACCTCGTCTTGCGCTCGATCGCCCAATTGCTCAGGCGCAACATCCGCAAGTCGGACTCTATCGGACGTTGGGGCGGTGAAGAGTTTTTAATCGTCGCCCCCCGGTCGACACTCGCCGACGGCGTCCAGCTCGCCGACAAGCTCCGGCAAAAGATTAACGCCGAGCCGTTCGGTCCCGTCCCGCGCGTCACGTGCTCGTTCGGCGTCAGTTCGCTCGAGGGCGGAAAGACGGTCGAACAGGCGCTCCAAGACGCGGACGAGGCACTTTACGTCGCCAAGAACCGGGGCCGCAATCAAGTGTCGAGCAAACGTTAGTGAAGCATATGTATAAATAACAAAAAAGGGATGATGATCTGCCTCGAACAGATCATCATCCCTTTTTTCATTATACGTTGAAGCGTGATACAAGCTCCTGCAACTCTTCTGCCATATCCGCAAGTGACTTCGCGGATTGCGCAATCTCTTCCATCGAACCGAGTTGGTCCTCCGTCGTCGCCGCCACTTGCTTCGAGGCGACCGAGTTCTCATCGGCGATATGGGCGATTTGCGTCGCTGCGGCCGAGACTTCTTCGACGTTGGCGGCAATCTCTTCAACCGTCGCCGTCACGTCCTCGATTCGCGGCGTGATCGCCTGCGTCTGGGTCATAATCGTTTGGAAACGCTTGGCCGTGTTTTCCGTCGTCTCGAGCCCGGCTTTCGTATGAGCCGACACTTCTTTCATCAACTGGACCGAACGTTCCGTCTCTTGTTTGATATTGTCAATCAACTCGGAAATCTGTTTCGTCGACTGTTGCGATTGTTCGGCGAGTTTCCGTACTTCGCTCGCCACGACGGCGAAGCCTTTCCCGTTCTCACCAGCCCGTGCCGCTTCAATCGCAGCGTTCAAAGCGAGCAAGTTCGTCTGGGTCGCGATGCCGTTGATGACATCAACGATATTGCCGATCTCGTTTGACCGTTCGGCAAGCGAGTAGATGACTTTCCCGAACGTCTCGACCGATGAGTCGATCGCTTGCATCTGGGCCACGTTTTCCGTGACAGCAGTCGTTCCGTTCTCGGCCTCGAGCGCCGTCTCCCGTGACAGCTCTGACACGTCGGTCGAGCTTTCCGCGATGCGCATGATACCACCGGTGATGGCTTGGAGCGATACGGCGTTATCGTCAAGTTGACGTTTCGAGTCATCCGCTCCGGCGGCCATCTGTTGGACCGCTCCGGCGATTTGTTCCGAGGCGGCCGTGTTCTGCGCCGAGTTGGCCATCAGTTCCTGTGACGAGGCGGCGACTTGTCCGATTGATTGATCGAGATTTTGGATGATGGCGCGCAAGGAACGCGTCATCTCGTTGAAACTTGCGGCGACACGACCGACCTCGTCATTCGACTCGACGACGATGTCTTCGGTCAAGTCACCGGCTTGAATTCGTTCGGCCCCGACCGTCAAGCGGTTCAACGGGCGCAAAATCGAGCGTAAGATGACGTAGAGCAGTCCCGCTGCCAAGACGAGCATCAATCCGATCACACCGACGGTCGTCCATAAGATTCCAGACGTCTCATCCGTGATTTCTTCATCATACAGCGTCCCGGCAATTTTCCACCCGGTCAACTCGTTCGTCATGAAATCTATCTGCTTGCCTTCATTCTCGAACTCATAGGCAAAGCGGCCCGCATTTTCCGCATAGAGCGGTTCAATCCATTCGCCTTCCCCTTTTTCCCCAGGCGCCATCGTCGGATGGGTGACGAACTGTTGTAACGCATCAAGAATTGTCACGTAGCCTTCTTTCCCGATTTGAATGCTCGCCGCGACGGCTGCGATATCGTCAACGTCGACGTCCACCGCGATCACCCCGCGACCATCCGTCCCTGTCTGCGACAGCGTGATCATCATCTTGTTCGAGGCTGCATCGACATATGGGTCCGTCACGACGACGTTCCCACCGGCCGCTTCGGCCGCTTCATACCAAGGACGCGTGCGCGGGTCGTAATCATCCGGTAACTCTTGCGCCGGATAAATCGTCATCTCGCCACCAGTCGAGGCGTAGTAAATATTCGTCACGTTCGGATGCGTCTCCAAATACTCGAGAAACTTCTCTTCCAAGTCGAGGTTCTCTGCCCCCGACTCGTAAAGGGACGAATCAATCCGTCCCGCAAAGAACGCGACATCGCGTTGAATCGGTTCAATCAGGTTGGTGATTTCATCATTCATCCGCTCCACTCCCGCGTGGGCCGACTGCATAATTTGTTCGGTGATTTTCTGTTTCGCCTGATTGTAGGCGACAAACCCAATCAATAAAGAAGGAATCAATAATAGCACCAACGACATCGTAATCAATTTTTGTTTGATGGTGATGGTTCGGTCGTTCATTCGTCTCATAAAACAACTCCCATTCTCGAGAAAAACTCGTTATGTTAACCTTTGTATCGGTCAGATGGAGGAGGATGTTGACACCCTAGACAAAAAAACATCACCTTTTTCTATTTTTCATTATTGAAACCCTTTTCATACACAAAAAGACCGTCTGTTCGCAGGAAGCGAACAAACGGACTCAGTCGTTGGTCAAATAGCGGGCCAGATTGTCGAGTGTGGAGCGAAGTCCGGCATCATGGTCTTGTTTCTGAATGCCCGGCGGCACGTTCTCACAGACGATCGTGATGCGCGTCCCTCCATCGAGCGCCTCCAAATACCACGTCTGAATCATCTCACCAGCAAAGGCCGGGTCGGATGACTCGAACGTTCCGATTTGAACGATTTTGAGGCCGGGAACGAGGTCCAAAAAACGGCCGTTCGACACGTCGGTCCGGTCCGTCGTTTTGCCGGAGGCGAAATCAGTTTCTTCATACTTAAGAACGAGCTGGTACGTGCCTCCAATCCAAGGCTCGAACACGGTGGCGCGAGCCGACATGCCTTCCGGCGGTAGCCACTCGACGAGCTCATCAGGGTTGAGAAATGCTTGATAGACCCGTAAAGGTGTTGCCTCAATCCGTGTCGTGGCTGTATCGATACGTCGATTCATTTCGGATCACTCCTTCATCGAATGCTGAGAATTATCCGACTGTATCCTGTTTTCTAGGAATTGATGTAGTGTTACCATCACTTCTGTCAAAACGGTGAGCGTTCTAAACGTATCTTGATTTGACACTCAATTTTTATCACTCGAATCCTCAATTACTTTGCCCTCAGTACGAGTCATTGTTTGAACTCGTCTTCTATCCAACTTGCCTACAGGTGTATACGGCAACTTCTCAACAAAAGTGATTTCTCGGGGGATTTGGTATGCAGCCACTCGCGTGCGTAACCAGCTCAAAAGTGCTTCCTCCGTCATTTTATTATCAGCATATAGCTGTACGAATGCCTTCAGAATGTTGCCAGCGTAGACATCGTCCACACCGATGACAGCGACGTCTTCGACACTCGGATGATTGCACAAAGCAGCTTCGATTTCCGACGGATAGATATTGTTGCCGGCTGAAATGATCAAATCGTCTGTTCGTCCACATAGAAAATAATTACCGTTCTCGTCCCGGTAACCCATATCGCCAGTTTGAATCCAAAGGTTTTGGCTGTTTTTCATGGACCATTTATTCCGAATACAAAATTGCCCAATCCTGCCGGGTTCAACTTCTTTTCCATCCATTAAGACCTGCAAGTGGCTTCCCGGAATTGCTTTTCCGAGCGTATCTGGATGATCATTTAAATCTTCTGGTGTCGCAATGATGTTCAAGCCGGCTTCCGACGTTCCATATAGGTTGTATAAGACGTTCCCCAGATGATGGGTTACTTCACTCACTAAAACCGGATTTAGTTTTGCACCTCCAGACGCAATGCAAGCCAGGGATCCGAGCGCTTCTTGATCGTGCTTCAACATTTTATGGACCATCAACGGAACGACCGTGACCACTTCTACTTGGTGTTGCCGAATGAGGGCGCATGCGCTTTTCGCATCAAAGTTCTCTTGAATGACAACTTTCTTTCCTAAAGCCAGAAATGATAACAGGACAGCGATCCCGTAGCCATGATAAATCGGCGTGGCTATATAGGCCGTGTTGTATGTTGGCAGCTGCAATCGGTTCAGTAAAGCCGCAAACGGATTTAGAAAATTAAACAAGGATGGGCGGTGAACCACTTGTTTGGGCTTTCCAGTTGTACCACCGGTCAACAAGACAACCTTTCCGCTTGAAGAGGCCGTCAGTTTGTCTTTTCGATGTGGAACCGACGTTGACAACCTGTTGATGGATTCATGTGTTTCATGATAACTGACGAGTTTCGCATGTTGATATGAAGATTTTTCAATCAATCCACTAAATTCTTCGTCGTAAATTAGGAAGTCGAAACGATGTTCTTGCACGAGGCGATCGAACTGTAGTTGACTCATCGAACAATTGAGCAAATATATATCTGCGCCGAGCCGTGAGACAGCAAAGATGCCTTGCACGAACGACGCGTGGTTTTTACAGAAGAACGCTACTTTATGGCCTTTACAAATCCCGTACCTCTCCACTAATTGGTGAGCGAGATTTTCACAATGTTTTTGGAGCTCCTCATAATTGAGTGTTCCCCGATGATCCACCAAAGCAATCTTTTGCCCTCCTGTCTTTTCCGTCAATGAAAAAAGAAGCATCAGGTTTACACCGTTTTGACGGATTGCCAAGCAAAGACGTCCTAAGTTCGATGGGGAAAGAAAATTGAGCTGCGACAATATGTTCAATAAATTAAACATGGTCTCTGTCACGCTCCTTTTTCTTTACTAACTTGAGAACGAGAAATGATAACGGTGATCTGAACACAACTGAAGCCCATTGACCTAGAATCAGCCACCACGGTTTATAAACTTTTCGTTTCGTATACAAGGCGTGTCCAATCATTTCCGCCACGTGAACCGGTGACATGGCAGAAGTACTCTGATAAGCAATGGTCGGTTTAATCATGGGTGTTCTCACGAGCGGTAGGTAAATAGAAGTGGTGTATATGTTTTTGACTTTCAGTTCCGGCTCCGCCGAGCGCAACCACGTATCAAACGCGGTTTTAGACGCCTGGTAGGCAGCCCAATAAGGTATGGGGAATAACAAGACGTTGATAGAGGAAACATTGATGATTTGCCCATTATTCTTGGCAAGCATCGGAATGAGCGATAGCAATAACTGGACCGGGGCAAAATAATTAAGTGCCATTGTACGTGTGAAGTCATGGTAACGATCCAGCGACTGGGCAATTGGACGGTTTATGGAGATGCCGGCATTGCTGACGACAACATCTAATCCGTTCGTCAATTGATGCAGAAATGTCAGCAATTCGATTCGTTCCTCTTCGTTTCTCAAATCTGCCGGGAATACCGTCACACGGGCTGAAACCTGTTCAATGTCGTCTTTCATAGCGTTCATGCTTGCTTCGCTGCGGGCCACTAGAATCAGGTGCGCAGTCGTATCCGCTAACAGATAGGCGAACGCCTTGCCGATTCCTGAACTCGCTCCAGTGATCAAGACCGTCTTCCCATCCACTTCTTGTTTCATTTTTTCGAAATGAAAGGAAGGCGAAAAAAATAGAAACCTCTCCAACAGCGTGTAGTTATGCATATAGCCAACACCTTTTTATAAAATATTGTGATTGAATCAGGAATCACTGTTGACTTAATGTTCGAGATACATATCTAAATGCAACAGCTCGTCTCGAAGCGGCGACAAATCTTTTACCGAATGGACCCCCATCATATAGTCGTATCCGAAGAACACCTTGAACGTGTATTGTTTATCTGACTCATTTTCTTTATACTCTAACTCGGCGTAAAGCGTATTACGGAACATAAGGCGAAGCATGTTCGGGACTTGGTCTCGGGACAAGACCTTTCCTGGCTTCACTTTTTTACGAAGTTCTCTCATCCGGATCGGATAAAGCGTATTGAACGCGTGTTTCGAAGAAGGTCGATAGTCATAGTCGCGTCGCTCTAGATAGGAGACGGTCAACGTCTTTACGCCTAAATAGAACATGATTTGCTCAATCGCTTTGACGTAATTCGATTCCATGCGGAGATATTCCTCCAATGTGAAGACGACTCCGTCAAACGTTCGATTGATGTCAGAGATTTCTGTCCATTCGTCAATCTCACCTCTCGTTCCAGGATGATATTTGGTTACGCTATAGATGTTCATCTAGTCACCTGGCCTGTTCTTTTGATATTGGTACTCTAAAAAACGGACACAACGGTTGAGTCGTGTCCGAGCATGCGCCGACGACGGCGTTGTGATTCCCTTTCGTCCACCCGTAGGCGACTTCGCGCAGATTGGGCCAACCCCGTTGCGTTGATGGTTTTCTATCATGTAAACAGACCCGTGTCGATACGCCGCTTCATCACGGATCACTCCGTCTTGAAAAACGGAGACCTCACTGTCGTCAGCTTAGACGGCAAAAACGCATCAATTGCTTCTATGACTTCCTGTAGAACCTCAATCGTACCGAACGTACCGGCATCCCGCTCTAGCCCATGGTTCACTCCCATGAGCAGGTGCGTCTTGAGCGATGTGATGGCCGCTAACGCGTCTACCCGATTCGCCGTATAACAATGGTCCTTGTCACCGATGACGACGAGTTGAGATGCCCGAGTCGTCCTCATCGTCTCTGTCACATCCTCGCGTCCAAGGAGCGGCGTCAACCAAATGACATGTGCCTCGTGGAATATGGGACGAGTCAACTCATGGGCTAACGCGACGGTACCGAGCGACTTCCCGACGAAGATGAACGCTTCGTATTTATGTGTCGACAAGACATGATCGATGACCGTCCTCACATCGTGACGGACGACCGCGTCGATGTCATCGATGTGCGCATAGTCGTCACGGTAATACTGGTAGTTGATTTCCAAAACATCGCTTGAACGTTCTAAGAGCAAGCTCGTCGTAAAATGGAACATCGGGGCAGCGGTCGAATACCGATATCCTGGTAGTAGAATCGCGAGTTGTCGCGAAGGCCTCTCTTGCGTCAGCAATGTATACGAGATTTCCATCCCGTCAAACCCAGGCAGCTTACTTGTCTGTTCTTGCATGGTCATCCCCCTTATCCATAAAAACGGACGCGACCCGCTCAGGCCGCGTCCGTTCATGCTCCGACAATCGCGTCGTGATTCCCTTTCGTCCATCCGTAGGCGACTTCACGGAGGGCAAGTTCCCCGAACAAGCGCTCTTTCGCATCGATGACTTGCCCGTCACGTTGCTCATAGAACGTGCGGTAAGGGTTCAATTCGAGCGCCCAAATGATGAGCCCGTGATTCGACATCGCTTGAATCGCTTGCTCCAGCAATAGCGAACCAATCCCGTTACGCTGATGGTCCTCTAGAATGTAAATCGCATAAATCTCATTCGGATGGTCCGGATATTCGCCCGTCCGTTCTTCCCCGTAAAGAACGAACCCGACGATTTCCTCTTCGACGATGGCGACAAACCCTTCGACTTCTCGTTTCGCGAGGGCGCTGCGGACCTTTTCAGACCACTCGATTGCGTTCGAACCGAGCTTCAAGAGAAAGTCGGCCGGCACAATTCCCCGATAGGTTGTGCGCCATCCGTTCACCCTCACCCGCGCAATCCCGTAAGCGTCTTTTGGCTCGGCTTTCCGTATGAGCATCCGTACCCCCTCCTTAGCGTAAGTTTTACAAGTATTTTACCACAAATCACCCAATCGAAATCAGACTTCTTCCAGATTTGACTGACAATCATTTGACAAAAAACGACCGTAGGAAATCCTACGGTCGTACTGGTCAAGCGACGTTACGCGTTGTTGTAGCTTGCGTCTCCGTCAATGGTTTTTTCAAGAACGAGAGGAGGAGTGCTCCAATCAAGGCTCCGGCGAGAATCGCGAGGGCGTAAAGTCCCATGCTCATGACGACGTTTCCAGCTCCTTCAAGGAGTGGGAAGACGAAGATCCCACCGTGTGGCGCTGGCAATTGGATCGCGAAGAAGGCGGACAATCCACCTGCAATCGCAGATCCGAGAATCGCTGACGGCAATACCCGAATCGGGTCGGCCGCTGCAAAAGGGATGGCCGCTTCCGTGATGAACGAGGCACCCATGATATACGCTGTCTTCCCGGCTTCACGTTCTTGTTTCGAGAACTTTTGACGGGCGAACACAGTCGAAGCGAATGCGACGAGAAGCGGTGGTACCATCCCACCGGCCATGACAGCTGCCATGATTTCTTGGTTACCGGCAGTGAGTGCAGCTGTACCAAAGACGTAGGCTGTTTTGTTGATCGGACCACCCATATCGACGGCCATCATTCCACCGACGATAACACCGAGCAAGATGGCGTTGGCGCCGCTCAGGCTGTTCATGACATCCATCAACCATGTCATGAAGGCTGCGATCGGTTTATTGACAACGAGTAACATGATCATACCGGAAATAAATGACCCAAGTAACGGATAGAGTAATACCGGTTTAATTCCTTCAAGCGAGGCCGGTAGTTTAGAAAGTGCTTTAACCAAGAAGAGGACGACATATCCGGCAAGGAAACCAGCGATGAGTCCGCCGAGGAATCCGGCGCCACCTTGACTGGCTAATAAACCAGCGACAAGACCTGGTGCGAGACCTGGACGATCGGCGATTGACATCGCGATGAAACCGGCAAGAATCGGGACGAGGAAGCTAAAGGCTGCCCCACCGATTGTGTTGAGTTGTGCCGCAAATTCATTGAATGACGGGTCATCCGGGTTTGCCGAGTTGATGCCCCAGAAGAAGCTGATGGCGATCAAGAGACCACCAGCGACGACGAGTGGGAGCATCGCGGATACACCGCTCATCAAGTGCTTATAGATGCCTGTGCGCTGTTCTTTCGTCCCACCTGACGAACCAGTTCCTCGATACACCGGTGCGTCTTGTTTGACGGCCCGGTTGATCAACTCTTCCGGCTTCCGGATGCCTTGGGCGACCGGGACTTCGATGACATGTTTTCCGGCGAACCGGTCCATCTCGACGGCTTTATCGGCCGCGACGATGATGGCAGTTGCTTTCGCGATATCGGTCGCTGTCAATTCGTTTTTGACACCGGTCGAACCGTTCGTCTCGACTTTGATGTCAACTCCCATCGCCTCTGCTTTTTGCTTCAAGCTATCGGCAGCCATGTACGTGTGCGCGATACCCGTTGGACAAGCCGTGACAGCAAGGATGTAAGGTGCATCCGCTTGAACCGGTTTCGAAGCAACAGGAGCCGCCTCAGCCGCTTCTTTTTCTTCGATGGCCCGGATGACATCATCTTCTGATGTGGCCGCATAGAGACGTTCTTGGAACGCTGGATCCATAAGGAAGACAGATAATTTCGAGAGTGTTTCCAAGTGTTCGTTATTGGCGTGCTCTCCGGCGGCGATCATGAAGAACAAGCGGCTGTCTTGGCCGTCGAGTGCTTCGTAATCGATGCCTTCCGAGCGCCCGAAGGCGATGGCCGGTTGTTTGACGGCTTTCGTCTTCGCGTGCGGGATGGCGATCCCTTCACCGAGTCCGGTCGTACTTTGTGCTTCACGTGCGAGAATGGCGTCGCGGTAGCCGTTACGGTCCGATAGTTTGCCAGCGCGGTCGAGCACGTCGACGAGTTCTTCGATGACTTCGGCTTTCGAACGGCTGCGGAGATTCAGTTGAATCGTGTCCTTTTTAAGAAGGTCCGTGATATTCATGTTGTTTCCTCCAATCGAGATAGTGGGGTGACGCTGACTTCGCCGACCAAGCGGTCCACGTCTTCTTTTGTGCACAGCCCGAACGTATATGCAGACGCGCTGCCGGTCGTGACCGCATAGCGGAACGCTTCGGTTGCGTCGTGGTCGAGAATGTTGGCGACGAATCCTGCGACGAGTGAATCGCCTGCGCCGACCGAGTTGACAAGTTTGCCGCTCGGTGTGTTCGCCGTATAGGCGCCTGAACTGTTGACGAGCATCGCACCGTCACCGGCGAATGAAACGATGACGTTTTGGGCACCGCGTTTGACCAACTGCTCCGCATATGGGAGCGCCTGTTCGAACGTCTCGATGTCTGTATCGAACAGTTCACCGAGTTCATGGTGGTTCGGTTTAATCATGAGCGGTTTGAGTGAGAGGACTTCGAGCATCGCTTCCTTCGTCGTATCGACGACGAACTCGGCACCGTTTGCCCGCACCGTCTCAGCGAGCGTGCGGTAGAGTGTATCCGGCAGATTGCCCGGAATGCTTCCGGCGAGGACAACGATGTCGCCCGGTTGAACGTGATCGAACTGACGCGTCAACCGTTCAAGTTCCGTGTCCGAGATGACCGGGCCGCTCGCGTTCAATTCCGTCTCTTCTTGCGCTCGAATTTTGACGTTGATGCGCGTCTGACCATCGACTTCGACGAAATCCGTTTGGACGCCTTTGTCGGTCAGCGCCTTCTTGATGAAGTCTCCCGTCGTGCCGCCGACGAATCCTAACGCGACTGTTTCGACGTCATATTCACGTAAGACGAACGCGACGTTGATGCCTTTTCCTCCGGCCCGCTGCGTCGTCTCTTGAATCCGGTTGACTTCACCGAGGACGACTTCAGGGAGCGTCACGTAATAATCGATTGAGGGGTTCAGTGTTAACGTGTAAATCATTGGGCGTTCACCACCTTTGTAATTGATTGAATTGAACTGACGCTTGTCGAGTCGCTCCATGTGACGAGTGTAGCCGCTTCGAGCGGAGCCACCCGACTGAACGAACGTTTCCCGAATTTTGAATCGTCCGCCAAAATGTACGCCTCGCGAGCCAGTTCGATTGCTGTTTTTTTGACGAGTGCCTCTTCCGGGTCTGGGGTCGTGTACCCGGCCTCTAGGTCGACGCCATTGATGCCAAGAAAAGCGAGGTCGACCCGATAGTTCATCATGCTCTCCCGAGCGTTATAGCCGACGAGTGCCTGTGTCGACCGTTTCAACTCACCGCCGATCACGAACGTCTTGATATCGAGGTCGAACAAGTCGTTGGCGATCGGTAAACTGTTCGTCACGACGATGACGTCTTTTCCATCTAAAAAAGGAACCATCGCTTGCGTCGTCGTCCCGGCATCGAGATAGACGGACATCCCGTCTTCGATGAATGTCGCGGCCTTCCGTGCGATCGCGACTTTTTCATCGACGTGTTGATCTCGTTTCTCCTCGAACGTCGGCTCTTCTTCGTAGCGGGCCACGAGCGTTGCGCCGCCGTGTACCCGTTCGAGATAACCTTCTGCTTCGAGGTCGGTCAAATCCCGGCGAATCGTCGACTCCGACGATGCCGTCAACTCGACCAATTCTTTCAATTTGACAATCTTTTGCTCCGACAGACGTTGCAAAATCAGTTGATGTCGTTGCTTCGTTAACATCATATTCCCTCCGTAGCTCTAATATAAAGCGTTTTCATTTAAAAAACAATCATAAACATTCAAAAACATTCATCTTTTTTTACGTTGTCACAATTATAACATAAAAAACGGTCACTTAGTGACCGTTTTTGACAGTTCATTATCGTTTCATCAACCAATCGTTCAATCGGCGGATGAGTTCGGGATGAAGCGGCGCCTCAATGGCGTCCCGATATTCCTTATGCAACGTGAGGAGCGCGTGCGGACTCGTCCGTTCGACGAGCAAGTGGTTCATGTCATGGATGATGTGGCTGTCGACGTCCCCTTTCGTCCGAATCGAATGGACGTGCTCCGGTGGGACTTGGACGTCGCGGTCGCCGGTCAGGGCGAGCACGGGAACACGCACATGTTCGAGCCGCTCCCGGACGTCATAGGATGCATGCTCGCGAATCCATTTGGCGTTGACGACTTGGCCGCGGTACTTGAAGGCGGCGACGTTCGTCCGTAACGACCGTTCAAGCAAATCGTCTTGGCGCTGGCGAATCTTCTTCGGGACGCCGGTCAATCGATAGAACACGCCCTTGAGTCCTTTCACCGAACCGACTTCAGTTGCGAGTGCGTCGGCTTGCAGCAAGAACATCTTCTTCGAGGAATCGTTGAATCCGGCAAGAAGAATCAGTCCGGCCGCGTTCGTCTCTAGCTGGACCGCCGGGGCGATGACGGCCCCTTCGCTGTGACCGAGCACATACATGTCCCCTGCGTCCGGCTCCTGTTTGATGACGTTGACGACGGTGATCGCATCTGTCACCAGGTCGTGCAGCCCGACTTTATTGAAATCACCGTCCGATTCACCGATGCCTTGTTTGTCATACCGGTAGACGTTGACACCCATCTTAAAGAGCGCCTCGGCCAGTTTTTTATACGTGCCGAATTGGGATGGTCCCAAATTGCCGTCCCGGTCGCTCGGCCCACTCCCGCTGAGCAGGACGACCGTCTTACGGGGTTCGCCGTGGGTCATCCACGTACCGGCCAGTTGTCCATAATTCGTTGTCACGTTCAGTTGTCGTTCCATCGTATCGCCTCCCCTTTCATCATACCGAAGTATTTAAGAGAGGACGAGTGTTCATCCGTAAAGAAAAGACGTTCTTATTAGGAACGTCTCGGGGAAAATCGTTTCATTGAGTGATCAGCCACTGCTTCAGCCATTCAACTTGCTCTTCCATCACTTCATTGGATAGACGATCTAGATTATCGTATTCAGTATGCAAGTCATAAACTGCCAACCGCGAATCGCTCAGGACGGCCAGAGGTAAGTCAGCTTCTCCGTAGCTGTCCAGACTTGAACTGCCTAATATCGTCACATCAAGTGCGTCGAACGGTTCTGTCTCTAAAAAGGAGTGGCGTTTCATCCCGATCGTTCGAATGTAAAGTGGGTCGTCGCCCGTTCCCATGGCATCTAACTGCAGAATCGTCTTTACCGATGGTTGACGCTCTTTCAATCGAGCGAGATAGTCATCACTTGCCTCTTCTCCAAACCCACTACCATTTAAAAAAACGTAGCGGATTGTGGCATCGGTTTTCACACCGTCCATCTTTTCTAATAAATGATAAAGGACGGAAGACCCACTAACGCTTGAGAGGACATGATCCCCTTTCCACGAAGCGTCAAGGCGAGACATGATGACAATTTCTTCATCCCCTTCCCCTTGTTGAACATACTCTATGTACGGTATTTCTTCGCAGTACGGTTCGATGACAATCATTTCGCCATCACGAAAAGCTTTGGCCGCCTCTCCATCGACTCCGGTACCCCCAATCGGTAATGTATAGGAAACAATCACGAAGCCGCTCTCATCCGGTTCATTCGGATGCGGTGTAATGACGTAACCGGCTGCCCCTGCTTCAGCGAGTTTACCTAAGTAACGGTTGGCCGCTTCATCATTATCGATGACCCCGTAATAATCTGACGTATAGGCCGTATGCGACTTTTCGAGAGAAGTGTCTGTCATCGGTAACACAATCACTTTGCCTTCCACTTGTTCGATGGGGTCATCCCAGTTCATATGTAAAAGTTCACCTTTGATCTCCTGTTCGAGCGCCATGCTCGAATATCCTTCAAAATAATCGTCGCCTAGATAAATGTCCGTCCAATAAGTAGAGCGCTCCACGTAATGAACGACACGCTTCGCACTCACTTCTAGCTCTGTACCAAATGTGTCAAAAAACTCAAAACTATCGTAACTATCTGCATCCCGATCTTGTGACGCAAAATATTCAGCCGTTTCATATGGACTTGTTGATGAAAGCGGATTGAAATAAAGAAAAACGGTAAATAGTGCCGACAGTAAGCTGTACATAATTGTCATCTGCGTATCTCCATCAAAAAAACTCACCAATAAATGGTTGTATTATCCTATTATATTAAGTGATCTGACAATTTTATATTTCTTTTTCACAAAAAAACGGCCTCCCTCCGAACGAGGGAAACCGTTTGATTGGTGCAAGACTTATACGCCTTCGTAAGCAGCGTACATGATCTCTTTCAATTCTTCAACGAGCGGCATTTTCGGGTTAGCCGTCGTACATTGGTCTTCGAACGCGTCGACTGCCATCTTGTCGACTTTCGCGTCGAGGTCCGCTTTCTTGATGCCTTGGGCTTTGAACGAGAGTTTGATGTTCAAGCGCTGACCGAGCTCGATGATCGCTTGGATGAGCGACTCGACGCCTTCTTCCGTCGTGCTGGCTGGAAGTCCGAGGTAGCGCGCGATTTCAGCGTAACGCTCGTCGGCGATGAATGACTCATATTTCGGGAACGCCGCGAGTTTCGATGGGCGTGTCGCGTTATAGCGAATGACGTGCGGCATAAGGATCGCGTTCGTCCGTCCGTGTGGGACATGGAACTCGCCACCGATTTTGTGTGCGATCGAGTGGTTGATACCGAGGAACGCGTTCGCGAAAGCCATACCAGCCATTGTTGATGCGTTGTGGACTTTCTGACGTGCTTCGGCGTCACTGCCGTTCTCATACGCTTTCGGGAGGTAATCGAAAATCATCTTCATCGAACGAAGCGCGAGTCCATCCGTATAGTCGTTTGCCATGACCGAAACGTACGCTTCGATGGCGTGTGTCAACACGTCCATTCCTGTATCCGCCGTGATTGAAGCTGGGACCGTCATGACGAACTCAGGGTCGACGATGGCGACGTCCGGTGTAATCGCATAGTCAGCGATCGGGTATTTGACGTTGCGTTTCTTATCCGTGATGACCGTGAACGGTGTCACTTCAGAACCCGTACCTGATGTTGTCGGGATGGCGACGAACATCGACTTGTTACCGAGCGTCGGGAATTTGTACGTCCGCTTGCGGATATCCATGAATTTTTGGCGAAGGTTCGAGAACTTCTCTTCTGGGCGTTCGTAGAAGAGCCACATGCCTTTCGCAGCATCCATTGGTGATCCACCGCCGAGGGCGATAATCATATCTGGTTGGAAGTGACGCATCGCTTCGGCACCGCGCATGACCGTCTCAACTGACGGGTCTGGCTCGACTTGGTCGAAGATGCGGTACTCGACGCCAGCCGGCAAGTTTTTGACGACTTTATCAGCAAATCCGAGTTTGACCATCATTTCATCCGTGACGATCATCGCCCGTTTTTTCGATGTGAGCGATTGAAGGTATTGGACCGAGTTTTTCTCAAAGTAAATCTTTTCAGGGACTTTAAACCATTGCATATTCACGCGACGTCTCGCCACCTTTTTCACGTTGAGTAGATGTTTCGCCGTCACGTTCTCAGAGACGGAGTTTTTACCGTACGACCCACAACCGAGTGTGAGTGATGGTGTCATTTCGTTATAGAGATCACCGATCCCGCCGTGTGCCGTTGGCGAGTTGACGATGATGCGGCAAGCTTTCATCCGGAGTCCGAATGCGAGGATGGCGGCGTCGTCAGTCGAGTGGATGGCTGCCGTATGTCCGAGACCACCGATTTCAAGCATCTTCTCAGCGATGGCGAATCCTTCTTCACGCGATTGGACTTTGTAGGCTCCGAGTACTGGGCTGAGTTTCTCATGTGAGAGCAACTCTGTCGCACCGACCGTCTCGAGTTCGGCGATCAAGATTTTCGTATCGGCCGGGACTGTGAGTCCAGCTCGTTCGGCGATCCAGGCTGCAGGCTTCCCGACGATTTCCGGGTTGACCGCACAAGAGTCTGTTTTAATGACGAGTGTCTCGAGTTTTGCTTTCTCTTCTGGTGAGCAGAAGTAGCAACCGAGCGCCGTCATTTCGGCTTTCACTTCTTCGTACACTTCTTGGTCGACGATAATCGCTTGTTCAGATGCACAGATCATCCCGTTATCGAACGTTTTCGACAAGATGACGTCCGAGATGGCACGTTTTACTTTTGCTGTTTTGTCGATGTAGGCCGGAACGTTACCAGGACCGACGCCAAGGGCTGGTTTACCAGTCGAGTAGGCTGATTTGACCATCGCCGCTCCACCAGTTGCGAGGACCATGGCGACTCCTGGGTGGTTCATGAGCGCTTTCGTCGCGTCGAGTGACGGTTTTTCAACCCATTGAATCAAGTGTTCCGGAGCTCCCGCTTCGATGGCTGCGTCACGAAGGATGCGTGCCGCTTCACTTGAACACTGTTGTGCCGACGGGTGGAAACCGAAGATGATCGGGTTACGTGTTTTGATGGCGATGATTGCTTTGAACATCGTCGTTGATGTCGGGTTCGTGACCGGTGTGACCCCGGCGACGACTCCGACTGGTTCTGCGATGTACGTGATGCCGTTTTGCTCATCGTCCTCGATGACGCCGACCGTCTTCTCGCCACGGAGTGAGTTATAAATATATTCTGTCGCAAAGATGTTTTTGATCATTTTATCTTCAAACACACCGCGACCTGTTTCTTCATATGCATGTTTCGCGAGGGCGACGTGTTGTTCGAGACCGGCTAACGCCATCGCTTGAACAATCGCATCGATTTTCTCTTGGTCGAACGTCATCAATGTCTCGAGCGCCGTGTGGGCTCTAGTGACGAGCGTGTCGACCATCTGTTCTGCTGATGTTTCTACTACTGCTTTCTCTTTAACTGCCATGTTGGTTTCCTCCTCATGAATGAGAGCTTATACTGTTGACTTGATGGAGAGCACGGGGCAATCAGTTGGTTTGAGAAGAGTTTGTGCTTTCCTTCACATTCATAGAATACAACGTTTCTCGCATTTTGTGCGTGACAACAATGTGAACTCTTTCACAATATTTTTTAGGAGAATGAGGATAGGTCTTGCTTTTTCATATGACGCTCAGTAAAATCGAATGCGTTTTCATGAAAATAAAGCATATGCGATATGTAAACGCTTTCATCTATTGTGTCCATGATGAGGCGAATGCGCTGTGCAAAATGTCACGGGATGAGGATTGGTCGTCCACCCTGCGCTCGGTCGTGTATAATGAAGAAAGAACCTAATTAGGAAGTGACATGATTATGCCGAGACAAGACGCAGCCGATCAGTTCGTAAAACTGATCCCATTAATTCGCCGGAAGTTATTACGTCGTTCCGACCTTCCGCAAATCCCAAACTTAAACTTTTCCCACTTTCATCTCCTCATGTTGATTGAAGATGAAGGCGCGGTCACGAACGGACACATCAGTGAGACGTTATCGATTGCCCCGCCGAACGTGACGCCGCTCATCACGAAGCTCGTCGATGAGGGCTACATCACCCGCGTCCCGGACGAACGCGATCGTCGTGTCATCTGGAATCAACTGACCGAAAAGGGCGAACTCGTCCTCCGCGAGCGTCGCGATTCGTTCCGTCGCCTGTTCGAGGACCGTCTCGCGTTTCTGAACGAGGAAGAGACGGACCGCCTAATCGACAGTTTGAAGACGTTGACGGAGATCGTCGAGAAGATGGATAAAAGCGAGGGATGATTTTTGCTCGTCAACATCCACGTCTTCTTATATAATCGAGGATGAATCAATCGAACAATGGAAAGAGAGATGACATGTAATGGGTCGTAAATGGAACAACATTAAAGAGAAAAAGGCGTCAAAAGACGCCAATACGAGTCGCATCTATGCGAAGTTCGGCCGTGAAATCTACGTAGTCGCCCGTCAAGGGGAACCAGATCCAGAATCAAACCAAGCACTCAAGTTCGTCGTCGAACGAGCGAAGACGTACAACGTCCCGCGCGCAATCATCGACCGCGCCATCGACAAAGCGAAGGGCGGCGACGAAGAGAACTTCGATGAGCTCCGCTATGAAGGATTCGGACCGAACGGCTCGATGCTCATCGTCGACACGCTCACGAACAACGTCAACCGGACGGCGTCTGAAGTCCGCGCCGCTTTCGGTAAAAACGGCGGCAACATGGGTGTCAGCGGGTCAGTCGCTTACATGTTCGACGCGACGGCTGTCATCGGTGTCAACGGCATGTCTGCTGACGACGTACTCGAACTCATGATGGAGCACGACCTCGGCGTCCGTGATGTCATCGAAGAAGATGAGACGGTGATCGTCTATGCGGAACCAGAAGCGTTCCATGCCGTCCAGACTGCCTTCAAAGCAGCAGGCATCGAGACGTTTGAGGTCGCCGAGTTGACGATGCTGCCACAAAACGAGATTGCCCTCGACAACGAGTCGAAAGAACAGTTCGAAAAACTACTCGACGTCCTCGAAGACCTCGAAGACGTGCGCCAGGTATACCATAACGTTGAAGGATGACGAACGAGCGATAACTTTTCGGAGTTATCGCTTTTTTTGAACAATCGATTTGACAACCCGAAACACGTATGTTAAATTTCAAAAGTCTTTATCATATTAAAGTGATAACAAGAGAAAGAGTTTTGAATGAAAGGTGTTGGAAATGATGAATGCTGTCTTATTAGCTGTTATCGTATTATTCGCTCTTGCGATCAGTCGAGTTCACATCGTCTTATCGCTCATCCTTGCCGCGGTCGTCGGTGGTCTGGTCGGAGGTCTCGGGTTTAATGAGACGTTGACCGCCTTCAGTGACGGGCTCGGCGGAGGTGCGACGATCGCCCTCAGTTACGCGTTGCTCGGCGCATTTGCCGTCGGTCTATCAAAAACAGGGCTCCCAGACGTCCTGGCTGAAAAGTTAATCAGCATGTCAGGCCGCGACGTCACAGGCAAAAGTGTGACCCGGGTCAAGGCATTGTTGCTATCGTTCCTCTTATTACTAGCAATCAGTTCGCAGAATGCGCTACCGATTCACATCGCGTTCATCCCGATCGTCATCCCGCCGCTCCTCGTGCTGTTTAACGAGTTGAAGCTCGACCGCCGTCTCGTGGCGACGATTCTCACATTCGGTCTCGTCACCCCGTACATGTTACTCCCGGTCGGATTCGGCGGCATTTACTTGAATGAGATTTTGCTGCCGAACGTGGAAACGAACGGCATGACCGTCGGTGATGTCAACATCGTCAGCATCATGGCCATCCCGGCCCTCGGTATGCTCGTCGGTCTCATCACCGCCTTCTTCCACTATCGGAAGCCGCGTTCGTATGAGACGATTCAACTCGGACCAAGCGACTATGAGGTCCGGACGTTGAGCCCGCTCAAGATTTGGCTCACGGCCGTTGTCATCCTCGTCGTGCTCGTCGTACAGCTTCAAACCGAGTCGATGATCGCCTCGGCCGTCACAGGACTCATCTTGTTGACGTTACTTCGCCTCATCCCTTGGTCAGAGGCCGATGACATTTTCACGAGCGGCATGCGCATGATGGCCTTTATCGGTTTCGTCATGATTGCAGCAAGCGGTTTCGCCGCCGTCATCCGCGCGACCGGTGCCATCGAACCACTCGTCAGTGGTGCGAGCGGCATTATGGGTGACTCACAATTTGTAGCCGCCCTCGTCATGCTCCTCGTCGGACTCGTCATCACGCTCGGCATCGGTTCGAGTTTCTCGACGGTTCCAATCATCGCGGCCATCTTCGTCCCGCTTTGCACCCAGTACGGTTTCTCGGTCGAGGCGACAATCGCCATCATCGGGACGGCCGGTGCGCTCGGTGACGCCGGTAGCCCAGCGAGTGACTCGACACTCGGCCCGACGAGCGGCTTGAACGCCGACGGTCAACACGACCACTTGCGTGAGACCGTGTGGCCGACGTTCCTCCACTACAATATCCCGCTCATCATCTTCGGTTTGATTGCCGCCATGGTATTGTAATCACTTCCGATTTCGCCGCGCGTAAATCGTGCCGAGCAAGACGAGCACGAGTAAAAACCAAATCCCGGTATACATGAGGATTTCGATAATCATTGCTAACTCCTCCTAAATATCCATGTAAAAAAGGAGCGACATCGCGTCGCTCCTTTTTATGATGAAGTTTTTAGCTGTTGTTGACAAGTGTTCAAGTATCCGTCGACGGTATCCGCGACTTCGCGACCTTCCCGGATCGCCCAAACGATCAAACTTTGTCCCCGTCTCGCATCCCCTGCGACAAACACACCCTCGACGTTCGACGTATAGTCATGGTTCGCCTCGATGCCGACCTTCCGGAGTTCACGTTCCGGTCGTTCGAATCCGATGGCGACAAGCACGAGATCGGCTGGATATGTCTCGACCGAACCGTCGACGACGAAGAATGTCGCCTGTCCGTCCGGTTTGACGATTTTCTCCATCCGTTCCGTCTCAATCCCGACGACCTGATCCCCTTGTTTGATGACCCGGTTCGAACGAATCAAATACGTACGCGGGTCACGGTCGAAGTGTTCGATTGCTTCCGCATAGGCATAATCGGTCGACAACGTGTCCGGCTGGAGCGGCCATGGCCGTTCCGGTGCCCGGAACATGCCTTTCTCCGGGTGCTTTCCAAACTGTGTCACCGACTTGGCGCCTTGACGGATCGCCGTCGCCACACAGTCCGCGCCCGTGTCACCGCCACCGATGACGATGACGTCTTTCCCGTTCGCGTCGTATCGGGCGTCGAGCGATTTCCCGCCGAGCGTACGCGTCGACTCGGTCAAATAATCCATCGCCGGCTCAACGCCTGTGGCATCATCCCCATCGATGCCGAGCGTACGTTGCTTTTGAGCCCCCGTCGCGAGAATGACGGCATCGTAAGTGTGACGGAGTGACTCAATCGTCACATCGGTCCCGACGTTGACGCCCGTCTTGAAGCGGATCCCCTCCGCCTCGAGTAAACGTACACGACGCCGGACGACATCTTTCTCGAGCTTCATGTTCGGGATGCCATAGAACAACAGGCCGCCCGCCTCATCCGCTTTCTCATAAATCGTGACCGCATGACCGAGCTGATTCAACTGATCGGCCGCCGCGAGCCCGGCCGGCCCGCTACCGATGATGGCGACACGGCGTCCGGTCCGTTTCTCGACGTGACGAGGTTTGACCCAGCCTTCCTCGAACGCCCGGTCGATAATCGTCCGTTCGATCGATTTGATGGCGACCGGGTCCTCACTGATGCCGAGCGTACACGAGCCTTCACACGGCGCCGGACAGACACGACCCGTGAACTCCGGGAAGTTATTCGTCTCCATCAATCGCTCGTAGGCCCGATACCAATCTTGATCCGAGACAAGCTTGTTCCACTCCGGAATCAAGTTATGGATCGGACAACCGATCGTCTCTTGTCCGATCATGTCCCCGACGTGACAGAACGGGGTGCCGCAATCCATGCAGCGCTCGGCTTGTTTGACGATTGGTCCGTCTTCCATGCGGGAAGCGTATTCTTTATAATCATGAACCCGTTCGACGACAGAACGCTCCGGCAATGTCTGTCGTGGGATATCGATAAATTTATGTCTCATACTCCCCCTCCTTCAGTCACGACACGGAATAGTTCGAGGGCACGGTCGGCGTCACTCAATTCCGGACGCGTCGCCTCGATGTGACGCATGACGTCAAGCACGTTCGCATAGTCACGCGGCACGATTTTGACGAAACGTTTGCGTTCTTGCTCGAACCCCTCGAGCACGGCTCTCGCTTTGACACTGTCCGTATGGAACTGGTGCATCTCGAGCAGTGCGTAAATCTGTTCGGCATCCTCGTCGGTCAATTCACGGTCGACCGAGACGAGCTCTTGGTTGACGAGCTGTTCGTACGCTTGGTCCCCGTACAGATAGGCGACCCCGCCCGACATCCCGGCCCCAAAGTTACGTCCGACATCCCCGAGTACGACGACCGTGCCGCCGGTCATATATTCACAGCCATGGTCGCCTACCCCTTCGGTCACGGCGACGGCACCCGAGTTACGGACGGCAAACCGTTCTCCGACGTGACCGTTGAAGAACGCCATCCCGGACGTCGCCCCGTAGAGACAGACGTTCCCAGCGATGACTTGTTCACTCTCTTCGAACGGGGCATGTTTCTCGGCGATGACGGCGAGCTTTCCGCCGCTCAAGCCTTTCCCGACATAGTCGTTGGCGTCGCCGATAACCGAGATGGTGATCCCGTTCGGCAAGAAGGCACCAAGGCTTTGTCCGGCCGAGCCGCTGAGTCGGAGTGAAATCGTGTCCTCGGCGAGTCCGACGTTGCCATGCACTTTCGTCACTTCATGACCGAGCATCGTTCCGACGGCGCGGTCCGTATTGCGGACACGTCCGACGAAGAACGTCGGTTGGAGCGATTTGATGGAACGCGAGACGGCTGGAATCAATTTGCGGTGATCATACGACTGATAGGCCGGATGGGCCAACTCCTCTTTCTCCGGCAAAGCCGTCGGAATCGACAACATCGGCGTCAAATCGAGCGTTTTCGCTTTCGGATGAGCTTGTTTCCAGGCACTCTCCTCCAATAAATCGGTCCGACCGATGACGTCACGAAGCGAGGTCGCTCCGAGCGAGGCTAAAATCTCCCTTACTTCCTCGGCGAGAAACGTCATCAAGTTGACGACATGTTCGGGTTTCCCCATGAACTTCGCACGCAACGCCGGATCTTGGGTCGCGACACCGACAGGACACGTATCGAGGTGACACGCCCGCATCATGATGCAACCGAGCACGACGAGCGGTGCCGTCGCGAATGCGTATTCCTCGGCACCGAAAATGGCGGCGAGGACTATATCGCGTCCGGTCATGAGTTTGCCGTCAGTCTCGAGCGTGACGCGGCCCCGAAGCCCGTTCAACGCGAGCGTCTGGTGCGTCTCGAGCAGACCGAGCTCCCACGGGAGTCCCGTATGCTTGATTGACGTCCGCGGCGACGCCCCGGTTCCACCGTCATAACCGCTGATGACGATCGTATCGGCGTTTGCCTTGGCGACACCGGCTGCAATTGTCCCGACGCCTGACTTCGAGACGAGTTTGACGCTGATTTTCGCGTTCGGATTGACATGCTTCAAGTCGAAGATGAGTTGCGCTAAATCTTCAATCGAATAGATGTCGTGGTGTGGTGGCGGCGAGATGAGACCGACACCTGGGACGGAGCCGCGCACTTCGGCGACCCATGGATATACTTTGTTCCCGGGCAATTGTCCGCCCTCACCCGGTTTCGCCCCTTGCGCCATCTTGATTTGAATCTCATCGGCGTGATACAAGTATTCGGCCGTCACGCCGAAACGTCCACTCGCGACTTGCTTGATGCGACTGACGCGTTCACTGCCGTCCTCGTCAGGGGTGAACCGCTTCCGGTCTTCCCCGCCTTCCCCTGAGTTACTCTTGCCGCCGATTCGGTTCATGGCGATGGCGAGTGTTTCATGGGCCTCTTTTGACAAAGATCCGAACGACATCGCTCCCGTCTTGAAGCGACTGACGATCGATGCGACCGACTCGACCTCGTCGAGCGGAATTGCATCCTGTTGTTTAAATGCGAACAATTGGCGCAAGAATTGACCTGATGACTCATGGAGCTTGACGTAGGCGTCATAATACCGGCGCTCGTTCTCGCGGCAGGCTCGTTGTAAGAGGTGAATCGTCTTCGGATTGAAGGCGTGCTCTTCCCCATCGGCGCGCCACTGGAAGTCGGTCCCGGCCTCGAGTGGTCTCTCGCGCTTATAGGCGGATTCGTGCTGCCGGCGCGACTCGTCTTCAAGTTCGGTGAAACCGACACCGGACAACTGTGACGTCGTCCCACGGAAATGGCGTTCAATCAAGGCGCGGTCGATGCCGACCGCCTCGAAGATTTGGGCACCGCGGTAACTTTGTACGGTCGAGATGCCCATCTTCGACATGATTTTCACGATGCCGTCGACTGAGGCCGTCTGATAGCGGCGGACCGCCTCATCGAACGAGTACGAAAGTTGACCGGCTTCGACCGCCTCGGCGATTGTCGCATAGGCGAGATACGGATAGACGGCGTCGGCGCCGTAACCGATTAAGGCGGCCGCTTGATGGACCTCGCGAACTTCACCGCTCTCAGAGACGAGACTGCAGGATGCCCGTAGATCGACGCGAATCAAGTGCTGGTGGACGGCGCTCAATACGAGGAGCGCTGGCATCGCGAGCATATCTTCATTCATGTTTCGGTCCGACAAGACGATGACGTCGGCACCGTCGCGGATGAGCGCCTCGACTCGCCCGAACAACGCCTCTAACGAAGCCTCCAAATCGTGTGTATATGACGTATCGACCCGTTCGACGCGCAACGTCTCGTTCACTTTTTCGAGTGCGACCGCATCGAGGAACGGGTGCTTGAGCCAGACGCGACGGGCATGACCACGGCCGGTATGGACCGGGTTCGCTTGTGGCCCGAGCCATGTGAATGTCGCCGTGACGATTTTCTCACGCAATGCATCGATCGGCGGGTTCGTGACTTGGGCGAAGTGCTGTTTGAAGTAATGGAACAAAGAGCGTGGCCGCTCAGACAACACCGCGACCGGTTGGTCATGTCCCATCGACCCGATTGGATCCTTTTTCTCGAGGATGAGCGGGACGAGATATTGTTCAATGTCCTCTTTCGTGTATCCGAACGCACGTTGCTTCCGATGCAGGTCGGCGACGAACGGCTCGTCGACCGGTCCATCGCTGAGCTCGGTCATCTGCTTCAACCATTTACCGTAAGGCTCGGCCCGTGCGATCGTCTGTTTGATTTCCGCGTCCGGGATGAGTCGTTTCGACTCCAAGTCGATTAATAACAGCTGCCCAGGACGGAGTCGTTGCTTCGACTTCACGTTCTCGGCTTGTACCGGGATGACGCCGCTCTCTGACGACAAAATGAGCTCACCATCCAGTGTCTCGATATAGCGCATCGGTCGTAGTCCGTTTCGATCCAAGATGGCCCCGATTTGACGGCCGTCCGTGAAGACGACACCGGTCGGCCCATCCCAAGGCTCCATGATCGACGAATGATATTGATAGAAGTCTTTTTTGAACGGGTCTATTTTTACTTCCGCGAACGGCTCAGGGATGAGCATCATCGCCGTATGGGCGATGGAACGTCCGGTGCGTGTGAAGAACTCGAAGGCGTTGTCGAGCATCGACGAGTCGCTTCCCGTCTCTTGAAGGACCGGGAACAGCTGATTGACATCCTCGAACAAATCGGTCGAGGTCACGCCTTCACGAGCCCGCATCGCATCGATGTTTCCGCGGAGCGTATTGATTTCCCCGTTATGGACGATCATGCGGTTCGGATGAGCCCGCTCCCATGACGGGAACGTGTTCGTCGAGAAGCGGGAATGGACGATGCCGAACGTGCTCTTGAAGGACGGCGCCTGTAAATCGAGATAAAAGCGCTCGATTTGTTCCGGCGTGAGCATCCCTTTGTAGACGATCGTCTTCGTCGACAAGCTCGGCATGTACAGGTTCAACGCTTCGGTCTTTTCAATCGTCCGCCGGAGCTGATAGAGTGTCCGCTCGTTTGAGTCATAGTCCGCGAACGGGCACGAGACGAACCATTGGTAGATGGTCGGCTGTGTCACGCGGGCATGCTCACCGATCGCATTTGGATTGACCGGGACTTCGCGCCAGGCGATGGTCGCGAAATCAAATTCGTCGGCAATCGCTTCCATCTGACGTTGCTTATCCTGCAGTCTCGACTCATCCGGTTGGAAAAAGACCATTCCGACGGCATAGCGACCTGGTGTCGGCAAATTCATCGTCTCAAGGAACAGTTCGTGCGGCAGCTCGGTCATGATTCCCGCGCCGTCACCGGCATCGATGACGCCTTGCCCGCCTCGGTGTTCTAGCTTACAGAGCATCGACAGCGATTTACTGACGATGTCATGTTTTTTCTCTCCATTTAGGTTGACATATAGCCCAATGCCACATGCGTCTTTTTCGAATCGTGAATCGTACAAGCCTGTTCGTTTCATCGAATCAACCCCTCTCTCTCGAACTTGTTTCGTAAATTTTATTTTGTTCTAAATATTCTGATAAATCAAGTGGGTTGTATACTATTCTGCATAACACAGATCGTCTAAGTCATAATTGAAAGCGGATTCATTAGCTTTATCAAGCTATTTATGAAAATCACTTATAATCTATAAAGAATAATTATCCATCAAATATATTAGTATATAGGTTCGAAAGAACTTAAATATTCGCACAAAAAAGCGATAGCCTCATAGACTATCACTTCTCTTTACATTCGCTTATTCGACCGTCTTGCGGGAATGGTGTAAAAATGCCCGGGGCTTCTTCCAAATGATTAAGCCGACATAACCGAGCGTGAGCAAAATCAAGGCACTGACGAGGACGACGTAAAGCGTCGCTTCCTCGATTCGTGCAAAGATGGCGATGTACGCCCAGACGAAGACGAGCGGATAGATGAAGTCACGATGCCACCACATGAAGACGAGCGCCAGGACGACCCCGACCATGAGCATGAGCGATGTCCAAGCAAGTTCGTCGAGCCCGAGCACGGTCGTGACCCGCTCCCGATTCATGACGACGAATACGTTGACGATTGTTGCGACGGAAACCCAACCGATATAAATCGAGAATGGGAACCGATCGAGCCAACTTGTCGACGTCCGGAAGGCGATGTAATAGAGCCAGGCGAGCGTCGCCAAGAAAGCGACCATGACGACGAGCGAGGCGATGAACCACTCGTTCGTGAACGTGAGCAACCAAAGGCCGTTCAAGATGCACGAGACAAGAAAGCCCGCTTTCATCCGATTCGCCTGCCGGTTCGCGACCGACCCTTTCTTCAATTGCAAGACGAGCCAGACGGCGAGCGCGATATAAATCACACCCCAAATTGAGAACGCATAGCCAGCCGGTTTGAAATAAATGTCGATGCGGTCCGACACAGCAGCGTTTTCACCGCTCGCGAAGTAGTTGATGACGACCGTCGCCAAAAATGCCAGCCAGTTGATTAAAGGCCATTTTGATAAGTCCATAAGTACGATCCTCCGAAGAAGACCTGACACCTCCTTTTTTAGCATAGTTTTCTATACCCATGTGCCAACGCTCATACACTTCTCGACTTGTTCCTAAATAAATCGTTAGACACATAACAAAACGACCCCGGCCTTAACCGGAGTCGTTTCGAAGAAGCGGCAGTGTCACCACATTCGAGATTGCCCACCTGAGTTCATGGACAAAAGCATCAATTGTTTAGAAATCAATCTCGTCCGGGTCTGGACCGAGACGGTCATGTGTTGCCACGGCATCGATTTTTGCCAAATCGTCTGCATCGAGCGCGAAGTCGAACACATCGAAGTTCTCTTGAATCCGGTGCGGTGTGACCGATTTCGGAAGCGCGACGTTCCCCGTGTCTAAATGCCAGCGAAGCACGACTTGAGCCGGCGTCTTCCCATGTTTCTCAGCAATCTCGGCAAAGGCCGGGATATCGAGAAACTTCCCTTGCATGAGCGGGCTCCATGCCTCGACTTGGATGCCCTCGTCTTGGCAATATTCGACGAGATCAGGTTGCGGGAGTTGCGGATGGAGCTCGATTTGGTTGATGAGCGGCGTCATGAGACCTTCCTGTTTCAACGTCTCGAGATGATGCTCTTTGAAGTTCGACACGCCGATCGCCTTGATTTTACCGGCCTCATAGAGATCGATCAAATCTTTCCATGCCTCGACGAACCCGTCGACTGGCCAGTGGAGCAGACAAAGATCTAAATAGTCAGTCTCGAGTCGAGCGAGTGATTCGTCAAACGCCTCTTTCGTCCGGCGTTGGCGAATGTCTTCGTTCCAAATCTTCGACGTCAAAAAGATATCTTCACGAGCGACGCCTGATTCTTGAATCCCTTTGGCGACACCCTCTTCATTCTTATAGACGGCTGCCGTATCGATATGGCGATATCCGACTTTGAGTGCCTCGGCGACGGCCTGTGGCGCCTCCGTCTCGTTGTCGACTTGCCATACCCCAAAGCCGATCATTGGAATTTTGACACCGTTGCGTAACGTTGCGAGTTGCATACAATCATTCCCCTTTCCAATCTGTTCGAGCTGATTGTATCATACCCGTCATTCTATTTCGAAAAACTAAATCGTCAAATCTTTTCGCGTGAAGCGTCCATAAGATAGGAGCATTGCGACGACGAGAATCCCCGCCAACAAGAAGAAAGAACGAAGCGTGGAATCCCCTTGGATTTGTGCGTTGGCGTCAAACAACGAGAAAATCGACAGCGCATTCAACCAGTCGAGCTGGTCACTAAATCCTGAGAACACGTTCGCCATTAAGAAGAGGGCGAATATCCCTCCCGTGACCATGTAGGACCGCGAACTGTCGTCGAACAGGCTCGCGAGCACATAAGCGAGCGTTCCGAGCACGAGCAGCATCAGACCCGCGTTCAACTGAAGTGTCCACAATAAGCCGAGGTCAATCTGTAAATCGAACAACACGTTGGAGAGCATCAGACTAAGCCCATTCAGTCCGACGAGCAGGGTTGACGCCAACAAGAGTACGACCAGACTGGCCGTCACATAGCCGGCTCGTGAGATCGGTGCGGCCAAATAGAGCATGACCTCGCCTGAGTCGACTGGTTTGGCCATGAGCCGTGAGGCGAATGTGAGCGCGAACAGGATCGCCAACACGTAAAAGATGAGCCCATAGTAATTGCCGGCCAACAAATTCATGACGTTGTCCATCGCCATATTCGGATCGATTTTGAACACATCGAGCAGCTCAGGTGGCAACGAATCCAATTTGCCTTCAATCAGCCCCGTCTCTTGGATAGACGGGAACACCGCCGCCAAAAAGAAGAGATAGAGGCTGGTCCCGAGCGAGTAGCCAAAAATCCAGCTCCGGTTTTGTTTGAACAGTGCCGAAATGAGAACCATTTAGTTCGCCTCCCCGTAATATTGCATGAATAGATGCTCAAGCTCGTCGGTGCCGCTCGACAACGATTGGACCTCATGACGAGTGAGCCGATGAATCAAGTCGTTCAACTCCTCGACCGTCGACAAGTTGACAGTGACGACCACTCCGTCCCGCACACCAATTTCTTCGCTCAAGCGCTGAGCTGCCACCTCGTCCTTCAATTCGATTCGATACGTCTTCTGACTATGCCGTTTCAACTCTGTCATCTCCGCTTCGATAATCATCCGACCGTCGCGGATGAGCGCGGCCCGGTCGCATGTCTTCTCCATCTCGGGAAAGTGGTGCGAACTCATCAACACTGCCTTGCCCGCCGCCTTCTCCGAGATCACCCAATCGACGAGCCGTTCCTGCATGAGCGGATCGAGTCCGCTCGTCGGTTCATCGAGAATATACACGGGCACATCTTTCATGAAACACGTGACGATGGCGAGCTTTTGTTTCATCCCTTTCGACATCTTACGCACTTTGAGCGATGTGTCAAAAGCGAACACGTCACGCAACGTCCGTTCGCGCTCAGCACTTGTCGCATGAAGCTTTCGGGTAAGACGGATGACGTCCTCACCGGTCATATCCTGAGGGTAATTGATTTCGCCCGGTAAATAACCGACGAGCGCCTTCACCGTCTCGCTCTCGTTCCAACAGTCGTGACCCATAACGGTGGCACTACCGGAATCGGCGTGGAGCAATCCCATCAAGTGACGAATCGTCGTTGATTTCCCTGCCCCGTTCGGCCCGATGAAACCGAAGACGGTACCAGGTTCGACGGTGAACGACACGTCGAAGATGCCGTGGGATGAATCAAATCGTTTCGTCAATCCTTTCAATTGAATCACTGTCCTCACTCCTTAGTTTTGAAATATATAGTTCATATGATTACAAAACTAGTATATCACGTTATTTTTTGAAATGGAAATGGTATATTGGTTACAAAACTACAAAAGAAGCGAGGATGCCCATGGATGGATTCACAAAACGGACCGAGACGAAGCGACGCGCGATTTTAGACGCGGCCATTCGACTGATGGCCGTGAAACAGTCCCGTTTCACGGTGAGCGAGCTTGCCCGCGCCGCCTCGGTCTCACCGGTATCGATTTATAATTATTTCGGATCGAAAGAACAAGTGATCATCGCCGTCTTGACCGAGATGACGGAAGAACAGATGGGATGGATCGAGTCACAAATCGCTGACCATGTCCCGATCGATCAATTGCTGATTGAGATTTTGTCTCGTAAAATCGAGACGGCTGGGCTGTTCGACGAGACGATTACGACGATGATTCAAGCGGACGCATCGTGGCAACAGTTGGCCGGTCGGGGCTACGCCGCATTCCGGCAATTGATTGAATATGGAAAGACGAGCGGGGCCATCGACCCGGAGCTGTCGACCGATTCGTATATACGGTACGTCCAACTCGTGCAGCAGGCGATTTTGTCCGACCCGAGCCTGTCGACGTCACCGATGACCGAATCGATGCAAGATTATTTCCGATTTTTCCTTCACGGCATCATCCGGAAACATAACTAAAAAGTCGCCTTCCCCTTCTTATGTATATAGTAAGGGGGTAGGCGACTTTTTATATTTCATTGTTATTTATCGTTCGTTCGGAACACGGATTCCTCGATTGGATAGAGTGACAGGTCAAGCTCGCAGTCCCCGGTCATAACGAGGTCGGCGAGCACTTTCCCGATGAACGGACCGACCGTCAAACCGGACGAGCCGAGACCGTTCGCGACGAGCAACTGC
This sequence comes from Exiguobacterium sp. s56, assembly GCF_018618255.1. Lineage (NCBI taxonomy): Bacteria > Bacillati > Bacillota > Bacilli > Caryophanales > Exiguobacterium > Exiguobacterium sp. s56. The sequence continues at coordinate 496,149 of NZ_JACSLR010000001.1, read as the reverse complement.
TCCGCTCCCGGAACGCGTCCGAGAATCGGAATCGAGTTCGGGGTGACCGGGCGAAAGCCGACCCGCGTCTCAATCAGTTCGGCCTCAGCGAGTCCAGGGGCCGATTCCAGCCCTTTCGAGAGCACTTCATGAATTCCGATTGCCGTCGGCCGTGCGTCGAACGCCTTGTCACGCTCATGCGTCGAACCGATGACGATTCGCCCTTCTTCAAACCCGAGCAAATAACGACGCCGTGGTGGCATGACGACCGGCCAATCAGACGCATCCGTGTCCGGCAGCTGCACGTGCACGATTTGCGCTTTCTCCCCGGCGACACGGGCCGTATAGCCGATCGGCTCCATCAAATCGGGCAACCACGCCCCACAGGCGAGCACAATCTCATCCGCCTCAAAGCGGACACCGTCGCACTCGACATGATAGCCGTCCGTTTCGACGAGGACGGCCGAACCGTCGACCAAGGTCACGCCACGCTTCACGGCGACCCGTTCGAGGGCCGCTCGCAATTTCTCTCCATCCACACGAGCCCCGCCTTCGACAAGGAGGGCGTCATATTCGTCCGAGAGCGGTGGAAATAGCGCTCTCGCTTCTTCCGCTGTCATCCGGGTCAACTCCCCGATTTCTGGTGCTTCTTCCCGGCGTAGCGCCGTCCGTTCTTGCATCTCGTTCAATTTCTTGTCTTCATGCAAGGCGAGCGTCCCGACACGTTTGTAGCCGGTCTCCGTCTCGCCTTCTTGTTTCAAGTCCTCGACGACCGTCGCATAGTAGTGAGCGCCGCCTTTGGCGAGCGCGTACCATGCCTTATTGCGACGCTGGGCAATCCATGGGCAGACGATGCCTGCCGCGGCGTCGGTGGCACGGCCTTTCTCTTTCCGGTCGATGACGGTGACGTCGGCTTTCCCGGCTAAATGGTAAGCGGTCGAGATGCCGACGATTCCTGATCCAATTACAATCACTTTTTTCATAACAGCTGCGCCTTCATCGGTTCGATGTCGGCTTCACATCCTTTCATAAAAAATCACCGGCCCGAAGGCCGATGATCAGTCGCGCATGGCGAGGCGATACAGTAAATCAAGAATTTCAATATAGAGCCAGATGAGCGTCACAATCAAACCGAACGCTGCGACCCATTCGAGCTCTTTCGGAGCCCGGCTCTCGACTTGACGAGCAATATAGTCGAAATCGAGGACGAGCGCGAGTGAGGCGATGATGACGATCACAAATTGCACGCCGATGGCGAGCGGTGACGAGCCCGTCATGAACGGGAGTCCTGAACCGAAGAAACTCATCCCGATTTGGACGAGATAGAGCAACATGACCGTAAAGATCGCGGCTGTGACTCCGGCACGGAACTTTTGCGTCACTTTGACGAGACCCGTCGAGTAGACGAACCACATCGCGAACGCGACGATGAACGTCGTCAAGACGGCACGGCCGACGATGCCCGGGAGCATCGCTTCAAAGAAATAGGAAATCAATCCGACGAACACACCTTCAACGATGCCATACAATGGTGCGACAACGGGTGCTGTTCTCGGTTTGAACGTGATGACGAGCGCCAAAATTAAGCCGAGAATGAGCGAACCAATCATGAGCGGGAACAGCAATGCTTCTCCGATTGTCGGTACGAGCATCCACGTCGTCCCGGCGGCTGCCGTGACGAGCAAGAGTAGTGTGAACACTTTCGACCACGTGCCGGCTTTCGTCATCGGCGTGGTGCTATAAGCTGTTGTCTCCATCGATTTACGGAGAACTGGATTCGATTTAAGTCTCAACTGTCGTTAACCCCTTTATTCTATTTTCAGTGTTTGGCCATGACTTTGATGAATTCCCGCATATAGTCAGGCAGGTCAGGTGGACGGCGGCTCGAGACGATATGGCCATCGACGACGACCGGCTCATCATGCCAAATCGCACCGGCGTTTTCCATATCATCTTTAATGCCCGGTGTGCTCGTGACGTTGACACCATCGAGAATTTTGGCTGAAATCAACACCCAGCCCGCGTGACAGATTTGACCGATCGGCCGCTTCTCGTCATGCATATAACGGACGAACCCTTTCACCGAATCAAATCGGCGCAACAAGTCTGGGGACCAGCCACCCGGGACGAGTATGGCGTCGTACGATGAGATGTCGACGTCATCGAACGCGATGTCCGATTTGGCCGGGACGCCGTACTTGCCGATATAGGCGTGATCCGCCTTCTCGCCGGCCAGGATGACGTTTGCGCCTTCCTCGCGCAACCGATGGACCGGATACCATAATTCTAAATCTTCAAAGTCGTCGCTGACGATTTGCAGGACATTCTTACCTTGTAATTGCATCGAATCCCTCCCTTTATTTGTCTTTCACAAGTATACCCCATAAGCCACGTGGCGAAAACAGGGACTGTCCACCAAGTGCGCATCTCGCTCTCGATTGAATCAATTTGTTTGTGTCACGGTCACGATCACATTTCCAGCCTTTCCTCCGGCATCAACGTATCGGTGCGCCGCGACGATGTCCTCGAGCGGATAAACCGAATCGATGACAGCCTTTAACCGGCCGGCTTCAAACAGCTCGTTCAAGAAAGCCAAATCCTCTTTCCGTTCACTGGCAGGTCCTTGCCCAGCGACAGAACTGAATTTCCCGTGTGCGGCGACATGTTTCCGGGCCATCCGCTTATCGATTTTACCAGCCGCATCGAACACAGCGTCGTATGTGGTCAGTTTCTCGTCGTAGCCGTCTATGGTGTAGTCAATCATCACGTCCGTGCCGAGATTTCTGACAAGTTCGAAGTTTCGCTCCCGACAGACTGCCGTTACGTGAGCCCCGTAATATTTCGCGATTTGAACGGCCATCGAACCGACTGCCCCGGACGCCCCGTAAATTAATACGGTCTTCGCTTGTTCGATGTTCGCTTTACGCAAAAAGTGAAGAGTCGTCGTCCCGCCGAACGGCAAGCTGGCTGCTTCGACAAAACTAGCGTTGTTCGGCATGCGTTCGACACATTTACTCGCTTTGACACACGCATATTCAGCATAGCCGCCGAACCGCATCCCGGTCAGTGCATAGACGCGGTCGCCGACCTTGAACTGCTCGACACGGCTGCCCGTCTCGACGACCTCGCCTGCCAAGACGACACCGAGAATCGGTTGGCGCGGTGCCTTGAAACCGACGACGATTCGCATCGGCAGCTTGCCTAGAGCCGGTACATCGAGTGACCGCAACCGCCGGTCACCTGAATGGACGGCTGTCGTATGGACTTGAATCAATAACTCGTCCGATTTTGGTACAGGCTTGTCGACTTCTTGAAGCTGTAACACGTCCGGTGGTCCATATGCGGTACAAATCACTGCTTTCATCATGTTCCTCCTCACAAGACTGAACAAAACAATGAGCTGTCACGACAAAGGATTTTTGCACGTTTTATTCTACTATTGTCACATCTTCAAATTGTGAAACATCAGTGTTCTCAAATCGATATTTAGAAGAAAACTCTGCTGAACGACCATCATTTTATCAATATATTGTGTTATAATGAATGCGACTTTTTGTAAATTTGAACGAGAAAGGGGACTTCCCACATGAAGCAATATCATGATTTATGCACCCATATTCTTGAGCACGGTGTCGTCAAAGAGGACCGGACCGGGACCGGGACGACGAGCGTGTTCGGTTACCAGATGCGGTTCAATCTTCAGGACGGATTCCCCCTGGTCACGACGAAAAAACTACATACCCGCTCAATCATCCATGAACTCCTCTGGTTCATCACCGGCGATACGAACGTCAAGTATCTTCAAGATAACGGTGTCCGCATTTGGAACGAGTGGGCAGACGAGGACGGCAATCTCGGCCCTGTCTACGGGGCGCAGTGGCGCTCGTTCCCGAAACCAGACGGCACGAGTGTCGACCAACTCGCGCAAGTGATCGAGCAGATTAAGACGAACCCTGATTCGCGTCGCCTCATCGTTTCGGCATGGAATCCAGGGCAACTCGAGGACATGGCGCTCCCGCCGTGCCACCTGTTGTTCCAATTTTACGTCGCGGACGGCAAACTATCATGCCAGCTCTATCAACGTAGCGCTGACACGTTCCTCGGCGTACCATTCAACATCGCGTCATACGCCTTGCTCACGCACATGGTCGCCCATGTGACCGGCCTTGAGGTTGGCGACTTTGTCCATACGCTCGGCGACGCCCACATTTACCATAACCACCTCGAACAAGTGAACCTTCAATTGACACGTGAGCCACGCCCGCTCCCGACATTGAATATCTTGCGAGATGTGACGTCGATCGAGGACTTCCGTTTCGAGGACTTCGAAATCGTCGGCTATGACCCGCATCCTCATATCAAAGGAGCGGTCAGCGTATGATCGTCCACGTCGTCGCCATCGGAAGCAATCGAGAAATCGGGAAAGATAACGCCTTGTTGTGGCGCCTGCCCGATGACTTGAAGCAGTTCAAAGCTATCACGACGGGCCAAACGGTCGTCATGGGTCGTAAAACGTTCGAATCGATCGGTCGTCCGTTACCGAACCGCCGCAATATCGTCGTCACGTCAGACCGATCGTTTTCAGCTGAAGGTGTCGATGTCTGGCACGACCTCGAGTCGCTCAACACCGAGACGACAGACCTTTACATCATCGGCGGCGCGACGCTTTATGAGCAAACACTCTCGATGACGGACCGGTTCTATGTTACTGAGGTCGACGGCACGTTCGAGGCGGACACGTATTATCCACCGCTGCCGGACGGGCTCACCGTGACGGACGAACAGTTCCATCCGGTCGACGAGCGGCATGCCTATAGCTTCACTTTCCGTCAATATGACAAAAGGGACATCGACTGAGTCGACGTCCCTTTTTAGTCGGGCAATTTTTCGAGCCATTGCTCGATTTTTTCAGTGATGACATCATGATGGTCCTGTTCGGCCAAGTCGTCGTATAGCGTACCGAGCTCGAGTGCCGTCCGTTTCGACAACGCTAACACATGACTGTACTTGCCACGCTGCTCTTTGACGGCCGAGAGCGTCCCTCTCGTCTCCGTCGTACTCGATTCGTCTAAAATGAACATCTCCATATGATCGTTACAGGCGTAACGGTCGTAAGGACGATAGATGACCTCGTATCGTCGATGTTGTTTCGGCAACTGTTCGGCGAGCATGATGTACTTCTCCGGGCTCATCGTCACGTAAGCGAGCCGTTTTTCTTCCCGGACCGCCGTCGAATAACGGATGATTCGATTGCGACCGTCACGCTTCGCCTTGTAGAGCGCCTCGTCGGCGTAAGCGCACCACTCCCCGAGTGTCATCCCGGTCTGACAGACGCGCGTATAGCCGATGGACACCGTCACGTGATGCTCGTATGTAAACGTCATCTCTTCGATTCGGCTGCGGACCCGTTCGAGCACCGCATCGACGACGTGGCGCTCGGACACGTTCAAGATGATGAGGAACTCTTCCCCGCCGTAACGAATCAACTCGTCACTCGAGCGAATCGCCAAACGAACCTCCTCGGCGACGCGATGCAGCACTTCGTCCCCATACGCATGACCAAACGTATCGTTCAACTGCTTGAAATGGTCGATGTCGAGCAGCGCGAGGGTGAAGCTTTCACCGGACCGCTCTAGACGGGACATGAAGCGACTGAACGTCGCTTTCAAATATTTACGGTTGAAGGCGCCTGTCAATTCGTCGACGAGCAGCGCATTCGAGACGAGCCGTGCCTTCTCGATATGATGTCCGAGCCGCACGAGCCGCTCTTCCATCGGGATCCATTCTTCCCAATAGTCATCGAACCCATACGAGTAGGCGGCGAGTCGATAATGTTCATTCGTTCCGATCACAATGAGCGGGACGTACAGCTTCTTCATCTTGCTGACGAACGATTGGATTGCCCGCTCCGGGAAGCGTGCCCACAGTTCGACGTCCATGATGATCGCCTTCGGCACATCTTCATAATCGTATTCGACGGCTTCTTCTAACGTCTGTAAAAAGACAGGACGCGCCCCGAGCTTTTCCACCCGCGGCTTATAGCGGCTGAACGTCGCAAAGTTGTTCGACAAAATCAAGACGAGGTCCTCGTCTTCTTGCTCGATGCCGAGGATCGTATGGATATATCGTTTCACCGGGGCAATCAATGCCATCGCTTCTGCTTGCGTCAGGACGGCCGGCAACTCACGCACGTCAGATTCGACACGACTGAAGATTTCAAGCAAGTGCATGAACCGTCGCTGTTTCACTTCTTGTTTCATCCAATCCAATAAAAACTCGATGTCTGTTGTTTGAATCTGTCTCGCGCTCGTGATTTGCGCCAAAATCTTATGTATACGATCTGTGAGTTGCTGCTTCATTCCCGACCCCCCAGTTTCGTTCTCCCGATATTCGCTTCTGACTATGATTATGCGACTTCATCCACGAAAATACAACTATTTACTTATTTTTTTCCTATTGTTTTACAGAAAGTTAGTGCTTACGACCTAATAGACAATAATTAAAGAGCGGTCATTGACCGCCCTTCCCTTATTTACCAACTTTTAGGTTAGGAGATGTCATCTCTACCGGACGAATCCATTGATCGAACTGCTCTTCCGTCAATAGTCCAGTCTCGAGCGCCGCTTCCTTCAACGACGTCCCATTTTTATGGGCGAGCTTCGCGATTTTGGCTGCGTTCTCGTAACCGATATGCGGGTTGAGTGCCGTCACGAGCATGAGCGACCGTTCCACGTTGTGTGCGATGACGTCCAAATCCGGTTCGATGCCGACGGCGCAATGCACGTCGAACGAATGTAGACTGTCCGTCAACAGACGGCACGTCTGGAGGAAGTTGTACATGATGACAGGCTTGAACACGTTCAACTCGAAGTTTCCTTGGCTCGCCCCGAATCCGATTGTCGCATCATTGCCGAGCACTTGAGCCGCGACCATCGTCAACGCCTCGCTCTGCGTCGGGTTGACTTTTCCTGGCATGATCGAGCTGCCCGGTTCGTTTTCCGGAATCAAAATCTCGCCGATACCGGCACGCGGACCAGAAGCGAGCCAACGGACGTCGTTGGCGATCTTCATCGCGTCCATGGCGAGTGCTTTCAAGGCACCATGTGTGAATACGAGCTGATCGTGGCTCGTGAGCGCATGGAACTTGTTGACGGCCGTGATGAACTGTTTGCCGGTCTCTTGCGAGATTTTCTCGGCCACAACTTCGCCGAACTGCGGATGGGCGTTGATGCCCGTCCCGACTGCCGTTCCGCCGAGAGCGAGCTCTGTCAACGGTTCGAGCGTACGCTCAATCATCTGTTTCGACAGCTCGAGCATACGGACCCAACCGCTAATCTCTTGACCGAGCGTAACCGGCGTCGCGTCTTGCAAGTGCGTCCGACCGATCTTGACGATGTCCATGAATGACTCGGCTTTCTTCGCGAGCGTCGCGTGGAGCGCCTCGATTGACGGCAACACATGGTCCTCGACTGCTAAGATGGCCGCAATGTGCATCGCCGTCGGATACGTGTCGTTCGAGCTTTGCGACTTGTTGACGTCGTCATTCGGATGGATCGTAAGCGTCTGACCACGCTCCTTCAACTTATCGTTCGCCAAGTGGGCGATGACTTCGTTGACGTTCATGTTCGACTGTGTCCCTGAACCCGTCTGCCAGACGACGAGTGGAAACTCGGCGTCATGTTGCCCAGCGACGATCTCATCGGCTACTTCGGCGATGACATCGGCTTTCGCTTGCTCCAACACACCGAGCTCAGCGTTGGCAAATGCGGCACCTTTCTTCAAAATCGCGAAGGCATGCACGACCTCAAGCGGCATTTTTTCCGTCCCGATTTTAAAGTTCTCTAGACTGCGCTGTGTTTGGGCTCCCCATTTGGCTGAAGCCGGAACGTTGATTTCCCCCATCGTGTCCCGTTCGATCCGATATTCCATGAAAATTCCCCCTCTTTTTTTGACTACGCTTTCATTTTAGCGAAACTTTTGCAAAAAAGAAATCATTCCCCTGCAATTGACAAAAAGTCGGGCCCACGCCCGACTTTTAGCCTGTCATCAATGCCCGTTTCGCCACGTCGTGAGCCCGGTTCTCTGCTCGCGGAATCCATTTGATGAACTTATTCGGTAATTCGTCATACAGCGTTAGCGCCTTGACGAACAACGGACGCATCGATGGGTCTTTGAAGAAGCGCTGTTCAAGCGCCCGTACGACCGTCTCGGCGTCTGAATAGAACATAAATGTCGATTCTCCCGTCAGTTCGTGTGCTTGTTCGAGGGCGAACGCGAGCGCGGCGAGCTCCGCCTGAACGCTGGTCAACCCGACGCGTTTGGCGATGTACGTGGACACCGTGCCGTCGGTCGTCTTGATCCAGACGCCAAGACCGTTCTCACCCGCCTCTTGGTTCGTCGCCGCATCAAAATAAATGTGAACCAAAGCGATACGCCTCCCAATCGGTCTCAATCGGTGCATGAATATCGATGAGCGAGAGACGTTTTGACAAGAGCGCCACTTCTTCTTGCCCGTCGAGCTTCTTCGCAAACTTCTGATGCGCCTCTTGAAGCGCTTCTTGTCTCACGATGTCGTATAGCGTTTCGACCGTGTCATATGACTGGACAAGAATGGTCGCTGTCTTCGGTCCGATGCCGCGGACACCGGGAATATTATCTGAGGCGTCGCCTTGGAGCGCCTTCACATCGACGAACTGCTCTGGTCGGACGCCGTACGTCGCAACGAACACTTCCCGATTCATGATCATCTCTTCCCCTTTTTTCGGAACGATTTGAAACACGTTCGGGGAAAGCAACTGATGCAAATCACGGTCTGACGAATACATATACGATTCGCCCGGGAACGCGGTCGCGACGGCCCCAATCAAGTCATCGGCCTCGTACCCGGCGAGCTCAGACTGAAAAATCCCGCGCTCGGTCAACGCTGCCCGCAACTTGACATAATCGTGGAACAACGGTTCCGGTAAGCCGGTGCGAGTCGCTTTATAGTCCGGAAAGAGGGCGTAACGATGCGTCGTTTCACGTGGTCCGTCCCAAAAGAAGGCGATATGCGTGAAGTCGTTCGTCCACCCGTCAACTTTTCGAAGTAACCCCTTCAACGTCACATCGGGGTCGAGAGCCCGACGACGCTCTGTGGCAAAATAATAACGTGACAGGAGGTTAAACCCGTCGACCAACATCAATTTCATCATGCATTCACCTCACAAGCTTGTAATCCGCGCGTGAGCGCGTCCCGGTCAAGATTCTTTCCAATCCAGACGAAGACGGAACGCGAGTCGTCGCTCGGTTCGTTCGCGAACGTCGCCCCCATCAGTTGATTCGTCGCTTGGACGACGAATTTTGATGTTTCTCCGTCTAAACGGACAATCGCCTTCAAGCGATAGACATCATCTTCATAGTGCATGAGCACTTCTCGGACGTATTGAGTGACGCGTTCCCGTTTGAGCGGCACGTCCGTCGTGAGCGTGATGGCCCGAAGTGATGAGACCGAGGAGTGCCCGGCCGTCAGTTGCCCGAGGAGCTGTTCGTCGACTCGTGAGAGCTGGAACGTATTCTCCGTCAAGTCATAGTCGCCGACCGTCTGAACCGTCTCGATGACTCGAACGGTCGGATTCAGCGCATTAATCCGCTCATGCGCCTGTTCGAGCGCATCCGCATCGACGAGGTCGATTTTATTCAATAAAATCACGTCCGCATAGGCGATTTGATGAATTCCTTCAATAAATAGCTCACGGTCCAATTGACTGGCATCGACGACCGTCAAAATCGCCGTCAACTTGAAACGTGTGCGTAAGTAGTCGTCATAATAAATCGTCTGAATGATCGGTGCCGGGTCGGCCACACCGGTCGTCTCGATGACGATGCGGTCGAACGTATCCTTTGATGCGAGCTGATAGAACGTCTTGCTTAAATCGCTTTGAATCGAACAACAGATGCAACCGTTCGACAACTCGATCTGCTCTTGGTCCATCTTGACGATCAACTGTTCGTCGATATTCACCGACCCGAGCTCGTTGACGATGACGAGCAGCCGCTCGTCCGTCGCTTCTAGCAAGCGATTCATATAGGTCGTTTTTCCGGCGCCTAAAAAACCGGTCACCAATTGCACGGGAATCATGTACTGCACCTCACCTTATAAATTTTCGTGAACTCGCGCCCATTTCTCATAGCGCGCATCCAGCAAGTCAATCAAATGAAGCATCCACGCTTCTGTCGTGACCGGTAACACGCTCGAGCCCCACTCGCGCTTGCCGTGGTGGGATAAAATCATATGCCAAATCCGATGATGGGCGTCGAGCGACAACGTGACGCTTGCGGCCTGTTGACTCTTCTCGAACAACAGTCCGCCGTACGGCATATGTCCGATCAAGCTTCCCATCGGATTGATCGAGATGCCGGTCGTCTCACTCGTACCGTTGACCGAGAACAGTTGCTCGAACCGTTTCGGGGACGACAGCAAGTGACTGTACTCGAACAACTTGCCGATATCATGGAATAAAATCCCGAGCGCGAGTTCGTCCCAACGGAGCGGCTCCTTCAATTCTGCGATGGCCTCGCAGGCCGCATAGAGCGACTCGAACGTGCCCCGGAACGCCTGTTCAACTTTTACACCGTTCATCGTATTCCATACGTCTACTTTGTGCAACTGCTCGGCTTCTTTGATGACCCGGAACGCCATCGCCAAATGGTCGTCCTGTTCTTGGATGCGATAACCGAGTCGAAGCATACAGACCGTGTGCTTCAAGAGGCCGCCGACATAGTTATGATGATGATACAGTGCAGCCGGTGCGAGAACGAAATCGTCCCAATAGCGGTCGAGTAGCGACATCGCGATTGCTTGATAGTCAGGCGAGAGCGTCGACAGAATCGCGAACAGCTCGTCGGCGTATTGATCCATCGTCTCGTCTCCAGGAAGACCTGGCAACAATGAGACGGCCTCGTCCCGGGCAATCGGTTTGGCCCGGTCGATTGTGATTGACTTGGCGCCGTCCGGTTTCGGATAGACGTCGATTTTCCCTTCAAGCTCGATCACACCAGACTCGTAAATCGGTAACAGCTGCTCTTCGTTGCCACGCAACCATTGCTTGGCACGGATGAGTCCGCTCGATGTCGTCAAATTCAGTTGCAGCCATTTGGCACCCGATTTGCCTTCTCTCACTTCGACTGTACTGACGAGCGCTTTCGTCTGGACCGGTGTCCCGTCCGTAAGGTCAGTCAATCGCGTCGACGCTTTTTCGACGGTCGGGAGTTGGAACCGCGTCCGGTCGAAGCCGCTCCCCGTGATCGGATCAATCTGTTGGTAATAATTCATATACAATCCCCTCCTTCTTCTCTTTGCCCATTGTATCGTGTTTTCCACTTCGAGGCGAACATACTTTCGTTATAGGTCATGAAGTTTCCTAAATTATATTGAAAGCGCTTACTAGAATTGATACGATAAAGGTAGCTAGATAAAGGGGGAACTCACATGATTTCATTGGTAGATACGTACGAACGATTGATCGCAACAGGGGAAGCGACACGTTACGCCACTACGCATTCAACAATCGCCAGTATTTTACAAGCATCGACTTGCCCGGTCTCACATCACGAACTCGTCGCGGCAGTCTCAGGACATGCCGGCAACCCATATACGCCGGACCAGCTCGTCGACTCGGTCATCGAACATGAGATGAAAGGCGCGATGGCCGTCCTCGTCGTCGCCGGCTATCCGATTCAAACACCGCTAGCCAAAGCCGTCGTCTTATCGGCATTCGCCCGGACGAACCGGATGAATATCGAGAAGCTGAAAGAACTTGGTCATGCCGACCTACTCGTTCGCATCCAGTCGGCCGAACGGTCATGGAAACGAACGTATACACACTTATACCGCTCGGCACCGAGCCAGCTCTGTGACCAACTCGACTCACTCCTCGGCGGTTGTGCCGTCCATCGTGTGCTCGAAGCCATCGATTTCGATTCGAACGTAAAAACGGCATAAAAAAAGAGCGGTCCCCGGGCCGCTTCTTTTTTTATGCCGTTCATTAGCCTTCTGTCACTTCAACCGCTTCCGGTTCGAACAATGTGACGTTCCGTGCTGGTGAGAACGTTGAAATCGCATGTTTATAAATCAACTGTTGGCGCCCTTCCGATTCGACGATGACCGTGAAGTTGTCAAACGATTTAATGACTCCCCGAATTTGAAACCCGCTGACTAAAAACACGGTCGTCGGCACCATTTCTTTACGTAATTGATTCAAAAAATGGTCTTGAATGTTATAGCTAGCCTTCATGTTGCATTCCCCCTAGTCTATGTCTCTTTGAAATAATCGGAATTTTCGAAAAAACCCCTCAACTTCATCATAAATATTTTGATACGATAGTTCAAATGATTTTCGTCCCATATCGACCCAAATCCCATTAAATTGATGACGGAACCATGTTAATTGACGTTTTGCGAACTTGCGCGTGTGCTGTTTGAGCGTCTCGCTCATCTGCTCTCGGGTCATCAATCCATCAAGATACGGAATCACTTCCTTGTAACCGATGGCGCGCATCGCTTGCGTGTCCCGGTAACCAGCCGCGAGCAAGCGCTCGACTTCCTCGATGAGGCCCGCTTCGAGCATCAAGTCGACACGATGGTTGATGCGCGAGTAGAGCACGTCCCGGTCCGCATGCAAGATGAACAGTTTATAGGCGTAATGTTCCGACGGGAGGCTGTCCATCGCCTGGGCGTCGCCTTGGAGGGCGACTTCAAGGGCCCGGATGACGCGGCGGACGTTATTCGGATGAATGCTCTCGGCCCGTTTTGGATCGAGCGATTGCAGACGCGCATGCAGCGCCTCAGGTCCATCCGTCTCAGCTTCTAACTCGAGCGCTTCACGCAATTCGTGATTGACCGGTCGCTCCGTGAATTCATAGTCATATAAAATCGAACGGATGTAGAGACCCGTCCCGCCGACTAGAATCGGCAATTTCCCGCGCGCATAAATGTCATCGATCGCCGCCCGGGCCAACGTTTGGAATCTGGCGACGCTCATCGGCTCGTCCGGGTCACATATATCAATCAAATGGTGCGGAATCCCTTCCGCCTCCTCGACCGTCACTTTCGCCGAGCCGATATCCATCCCGCGGTACACTTGGACCGAATCGCCCGATACGATTTCCCCATTGAACGCTTTGGCGAGCTCAATCCCTGTCTTCGTCTTCCCGACAGCGGTCGGTCCGACGAGGACGATGACTGGTGTTTGTTCCATCCTTGTCACTCCTCAAACGAAAGACCGTCCCTGAAAGGAAACGGTCCGTTAAATTCTTCTTTTAATTGTATCATCAAACACGACCGCAAACAGTATCCATCCGCATAATAATAGTCCCATCAGTAAAATTAAGCCATCACTCATCCGAGGTCGCCTCCTTTTATGTACCTCATTCCCACTTTTCACATTTTAGACACAAATGAATGCGCAAAAAAAACGACGCTCCCAAAGGAGCATCGTTCATTGTGTCACTTCTACTAAACGGCGCTGGCGCCACATCGTCAATCCAAAATAAAGGATCGCGGTGCCGCTCGCTGCCCACCACATGACGCTATAGAGCGGCGTCATCAAGTTGGCAAGACCGAACAGTGCCGGAATAATCAAGGTCAACCAGGCGAGCACGAATGCGACCCGAGCCGTCAACCCATCAATCTGGCGCCCGAGACCCATTCCCACAAAGAACAGTCCCCACAAGAGCGACCAGAACAACCACGTGACCGCTCCCATCGTATCGCCCGCCGTGAATGCGATTACCGCGTAAAAGACGGCTGACATCGAGACGAAGAGCGAGAACCATCCGACGCCACGGCCGTCTAAATCGAACAAGAACGTCACGCCGACGTACAAGTACGTGAACGCGAACAAATAGATGCTGGCATACCCGAACATCTCGGCCGAACTCGCCCCGACGACGAGCCACGTCGCGATGAATGTCTGCAATAGTCCAGTGAAGAGACTAAACACACCCGCACTCTTGACGTCCACTTTTCCTAACAAAACGAGGCTGTTGATGAACAGTGCCACGCCTCCAAATAATAAACTGATATTCCCCACACTCATTGCTCCTTCATACAGATGTCTGACGTCTAATTTTATCTACGTCCACTGTAACGTGAATTCGCTTTCAGTGCAAGTGGAGAAATAGCCGTTCACGGACTAGACAAACGTCACTCGTTTTCGAGCTTCGCAATCGCCTCGTCGATACGCTCCTGTTCGTCTTCGGTAAACGTCGGAAACTGGGGATCGATTCCCTCTAACACGTCAATCATGACCGTCGAGACGATATAACGAGCGTACCAGTCGTCATCTGCTGGAAGGACATACCACGGGGAAAGTTCTGTCGCCGTGTTCGATAACATGTCCTCAAAGATGGCTTGATAATCGTCCCAATGTTTTCGTTCCTCGACGTCGCTGAACGAGAACTCCCAATTCTTGCTTGGGTCTTTCAGTCGTTCGAGCAAGCGGTCCCGTTGGACTTCTTTCGATACGTTAAAAAAGAACTTGATGACCGCAAATCCATTCTCGTTTAAATATTGCTCGAAATCGTTGATTTGACGATAGCGCACCTTCCAGACTGACTCTTTGTCCTCATTGTCGGGGATGGCCTCTTCTCCAAGCATGTCATGGACGCGCGGAGCAATCACTTCCTCATAGTGGGAGCGATTCAAGATGCCGACCTGCCCGCGCTCCGGCATCAGGTCATGCATCCGCCAGAGGTAGTCATGTTTCTTTTCCGTATCCGACGGCTTCTGGAATGCGTTCGTCTTCAACCCTTGCGCGTTCAAGTTCGAGAAGATGTAACTGATCGCCTCATCTTTGCCACCGGCATCGAGCGCCTGTAAGACGACGACGACACCTTTCTTGGCTTCGGCGTATAGTTTCCAATGTAACTCTTTCAACCGGGCGACACTCTCAGGAATCAACTCGTTTTGCAACGTGTCATCCGATGGTCTGTCCTTGATCGTAGTCGGGTAATCGTCGAGACGAATCCCGTTTTTATGGTCAATGCGAAACGTTTGAATATCCATAGCCCCTCCTTGATTGCGACAAAATTTACGTACAATCCGTATTTACCCGATTCTTTCAAAAAATAGCGATAAAAAATCCTTTCCGCCGAAACGGAAAGGATGCATGAATGGACTCGCCTTAGTAGATTCCGACCGCGTCGAACGATTTCGCCGCCGCGACCGCTTGTGTACTCGTTGAACCGTACAAGTCTTTAGCTGACTGTACGACTGCTTGACGTAGGCTCGAGAAGTTCGATGTCGGTGTCAAGTAGACGGTGAGTGCACGGTAGTATACATCCCCCATTTGCTTGACGCCGATGCCTTGAACCGATACGCCGTAGTGTGAGCCACCGCTCGCGAACAAGTAGGCCGCCTTGTTGACGATACCTGAGTTGATGTGGACGCCACCGTTATCTTGCGTCCCTGTGTAGCGGACCGAGTAGTGGTCCGGGTCACCATTAGCCGCTGGGTTCGACATCGAACGGAGACCGTCCCCGGCGATACCCGGCGTATAGATGTCTTCCCCGACCAACCAGTCGAAGTTTGAGCCGACGCTGTACTCCGCGACCGTACCGAAGATATCAGAGATCGCCTCGTTGATCGCTCCTGATTCGTTCTGATAGATCAAACCGGCCGTGTACTCTGTGACCGCATGTGACAATTCGTGAGCGACGACGTCAAGTGCGCCTGAGAGGTATGTGAACGTTTGGCCGTCCCCGTCACCGTATACCATCTTGCTACCATCCCAGAACGCGTTGTTGTAGCTGCGGCTATAGTGGACCGTCGAGTTGAGAGCCGCACCGTTATTGTCATAGCTGTTACGACCGTACGTGTTCTTGAAGAAGTCATACGTCTTCGTCGCGTTGACATGGGCGCTGACCGCGGCCCGGTCGTACGTCGTGTTCAAGACGTTATCGACATCGGCCCATAGTGATCCAGGAAGTGTCGTCCGGTTTTTGGCATCGTACGTATAGATCCCTTTGCCACGTGTCGAGTCTTGGAGATAGTAGTATGAGCCGCTCTTCGTCGTCTTGAACGTTTGACTTTGACCAAGGACGTCGATTCCCGTTCCCGTATACGTCGTACCTGTGACACCATTCGTCGGTTTGGCGTGCGCCAATTGGTTGTATTTGTTCAATACGTTCCCGCTTGCCGCATCGATGAAGTACGTCCAACGTGACGGCTCATCCGCGTCAAGAATCGTCCCGGTCACTTCATACGCGTAGACTGCCTCTTCCCCGTTTGGATAGACGACGAGTTCCGCTGCTGGCTCAAGCTCGTATGCGCCTTTGTGGCCGACAAGCTCTTTATAACGAGCGACCGCTTTTTGTTCGTTCAGCTTGATCGACTTATGTAGTCCTTTGAGTTGTTTCGTGTCATCGACGACCGTTTTCAATTGGCCATCGTTATCGACGACACCGACGACGATTCCGCCGAAGACTGGTACCCCGTCCACCGTCTGTTGTAATTTGACGACTTGTCCGACTTTGTCACGCTTTGATTCGAGCGTTTTGAATTCGCCTTTCGCTTTCGCATACTCTTTGACGATTGTCGTCGGAGCCTCGTTTGATGGTTTCGTCAACGTGCCCGACTTGAGCTCCGCTGCGCCGACAAGTTGCGGCACGAGCAATACGCCTGCGATGAGTGATGTAGATAAAACTTTTTTCATGTGTGTTTCCCTCCTTATGTGGTGTCTCCTACTTTACATAGTTTCCCACATTTAATGTATCCAACTATCTAATTATTTTGACAATTCGAATTATTAAGACATTTGTCCTACTTCTTCGTCTTCTCTAGTCATTTCAGCCATGACAAAAAAAGCGTCACCGGGAACGGTGACGCTAGTCATCAATAGACATCTTTTTGAGTGAAATGATAAAACGCATATGCGAGAGCGGCGAGCGACCAGACAAATATGACGATGAGCGAGAACGGTAATGTCATCCCCTCGATCGGTGGGGCTTGCCCCTCGAGATAGGTATGAAGACCGAAGTTGACGTTCACCAAATATTTCGAGCTGTCCCAATTCGACCCGAGCGACGTGAGGAGCGGTCCTGAAATGAGGACGGCCATCATAATCCCAATCCCAGTCGCCGTATTTTTGACGATGACCGAGATCATGAGGGCAATCGTCCCGACGGCCGCGACAACGAACCAGGATAGTCCGACCGACATGAGCAAATATTGCCACATCGGCAGCGTATGGACGAAGTCGGTCGAGAACGTACCGGTCGCCGAGGCTTGGAATCCTGTCAAAATCGGGGCGGTCCAACCGTCCCAACCGAGCACGATGCCGGAGATGGCATAACTGACGAGTGCGGTGATAAAGATGAGAATCGACGTATATAAGAGCGTCGTCATCCATTTGGCGAGCAAAATCTTGAAGCGTCGGACCGGACGGGACAACAGCGTCTTAATCGTGCCGTCATTGTGCTCACCGCTGACGATATCCGCCATCAAGACGATGATAAATAGCGGCAACACGAGCGTCGTCCCTTGCGAGAAGAAGACACGTATGAACGTCGGCGCACCCGGGTAGTTCGGATTAATGTCATTATCTAAGTAGTATTGATTCTGTTGGACCTGGAACTCTAGAATTTGACGGAACTCGTCCTGAACGTTCGCCGAGGCGAGCCGGTTTTGCGTATCGACGATCTCTTGCTGTAAATCGACACGCCAGTCGATCGTTCCTTGTTCTTCGCGCTGCTTCTCGATTTGCCGGTAGTTGGCGTACGTGAACATCGAGACGAGCACGATGAGAATGATCGACACGACGAGAAGCCGACGTTTCTTATGAATTTTTAAGACTTCGTTTCGAATGAGGCCAAGGATTGACGGATTAGACAATATGGTCACCCCCAGTCAATGAGATAAACAATTCTTCGAGCGTCTGGACGCGTCGTTCCAAACCGAACACGTCAACCCCGCGGTCGAGCAAATAACGGTTCAAGCGGGCCGTGTCCTCTAAGTTCATCGAGACCCGAATCGTCCGTTCATCGACGACGTCGGCCTGGTCGATTGATTCGAATCCACGGATAATCGGCAAGACTTCGAAACTGTCGGCCACATGGACATCGACCGTCGACGCCAACTCATGAATCAGCTCCTCGACCGTCCCGACTTTGACAATTTTCCCGCGCGACATGATGGCGACACGGTCGGCGAGCAGTTCGATTTCAGCCAAGATGTGGCTAGAGACGAGGACGCTCAAGCCCGTTTCTTCGACGAGACGGCGGATGAAGAGTCGAAGGTCACGAATCCCCATTGGGTCGAGCCCGTTCGTCGGCTCATCGAGAATCAAGACGCGTGGATTGTTCAACATGGCCTGGGCGATACCGAGCCGTTGCCGCATCCCGAGCGAGTAGGTCTTCACTTTGTCATCGATTCGTGCCGTCAAGTCGACGAGGTCAATCACTTCTTGAATGCGGGCCTCATCGACACCGGGTAACATCCGGGCGAAGGCGTTTAAGTTCTCACGCCCGCTCATGAACTTGTACAGTTCGGGGTTCTCGACGATAGCGCCGATTTGATTCATCGCCTGCACGAATTGACGTTCGACGCTGAACCCACAAATTGAGACAGTCCCGTTCGTCGGTTTAATCAATCCGACGATCATCCGGATCGTCGTCGTCTTACCGGCCCCGTTCGGACCTAAGAACCCAAACACTTCTCCGGGGAAAACATCGAACGAGATGTCATCGATGATCGTTTTCTTACCGATTACTTTTGTCAAATGGTCTATTTTCAATGTTGGTTGCATCATCTCACCTCATCTACATTCTATCGGACTCGACCGCATCTGTCCTATTCGAACATTCACATAGGGCAGGTTCAAACTTATTTGATATGATAGTTCTATAGAAAGTGAGGTCATCACATGAAAAATGGGAAATGGTATACGTTTTTAATCGGTTCTGTCTTCTTGACGGGCATCGCCCTTTACGGGTTATGGATCGGTTATCAAGATATCGTCAATCCGCCGGAACGGACACTCTCGGTCAGCGAAGACGCGAGACCCGAACCGGTCGGTGACGTCTACGTCGCACTTGGAGATTCATTGACACGCGGCGTCGGCTCGACTTCGGGTGCTGGATATGTCCAACCGGTTGGTGAAGCGCTCGAAGAAGATGATATCCGCACGCAGAACCTGGCCGTCTCTGGTGCCCGAACGGAAGACTTATTGGCGCAGCTCGAGCAACCCGAAGTCAGACGCACGATTGAGAACGCCCGCTATATCACGCTCACGATTGGCGGTAACGACTTGTTCAATCGCGGCGAGAACGTCGACAATTTCGAATCGGTCGATATCGAGCAAGTCGTGACCGATGCAAAGACGAACTTGAATGAGATTTTCGAACAAGTCCGCGGGTTGAACGATACGGCGCAAATCGTCTATATCGCACTCTATAACCCGTTCCAAGCGAACGAGAACGGCGAGGCGTTCAACCAATTGATTCTCGATTGGAACGCCTCGGCCGCCACGTACGGCAACGCGCAACGCATCGATGTGATCGATCCATTCGCTTACGTCTCTGACGTCGGCCGTGACCTCGCGACCGACCAGTTTCATCCGAGCGACCGGACGTATGACAAGTTAGCCGAGGACGTGCTGTTCATCCTCGAGTAAGCAACATGGCCTGATCGCGACGATCAGGCCATGTTTTCATCGTTCATATTTGACGAGCCAACGATTCCCGTCGCGTGTCATCGTCGTCCCGAACCAGCCCGCCTTCAATAGAGCAACTTGTTGCTCCGTCTCGCCCATGTCGAGCCAAGTCGTGTCACCCGCCGATTTCCAATCGCTGTGCAGTTCCTTCATAAAAATGTAGCGCAACTTGCCGCCGTATTTAGGTTTGAGAGCACCGATACGAAGGCCGAGCGCGAACTTGTCCTTCAGACTAGGGATATTGAACGGCGCCACGGTCGCGCATACGAGGTTGAACCGACTGTCCTGTTCAAGCTCTTTCATAAGGAGCTTGCCGAGATGCTGTTGCAGTCCGTAACCGCGATAGTCCGGGTGGACGTTCGTCACTTCTTGATACAAGATGCGGTCGAGCGCATCAGACGGATAACCGATATCGTATCCGAGATGCTCATCGTCGAGCGGCGGGATGAGCAATGCGCGGAACGCGATTAACGTTCCCTCATGATACGCCCCAATCAAGGTACGGTCGGTCAACAGCTTCACGAACTCCTCGGTCGTGAGCGATTGATACTGACTCCCTTCCGTCAACGTGTCGATGACGGCCTGCTGCACCGCCTCGATGTGTCCGAGCTCTGTCATCGTCAAATAGTTGACCTCGATGTCGAGGCCGTTACACTCACTGCGCCACATGGTCGACCCCTCCGATGACATACGTCGCCGTCGTCAGCCGTGACAAGACGGCCTCATCGACGTCGACACCGAGACCTGGCTCATCGGACAGACGGATGAACGGCAAGTCGTACATCAAGTTGCCGATATCTTCAGCGAACCGAAGTGGCCCTGTCAATTCGACCGATTGGACGATTTTACTCGAGAAAGCGACATGGAAACCTGCGCTCGAGGCGACCGACGATTCGACCATCGACCCGATTTGACACTCGATGCCCGACATTTCGGCCATATGGACGAGCTTTTTCGCCGGGTAGATGCCGCCACACTTCATCAATTTGATATTCACTTTGTGGGCGGCCTGCATCATCGTCAACCGACGCATCTCAGGGATGCCGCGTACGCCCTCGTCAATCATGAGCGGCACCGAAATCTTGCCTTTCACTTCGACCATGCCTTCAAAGTCATCGGCCTTGACCGGTTGTTCGACCCAATCGATTCGGAATGGCTCGAGCTGCTTCATCGCTTGAAGTGTCTTGGCGGCATTGACCCAGCCTTGATTGACGTCGACCCGAATCGGCACGTCTGGACCGACGGCACGCCGGACCGCCTCAACACGGCGTACGTCCGAGGCGACATCGACGCCGACTTTCATCTTGACGGTCGTATAGCCTTGTTCGATTTGTTCCCGAGCCTCGGCCGCCATCGCCTCCGGCTCCCCGATACTGAGGACGTGTGTGACCGGAAAGGCATCGTGATACCGGCCGCCGAGCAAATCATATACCGGAAGACCGAGCTTTTTACCGACGACGTCATGACAGGCGATATCGAGCGCCGCTTTCGCCGCCGGAACGTCACGGATGGCCCGATCCATCACGTCGTGAATCCGTTCCATCTGCATCGGGTTTTCGCCGATCAAGAGCGGTCCGAGTACATGTCGAATCACACTGATCGTACTATAGAGCGACTCGCCCGTGACGTGTTCATCGGCCACGGCCTCGCCATAGCCGACGTGGCCACATTCGGTCGTCAATTTCACAATCACTGACGGCATGTCGTCATACCGATGATAGCTGACGATAAATGGGACCTTTAACGGCAATCGAATCGCAAACAGTTCAATCTTCTCTATTCTCATATCCATTCTCCTTTACTTCTTCTAAGTCATTAGTTATATTGTCGTTAAATAGTCGTTAAATTGCAAGGAGGAGTTCTCATGTCCATCCATATCGCCATCGTCGGTTCGCACGAGTTCGTAGCGATGATTCGCTCGCTCGGTTCACCTGAGGATGTCCGGTTCGCCTATCATCCGTATGACCATCCACACGAGGCGGCGACCATCGCCCAAACGCTCGGCTCGTTCGACGGCGTCTTTTTTTCCGGTTCGTTCCCGTTCACCTATGCGACCCCTCATCTCAACCACGTGGCGGCACATCACGTCGTCCAAGACGAGACTGTGCTCTTGACGACGTTACTCTATGCGACGCTCACCCACTCCGTGTCGCTCGATCAAGTATCCATCGACTTGGTCGACCCGGAACGGCTGTCGTCGATTCTCGACTCGTTCCCGAACGAACGGGTCGCCCCCGCCGCGATGCGAATCCATCCCGAGCTCGCCTTCGAGGATGTCACCGCCTTTCATACCAGCCATCAAGCCGGACATGCTAAATTGGCCATCACGAGCATCGAGCGCGTGCATCATGAGCTCGTTCGTGCTGGCTTCAACAGTCAACTGATGATTGAGCCGACAACGACCGTCAAGCGACATCTCGACCAGTTGATTCAACAAGTGCGGCAACAGTTGGCCGATGCCGCCCAATTCGCCATCATCCGCTATGAAACGGACGATCCGACGTTGCTTGAACATCTTGCCTCGGTCCGGTATTTGGGTGGACATCTCGAATCGAAGCAGGAGCGACACATCACGATCTTGACGACCAAAGGTGAAGTGAGGAACGCTTTCGATGAAGATACGCTCGCACCGAACGGGTCATACCGCATCGGAATCGGCTACGGGCCGGACTATCAACTAGCGTACGAACATGCCGACATCGCCTTGTCTGCCGCGAGTGACGAACGCATCCGCATCGTCGATGATTCGAAACGATTATCGTTCCCTACCCGTGACGCGCACATCCCGTACCGGGTGACGGAACAACTCGCCTTCGACTTCATCAAACAAGCCGGGGTCAGCCCCGTCAATATCGGGAAGATTTTACAGTTCGCCAAACGCAAGCACGAGTTCACGGCAAAAGAGTTGACCGACTATCTCGACGTGACGCGACGGACGACGGAACGGCTCATCAAAAAACTTCATGACGCCGGGATTGTCGATGTAATCGGCGAAGAAATGAGTTATGGTCAAGGCCGGCCCCGTGCCGTCTATAAATTCAATTTCCCGACCTCATGAGGCCGGGAAATTTTTCATTGCGCCGCTTGTCGTTCGATTGGTGGTTCTGCACTCAACACAGCAATCCGTTCAATCGTGAACCCTGTGAATGCATAGATGATTGAAATGACCGGAACGACAAAGTTTAGAATGGCGTATGGCGCATATTCGAACGCCCCGACGCCGAGTGTCCCGAGAATGAACACGCCGCACGTATTCCAGGGGATGAAGACCGACGTGAGCGTGCCGCCGTCTTCAAGCGCTCGCGACAAGTTTTTCAAATGCAGCCCCATCTTCTCGTAGGCACTGGCGAACATGCGTGACGGCACCACGATTGAGATGTATTGTTCGGAACAAGATGCGTTCGTCGCGAACGCCGCTAAAATCGTCGAAGCGACCATCGATCCGGCCGTCTTCGCCAGCTTGACGATTTGGTTCATAATCGATTGGAGCATGCCCGAGTACTCTAATATCCCTCCGAACGTCATCGCGACAATCGTCATCGAGACGGTATACATCATCGCATCGAGACCACCCCGGCTGAACAAGTTATCGACCAACTCATTGCCGGTCTCGATCACATATCCACTTTGGAGCGCGCCGACACTATCTGAGAGCGAGCCACCCTGGACGATGACTTGCGCCAAAAAGCCAAGGGCGATGCCGACGACGAGTGCTGGAATGGCCGGCACTTTTTTCGCGACGAGCGCGATGACGGCCAGCGGGATCACTAACAACCATGGTGAGATGACGAAACTGTCTTGCAAAATATCAAGCGTCTGGACGATTTCCGACGAATCCGTCGTCGTCTCGCTGAAGCGGCGGCCGAGCCACCAATACGCGCCAAGCGCAATGATAAGGCCCGGGATAGTCGTATAGAGCATGTGACGGATATGGACGAATAGGTCCGTATGCGTCAAACCGGCCGCCAAATTCGTCGTATCCGACAGCGGCGACATCTTGTCCCCAAAATAAGCGCCAGAAATGACGGCTCCGGCGACCATCGGTGCTGGTATCCCCATACTTAGCCCGATGCCCATCCCAGCGACGCCGATCGTCCCCATCGTCGACCATGAACTGCCGATGGAGAGCGCGACGACCGCACAGATGATACAAATCGTCACGAGGAAATAGGCCGGTGAGATAATCGTCAACCCATAATAAATCATCGTCGCGACGACGCCTCCCCCAATCCACGCCCCAATCGTCAAGCCGACCAAAATGATGATGACGACCGCCGGCAAAGCGAGTCGAATCCCTTTGTACATCATCTCTTCAATTTCTTTCCACTTATAGCCGTGTCGCCAGGCGACGAGTGCCGCCACCGCAGTCCCGATGATGAGCGGGATGTGTGGGCCTTGTTTTAATTGGACGATTGCTACGAGCATGACCCCGATCATGACAAGTAGCGGCAATACTGCCCAGCGAAGCTTCATGTCTACCTTGTTCCCCTGTTGTTCCATGTGTCTTCCTCCCCGATAGCGAAAGATTCTGAATTGTCGTTATATTGTCGCTAATAAGATGATGATAACGCTTACATTCGAGGAAGGCAATAAAAAAATGAACGGAAGCGCAATCGCCTCGTTCATTTCGTCAATCATGTAGCGTGTACGGCCCGTCGCAACGTATCGGCGAGCAGGGCGGCCGCTTCCGGTAATACGTCACGATCGAACGTCATCTGTGGATGGTGAAGCCCTGGCGTCAAGTTGGCCCCGATTCCAATCATCGTCGCATCAAGTCCCGGCTGTTCGACCGTATAAAAATGAAAATCATCGCTACCTGACGTGATGATGCGATCGACGAGCGCATCATCCCCGAACCGCTTACTAATCGCTTCAGCCGCATGTCGGCTCGAACGCTCGCCAATCAAGGCGCCTGGTGTGAAATCTTGCCACTCCCAGTCGATCGTCACTCCATGTAGGACTGCAATCTGGTGCAACATCGTCTCGACGCGGTCGCGCAGCTCAAGCAGTTCCTTGTTCTGTTGGGCCCGGACGTCAATCGAGAATGTCGCATTGCCCGGAATGATGTTCAAATTCTCACTCCCAGCTTGTACACCCGTCAGTTTGACCGAATGCGGCTCAAACGGTGACAAATAGATACTCTTAAGCATCTGTTGAATCGTGAAGATGACGTCTAACGCGTTCTGACCTTGATGCGGCCGCGCGCCATGAGCATCGTCCCCGCTGATCCTGCCTTTCAAGAAGAACGCGGCCCCGTGTTGAATCGCAGCCGCATATTGACCGCGTTGCAGTTCCTCGAGCGGACGCAAATGAATGCCGTACAGCTGACTAACGTCTTTTAACGCCCCGTGTCGAATCATCGCGAGCGACCCGTTCCCTTGTTCTTCGGCCGGTTGGAAAATAAACCGGACCCGTTTCGGCAAGTGTTCGTGTCGCAACTCATCAAGTGCACCGAGCACCATGCTGATATTGGCATCATGGCCACATGAATGATTGGCTTGGAACGTCCCGTCAACTTGTTGCCATAACGCGTCGATGTCGGCTCGGACAGCGATGACATCGTGTCCCTCACCAATCTCGGCGATGATGCCGGTGACGTCGGCAAACGTTTCGTGACGGACTTGCCATGACGTCAAGATGTCGGCAATCGTCTTCGTCGTCTCGAATTCTTTCCAGCTCACTTCGGGATGGGCATGAAAATGCTCAAACCAGTTCAATACGTTCGTCATGATCGATCCCCCATATGTACTTATATTTTTTTGACCCCTTTAATCAATACCCATTGCAACGGCAATCGGGCCCACGTCACCCATTTCGGAAGCGGCATCTTACCGAGTTTCGATGGTTTGAGTGCCATATTGATATTGGCCGGGAAGACGGCGATCAAAAATGCGGGTAAGGTGCTCTTCACAAATCGCGTCCCTTTGTTCGTGAGCAACAGCGCGCCATAGACGACTTCGATGACACCGCTCGCTTGGACCATGAACCGTTTGAACGGCCATGATTTCGGGATAATCGACATGAATGCCCGTTCTTGGACGAAGTGCATGATGCCGGCCCCTAAAAATAAAACCCCATACAGTGTGCGAATCAATGGAATCCCCTCCTTTTTTCTAAGCATAACAAAAAAGATGGGCTACGTGCCCATCTTTACAATGCATCCCCATTCGCATTTTGAATCTCGACATCGACCGTATCGGTCTTGCCGTCACGAACGTATTCGATTGTGACCGTTCCGTCCGTATCGCGAATCAATTCACTCCGAAGGTCGATGAACGACGAGACGGCTTGATCGTTAATTTTCACGATGACGTCGCGTGCTTCGAGTCCGGCCCGTGCGGCCGAGCTATTCGCCTGCACTTCGACGATAATCGTACCGGCCGTCACCGACTCCGGCAGATTGATTTGCTCGGTCAAGTACCCTGGTGGGAACTCAGACACGTCTCGGAGCGACACACCAAGCGACGGATGATTCACTTCGCCCGTCTGCTCGATTTGATTGATGAGCGGCAAAGCGATATCGACTGGAATCGAGAAGCCGACCCCTTCCACCGAATCGGTCGCAATTTTCATCGAGTTGATTCCGATCAATTGGCCCGATTCGTTAATCAAGGCACCACCGGAGTTACCCGGGTTGATGGCAGCATCCGTCTGGATGACCTCGGCATTGAAATCGGCTTGTCCGTTCTCATCCGTATCGACCGGCACGAGACGGGACGTCGACGAGACGACCCCGCGCGTCACCGAGTTCTCAAACTGGCCAAGCGGATTGCCGATCGCTATGACAGTCTGTCCAGGCTTCAGTTCACTCGACTTCCCGATCGTGATGACGGATGAGACTTTGTCCGCATCGACTTCGAGCACCGCCAAGTCGTACGTGGCGTCACTGCCCATCAACTTGGCGTCCGCTGTCGATCCGTCATTGAATGTCACAGTCAAACGGTCAGCACCGTTGACGACGTGATGGTTCGTGACGATGTAAGCCGAGTCACCGTCTTTCTTATAGATGACACCCGAGCCGACACCAGCTTCGACCGATTCATTCGATAATCCGTTCGAAGCGAAATTGTTTACCGTCACGACGGCAGGTTGTGCGGTCGCGACCGCATCGGTGACCGAGCTGTCCGCCGTCGTCGATGTCGTCTGGACCGGTGACCCTTCCGACGTCACGTTCGTATCAGACACGTTCGTTGGGACTTGATCGATGAACGGGAAGGCGATGGCCCCAGTCAAGACAGCACCGATTACCCCACCGACAAACCCAGGGAACATCCGACCGACGAATGAAGGTCGGGCCGGTTGTGTTGCGCGCGACGGCTCTTGTCGTTGTTCGGACGAGCCAAGCTCGGTGTCGAGCCAATCCTCGCGGCGATTTGGTTCATTTGATTCTGTTGGACGATCGTTGCGTTCCATGTGTAATCATCTCCTATATGATGTTTCCTCTTTTGTTCTACCCTTAGTATAAGAGGCATAGTCATCGTTGTGCGGAAATGAGACATCGATTACAAGATTCTTCACAATTTGCGTCAATTGGGTCAGACGATAACGTTTTTTAACGTCCCGAGTCCCGTGATGCTCACTTCGATTGTGTCCCCGGATTGGAGATAGACGGGCGGTTTCATCCCATGGCCGACCCCCGCCGGCGTACCGGTGGCGATGATATCACCAGCTTCTAGCGTCATCCCTTTCGACAACGTCCGAATCAACTCTTCAATTGGACGAATCATGTCTGCTGTCGACCCGTTTTGGCGTGTCTCACCGTTCACGACCGTTTGAATCGCAAGTGGAAACGAGAGCTCATCCGGTGTGACGATATACGGTCCGAGCGGACAGAACGTGTCGAAGGATTTACCGCGGAAAAATTGGACGTGCTGTTTTTGAACGTCCCGGGCCGTGATATCGTTCAGAATCGTATATCCGAAAATATGGGCGTCGACGTCGTCGATGTCCCGTCCTGATTTCCCGATAATGACGGCGAGCTCGCCTTCGTAATCGAGTTGGTCGGTCAGTTTAGGATGACGTTCGACGACAGCCCCTGGTCCAACGACCGAAGTCGGTGCTTTCGTGAAGATGACGAGTTTGCCGGCTCCCGCCGTATCCATCTCTTTCACATGCTCTTCATAGTTCTTGCCGATACAGATCACGTTTTTGAGTGGTCGGTATGGCGCGACGAGCGTGACGTCGGTCAATGCGGTCCGAGGTGCGACGTCCAAATCGACATCCGGTTCAAACTCTCGCGCGATGACCTCTAACAATGAAGTCGTATGTAATTGGTCACTGACGTCATAGACAAACTCCCCTGCCACGACACCGACCCTTTGTTCTCCTTCAACTTGAAAACTACACCATTTCATCAAAATTCCCCCTTTTTTGCTAGTATACAAAAAATCGGGACGCGACGGTCCCGATTACGCTTTGTTCAAGAAAATAATTCGCTGATTGCTCGACCCCCGAAATCGGAGCGACCGGTCCATGAGCGGCTGTTCGAAACGACCGTCGACAAGGACATCGGCACGATCGAGCACACTTGTGACGTACTCATCGTCCATACCTTGTAACTGTTCGAACGTATAGCCTGTATACACCCACACGTTTTTCTGAAGCGTCTTGCACCCGTCGACGAGCCGGGCCAGTGCTTCCGGTTGCAGGAACGGCTCTCCGCCCGAAACGGTGACACCGTCCCACCCGGATTGTTCGATTCGGGTGAGCAGGTCCTCGACTGGTACGTCTTCCCCACCTCGCGGGTTCCATGATTCCGGATTGTGACATCCAAGACAGCGATGAGGGCATCCCGCCGTAAAGATGACCGTGCGAATGCCTGGACCGTCGACAACCGATTCGTCAAGTACGGATAGGACGCGCATGATGCTTCACCCTCGCTCTTTCTTCTTCTCGTTTCGCCGAATTCCATCGGTCCATCGTGCCGACCAGATAGCCGGTGATGCGACGAATCCGTTCAATCTGCTCTTCCTCGCCACACGTCGGGCACGCGGCATCGATCGTTCCCTCGAGGCCGCAGTTACCGCACCGGTCGACGGGATGATTAATCGATCCGTAGCCGACGTTTTCGGTTCGCATGAGCCGGACAATCGCTTCGACCGCTTCCGGGTTATGGGCGAGCGACCCGTCGACTTCGACATAAGTGATATGACCCGCGTCACAGAGCGCATGGTACGGTGCCTCCAACCGAATCTTGTCACGAATCGACACTGACTGGTACACCGGCACATGAAACGAGTTCGTATAAAAGGCGCGGTCGGTAACACCCTCAATCATCCCGAACGCCTGCTGATCCTTCAATACGAACTTCCCAGACAATCCTTCGGCCGGCGTGGCCAAGAGTGAAAAGTTTAAATCGTGCTGCTCTGCCGCCTGTCTCATCCGATCACGTAAATGAGTGACGATATCGAGTCCGAGACGTTCCGCTTCCCGTGAATCGGCATGCGTGCCGCCTGTGAGCACGCGTAGCGCTTCGGCGAGACCGATGAAACCGACGGACAACGTCCCTTGCTTCAGTACATCCCGTAGCTCTTCTTCCGCCTGAAGTCTCTCGCTGCCCCTCCAGACGTGTTGAGCGTAAAGGAAGCGGAATTCGTCGGCATGACGCTTCGCTTGATAGTCGTACCGTTCGAGCAATTGATCGATGGCGACGTCGACGTAGGCGTCGAGCGTCTCATAAAATGTATGGATGTCCGAAGCGACGAGCGCCATCTTGACCAAGTTCAAGGTCGAGAACGATAAATTGCCTCGTCCGATCGACGTCTCGGCGCCATGACGATTCCCCATCACTCGTGTCCGACACCCCATATAAGCGACTTCTGAGTCATGGCTCCCATCATAATATTGCAAGTTGAACGGGGCATCGACGAACGAGAAGTTCGGGAATAGACGCTTGCCCGTTACGCGACAGGCGAGTTGGAACAAGTCGACGTTCGGATCGGTTTCATGAAAGTTGACGCCCTCTTTTACTTTAAAGATTTGAATCGGGAAAATTGGCGTCTCCCCGTTGCCGAGCCCTCGTTCGGTCGCATGCAACAACTCGCGGATGAAAATTCGACCCCAACGGCTTGTGTCGGTCCCATAGTTGATGGAGACGAATGGCACTTGGCCGCCTCCTCGCGAATGCATCGAATTGGCGTTATGAATGAACGCCTCACACGCTTGATACGTCGCTGTGATTGTCTCGGTCTCAGCGACTTCGAGAAGTTGCTCGGTCGACCATTCGACCGGAAGCTTCTTGAGCCGCTCGAGTTGACGTTCATACGTCTTTTCGACGTATGGCGCTAAATCGACATCGAACATCGGGAACGCTTGACCCCCGTGTTGCATATTCTGATTCGCTTGAAGAATGATCGAAGCGAGTGCCATCGCCGAACGGATGTCCTGGGGTGGTCGAATCGTTCCGTGTCCGGTATGAAATCCGTTCGTCAGCAACTCGCCGAGCGGGATTTGACAACACGTCGTCGATCCCGTCACGTAATAGTCGGCATCATGGATGTACAAAAAGTTGTCTGCGACGGCCTGACGTGTCCGCTCTGACAACAAGTACATTGTCGACAGCTGTTTCGATACTTCCGAGGATAATCGTGCCAGTTTGCCAAGTGGTGATTTCCCGTCGACGTTGGCGTTCTCTTGTACGAGATCTTGATCTGGGAGAACACAGACATCTTCATAAAGCTGGAGCATGTTCACTCCGCATCACCTCACTATATATTGATATGAATCGAGTTCATAACTCGATTCAATTCCATATATAGATTATGTCATGTTTGAGCATGGAGATGTGGAGTCTAAATTGTGAGCGTTGGTTGTGATATAAACGCAAAAACAGCCGAGCCCGCATCTGGACTCGACCGTTCTTCAAGTGACCCAACTTATAATTCTTTAGCCGGTTTCACGATTTTTAATTCAACTTCTTCTTTTTCCTCTGACTCTTGGGCTTCGCGCAAGCCTTTCGCGTTCAACCACGTATAGATCGCACCCATGAACAAGGCGCCGCCGATGATGTTACCGAACGTGGCCGGAATCAAGTTGTGGATGGCGCCGGCAAAGCTAATCGCCTCAGGATGTGGAACGACGAGCGTGAGCGCAAACAAGACGAAGTTGGCGATGACGTGATCAAATCCTGACGCGAAGAAGACGGCGACGAGGAAAATCATCGAGAAGATTTGAGCGAACTCATTTTTCATCTGTTTTGGTAAGAAAATCGCGAGACAGACCATCCAGTTACAGAAGATGGCACGGAAGAAAATCTCGACCGTCGTATGATGCATCTTGCTCTCGACGACCGCGAACAGCCAGTTGTCCATCCCGAGTTCTTGGATGACGCCGGTCGGGGCGAGCAACAAGGCGAACAAGACGCCACCGAGCGCGTTCCCGACGAAACAAAGTAACCAGACGAGCATCGTGTCACTGAGCGTCGTATAGCCGCGTAACGTCGAGGTCGTGAAATACATTGTGTTCCCCGTGAACAGTTCGGCTCCGCCGTAGATGATCATGACAAGCGCGATCCCGAATGAGAACCCACCGATGAGTGTCGTGAACGGCGAATCGATCAAGTACATCCCGTTGACAACTTTAAGTGTGAAGATTGAAGCGAATCCGATAAAGATCCCCGCGAGCATTGCCCGTAAAAAGTATTCCATTGGCCGATAATGAATCATTTGCGAAGATGCCTGAGCTTTTTTCCGTAATGATTCGAGTGCATGGATTTCCATTGATGCCATGTCACAAACCCTTCTTTCTGTTTGAATGAACCCATATAATAAGAACGAACATGTGAAATCATTAACAATATAAGCCCGAATCCAATAAATTGCAATCGACCTTGGACCTTGTTGACACATTTTTCACATCGTAATCGTTTACATTTGTCGGATTTGTGACGAAAAAAACGACCCTTCGCAAAGGGTCGTTCGATACAGCTTATTCTTTGTCTGCAGACTTCTCTTCAGACTCTTCAGATGATGCCTCAGCCGACTCTTCTTCAGTTGCTTCGGCTTCACTTTCTGTCGTTGTGTCTGTGTCAGCCTCGAGCTCTTCAAGAGAGACCGGCTCGTTCACAGATGCGATTTGAAGCTCGCCATCTGATACGATGTCATAGTCTTTGTTCTCTGGAATGTCAGCTACCGTGACCGAGTCACCGATACCGAGTTCAGAAACATCGAGTTCAATGCGTTCCGGAATGTTAGCCGGTGTCGCCGATACCGTAACTTTATAGAGCGTTTGCGCCAAGAAGCCGCCTTCTTTGACACCTTTCGCGTCACCGACGAGTGTGACGTCCGCTTCGACTTCCGTCGCTTCGTCCATCTTCACGGCCATGAACTCGACGTGCTTGTATTCGTTCGTGAACGGGTCAACTTCAGTCCCGTGAACGAGCGTGTTTACTTTCTTGCCGTCGATGTTCAACTCGATTAGCGCGTTGTCACCGTGGTCGCGGAGAATTTTGCGAAGTGCCATCTCCTCGAATGCTACTGGTGTGCTCTCGACTTTATAGCCGTAGACGACACCTAGTACTTTACCTTCTTTACGCAAGTTTGCGCGGACCGAACGTGGTCGTAATTCTCGTTTCGTTACTTTAAGCGTGTCTGCCATAATCTTTTCCCCCTACTGGTTTATCGATCATGTCTACATCTTGAGGGTGAGGCAGTGAAAAAGCCACCTCTCAACCTCGATGCGTTGAGTGACATGTGTATATTGTTCCCATAGGCACCAGGACATAAACGTTACAGCCGGTTAAAAAAAGATTACAAGCGTGTCACATAACCCGTTTGAACAACTTCTCAAGTTCGTACGTACTCCATTTCACCAAGATCGGTCGCCCGTGCGGACACGTATACGGGGACGTCGTCTGATTGAGGTCATGCAGCAATTGCCGCATCATCTCATGGTTCAATGGATGGTTCGCTTTAATCGCCCGCTTGCACGCCATCAAGATTGACGCGTCTTCCCGATATTTGGCGAGATTGACAGAGCGGTCCCGAATCGCCATCTCAATCAAATCGCGGACCGTCCCTTCCAAATCATGCTGCGGGTACCACGTCGGAATCTCTCGGATGAGGAACGTGTT
The DNA here is from genome assembly GCF_018618255.1 of Exiguobacterium sp. s56. Taxonomy (NCBI): domain Bacteria; kingdom Bacillati; phylum Bacillota; class Bacilli; order Caryophanales; genus Exiguobacterium; species Exiguobacterium sp. s56. The sequence continues at coordinate 463,413 of NZ_JACSLR010000001.1, read as the reverse complement.
GCCACCGAACGGCTCCAAATCGAGCCCCGCTTCTTTCAAGAGCGGAGCGACTTCTTCAATCGCGAGCGTCTCTTCTTGCGTGAACTCGAGTGTGAGCGGGAGCAGCAACAATTGATACTCTTTGTCTGGATTCCCGAGTTGCTCATAAAACAATTCGTATTTGATCCGTTCCTGAGCCGCGTGTTGGTCGATGACATACATGCCGTCCTCGGCGCCGCAGACGATATAGCTCGCATGCAATTGGCCGATGACGTCGAGCGGCGGCAACCGCTCTCCTTTCGTCTCAATTGCTTCTGATTCGACAATCGGGTCGGTCGGTGCAGGCGCTTCATTGACGAGCGGGGTCGGTGACCATCGACTCGGTGACGTGACAGGCTCACGTGGAATCGGATAGTTCCACGTCGGCGGTTCATCCGTGACAGGTGTCCGTTCGACCGTGAAATCAAGTCGCTCTTGTTCGGTCCGATTGACCGGTCGCTCTTTCGGTTTGACCGACGGGATTAAACGCTGTTCCCGGAGTGTCAGTTGGACCGTCTCGCGAATCAACTGGCACAGCTCTTTCTCTTTCGAGAGTCGGACCTCCCGTTTTGTCGGATGGACGTTGACGTCAATCAACATCGGGTCCATGTTCACTTCGAGGATGGCAATCGGATAACGACCAATCGGGAGTAACGTATGGTAGCCCTCGAGTACACTTTGGGTCAACGCAAAGTTCTTGATGCTCCGACCGTTCAAGATGAGCGTCACGTACTGCTTGTTCGAACGCGTCACTTCAGGCCGGACGAGATGGGCGCTCAAACTATAGTCGTTCGTCTTGCTCGACGCGGTGACGATTTGCGCTGCAACTTGACGCCCATAAATGGCGAGCATGACTTGCTTGATGTCGCCATTCCCACTCGTCCGCAGGAGTTCCTTGTCTTCATGGAACGCCGTGAGGCGAACTTCCGGGTGGGACAAGGCGATCCGGTTCAACGTATCGGTGATGCTCGCGAGTTCGGTCGCCGACGTCTTCAAGTATTTGAGGCGGGCCGGTGTATTGTAGAACACTTGACTGACCGCTATCTCTGTTCCGACGTTTGCGGCGGCCGGTGTTTGCGCCGTAACGACACCCCCTTGGAGCGTCATCTCAAATCCGTCCTCCTCAGTTCGGCGTGACTTCAATGTCACATGACTCACTGAGGCGATCGAGGCGAGGGCCTCCCCACGGAAGCCGAGTGTGCGAATCCGGAACAAATCGTGCTCGTCCCGGATTTTGCTCGTCGCATGACGTAAAAAAGCTCGCGGGGCGTCCTCTTCATAAAACCCATGCCCGTTATCCCGGACTTTAATGAGACGTATCCCGGCTTCCTCCAAATCGACTTCGATTTTCGTGGCTCCGGCGTCAATCGCATTCTCGACGAGCTCTTTCACGACCGAGGCTGGGCGTTCGACGACTTCCCCGGCAGCGATTCGGTTGGCCAGTTGTTCCGGTAACTCTTGAATGATTCCCATTGACTCACTCCTTCTTCGCGGATTGTTGGAGCGCATAGAGCGCCTGCATCGCCTCAATTGGGTTCATCGCCAGCAAATCGAGGTCGAGCAGTTGTCGTTTGATGTCGTCTTCCGCCTCAAATAGTGACAGTTGGGACACAGGTTCAGCCGGAGCCGGCTGTTCTACAGCTGCCCGTGCCGGTTTCGGTTCTGTCTCGAGCTCAGACAAAATCGTTCGCGCCCGTTCAATCAAATCAGGCGGCAAATCAGCGAGTTCGGCGACGTGAATCCCGTACGATTTGTCGGCCCGTCCCGGATGAACTTCATGCAGGAAGACGACACGTCCGTCCCGTTCAATGGCACGGACGTGCACGTTCTCAAGGGCTGGAATTGTGTCTTCGAGCACGGTCAACTCGTGGTAATGGGTCGAAAACAATGTTTTCGCGCCGATGGTGGCCGCGATATATTCGACGATGGCCTGCGCGAGCGCCATACCGTCATACGTCGAGGTTCCTCGTCCAATCTCATCGAGGAGGATGAGACTATGTGCTGTTGATTCCGTCACCGCCTGATGTGTCTCCGTCATTTCGACCATGAACGTCGACTGTCCGCTCACCAAATCGTCGGCTGCCCCGATGCGAGTAAAGATGCGATCGAACAAAGGAAGTTCGGCCGCTTCGGCCGGCACGAATGAACCGATTTGATGCAGGATGGCAATCAGTGCGAACTGACGCATATACGTCGATTTACCGGACATGTTCGGTCCGGTGATCAAGAGCATGCGCCGCGTGTCATCGAGCGTCAAGTCGTTGGCCACATATTCACCACGAGGTAATACCGTTTCGATGACCGGATGGCGCCCACGATCGATTTGAACATTGTTTGACGTCGTCGGCCGGACATAGTCCCGTTTTTCGGCGACAATGGCGAGCGCGAGCAGGACGTCTAGTTCACTTAATGAGCGGGCCAGTTGTTGGAGCGGTTTCGTCTCTTGTTTGACTTCTTCACGTAACGTGACGAATAAGTCATATTCAAGCGTACAGCTCTTCTCCTCGGCACCGAGGATGAGCGCTTCTTTTTCTTTTAACTCAGGCGTGACATAGCGTTCGGCGTTCGTAAGTGTCTGTTTCCGTTCGTACCGCCCCTCTTCGAGTAAGCGCGCATTCGCTTTCGTCACTTCCAAATAATAGCCAAAGACACGGTTATAGCCGATTTTCAGCGACTTGATGCCGGTCGCGAGCCGCTCTTGTTGCTCGAGATTGGCAATCCACGTCTTCCCGTTCGCTTTCGCCTCGAGCAGTTCATCAAGTTCGGCCGAATAGCCTGAACGAATCATGCCGCCTTCTTTAATCGAGATGGGTGGTGTCTCGACGAGCGCCGCCTGAAGTCGTTCCGATAGCGCGTCGAACGTGTCGAGCGTCGCATCGATGTGATGCAATCGTGTTGCCGTGACATTCGCAAGTAACTCTCGTACCGCTGGGATGCGTTCAAGCGTGTTCCGCAACTGGACAAGGTCACGTGCGTTGGCCGTCCCGTAACCGACTTTCGCGACGAGCCGTTCGATATCGTAGACGTGACGTAATTGCTCACGTAATTGATCGCGGAGCATGAAATCATCGACTAAATTTTCGACGGCATCTTGGCGATCACGAATCGCCTGTTCCCTATAGAGCGGCTGTTCGAGCCAACGTTTCAATAGTCGTCCCCCCATCGCTGTCGTCGTCTCATCGAGCAGGGCGAGAAGTGATCCTTTCCGTTCCCCGGACCGGGCCGAACGGAACAGCTCCAAGTTGCGGGCCGTATTCGCATCGAGTTGCATATGGGCCTCAACCTCATAGGCGACAGCGGGCTGCAGGTGATCGAGGGCGCGTTTTTGCGTCCGCGTCAAGTAGGCGAAAAGGAGTTCGAACGCACTAACTTGCGCCTCGTCGCGGGCACCGCTCGACAACGAGCTCGCCAATCGCTCTGTCTGCACCGACAGCGGAATGCCGAGTGATGAGAGATGGTCTGCCAACTCGGCGTCATCAACGATGATTTCACTCGGGACCAACCCTTCGACTTCGCGTAGGACGGCCTCACGCGACGGTAAGGTCGTCAACCAAGATTCACCTGTCGTCACATCGCCGCGGGCGATCCCAAACCGGCCTGCGACGTTCACGACCGAAAGTAAATACCGGTTCTCTTTCTCACCGAGCGCGGCCATATATGTACCCGGCGTGATGACTTGAATGACTTCACGTTTGACGAGTCCTTTCGTCGCTTTTGGATCTTCCATCTGCTCACAAATCGCCACGTTGAACCCTTTTTCAATGAGTTGCTCGATATAGATGGCAGCGGAATGATGCGGGACCCCGCACATCGGAATCGGGTGCTCGGCGTTTTTTCCGTTTTTCGCAGTCAATGTCAATTCGAGCTCTTTGGCGACGATTTGAGCATCTTCAAAAAACAGCTCGTAAAAGTCACCGAGCCGGTAGAAGAGAAAGGCGTCTGGATAATCGGCCTTGATTGAAAAGTATTGTTTCATCATCGGGGTTTGATGTATCGTTTCCATTCGTGTTCACCTCTAGAAATTAGAACAGCTGACCAAAGGCCAGCTGTCTGTTTGTTAGTATCCGCAGCCGCCGCGTGATTTTTCCGCTGCCATGCCGCTTCCTGTTTTACCGGCGAGAACGTCACCGTCCGTCGACTCGATAATGCGATCTGTCACCGAGTTGGCGAGTGTGACCGTCACGTATTGAAGCAAATCGTTCACTTCGACTTGCGTCTCTTGGAACGCCTGGACGACCGGAATCGAATCGAGTTCGTCCATCGCCTTGTCGATTTTTAGCTCGACTTTGGCGAGTGCTTCCGTCTTCCCGTAGTGCTTGCAGTTGACGGCTTCTTTTTGTAAGTATTTGATACGCTTAATCAACGTTTGAACGCGCTCACTTTCGTTCACTTTCGTTTCCGCTTCTTTGAAGCGGGCCACTTCCGGCGTGCTCGCCAATAAGTCGGCTAATTCTCTCGCTTTTTGAATCACAGTTTGATCAGTCACCATCGTAAACCCCTTTGCTCTCTATGATTGAACGCACGTCTTGACGCACGCAAGTATTCCTCATCATTCTACCACGAACTTATGGCAAACGGTACCGCATCGATTCACTTCGAGATGGTCGCCGTCCGAACCATATCGACGTGGGGAATCCCATCCTCTAAGTACTCCTCGCTCGTTCGTGTGAACCCAAAACTTGCATAGAACGGCTCCACGTACGTTTGCGCTTGCAAATACAAATCGCGATCCCCAAAGTCTGCCACGGCTTCTTGCATCAAGCGCCGCGAATGGCCTTGTCCCCGATGCGTCGATTTTGTGACGACACGACCGATGGCGATTGGCGATTCATCCTCGAGGACACGTAACGCCGCAATCGGGCGACCGTCTGCCTCAATCCAGTAATGGACCGCCGTCACATCTTTCCCATCGACTTCTTGGTACGGGCAATCTTGTTCCACGACAAAGATTTCGGTACGGAGCGCCAATAACTCATAGAGCTCTCTCGTCGTCAATTCGTCAAACCGTTTTTTCTGCATATCAACTTGTCCCCCTCATAACTTCGAACCGAGCGCTCGGGCGACGTGGAGCCCGCTCGTCATCGCCCCAATCGTCCCGGCACCTGGAAACACCGTGTCGCCGCAAACGTAAAAATTCGGAAGGTTCGTCCGATAGCTCGCCGCATGGAATAACGCTTGTTGCGGTGTTTGGGCATATCCACCGACCGCACCGTGCGGACGTTTCGTATATTTCACCCATGCCCCCGGTCCGCCCGGAAGCAACACCGACGATGTGCCGGTCCAACTCGGGAACGCCCGTCGCACTGCCTTGACGAGGCGCTCGGTCCATTCTGTCTCTAGTTTCTCATACGTCTCCTTGTCTTTCCAAGCCTGCCACTCCGACAAATCGATATGGGTCGAGACGGTCAACGTTCGTTCCGGCCGTTCGGTTCGGCGCGTATCGTCCGCATCTGACATCGAAATGAAGGCGTGACCTGACGGCAAATCATCACTATATACTTGTTGGAAGAGCGGACGTCCCGTGCACACCGCTTCCGGTAACGTGACGTAAAGACTGAACGTCCCCCATTGCGACCGTTCTAGTTGACGGCCGTACTGTCTATGGAACTGTCGAGCCGCTTGTCCCGTGACCAACTGAGCGGTCGCCTCGAGCGGGATGGCCGACACGACGACATCGACGAGGTCGAGCCGGCCCCGGCGATCGGTCAACAACCAGCCGTCAGCAAGCCGCTCGATTTTAACAATTTGTCGTCCGAGAATCGTTTTTCCATCGTCTCTTCGAATCGACCGCTCCAACGCGTGGGCGAGTGTGTACAATCCCCCATCGACGTAATATGCTCCCTCATGGTAAATGGATAAAGCGACGGCCGCGAGCAAATGGCTCGCTTCGCGGGCACCAGTCTGCAAGCTATCGAGCAAAATCCCGTCGATAACCCGCTCGAACGCAGTCCCGTTCAATCGATGCCGTTTTAACGTTGTACCGAGTGGTCGATACAGCTTCCGGAACGACCGGAGCTGTGCCGGTCGAAACGCTCGTATCGCAATCGATGCGTCACGAATCGTTCGAAACGGCAACGCCGGTAGCGTCTCAAACAAAGGATAGATCGTCTCGAAATCGGTCCACACTTCATTCAAAAAAGCACGAATTCGCGGAGCGAGCTCTGGAAATATCGACTCAAGTTCTGCTAAAAACAGATCCCGGTCTTGAAGATAATGGACAGTCTGTCCGTCGAGATGAATCTGCATCACCTCGGTTAACGGGCGAACGTCAATCGTTTCACCTAAGTAGGACAAGACTCGCTCATGCAGGCCGCCCGGTTCAAATCCCATCCCGAGCGTCGCCCCGGCCGGGAACCGATAGTCCCCCCGTTCGAATTTCCCGGCACAACCACCCCATTCTCGTGACGACTCGTATACGGTCACGTCATGGCCGATTCGGCTCGCTAACGCACCCGTCGTCAATCCGGCAACTCCTCCACCGATAATCCCGATTCGCATGTTAATCCCCTCCTGCCTTCATCATACATGGCTTCCCGAAATCCGAGACATTTCAACGTGTTCCGTAGACATATTTCACCGGTCAGGCAGGGTTCTGCGGGTAGATGGCGAAAAAATCGATAAAGGACAGGTGAAACCATATGCGAAGTCGGGTCATCATTTATCTGCTCATTCCAATCTTGATTTTTATCGGTATTTTGATTACACCTCCATCAGAAGAATCACAAAAAGTCGCCACCATGACGGCTGTCAACATTCAAGAGATGATTCCGTATGAACGCGAGTACACGGCACAAAAAGTGTTACTCGAGGAAGCGAACGACGGCCGCGAGGCGATTATCGAGGAGTGGCGGCTCGAACGCGGGGCGCGCACGACTTATAGTTACGTGTTGCGACTTCAGGGGTTCGATACGGTGATTCAAGTCGATGCTGGGGCGGCCAACACACGCTCGGACGGCTATTATGCCATGCAGGCGCACAGCCCCGTCTTTGAAGCGGACGAACCGCTGTCGATCGGTTATCCGATTGTGCTCTTCGCCAGCGAGCAACGGCTCGTACTGAACCAGATGGAAGTACGCGTCCTATACGAAGAGGACGGTGTCATTGAAAAATGGCGTATCCTAGAATCATGACATTCAAAATACGAGAGGTAATTTCCTATGCAAAAAATAATTCTCATCGGCTCTGGCGGTTCGGGCAAATCGACGCTCGCCCGCGTGTTGGGAAGCCTACTCGGCATCGATGTCCATCACTTAGACGCCTTACTATGGAAAGCAAATTGGACACCCGCCACACGGCACGAACAAATTACCACGCAGTCAGCATTAATTGAACGCGAATCGTGGATCATCGACGGCAATTACGGCGGCACGCTCGACTTGCGTCTTCACGCTGCCGACACGATTGTATTTCTCGACTTGCCGAGGACTGTTTGTACATATCGCGTTTTGAAGCGCATGCTGTTCTATCGAGGCAAGACACGTCCGGACATGGGGCCTGGTTGTGAAGAACGGTTTGATTTGAAATTTTTGAAGTGGGTGTGGGATTATCCGAAGTCGCAGCGACCAGCGATTTTACAGCGTTTACACAAACTTGAACCCGAAAAAGACATCATTATCCTGCGTTCACAGGCCGAAGTCCGTCGTTTCGTAGCGAATCAACTGGAGGCGAATACATGAATCCAATTCTCGCAGAAATCGGGACCGTCTTTATTCCCGTCCGAGACGTTGCGACGTCCCGGGATTGGTATTGTCAGCTGTTTGATTTATCGGCAGACGGAGACATCCTGTTCGGTCATCTCTATGTCGTACCATTAAACGGACCAAATCTCGTACTCGATAGTAAAATATGGTCCGAAGCGAACATCATCCAGACGCCACTTTTCCATTTGAACACGTTGGATATCCACCAAGCGTATACGCATTTGGTGCAACGACAAATTGACATTGTAACCCCGATTGAACACAATCATTGGTTCAATTTCAAAGACCCGGACGGAAACGTTCTCATGATGTGCCAATGCTGACGGGGCCAGCAGAAGAAGCAAGCATTCAGATTCAACGCGTCAATCACATCAATTTGAAAGGAGTCCATGATGCCTTCTAAAATTAAACCACTCGAAGCGGCGAATAACTTTATTTCCACACATTTCCCCCACTGTCAGGCCGCACTGCTCGCCGGGAGCGTCGTCCGTGGTGAGGCGACCGCAACGTCGGATTTAGACATCATCATCTTCGACGACACCCTCGTCTCGTCTTATCGGGAATCGTTCATCGAGTCCGGATGGCCCATCGAACTATTCGCCCATAACTTGACGTCGTATCGTACGTTCTTCGAACAGGATTGCCAGCGTGCCATTCCATCGTTACCAAGAATGGTCACCGAAGGCATCGTCTTGAAGGACACAGACATCGTCGAAGACATCAAACGTGAAGCGAGAGCGTTGCTCGACAGCGGGCCGGAGGCTTGGTCGGACGAGACGATTGAGTTGAAACGATACTTTCTGACCGATGCACTCGATGACTTGATTGGATGTACCCGTCGCTCGGAAGGACTGTTCATCGCCGCAAAAATCGGTGAGCTCACGGCTGAGTTCATATTGCGTACGAACAAAAAATGGATTGGTTCATCGAAATGGACGTATCGTTCGCTTGAACAATTTGATGCGTCAGCCGCACGTCAACTCACTGACGCCCTTGAGGCGTATTATCAAACGAACGAAACCGACGCGCTCATCCGTTACGTCGATGAGACGCTCTCCCCGTTCGGCGGCCGGTTGTTCGCCGGATTCAGCCGTGGGAAATCAAACGAAACGTGAGGGTAGCCCATGTTCTTTCTGCAAATGTCCGGTTTCCCCGGATCAGGCAAATCGACGCTGTCTCGGGAAATCGCTCGACGACTGGATGCGGTCATCGTCGATCACGATGTCACGAAGACGGTACTGCTCGAATCGACTTCACAACACCCGCTTGATGCTGCGCTGGCCGGAAAAATCGCTTATGATCTCGATTGGTCGCTCGTCGAGTTCCAGTTGTCTTTAGGACGGAACGTTATTTTAGATAGCCCTTGTCTATATGACGTGATGATTGAACGCGGCCTGACGATTACAGCAAATAGCGGAGCCACGTATCGTTACATCGAGTGCCTCGTCGACGACGTCGATGTAATCAATCGGCGGTTGCGCGAGCGCGACCGAAAGCTCAGTCAAATCAGAAGCGTCTCACCAGAGAATTTTGATCGGACCGTCGCCAGCAGTAAAAAACCACCAAATATGCATACGCTTACAATTGATACGAATCGCCCTCTCGAGACGTACTTGCCTGACGTCATCGCCTATCTCCAAGCGATTGATTGACCATCTGATGCATCCTGTGACTTTTTCCTGGATGTATTTTTTTAATCGTTTTTGTATTTTTATGCTTTACAATTAATAATCATACATATACACTTAGTCTCATATCTTGAAGGAGGAATTCATACATGAAAAAGTGGGTCATTACAGGGGGATTAGTGGCAAGTGCATTACTAGCAGGATGTAGCCAAGAGACGACGGGCGAAGAGAAAAAAACACTCGTCATGGGAACGAGCGCCGATTACTTCCCGTATGAGTTTGTCGATACGGCGAACGGAGACGAGATTGTCGGATTCGATATCGAGATTGCCGAAACGGTTACGGAACGCCTCGGCTACGAACTTAAAATTGAGGACATGGACTTCGGTAGCCTGCTCGGGGCACTCAACGCCGGACGTGTCGACTTCGTCATGGCCGGTATGACGCCGACCGAAGAGCGGAAAGAAAATGCCGCCTTCTCGGACATCTATTTGTCGGCGACGAACCTAGTCATGACGAAAGATGAGTCACTCGAGTCGATTGAAGCGCTCGCCGGCAAGAAAATCGGCGTCCAAACGGCATCGATTCAAGAGAACATCGCCAAAGACCAAGCTCCGGATGCAGAGCTCGTCTCATTGAACAAGATTCCAGAAATCGTTCAAGAGTTGAATACGGGTCGGATTGACGCGATGGTCATCGAGGACACGGTCGCCCAAAAATACTTGGATCAAGATGCCGGACTGTACACGTTCGCCTTGAAAGAAGATGGCGAGAAAGGTTCTGCCGCCGCCTTTAAATTGGAGGATGACCTTCGCGATCAGTTCAACGAGGAGTTGAACAAGATGATCGACTCAGGTGAAATCGACAAACTCGCCAAGAAATGGTTCTCGATGGAGCCGACGGAATGAGACAAGTCTCGCTACCGATTTATCCAGTCACCTATCCAGAAGGGTACCGTTTGAATCAAAACGAGAGCCAGTTCCCGGTGCCGTCCCGGTTGTATGACCAACTTGCGACAATCTCGTTCCAAGACTTGCATGAGTATCCGGTCCAACCGATTGACGAGTTGTTCACCCGTTATGCGGCCTACGCCGGTGTTGACCCGAATCAGCTGCTCGTCGGTTGCGGGAGTGACGAGATGATTCATGTCGTCACCCAGGCGCTGTTGGCACCGGAAGACGTCGTCTTGTCACCGAGTCCGGATTTCGCACTCTATCCAATTTTCACGACAATCGCCCATGGCCGGCACGTGCAAGCCGATGACCTTTCTTATGACGCACTCGTCCAGGCGATTACGCAACACGAACCGAAGCTGTTGCTGTTGTCGAATCCAAACAATCCGACCGGTAAATTGTGGAGCGTCGCTGAATTGGCCGAACTCGCGGGACTCGTGCCGTACTTGATCGTCGACGAAGCCTATATCGACTTCACACCGACGTCGAGCATGGTGGCCCACCTTGATTCATTCACGAACGTGATTGTACTGCGGACGTTATCGAAGGCGTTTGGCTTAGCCAACGTCCGCCTCGGTTTCATGGTCACGACGACCGAACTCGCCGCTTACTTCCGTCAATTCGTCCCGCCGTTCAACATTAGCGGCGTCAGCGCGAAAATCGCCAACATCTTTTTACAAGATGCTACGTATCTCGACGAGGCCATCGTATGGCACGCCGACATGCGCGGACAGTGGACCGACTTGTTCGCCACGATCGGCCACGTCCATCCCGCCGAGGCAAACTTCATTTACGTCACGCTCGATGAGCCGGAGGCCGTTTGGGCCCACCTCGCCGCGTATGGAGTTCACACATCGAAACAACCGAACGGGATTCGCATCACGCTCGGCAATGAACAAGCCCTTGCCCTGGCACACGAGGCGCTCAGCATTTACGCAACTCAAACGACGAATTAACCAAAAACGCTCCGACTGTTTCCAGTCTGAGCGTTTTTGTCATGGGATGAGTTTGATGACTTTTGCCGGATTACCCCCGACGACGGCACGAGCTGGCACATCTTTCGTCACAATGGCGCCAGAGGCGATGACGGCATCGTCCCCGACCGTCACCCCTGGATTCAAGATGGCACCACCGCCAATCCATACCCGATGTCCGACCGTGACCGGCTTCCCGTATTCAAGACCTGAAATCCGTTCAGTCGGGTCGAGCGGATGCGTCGCCGTATAGACGTGCACACCCGGACCGAGCATGCAATCGTCACCGAATGTGATCGGACAGATGTCGAGGAATACGCAATCAAAGTTGGCGAAGAACCGTTCTCCGAGATGAATGTTATAGCCGTAGTCGCATTTGAACGTCGGCTCCAGATAAAACGAACCCCTGGTCGAGCCGAACAGCTCCGCTAACACGGCTTTTCGGTCGTCGATTTCGTCGATGCCGGAACGATTGAATCGTTCCGTCAAACGCCGTGCCTGACGCCGATCGGCGACGAGCTCCTCATCCCCTGCCATGTAAAGTTCGCCCCGAATCATCTTTTCTTTTTCTGTCATCTGCTTCTCCCCCTTTTCTTTTTTTAGTATAGAGGAATTTCTGACCAAACGGGGAATAGGAACATGACGAACTAGAGGAGGAATAGACAGATGAAACGAATTCTTGATTGCAGAGCCAGTGATTTCTTGACGTTCAACCGCTCGGATTTGATTGGATCGATTCGGAAAGCCGAGGGGCGGACCGTACTCGCCGAGGTCATCCCGACCGTGCAGCCGCTCTATCCAGAAGTGACGAACGCCGAACTCGCTCGAGCGTTCGGGGCCGATATGATTCTATTGAATATGCTCGACGTATTCCATCCGTACATAAAAGGTCTCGAAAGCCACGCCTTGTTCGGGAACGTACCCGGTGAGACGATGTCTGACAATCCGATTATGGAATTGAAGCGGCTCGTCGGTTTGCCGATCGGGGTCAACCTCGAACCGGTCGACTTCTCCGAAAAGTCAGAGGACATGTATGACGTGAAACAAGGACGTCTCGCGACACGGGAGGCGTTCGCGAGAGCGTCCGAGCTCGGGATCGATTTTATCTGTTTGACCGGCAACCCGAACACCGGGGTGACGAACGAGGCGATCGAGCAAGCCATCATCAACGCCCGCCAAGAGTTCGCTGGCGTCATCATCGCCGGGAAGATGCATCAAGCCGGCGTCGGCCGAGTACTCGACCAAGAGGCCTATGTCCGCTTCGCTGAGGCCGGGGCCGACATCATCTTGATTCCTGCGCCTGGGACGGTCCCAGGCGTCCGCGAAGACGAATTCTATGAAGTCACGCGCGAGATTCAGGCGTTGGATAAACTCGTCGTCGCCGCCATCGGTACGTCACAGGAAGGGTCCGATGAAGCGACAATCCGTGACATCGCCTTGTCCTCGAAGCGGGGTGGGACGGACATCTTCCATATCGGCGACGCCGGCTTGTCCGGAATCGCCACACCGGAGAATATCCAGGCGTTATCGATTGCCATTCGAGGACGGCGCCATACGTATATCCGCATGGCAGCCTCAGTCAACCGTTAATCAAAAGGAACGAAGCCGATAATGGCTTCGTTCCTTTTTGTGTTACCAGTCCGTGACGTCTCGGCGCGGTTTCGCCGGAGTCGTCGTCCCGTGCCGTTTGGCGAGGAGCGCCTCGACGTCTTGTAATGACACGCCTTTGGCGGCGAGCAAGACGAGCAAGTGGTACAAGAGATCAGCCGACTCTTCGACCAAATCTTCATCGTTCAGCGCTGCGATGACGACCTCGAACGACTCTTCCCCAAACTTCTTGGCAATCTTGTCGACACCTTGGTCGAATAGATAAGACGTATACGACCCTTCTTTCGGTGACGCCTGTCGTTCTTGAATCAACTTCTCTAATTCGTGAATCATCCTTCCACCTCCGTGAAAAAGCAGCTTCGATTTCCCGTATGACACGTCGGCCCATTGGCACGGACCCGGACCAAGAGTGCGTCTTGATCACAATCGACGTGGATGCTTTCGAGCTCGAGCGTATTTCCGCTCGACTCCCCTTTCATCCAGAGTCGCCCTTTCGAACGTGACCAGAACGTGACCGTGTTCGTCTCGAGCGTCTTCTGAATCGCCTCCTCGTTCATGTAGCCTAACATGAGGACGGCGTCGTCCTCTGTCGACACGATGATGGCTGGAATCAATCCGTTTGCGTCGTAACGAACCGCATCGGCAAGTTGTGCTCGCTGCATACGTGTTTCACCTCTTCCACTGTCGTTTTCCGGTCATGCAAAATCGAGGCGAGTAGCGCCGCATCGACCTTCTCGAGCGCGTCGACGACATGATTTGCGTTCCCGGCACCGCCAGAGGCGATAATTGGGATATCGACGGCGTCCCGGAGCAAATCAAGGATTCGCAAATCGTAGCCGCTCTGCTTTCCGTCCTGATTCATCGACGTGACGAGCAGTTCACCCGCCCCAAGTGCAGCCACTTGCTTTGCCCAATCGACGGCCCGCAACTCGGTCCGGTTCTTCCCGCCATACGTATAGACGAAGTAATCGTCGTCTTCGAACTTGACGTCGATGGCGATGACGATACATTGTGACCCGAACCGCTCGGCCGCTCGTTTAATCAAATCGGGTGATTCGACGGCGAGCGTGTTGAGCGACACTTTATCGGCCCCGGCTTTTAAGAGCGAGGAAATATCCTCAAGCGACCGAATACCGCCACCAACCGTGAGCGGAATGAACACTTTCCGGGCGACGGCACTGACGACGTCAAGCATCGTCTGGCGGCGTTCCGTACTCGCAGTGATATCTAGAAACACGAGCTCATCCGCACCGGATGCGTCATAATACTTAGCAATCTCGACCGGGTCGCCGATATCCCGGAGTGCCACGAACTCGATTCCTTTGACGACACGACCGTCTTTCACATCAAGACACGGAATGATGCGACGTTTAAGCATGGCGCGCCTCCCACTCGATCAAGTCATCGAGGCTGACTTGTCCGGAGAGTAATGCCTTCCCGACGACCGCTTCGTCGATGCCGGCCGCTTGAAGTGCTTCGACATCAGCCTCGGTCGTCACACCGCCCGAAGCGATGAGCGTGACCGAAACAGCCTCACGCAGCGCCTTCATCCGCTCGAGATTCGGTCCGTTCAACTTTCCGTCCGACCCGATGTCCGTATAGAGAATCGTTTTGACACCACGGTCAACGAGGCCTTTCGCGGCATCGATATCTTTTAAGTCGGTCGCTTCTTGCCAGCCGTTGACGGCGACGATGCCATCATAGGCATCGAGGGCGACGGCGACACGATCCCCGTACTTCGCGAGCGCCCGGTCCAAGAAATCCGGGTCTGTGAATGCTTTTGTCCCGAGCAAGACCCGGTCCGCACCGGTCGCCATGACTGCGTCGAGCGCTTCCTCGGAACGGATGCCCCCGCCGGTCTGAACGAAGAAACCGCACGTTTTGGCAAAGCGGACGACATCGAGATGTCTCGGTTCGCCAGCTTTCGCCCCTTCGAGATCAATCAAGTGGAGCATCGGGACGCGCCCTTGCCACTCTTTCAATTTCTCATACGGGTCTCCGTACTGTTCTTCTGTATTGAAATCGCCTTCTGTCAAGCGGACGATTTTTCCGTCAATCAAATCAATGGCCGGTAGTAATCTCACGTTCGACCGCCTCCTTCCATTCTTTCAATAAACTGAGTCCAAACGCGCCGCTCTTCTCCGGGTGGAATTGCATCCCCGTGACGAGCCCTTTTTGCACGATGGCTGGCACGTCTTCCCCCATATAGTCGGCAGAAGCAATCACATGGACCGGGTCGGTCACGACATGATACGAGTGAACGAAATAGACGTCCTCGTCTCGCAAAATCGAGTTCCATCCGACGTGTGGCAGACGTTTCGCCCGCATCCGCTCGACGCGCCCTTCAATCAAACCGAGTCCTTCTGTCGGCACCCCTTCCGTGCTCGACTCGAATAAGAGCTGCATGCCAAGGCAAATGCCAAGGAACGGTTTTTCTTGTGCCGATCGTTTCAATAGCGGAATCAGTCCCGTCTCGTTCAGCGATTGCATCGCCTGCGGGAACGCACCGACGCCCGGCAGCAAGATAGCGTCTGCCGCCTCGAAGTCTAAGGGATCGTTCGTGATGGTGACGTAACAGCCGATAGCTTGGAGCGCCCGTTCGACATTGAACACGTTGCCCATTCCATAATCGATGACCGCGACCTTCATCCTTCGATCAGTCCTTTCGTCGAAGGCAGTCGATTCGATCCGTCTTGCCCGATCGCTTCAGCGAGGGCGCGACCGAACGCTTTGAACAGCCCTTCAATCATATGGTGCGAGTTCGACCCGTAGAGCACCTCAAGATGAAGCGTCAAGCGGGCGTTCATCGCCACGGCCCGGAAAAACTCTTCGGCGAGCTCGGTGTCAAAGTCCCCGAGTTTCGGATTTTTAATATCGGCCCGGTAGACGAGGAACGGACGGCCCGACACGTCGACGACGGCACGCGCGAGCGTCTCGTCCATCGGCAAATAACTCGTGCCGTAGCGGCGAATACCGATTTTGTCGCCGAGCGCTTGATTGATCATCTGCCCAAGGGCGATTCCGACGTCTTCGACCGTATGATGAGCGTCGACCCACGTATCTCCTTCGACATGGACCGTCAAATCGATTTGGCTGTGGAACGCGAACAGTGTCAGCATGTGGTCAAAGAAGCCGACGCCTGTCTTCACGTCACTTTGCCCCGTCCCGTTCAAATCAAGCTTGAGCTCGATGTTCGTCTCTTTTGTCTCTCGTTTCGTCTCAGCTGTTCTCAAGTGAAGTCACCTCTTCTATCGTTTGTTGAAGCAAGCGGTATGCCTCGTCCGTTCCGGCACTGACACGAATCCCATCTGCGAACGCGCGAACATGTACATCTTTTTCAAGGAAGCGGGCTGCCCAAGCTTCGCTGTCCGGTGTCTCGACGTATAGGAAATTTGCACGGCTCGGTAAGACGTTCCCAATCGGTGCGAGCAACGTCTCAAGCTTTTGTCGCTGCGTTTGATGGAAACTGATCGACTCATCGATATAAGCGGAGTCGTTCAACACGACCGTCGCCACGGCCGCACTCAGCCCACTCACATTGAACGGAGAGCGGAACCGATCAATCTTCTCGATTAAGCGCTCATCGGCGATCATGAAGCCGATGCGCAGATTCGCGAGTCCGAACGCTTTCGATAACGTCCGGAGAATGATGACGTTCGCGTGGTCCGCTAGGCGGTCTTTGAATGAATCTTCCATCGTGAAATCGATATACGCTTCGTCGACGACCAAATACGGGACTTGGCTGGCAATCGTCTCGAGATCATCGAGCGACCACATCTTGCCGGTTGGATTGTTCGGGTTCGATATGAGAACAAGTTTCGGCCGTTCCGCCTCAATCGTTTGCATGAGCGCCTTGAACGACAATCCATCCGCATCCGGCTGCACGAAATTCCCACGGGCGATATGCGTGTAAATGCCATACATCGAAAAGTCTGGAATCGGTGCGGCGACGACGTCGTCGGCATCGAGAATGGCTTGACAGAGAATCGCGAGCAATTCATCGCTGCCACTGCCGACCATGAGTTGCTGCGGGCTCACACCGGCATACGTCGCATAGCTTTGTTTAAGCGCCGTCAACTCGTCGACCGGATAATGGCTCAAGTCGAGCGGAAGCTCTCGGATAGCCGTCTTCAAGCGCTCTGGGAAGACATATTGGCTTTCGTTTTGATTCAACGCGTGCCCTTTGACCGCATGCGGGACGTAGCGTGGAATCGTCTCATAGTTCAGTCTCATACGTCCTCCAATCGGACCGCCATCGCCCGGGCGTGGCCGTCAAGTTGTTCTTGTTGCGCGATTCGAATCGCGGCACGCGTGATGCGCTCATCGAGTTCTGTCATTTGCAGGAACGTCTGGCGTCGGTAAAAATCATCGACCGAGAGGCCGCTCGAGAAACGGGCCGTCCCGCTCGTCGGCAGGACGTGGTTCGGTCCAGCGATGTAATCCCCAAACGCCTCCGCCGCTTCATGACCGAGGAAGAACGATCCGCCGTGACGGATGGCTTGCATGTAATCTTCCGGGTCGATGACGGCGAGTTGGACATGTTCAGCCGCCATCTCGTTCGCATAACGAATCGCTTCAGCCTTCGTCTTCACGAGGACACCCCCGCGCTTCATCGCCTCTATCGCAATGTCACGCCGTGGTAATTCAGCCAATTGTCGGTCTAATTCTTGTCGAATCGCTTCGGCCAATTCGTCAGTCGTGACGAGCGCAAGTGCCGTCGCTTCGACATCGTGTTCGGCTTGGGCGAGCAAATCGGCGGCGACCCATTTCGGATTGGCCGTCTCGTCGGCGATGATAAGCACCTCGGACGGTCCAGCGACCGAATCGATGCCGACGATGTGGGAGACGAGCGATTTTGCCGTCGCGACATAGGCATTCCCAGGCCCGACGATTTTATCGACCGGTTGAATCGTCTCGGTGCCGAACGCCAAGGCGGCCACGGCTTGCGCCCCGCCGACGAGATAACACTCATCCGCCCCTGCGATTTTTGCCGCAATCAATAACGACAAATCGATGCCGTCTTGTTTCGGCGGCGTCACCATGACGACTCGCTTCACGCCGGCCACTTTCGCCGGAATGATGTTCATCAACACGCTCGACGGATAGACGGCCGTCCCGCCTGGTACATACACACCGACCGAATCGAGCGCCATGAAACGGCGCCCAAGCCGGAACATGCCGTCTTCGTACACGTCATCTTGACGTCGCTGGCGTTCGTGAAACGTGCGAATGCGTTCAGCCGCGAGCGTCAACGCTTCGGTCAGTTCAGCATATGCTTCAGGTGGCGTAAACGTCGTCAAATCGACCGTCTCGATTTTGTCGACGCCGTCAAATTTTTTCGTGAACGCGAGGAGCGCCTCGTCTCCGTTCGACTCCACGGCCTCGAGGATCGGCTTGACCGCTTCCGCCCAGCTTTCCCGCCGCGTCCGGTTCGTTTCTGTACTCATTGGGCATCCTCCTTGCTCAAGCGACGAATCCACGCCTTCAATTCATCAGGATTGTTGGCGAGTGCCGCCTCACTCGTGATGAACTTGGCGTTCACCGTGAAAATCGTCTCGTATTCTTCAAGGTCGTTCGCGCGGAGCGTCGCCCCCGTCTCGACGATATCGACGATGCAATCGGCGAGTCCTGTAAGCGGTGCGAGTTCGACCGATCCGTTCAATGCAATCACTTCGACGTTCTGTCGTTTCGAGGCGAAGTGAGAGATGGCGATATTCGGATATTTGCTCGCGACTTTCAATTTTTTCGTTCCATTCTTCCGTTCTTTCGGTCCGCAGACCGCCATGCGGCAACGGCCGAACGGCAAGTCGACGACTTCAAGGACGCCCGGCGTTTTCTCTCGCAAGATGTCTCCTCCGACGACGCCGACATCAGCGGCGCCGTGCATGACATATTTGTAGACGTCATCCCCTTTGACGAAGATGAACTCATGCCCGTCGACTTCGACCGTCAGTTCGCGGCCGCGCTTTTCAGGCCAAACGGTAAGTCCGACTTGTTCGAAATAGTCTCGGGCCGCTTTTTCAATGCGTCCTTTTGCGATGGCTACTTTCATAAAATCACCTCACCTAACTGTTCTAAATCAAGAGACAGTCCGAACGCCCGACGAGATTGGCCGAAATGTCCGTATAATGAATCATAACGACCACCCGAGAGGACGCGTCGTCCGTCGATGCTGCCTGTCACCGTCAATCCTGAATAATAATCAAAATCACCGGTCTGTCCGAAGTCGTATGATACGTTCAAACCGATGGACCGTAAATGTTCGACCGCCCGCTCGACTTCATCGATTGCTGCCGTCAAGCCCGGCTCGGCGACTTCACGTAACTCACCAAGTGCCGAGTCGCCAATCAAGAACGGTAATTTCGCGATTAACGGGTATTGATACGTATCGGCGAGTTCCCGGAGTGACTCCAAATTGCGAAGCGCCAAATATTGGCGGAGCGTCCGCTCAGGGATACCGGCTTCGTCGGCCACGGCGGCGACCAAGGCTGCTGATCCGACTTGAATCCGGAGTCCGTCTTGTGGCAGGACACGCTCGGTCATACTGAGGAACGAGGCAATCAACTCCATATCAGGAGCGTCCCCGTCAATCCATTCGAGACCGAGCTGTTGACGTTCATGCGGCTGTCCCGAATGCTTCGGGGTACGCCGGTAGACGGCACCGGCATATGCGACACGCATCGGCTCATGACCGTCCGCGAGTTTCCGTGCGATTTGTAACGTATAGTCTGGACGCATGACGAGCAACTCTCCGTCATTTCCGAACAGACGATAATAGGCCGACTCATCGAACAAGGCCAAGTCTTGATAGTGCGAATAATATTCTACGAGTGGCGGTTCGATCACGCTGTAGCCGTTCGATTCGGCTCGTTCGAGAAATGATAACATCCACTGCTTCGGACGCAGAACGTCCTCCCCTTGCAATTCGTGCCATCCTTCCGGGATGGATCCTTTTGTATTGAACCAAATCATCGATATCACCCTTTATCTTATTATCACTTTACCAAACTAAAGTATTGTGTTAAATTTATCAAACCAAGCCGGTGCTGTCAACCGGCGAACTCGAAAGGAATGTCGCTTGATGATTGACTTTACCCGTGATGGTCACCTTCACACCCCATTTTGCCCACATGGCTCGACAGACCCGCTCCAGGCGTACGTCGAGCAGGCGTTAGCCCGTGGTATCAAGACGCTCACGTTCACCGAACACGCTCCGCTCCCGGCCCGGTTTCAAGATCCGACGCCAGACAAAGACTCGGCGATGGCGTTTGAGTTGCTTCCGGATTATATCGAGGCCGTGCAGTCGTTAAAACGGAAGTATCCCGAACTCGATCTTCGCCTCGGCTTAGAGATCGACTACTTGCCCGGCTATGAGGCTGAGACGTTGGCGTTGCTCGAGCCCTTTGCCGACGTATTAGATGAAACGATCTTGTCTCAACACTTTCTACTCGTCGACGGTGAGCTCCTGCCTGTCGACTTCTCGCTCGAGACGTTTCATATCCTCGTCGAACGTGTCGGTTCGTTCGAGGCTGTGATGAAACAATACTATTCGGCGCTCGCTGCCGGCCTCGCATTCCCTTGGGAACGCCTGAAAGTGGACCGCATCGGGCATATCGATTTACCAATCAAATATCAGACCAAGTATGTATGGGACCGCTCAAACGTCCTGGCCGAACAGTCGCGCCTGCTCCAGACGATGGCCGCTCGCGGTTTCGGTCTCGACCTCAATACGGCCGGACTGCGCAAGCCTGAATGCGGACAGCCGTATGCCATCGACGTCGCATCTGAGGCGTCCAGACTCGGAATCCCGTTCGTGCTCGGATCGGACGCCCATATCGCCAAAGACGTGGGCGCTGGGTTCGAAACAATACAAAAAAAAGCCACGTTCCTATGAACGTGGCTTTTTCACAGCGATCTAGCTATCTAGATCCCCATTTTTGGTTGTCGATAACGATATGGCGTTCCATTTCTTCATCTATTGACAATAATACCATACTGATTCGGCAATGCAACCTAAAAATGAAAAAAGGATGACGGAGTTGTCATCCTTTGTTATTTAGACCGCCATTTCAGCGTATAAACCTTTTAATTCCTCCGTAGACGCCTCGTCCATCTGTAACGCCACGAGTTCGACGAACTGAAGTGCAGGATCCTTGTCGCCCGACATACGAACGATTTCGGCTGCCGCATCATCGAGCGCGAGCAAGATACCTGATACACCGAGCGTCGGATAGTAACGGAGTAGCGCGCGGACGTGCTTCATTTCTGAAATATCGTTGCCATTAATCTTTAGTGCTTTGACCGCCAACTCTTTATGCGTTCCAATCGCGAACTTATCTTCCCACACCTCTTCGAGTGTGATCAACGCTTCCACATCATAGGCACCATCAGTGAAACGAACTTGTTTTTCCATGTAACATTTCCCCTCTCGTTAATCTACTTTCATTATAAGAGAGGAACACACTAAAAGTTTGTGAAATGTTGAACATTTTGTGGAATTTTTGTCTCACCTAGTTGTGAACATAAAAAAAGGTCCCTCCGAGGAGAGACAAATAATGGAAGAGTAAAACACCATTGGCAGTACATTAATAATATAACACCGAATGTAAACGTTTACAATGTGTTTTTAAAACTTTTTTCAAGTGGCATATGTACCACGTCAATTCCGCTCTCGCGCATTAAATCGAGACCGTCGCCATGTTCATAACCGACCGCATAGACGACACGAGCGACGCGGGAGGCAATCAAGGCGAGCGAGCAGGCGTGGCACGGCGAATGGGTCACATAAGCCGTCGCCCCGAATGCGTTCGTCGAATCGGCGGCGAGCTTTCCGATCGCGTTGATTTCAGCATGAATCTCATGCTGTTTCGACCAATTGTGATGATCGTACGGGTCCGAGCATTTGATATAGGTCACACCGTCATGAATGAACGAGACCGGCGTTTCGAGCAAGTCGACCGCATTCGCGGATACATACTCAGCACGCTTATAAAATCCGTCATCCCGCTTTAAGAAGATTTCATTACAGTTCGTATGCCCCGGCGGCGTGCCGTTCAAGCCAATCGAAATCGGCTTCTCATCTTTGACGATGACGCAAGCGACACTTTTAGAGGCACACTTCGAATGACGTACCGCCATCATATCGGCAAACTGTAACCACGTCTCGTCCCATAGGTGTTGTTTATCCATTGTTGATCCTCCTCGAAGAAAAGGAAAGTCTGAATGCTCAGACTTTCCCCGTTCAATATCCAGTCTCTTTTGGCAACTCTTTGTTTTTCGAAGCAATCTCGATGACTTTTTCTTTCAACTCGTGCTCCATCCGATCGAGTTCACGTTCCGCCTCACGACGCTTCTGACGTCCCTCTTGTTGAATCCGGAGCGTCTCATCGAGCGTCGAGAGCAAGTTCTCGTGCGCCACTTTGAGCGACTCGACCGAGACGATGCCTTTCTCGTTCTCTGTGGCAATCTCGATTGACGAATCTTTCAACATCTTCGAGTTCTGCTCGAGCAACGTGTTCGTCGTCTTCGTCACGTCTTGCTGCATCCGGAGCGCCGTCTTTTGACGCGTCAAGCTGAGCGCGAGCACGACTTGGTTTTTCCAGAGCGGAATCGTATTGACGACTGCCGACTCGATTTTTTCGGCTAGAATCTGGTTGTTCTGCTGGATGACCCGGATTTGTGGGGCCATCTGCAGGCTGATCGTCCGGCTCAGTTTCAAATCATGCAACTTTTTCTCGAACCGGTCCGCGAGTTGAATCATATCGTTCAACTGTTGCAGTTTGACCTGGTCTTTCGACATCTCGACTTCTTGACGAAGCGGGGCAATCTCATAGCTCCGCACGTGGTCGAGTTTCGTCTCGCCGGCGGCGATATAGACGTTGAGTTCTTCGAAGTAGCGTTTGTTCTTATCGTACATTTGATCGAGCATCGTGATATCTTTCATCAAGCCGAATTTGGCCCGGTCTAGATTATGGATGACCTCTTCTAAATAGACGCTCATTTTTTCAAACTGCAACTTATAGTTCTCGGCTTTCTTCTTGGCCCGGCCGATGAGCGGAAGGTTGTCCATGAAGCTCTTCTTCTCCGGTTGCAACATGTCCGGGTCCATCTTGCGCACGTTCTGCATCAAGTCGGACAATAGCTTGCCGGCGTCTCCGCCATCTTTCATCCGGACCTCGGTCAAGATTTGGTCCGAGAATTGTGATAGTTCACGTTGTACGTTCGAACCGAATAGCATGACGGAATCTGTCTTTTTAATATCGATTGACTCCGCGATGCGCGTGATCCGTTCCCGGTGCGCTTGTGGGACGTCAGCATTTACTTGAATCGCCGGCACCTCATGTTTATCGGTCATTGATGACCAGTCAACGGACGGGTCTGAGATTGCGTCGGTTTCCGTCTTCGTTTTCGTTTGGGAAGTGAGTTCTTCTTCTGGCCATGACTGCCAGTTCGTTTCATTCGATGAAGTCATGCTTTTTTCTCCCTTCTGGTTGATCGGCCAATACTCTCTCCATCATGATCAACTCTCGTTCAAAATCGACCGCGTCATCTTCGAGGAGACGACTGCGCTGTTGTTTGAACTTGTCGACGATAAGCCGCATATTGGTTATCAACTGTTCACGTGTCTCTTCTTGAATGACGACGCGTTTTCCTTCTAGTTCTTTAAATTTCAATACGACTGACACGAGCGAGTCCAAGTAGAACGTGAACAAGTCACGCACGTGCTTCGCATCTTGAGGGTTCTCGAACAGCTCAGCGAACAGTTCGTGTGCTTCTTTCGAGACCGCCTTCATCTCACGCCGCACCTCGATGTCTTTAATTTCAGGCAAGACGCGGTCGATTTGTTGTAACTTTTCATAGCCTTGTTCAATCGTCCGCTGCAGAAATTGCAGCTCCAAATCATCTGTCGCTTCGAATTGACGCACCGGCGCCGCTTCTTCGAGTGGTTTCAGAATGCGCGAACCGACGAACGGTTCGTCTTCATCGAGCAATAGTTTCTTCTTGGCCCGTTTGGCAACAGGCGCGGGTGCCCGCTTCCGCCGTTTATTGTTCGACCACACTTCGTTCAATACGAGCGCCCCGACGATGATAAACAACCAAGAGAAATCAAAAACGCTTATGGCAAAATATAGGATCGCCCCAGTCAGGGCCCATTTCATCCATGTTTTCATCCGTTTCACCTCGTCTCATGATACTTCTATTGTACCTTACGTGACCCTTCAAAAAAAGTTTCGTCATCTTTCTAAGCTTAGCATAACGCTCCCGTTCACTCCCTCGGTCGCAAGAACGAAAAATGGTAGTACAAAAACCTCCTGATTCGACGAATCAGGAGGTTGCAAACGTTATAATCTGACCCACGTCGTCACCATGACAACGGCGACCGTCACCGGAATGACGTAACGGATCAAGAAGTGCCAAATCGGGTACAACTTTACACCGATGTCTGACGTTTGAATCTCTTCTTTCAGAATGCGTTGATCGACGACATATCCGACGAAAATCGATGTCAAGAGTGCACCGACCGGCATCAAGATGTAACTGACGATGTAATCCATCGAATCAAAGAACGTACGACCGCCCAAGAACTGCATCTCGCTCATGACACCAAATGAAAGCGCAGATGGAATTCCGACTGCGAAGACGATAGCCGCTGACAACAGGGTAACGTTGCGCTTCGAGATTGTGTGTTTCTTCTCGTTCAACTTGTCTGTCACACCGGCGACGACGACTTCGAGCATCGCAATCGACGATGTAATCGAGGCAAACGTGAACAAGAGGAAGAACAACACCATAAAGAATCCTCCGAGCGGTACTTGGTTGAACACCGCTGGTAAGACGACGAAGAGCAGTGCTGGTCCTTCTGCTGGGTCAAGACCCGAAGCAAAGACGGCCGGGAAAATCGCAAGTCCTGCCAATAGCGAGACAGCGATATTCAATAGAACGATCATGTTCGCTGAACGATTGAGCGTCCCTTTCGTCTGAATGTACGACGCGTACGTCAACATGGCCGCGACACCGAGCGATAGCGAGAAGAACGCTTGACCGAGGGCGAACAAAACCGATTCACCGGTCAAGGCAGAGAAGTCAGGTTGCAAGAAGAAGCGAACCCCTTCCATCGCTCCGTCAAGCGTCAACGAACGGATGACGAGCACGATGAAACTGACGAACAAGAGCGGCATTAAAATCTTGCTCATGCGCTCGATGCCAGCCTCGACACCTTTTAAGACAATCAAGAGCGTAATCAATAAGAACAAGAACTGACCGAACACGGCGATGCCTGGTGACGAGACGACATCTCCGAACACGGCACCGAACTCATCAGGCGAACGTCCGTTCAACGTCCCGCTCAGTCCGAGCCCGATGTATATCAAGACCCAACCACCTATGACACTGTAGAATGAGAGCAATAAGAAACATGCGATGACGCCCAGGTAACCGACGAATGTCCAACGACTGTGCCCTAATTTTTTAAAGGCGAGCAGTGCCGTCTTTTGTGTCGAGCGTCCGACGATGAATTCACCAATCAATAACGGTAACCCGAGTAAGAGCGTGAACGCTAAAAACATGAGCAAAAAGGCGCCGCCTCCACTTGTGCCGGTGACATACGGAAATTTCCAGATTGCACCGAGACCAATCGCAGACCCTGCGGCCGCTAAGATGAATCCAATTTTTGAGGCGAACGAATTTTGCGCCATTACCATCCCTACTTCCTGTTTTCATATCTTTTTTCATAATAATAGTGAAATACTAACACGGTTCAGAAATGAGAACAACTAAAAACAGAGAAAAGTCTGAATTCTTTTCTCTGTCAGCAATTTTTATCGATTTTTAGTGTGACGGGACGAGAAATGACAACTCTCTTGGCAGGACATCGACGTCCAGCCGTTCCGCCTCGAAGTGCTCCCCATCGACGTCGATGATTTGAGATTCATTTAAATGGACGGTCAGTTGAGACATCTGTAGATGCACCCATTCCGGAGACGACTGTTCGAGTCCGAGCTGTTGGGTCAACAATTGACGAATCATCGGGAAGCCGATGGCGGAACTATGGACGACCTCGACGAGTCCGTCCGTGAACGACTGGGTCGGGAGTTTCGTCGGTACCGTCCCGAGATAAGCCCCGTTCCCTACATATAGGAAGCTGACTGGTCCATCGTGGACGACTTCCCCACCGTGTTCGATGCGAACATCGAACGGATCGAGTTCACGAAACTGCCGGATCGTCGCTAAAAAGTAACCAATCGACCCGAGTGATTCTTTTTGGAGCGGATCGATTTGTCTCGACGCGTCCGCGATCAGGCCGACCCCGATGAAGTTGAGCCCGTACCGTTCGTTGACTCGCATCACATCGACCGATTGTGCGTAACTCATCTTGAACAAACGGGCCGCCTCGATTGGTTCGACCGGTAGCGCAAGGGCACGGGCGAAATCATTACACGTGCCGGCCGGAATCAGACCGATTGTCGGCCGTTCATCTCGCGGAAGCTTCATCAAGCCATTGACGACCTCATGAAGCGTCCCGTCCCCGCCGATGACAATCAAGTGCTCGTAAGCCCCGCTCTCTTCGGCGAAGCGACCGGCGTCTCCTTGCGCGAGCGTCTTCCGAATCAAAATCTCATCGTATAACGATTCAATCGTCCCGACGACCTCACCGAGCATCGTCTCGTTCCCGCCAGACGTGGGATTGGAGATAATCAATGCTCTCATAACAGACCAGCCTGCTCCAAGAAGTCCTTCGCGACGTCGTACGCCCGTTCATTCCCGTACGCGACGCGACGGTTCAATTCAGACATCTCTTCGTCAGTAATTTTACCACCCAATTGGTTGAGGGCATCCTCGATTTCCGGATGTTCATCGAGCGTCTCTTGTTTCACTAACGGAGCTCCTTGGTAAGGTGGGAAGAACTGTTGGTCGTCCTCGAGGACAAGCAATTCGTTCTCGGCGATATCCGGGTCGGTCGCATACGCATCGACGAGGTTGACGTCTCCACGTGCGATGGCACGATAGCGCAACTTTTGTTCCATCGAGACGACCGACGGGAAATCGAGACCATACGCTTGTTGCAGTCCCGGGTAACCGTCTTCACGGTCTGTGAACTCGAGCGTGAATCCGGCCTTAATATCCGATTGAACGTTTCGTAAATCCGAGATGGCGGTGATGTCTTCTTGCTCGGCATAGTCGCGTGGGATCGCGATGGCGTATGTGTTGTTGAACTGCATCGGTTCAAGCAACGCATAGCCGTCATCGGCGAGCGCGTCTCGAGCCTGTTCATACACTTCACGGGCATCGTTCGAGTTCGGTGTCTCTTTTACGAGACTGGCGAGCACCGTTCCCGTGAACTCCGGATAGATGTCGACATCTCCGGATTGCAGTGCACCCCAGACGAACGTCGTCTCTCCGAAGTTCGGGCGGACAGATACGGACAAATCGGTCTGATCTTCAATCAATAGTTTATACATGTTCATTAAAATCTCAGGCTCTGGCCCAAGTTTCCCGGCGATGACGAGATCGGTCTGTTGTGTTCGACCGAAAGCGAGCGGGGCCGCGACGATGAGCGCCAACACGGTCGAGACTGCAATCAATTTCGTCTTGTTGCGGGTTGCCGTCGCGCCTTCCATTTGGCGAAGTAAGAAATCGAACAACAAGGCAAGGATGGCGGCTGGGATTGCCCCGAGCAGAATCAAATAGTTGTCGTTCCGGTTGATTCCGAGCAGGATTAACGTCCCGAGCCCACCTGCGCCGACGAGGGCGGCGAGCGTCGCCGTTCCGACAATTAATACCATCGCCGTTCGAATCCCGGCCATGATGACCGGAAGTGCGAGCGGGAGCTCGACTTTCATCAAGCTTTGGTTCGGTTTCATCCCACAAGCCCGGGCCGCTTCGATGAGCGATTTGTCGACTTCGTTCAGCCCTGTGAACGTATTTCGCAATATCGGGAGCAACGCATATAACACGAGGGCGATTGTTGCCGGTAAGGCACCGATTCCGACGAGCGGAATCATGAGACCGAGGAGCGCCAATGAAGGAATCGTTTGAATAATGGCGGTGACGCCGATTGCGGTCTCGGCCACTTTCTTGCGGCGCGTCAACCAAATCCCGAGCGGAACGGCGATTAAGACGGCAATCAACAGTGAAACGACGGATAGCTGTAAGTGCTCAATCAGCGCTTCGACGAGTTCGCCCCGCCGATTTTGAAATGTCTCAAGCATCCACTTCACCTCTTCCGCGTTGTGTAAAGTCGAGGACGAACGGGTCCGTGCTCGCTCTGATTTCATCCGGAGTACCGATGACGACCAATTCGCCGTCACGCATCAAAGCGATCCGGTCTCCGAGTTTCATCGCTTCTTGCATGTCATGGGTCACGAATAGAATCGTCTTCCCGAGCTCATCGTTCAAGCGTTTGATGTCGTCCTGAAGTTGACCACGGCTAATCGGGTCGAGTGCCGAGAACGGTTCATCCATCAAAATGACTTCCGGGTCGGCTGCAAGTGCCCTTAGCACGCCGACGCGTTGTTGCTGGCCGCCTGATAGTTCCGTTGGTTTTTTCGCGCGCAGGACCGGGTCCAATCCAGCAATCTTCATGAGTTCGGTCACACGCTCTTTCGTCTTTTGTTTTGGCCATTTCAATAATTCAGGAACGACAGAAATATTTTCTTCCACTGTTAAATGAGGGAATAAGGCAATTTGTTGAAGCACATAGCCGATGTTGCGTCGCAACTCATAAATATCGAATTGATAAATCTCTTTTCCGTCGATGAGGATTTTTCCATCTGTATGGTCAATCAGTCGATTCACCATCTTCATCGTCGTCGTCTTCCCGCACCCCGATGGCCCGATCAAGACAAAAATCTCTCCTTTACGGACTGTCAAATCCAAGTCTTTAACGGCTAGCGTCCCGTCTTCGTAGCGCTTGGATACATTTTGAAATTCTATCAACTCTACCCCTCCTCGGCTCGTAACTGTTTCATGAAAGTCAAATATTAGTTTGCCCGTTTCCAACGTTTGTTAAACAATTGGACGTGCTGATTCGGTACGTGTCACTACTTCCGGCAGGCAGAATCAGGAAAGAAGACTCAAAAAAAGGTCCTCCCGAAGGAGAACCTGGTGTTATGGAAGTGTGATTGTAATGTGGCGACGGCCCCAGTTGATGGCCTCACTTTTAGTATCGACAAGCAAGTCAACGATGTTTCCTTTGATGCGTCCACCGGTATCTAAAGCGATCGCTTGACCGACACCTTCGATTTGAACGACCGTTCCGAGTGGGATAACGGCTGGATCGACAGCGATGATGCGCATGCCATTATAGTAAATCGAATCCGTGACATCATGTCCGGTCGCCGTCAAGACGCGACCTCCGTATGAGCCGTTATCAGCTGCATCGTTCGTGTACGCCGTCGATTCGGCTTGAATAGAACGTCCTGTCGTCGAGACTGGCGATGCGGTCGCTGTCGACGATTGTTTTTTCACAGCTACAGCTTGGCGTTTCGCTTCTTCTTGTCGTGCCTGCTCGGCAGCGGCACGTTTTTCTTCGGCCAACGCTTCACGCTCTGCCTGCTCCCGCTCGGCTTTCTCTTCGGCTACCCGTTTTTCTTCAGCGATTCGTTTAGCTTCAGCGACACGTTTTTCTTCGGCGATGCGTTTTTGTTCGGCAAGTCTCTTTTCTCGGGCAATCTGTTGTTGGCGTTCTTGCTCGATCGCCTTCCGTTCCAATTCAAGTGGGTTTTGGACAATTTTTTGTTCTGTCCCAATTCCGATTTGAGCGGCATCAGCTGTCGCAGCAAACGCAAACGACCCAGCAGCAATCATGAGGACAGTTATCATATATTTTAAGGAATGCATTATTAATAGGTCAGCACCTTTCTCGTCTTCTAACGAACAGGTGTAAATTTACCATGCCCGCGCGACCTCGAGAAGGGATTTTGATGAAGTGAAATATTCCTGACATATGGGCTTAAGGTTGGTTACAATCTGTAACATTTACGATGAACCTACCTCTACCAAGCGTTCTCATAAAAAAATTACAGATTCGTTACAACGTGATGTGTAACAAATCTGTAATCTGTTTGTCATTCTGTTTCAGCATCTATCGAGCGCAAATCGTGAGGTCGCACCATTCCCCATGGTGCCACGTCGACGTCCACTTCGAACGCCTTCGCCCCTTCAATCGCAGACGATTCTTCCTCAGCGACCCGATACGAACTCATGTCATCAATATACACTTGTCGGTCGTAATAGTTGGCTCGAGTGCCCCCGAAGAAAGGCCGTGAACTAACCCGGTCAATGGTCGCATACCCGTCATCCCCAGTTTTGAACGAGACGTATACCGTCCCTGTTTCAACATCTTGTCTACCTTCGAACGAGTCATATTCCAAGTACACAAAATCACCGAAGAACGGGTCGTACGGTTCGTAAGAGCTTGCTTTGAACGTATACGTGTCCCCGAACCAGGAGACGGCATAGACGAGCAGTATAAATCCGACGGCAATCAACACTTGCACAATCGGCACTAACCAAGGTATCAATCGTTTCATGTCTGTGCATCCCCTCTCGTACGACTACGGCTGCGCCACCATAAGGCGAGCGACAATGCGAAGACGATCAATGCTCCGATGAGGAAGAAGAGCGAAATATCGAGTTTATCCCAAACGTAGATGAAATAAATCGTCATTTGAACGAACAAGAAATAGATGAAAGCGAGCACGATTGGTTGACGATTGTGGTCTTGATAGACAAGATAGGCAAGTGCAACCACTTCAAGCAGGATGGCCAGCAAAATTCCCGAATCCTCAAACAATGCGAATGGGATGACAGCGAGCAGGCTAACCCATATCAATTCTGGACGTCGGTGCAACAAATAGACAGCGACGAGGGCGACCGATAAAATCGTCGCCTCAATGACCGACGGCATGCGTTGCGACAACCAGCCTTCCGTCGCATTAATCAAGTACCCGATCGACAAGACTGCCGCGACGAAGAGGTAAAGATAATTCCATTGGGTTCGCTCCCGATAAATGAGAAACAGGACGTGCAGCGCGGCAAGTGCCCATAGCGGCCAAAACCGACCTTCATAGTCGGCGTATTGACCGATTGCGATCAATAGTCCATAGAAACCAAACCAGGCGAAGATGCGGTCGAGTTCGTTGTCCCCATAATGGAACCAGACCCACGTCACCACCAATCCGAACACGATCAATGTGATACCAATCCCTTGAAAGCTATTCGTGATGGCCAAAAAGGCTGCGAGTGCGGCCAAGAACGTAAAAATCGGATGTTTGTATATCAGTATGTGCATGACGGCGACGGCAAGGAATAGCCAGAATAAGAACGGAATTTGCGAGGAAAGATTATACGTCGAGAAGATGACAATCATCGTGGCAACAAAGAAGGCGACGCCCAATAGACGAAATAACGTGACGTAGCGAGACGCCTTCACTTGTAGGCGTTCGGCGGTCACATACATCCCGATCATGAACACGAGGAAAATGGCGACTTTCACAAGGTCAGGAATCGCTTGCCAATTGGCCGCGACAAAACTGAATAGACTGAGCGCAAGCAAAATCGATCCGATTATCACAAGAATAGGCGGTTTGTGCTCACGTTTGTCACCGACCGCCAACTTCTTATGTTCGTACTCGACCAAGCGCTGACCGGTCACTTCATCAAGCAAACCGGCCTCTTCCCATTCACGAACTTTTTTGTCAATGGACACCTGAATCATCCCTTTCGCTTAAAAGGTCAGCTGGCGCGTTCGATCAATTCTAAATCTTTTTTCAATAACACTTGTTTCTCAAATTCGAGACCAAGCTGTTGAAATTCTTCCATGATGGAAACGTCCCCAATAACCGTATTTGTCAATACGGCAGTCACTTCTGCGACCCATCCTTCACGAGTTGATTTGACGATATCACCCACTACGAATTCTACAGTCATAACCAGTCACTTCCAATCTTAAATTTGTTTCTATCATTATAACGAAATTATATCGGTTTGAATACGTTTTCTTTAAGTCGTTTAATAAATTGCGTCAAAATTTTTCCAGTCAATCCCCAAATAATGTAGTCTTCATGTTCGTAAAAAGGTTCTTTCATTTTAATTACCCGTTTTTCGTACGCTTTAGCATTCGCCATCCTGTCAAACGGAATATTTCGATCTGGATTCATCGTCCATTCCATCTCGCCATGAAACGGGTCGAGCAACAACAACGTTTCGACCGGGATCGAGAACAAATGGTCGACTTCATCGGTTTGCCGGACGTCTGGGAGTAACGGTATCACTCCGACAAACGGGTAAATCAGTTGTCGATGCGGCGTCGCGAGCGGTTGCAAGCGTCCAATCACTTCAATGTCCGATTCAGCGAGCAACAGTTCCTCGCCCGTCTCACGAACAGCCGCCTCGACCGGTGTCTCGCCCGGATCGAGACGACCGCCCGGGAAGGATATTTCTCCGGGTTGGCGACGCATCGTATGGGCGCGCACTTCAAAGATGACGTGCCACGCCCCTTCGATCTCGGTCAAAGGAATCATCACGGCAGCTGTCTGTTCATAGTTTTCCTCCATCGAGAAACTGTCACGTAATTGTTGTTCCGTAATCCACGATTGTTTCATTCTATCCACCTCATTCTCTTTGTTTCTACACTTCCACCATTGTCTCCTCGTTTAAACGCATCAAATGTCGGAAATATCATTATTAATGATAGGAGATGGTAGATGTGGTGGACAAACAAGTTGATGTATTGATTGTCGGGGCGGGCCCAACCGGACTCACGCTCGCGCTGACGTTGGCCAGATATGGAATTTCATTTGAAATCATCGATCGCAAGACGACACCGTCGAACAATTCACGCGCCATCGGAATTCAACCTCGGACGATTGAAGTCTTCTCTCGGCTCGATGTCGCCAAAGAAGTGCTCGGCCGGGCGCGGACAATCGAGAAAGGAAATCTATACTTCTCAGGGCAATGGACGGCCAAGCTCGAGTTCTCTCGTCTCGTCACGCCCTACCCGTTCGTGACGTTGCTCCGTCAAAACGAGACCGAAGCGATTCTCGAAGCAGCGTTGAACGAGCACGGGCATTACGTCCAGCGCGGTGAATCGCTCGTCTCACTGACACACTATCCGTCCCGTGTGCTCGCACATCTGCAGTCGGACTCGAACCGGACAATCGAGGCCAAGTATGTCGTGGCAGCCGACGGGGCGAACAGCTCGATTCGACGCATGCTCGCTCTGCCGTTCAGCGGAAAATCATTCAAGGAATCGTGGGTGCTCGCCGACATGAAAGCCAAATGGAATATCTCGCGCGAAGAAGTCCATATCTTCTTTTCGGACCGTGGTGTTTTAGAAGTATTTCCGCTCACGGACGACACAATTCGCATCACCGGTAATCTCGCGAGCAACGAATCGTTCAGTGAGGCGGAACTACGTGAATTGATCGAACAGCGCAGTCACATGGATGTCGAAATCGATGAGGTCGAATGGTTCTCCTTGTTCCGGGTCCATAACCGCATGGTCGACTCGTTCATTCACAATCGCGTCATCCTCATGGGAGACGCCGCCCATATCAATTCACCCGTCGGCGGACAAGGCATGAATACCGGCATCGCCGACTCGTTCAACCTCGGTTGGAAGCTGTGGCTTCATTTGAAGGCAGGTGCCCCTTACCGCGTCGTCGCGTCTTATCGCGATGAGCGCGAGCATGTGGCACGCAACGTGCTTCAGACAACAAACATCGCGACCGAAGTGTTACAGACGACGCTCCCGGTCCTGTTACCGTTCCAAGCGCTCGGCGCCGACGTCTTCACGCGTGTCAATCTCATCAATCAAAAAATCACAGAACGGATTGCCCAGCTACACTTGTCGTATCCCGGACATTCCCGCGTCCCGTTCTTACGCGTTACCGAGGGCAAAATTTTTCCGGAAATCGAGATTATCCGGACGGATGATGGTCTCCGTACCAAGATTTCAGAAGTCGCCGACGGACGGTTCCAAGTGCTTGTGCTCGACGATGATAAACGAGACGCGAGCGCTCTCTATACGTATTTGAACGAGCATCAAGCATTCTTCCAAATCATCACGCTATCGAAGACGAGCCGTCCCTTCTTCGATCAAGGCAACGAGCTCGCGAAGTCGTTATTCATGAAACGCGGTGTTCTTGTCATCCGCCCCGACGGGTATCTGCTCCACAAACAGCGGCATCTCCGACCGGACGCGCTGCAAGAAACGATGGCAGCTTGGTTGCCGTCCCCATGACAAAAGCTCCGCTCATGATGAGCGGAGCTTTTGTTTACGATTGATTATAATAGAGCGTCCCCGGTTTCGACAGTGTCAAGTCGTAAAATGTCTCGAATGCTTCGATGTCCTCCAACTTACGAAAATCAACTTTGTCCGTCTCTTCATTCGGGATTGCGATGATGATACCGTCCTCAGTTTGCTTGATCATCCCGGTCTGCCCGTTATGAATCCGGATGTAGAGCACGTGCTTGTCTTCTAACAGCGTCACCGCTTCGCGACGCGATTGAATCGTTGTTTTCATAGTCATCCCTCACTTTCTTTTGAGTATACCGGTCTATCGTTGTTGCTTTCAAGCGGTTGCGCCCTTAAAATTATGTAAAGAAGGGGTTGAACGCTTTGAATTTGGAAACTATTTTAATTATCGTCTTAGGCATCACATTCGTCGTGCTCGTCTCAGTCCGCGCCGTCCGCAACCTGCAGTGGGTCCGCTTCGGTGAGGCGTTCGGCAAACAAGGCGAGGCGCTCCTCGACGACTACACGTACTTGACGGAACGAGGGATCACTTGCCGTGTCGAGCACGGGTTGCCGACCGGACGCCTATTCCGCCCGCTCGCGAAAAACTTGGATGACCGGGTCGCCTTGTTCGTCCATCGGAAAGATGAACAGCAGGCGCGACAGTTGTTGAAATAAAAATGGCGCTGACTCTTCAGCGCCATTTTTATTTATGTATTTGGCGTTCGACACAGTAATAGGCGACTTGTTTGACGGTCGCTTCCGATAACAAGTCGAGCTTCGTTTTCGTGATGACGGCGTCGACGACATCGAACGTATCCGCACAATTCGCTTTGACCCGTTCGACTTTGAGCCGTTCCGCCTCAGGGAAAATGAGGAATGACGAGACAGGGATCGCTTGCCCGCATTCTTTTTTCAGGGCGCTTCGGACTTGTTTCGTCATCCGCTCTAATTCTTCGATTGGATGCGGATAGATGTTTTTCCAGCCGAGCGGCGTTTCGAGACGACAATCCCGGTTCGTCATATGGACGGCCGACGTCGTCCGATTGATGCGGACTAAAAAGACGCCTTTCGGTCCGACCAATACATAATCGAGCACATCTTCGCCGAGCTGGACGTGTTCAATCATCATCCAATCAAAGCGACACGTGTGACGAATGATCTCGACGATCTCGTCCGTGTATGATTTCGGTGGTGCGATGACTTCTTCTTTCGTACGGAACAAGCCTTTCGTCTGTCGTTTCTCAGGTTCTTTTTTGACGGCCGTCAATACTTGTAACATCTTCTCCGCCTCCTCCCTTTATTCGCTTGGACCGACCTGTTTTCCGAAGACGGCCTTTTCTAGATTTGAGATGCGACGCAACATGTCATAGTTCGACGCGACAGGCTGGGCCGGTTTGACCGGGTCTGCCGCTTGTTCGTTCGAACCGCGACGGAGCGACTCGTTCTCTTGGCGCAACCGTTCGATTTCTTTCGTCATCTTCTCGTAATCGCGGATGACGACGTCCAAAAACTGGTCGACTTCTTCTTGCGAGTAGCCACGAAGGGCGGTCTTGAATTCTTGTTTATAAATGGCTTCAGCTGTTAGTTCGGTCTGCATGATTTTCACTCCCAATGTTGTTCCCATTGTTTTTCTTCTTCGATTACACGTAACTCTTCCGGTGTAATCAAGAATAACTCCATCTGGTGTTTTCGTTTAGCCCCTTCGACGAGAAAACGAGGGCTTCCCCCCGTCTCTTCGTCATACAGCGTGATTAATCCTGCTGCTTTGTCCAAAAAGAAGGCGGTTTTTGCGCGCAATTGGCTCGGATCCTCATAAGGACGTTGGGTCAGCGGTTCAAAAAAGTCAGCCTCGAGCTGCATGCGGATGAACAGTTCTTGTTCAAACGGCTTGTACTTCTCTTCCATCTGTAAAAAAGGTGGAAAGACGGCAATTTTGATTGGATAAGATTCTCTTAACTCTAACAATACTTCTCCAGCCCACAATTCACAACCGTTCGTCCCACTAAAGATGAACCATTCGGCCCCAAGTTCGATTGCTTCCATGATTTTTCGTTCGTAAGCTTCCTTGATGATATCGATGCCGGGATGGTCGGCTTTGAAGATGCCGAGCTCGTGTGGCCGATATCCGGTGATGGCGACAACTTTCATGATCGCTTCCTTTCTAACCGGCTCATCCGGTGACGGAGCGCCCGCATCTCGGTCAAGGCGGTCTGTCGAAGCACCGTCTCTTTTCGTTCCGCGAGCTCAATCGCCTGCTCGGTGAACGTGATGGCCCGGTTGATGTCTTTTTGATGATGCTCGGCATATTTCGCCAACTCGACGAGTGCCTCGACCGTGCCGACCTGTTCGAACAGCGGCAGCGCCTGCTCCATCTGGCCGGTCCGTTTCAACAGGAGCGCCTGACGCATCAAGGCCCGTTTCGTCGGCCGTTCAAGGCGTTCATATTCTTGAAGCGCCGCCTCGGCATTGCCGAGATCGTTCAACCAGTGGGCCCGCTCTTCGCCGAACGGCGTCTCGTCGACTTCGACGAGATGACAGAGCCGTTTATAGAGCGAGACGAGACTCAAACAGTCGGCATGATGGTGCTCGATGACGGGCTGGATGATATCCGGTTCCCGCTCCTTTACGTATTGGAAATAGTGCATCGGCGCCAAAAAGCCGGGCATGTCGTCCGTCCGGGCGTGGCCGAAGTGGGCTTCGACCGCTTTGAGCGAGACTGATTCAAGCGTCGGTTTCAGTAGACGACGCGAGGCATGCAACAAATCGACGTGGCCGACAGCCGGGAGCGCCTTCACTTTTGAACGGACGAACGTATGCCTCGTTTTGATTTGGGGCCAGTCGAACGACTTGCCGTTATACGTCACGAACCGAACCTCGTCGCCGATGTCATTCAAGAAGTGATAATAGAACGCCGTCTCGAACGCCGGGTGCGGCAAGACGTATTGAATCATCTCCAGATGATCGTCTTGGAAACGCGCGAAGCCGATTAAAAAGATGGAGGTGCCGGAGCCGCGAAGCCCGGTCGTCTCCGTGTCCATGAACAATACCTGCTCGGATGGGACATCGACTTGAAAGAACGGGTGGGTCGATGTCGCAAGCGAGGCTTTGGCCTCTCCGAACGTATAGTCATGGTACGTCTCATCGAGTGGATAAATCTGTTTCAAGCGGACGCACCACTCTTGTTCGAACGTCAAAATCTCTCCGCCGCGCTCGCGCCACTTCGCCTGTTCAACGTCGTCCGGCGTCACGGTCACCTGTTTCGGTTCATTCGTTTTAATGAGTCGTGATAGTTTTGCTTTCATATCGTTCCTTTCAATGCTTGCAACTGTCTGACGACCTGCTGTTTAAAGTCACCGTAGCCGATCATTCCGACACAGCGCGGACAACCGCTCTCGCACGGACAATCGTCGACCGTTCGAATGGCCGCATCCAAGACCTCATCGGCGTCGCGATAAAGTGCTTCGCTCAGCCCGATGCCGCCCGGATAACGATCATATAAATAAACGGTCGGTTTATTCGTATGGGTCGCTTTCATTTGAATCGTCGTGAACAGGTCGAGCGTGTCACACATCAAATAGAGCGGGGCTAGGCGTCGCAACAGATCGCTGACCGCCTCGAGCTGGTCTTCCATATCGGCTTCCGAATAGGCGAACCGTTCGTCGAGCGTGAACCATGTCGCGGTCGTATGAAGTTCCCGCTCCGGCAAGTGAATCGGTCCGGAACCGATATTCTCATGCGTCCCGAACTTGATTTTCTTGAACAGGGTCGCCATCGCGATGACCGACACTTCCCCGAACGTCTTCACGCCGGTCGTCTTGTTCTCTTCCAACACTTTCAGTTCGACTGCCAAATTGGCGTCCGTATAGTAGTCGACGTCGACGCGTCGGACGTACGCTTTCTTCTCTTCGAAGTCGAGACGTTCGACTTGATACTGCTCGGCACCATGTAAATAGATGGCTTCGTCGTGGAGCAACGTCATCGCGCTGAACGTATCCATCTCACCGATGACTTGGTTCTTCGCGGTTTGATCGACGATGACGACGTTCTCTTGGTCACTCGTCCGAAGCGAGATGTCATGGGCCGGGAACGCATCAGTCATCCAATAATATTTATCGGCCCGTTCATGCAAGATGTGGGCGTCCGTCAAGAAATCGAGAATCTCTTCCGTCTCGACCGTGCCGAACCGCTCCTCTTTCTGGAAAGGCAGTTCGAAGGCGGCACATTTCATATGGTCGACGAGGATGATTAAATTGTTCGGGTCGAGACGAGCCGCTTCCGGAGACCGGTCTAAAATCAAATCGGGCTGTTCGACGACGAGTTGGTCGAGCGATGACGATGAGGCGACGAAGATGACGAGCGCCTCGGAATGACGGCGTCCGGCCCGGCCGGCTTGTTGCCACATCGAGGCGACCGTTCCCGGATAGCCGTTCAACACACACGCTTGCAATTGGCCGATATCGACGCCGAGTTCAAGCGCATTCGTCGAGACGACGGCCTTAATCTCCCCGTTACGGAGCCGACGCTCGATTTCGCGACGCTCCGATGGCAAGTAACCGCCTCGGTACCCGACAATCGACTTTGGACCGAGCTCGCGCCGCGTCAATTCTTGTAAATACGTCAACAACACCTCGACCCTGACGCGTGAGCGGGCGAAGACGATTGTTTGAATGTCCGCCTCGACCAATTTTGAGGCGATGCGCTTCGTCTCGAGCGTCGCGCTCCGGCGAATGCCGAGCGCTTCATTGACGACGGGCGGGTTATAGAAAATCAAATGCTTCTTGCCTTGTGGCGCCCCGTTATTGTCGACGAGGACGACGTCTTCTTCCGTCAACAGTTCAGCCAGCTCGACCGGGTTGGCAATCGTCGCCGACGTCATAATCCATTTCGGATGACTCCCGTAATAGGCGCAAATCCGTTTCAGGCGGCGGAAGACGTTGGCGACATGGCTACCGAACACGCCGCGATACGTATGAAGCTCATCGACGACGATATACTCTAAATTCTCGAACAAGCGAATCCATTTCGTATGATGTGGCAAGATGCCGGAATGCAACATATCTGGATTCGTGATGACGATATTGCCGGCGTCCCGTACTTTCGTTCGGGCTGCCGGTGCCGTGTCACCATCATAGGTGAAGCAACGCAAGTCGCCCTCGAGCGCTTCGACCATCTCCATCAAATCGCTGTTTTGGTCTTGCGCGAGCGCCTTCGTCGGATACAAATAGAGCGCCCGGGCGTTCGGTTGTTCAATCATTTTCGACAGGACGGGTAAATTGTAGCAGAGCGTCTTCCCGGATGCGGTCGGTGTGACGATGACCGTCGAGTTCCCACGCGACGTCTGCTCGATTGCTTCGGCTTGATGGGTGTACAGTTGTTCAATTCCCCGGCTATGCAACACTCGGACAAGATCTGGCGGCACACTCGACGGAATCGGTGCGTAGCGAGCCGGTTTCGCCTCGACCGTATGCCAATGTGTCACGTTTTGAGAAAAAACCGGGTCGGTCTTGAGCGTATGGATCATTTCTTCCACGGAACGTTTTTTCCGCATGAGGTTCACCTTCTTTATGGTTTCGAAGGTGCGAGTCGCTCCACGATAGCTTTCACTTCGCCGATTCGTTCATCGCGTACGAGCCGATGGACAGCAGGTAAGCGCAGCACAGCCATTTCTTTGAAGGCGTCGGCGACATGTCCATTCTCTTCTTCGAGACGAATGATCGCATCGTCATACAACCGTTGCGTCGATCGTCCGAACAAGACGATGGTATGTAGCTTCGTACATTTCGAATGAACGGCTTGCAAGTGTTTCGTGTAACGCTGCACCGCTTTATGATAATCTTCATGCGTCGCGAGCGCTTGACGCTTGCCCCGCAGAAGTTCTGGATAGAATGTTTCGTCGCCGAGGAACATCGTCTCGACGCCGATTCGTTTCAAATAAGGATGGCCACTGGCCTCGGCCACAGCTTGATCATCAATCAAACGTCCGAACGGAATCGACTCCTCGACGAGCAATCGGCTCATTTTCAAGCCGTTGATACCGTGTAACGGAATACCTAAATCATCGTCTTGCAGTCGGTCGATCACAAACAACACTTTCATCTTGCGTTTCAGTGAGAGTTGTACCATGTGTCACCATCCTATTCGCTTTCTTTTCATTATAGCAAACGAAACAGAAAAACAGGGCGCTGATGTCGCCCTGTTTGCTGTGAGTCGGTTTTAGTCACGACCACCGTTGCCATTCCCGTTGCCGTTACCCTGGCTATTCGAGTCTGTCGATTGACGGCTGACGTCTCCATTCGTATCCGCTTCCCCATCAGTCTCATCGGCTGGTGGTTCTTCTTCGGTCGGTGGTTCCGTATTCTCGTCTTCGGTGTTCGTGTCGTTGCCGTTATTCTCATTGTTTTCGCTGTTTTCATTATTCTCGTTATTGCCGTTGTTCTCAGTATTTTCGCCATCGGTCGGTTCGCCTTCCTCTTCAGGCGGCGTCTCTTCCGTGGCTGGTTCTTCTTCCTCTTCGGCCGGAGGCTCTTCGCCTCGTTCGACCGTGTAAGACGTTTGAAGTGGGCTCGATTGTTGATCACCGACGAGCGCATTCGTCGCGTTGGCGACAATCGTGAACGTCGTCTGCCCTTCCGCCAGACCGGCGATGGCGATGCTCGTGTCTTCGGTCGTCCCGACGACACGTTCGCTACCGTCCGGACGTGTCTCCGTCACGGTGAAAGAAAGACCTTGATAGCCAGCGGCTTGTACTCCTTGTGTGTCATACGACCACGAGAGTGTGCCTGTCTCACCTGGCACATCATAGTCAATCGATGCGCCGGTCGGAGCGGCCAGTTTATCCGGCTGTAAATCTTTCGGTTTCGTCCCTTTGACGTACAACTCATTGCCGAGCGAGAGCACCGATTCCGGTTGCTGGAAGCGGTCCGGTTGTCCCGTCGCGTTCGTCACTTCTTGCATCATATACTCGAAATAGTATTGGGCGTAGTTCGGCTTCATCACAGATACAGGTGTGGCGCTGGAACGACCCGTCCATACCGAGATTGAGTAGTCGGTCGTATATCCGGTGAACCATTTATCCTTCTCGTCGCCCTCTTCATCGGTCGTTGTTCCGGTCTTCCCGGCAACATCCCACGGGAACGCACCAGGCTCATACGTGCCGTTCGAACCGCTGACGACGTCACGGAGCATGTCCGTTAACATATACGCTGTATAGTCTTCCATCGCCTGCTTCGCCTTGATTGGCGAATTGATCGTCGATCCGTCGTTGAACTCGATTTTTTGAATCAAGTGCGGCTTCGTGTACATCCCGTTCGTCCCGAGCGCAGCGTAAGCAGCCGCCATTTGCGTCGTGCTTGCTTCCGCCGTCCCGAGTGCGTTCGACGCGTTCATCTCGTCGCCTGACATCGACGGTTCGATGCCGACGTTCTCGACGAACGATTGAATCGCGTCTTGGCCGAACTCGTCGCGTACTTCATAAAAGGCACGGACGGCCGGGGTGTTACCGGAAATCGTCAAGTAATAGCGCATCGTATTCGCGCCGCGGAAACCTTCGTAATAGTTTAGTGGCTTATAGTTATCGTCCTCGTCAAACGCTTTATCAATCAACACTTTCCCCGTCGACCATTGCGCATTCTCGATGCCTGGACCGTAATCGAAGAACGGCTTCGCCGTGGAACCGATTTGACGTTTCTCACGCGAATAGTCGCGATAGTTCTTATCGCCTTGTTTCGCTTGTTCGCTGTCAATGACGGCGACGATTTCACCCGTCTTCGTATTCAGCACGGTCGCACCCATACGAAGATCTTCTGGGAACTGATCTGCAGGAAGATTGACGTTATTGTTTTTGATGTCGCTGTTGAACTTCGTATGCAACTCTTTATTGATTGACGTGTATACTTTCAAGCCCGTCCCGTAAATATCGGCCTGCTCGAGACCGTAGTCTTCTTCGAGCTCGGCCTGGACGCGGGCGTAAATCGAACGTGTATACGACTCTTCTTCCGATTGGGCACCCGGCGAGATGATATCCGCAATCTCGACGTCGAGCGCCTCATTGTATTGTTCTTCCGTGATGTGACCGTCACGCTTCATCGAAGAGAGCACTTGCTCTTGACGGTAACGCGTGAGCTCTTGGTCACCACTGATTGGGTCATAGGCGCTCGGACGTTGCGGGAGACCGGCCAAGATGGCCGCCTCTTGATAGTTCACTTCCGAGACCGGCTTATTGAAGTATGTCTTCGAAGCCGCTTGGACACCCCATGCCCCTGAACCATAATAGTTCTTGTTCAAGTACATCTCTAAAATCTGTTCTTTCGTGTATTCGCGCTCAAGTTTGATGGCGAGCCACTGCTCTTGCAGTTTCCGTTTCAACTTTTTATCCGTTGATAAGAACGACTGCTTGACGAGCTGTTGCGTGATCGTCGAACCGCCTTCGGCCCCGAAGCCGTCGGTCACGTTCGCGAGCACGGCGCCGCCGATGCGACGCAAGTCGACCCCGTTATGTTCATAGAAACGACGGTCCTCGATTGAGATGACCGCTTGTTGCATCACTTCCGAGATATCGTCAATCGAGACGTACTCGCGAATCTGTCCGTTCTCTTCGAGCGGTTCACCTTCAGCCGATAGCAGCTGAATCGGGTACGTATCGACCAATTTCTCTTCATCGAGCGGTGGTGCTGTCGCGATCGCATACGCGGTGTATGCGCCGCCGGCGATGACGCCGATGATGAATA
The DNA here is from genome assembly GCF_018618255.1 of Exiguobacterium sp. s56. Taxonomy (NCBI): domain Bacteria; kingdom Bacillati; phylum Bacillota; class Bacilli; order Caryophanales; genus Exiguobacterium; species Exiguobacterium sp. s56. Next base: position 420,565 of record NZ_JACSLR010000001.1, on the reverse strand, counting down.
AAATCCCTAAAATCGTTATTATGCGTCGAAACTTCGACTTCTTCGCTTTTGGTTTCGGCTTTTTGGCCGCTGGTTTACGTTTATTGGTCGTCGTGTCTTGTCGACGTGCCATCCGACTTCGTTCCATTCACGCTTCACTCCTTCTATTTCAATCGAGCCATGCTTCAATCGCCGTCAAATAATCGATGGCCGGCATCGCCCGGGTTGGAACTTCAATTGCTTCTTGCTCGATATAGGAGAGCGGAATCGACTTGCGTCCTGATTCGCGCTGTTCCCACCAGACTAATAATTGCTCCGTTGATAACACATATTGCGTATTATAGCGGCTAAACCGAATGATGACAAAACAAATCCCTCCATGCCGCTCACACTCGCGCATGTGGTGGATTTGGTGGTCGTGGAAGTTTCCGAGCGGAAACGACGTTTTATTGTTCGTCTCTTTTGCCTCGAAATCGATATACTTGCCGCGATACACCCCATTATAATCGGTCGTCGATGCTTGCTTGAAATACGCTTCGGTTACTTTCGCCGCGCTCCGTTTCGGATAATCGACTTTCACGATTTGCAGCGGCGTCGGTTTCTTATGGATGACCGCCCGACTGTGGAGCCGATAAAACTCGTTCGTGTCGTTCAGCAGCGTCTCGAGGTTCATGCCTCGGTTCGCATACGTCTGCGGATTCGATCGGGCCGGCCCAGCCGAAGGTTGCGGCTTTTTTCCGTTTGGATAATGGAACAATGTCGTCACCCCTAATATCTAGTTTAACAGGTTCGCCCAGCCGTTCCTTCCGTCTGAAGTCTGATTGTCGAGTTCTGTCGCTCGACTCCTGTGTGGATTTTCCGCAATCCATATCGTACCAAACTCCCGTATGTTAAACTAGTATGTAGTGCATTGTGTAGTCAAATTGACACGACCTTGTTACGGAGAAGCTATTTATTTTTCTGAAATAAGTCTTCTACTTATTAGCCATAATCAGGGCGGATTAAACGCAGATTGACGGAAGTTTCTAAAAAGTGTGCAATAAATAGTGTAACCCAAGGTTGATAAACAATTAGCAGGCCCGCTTTTATAAGCAGTAGAGCCATGGTTGGAGGAGTAAGATGGAAACACAAAAGAAGTATGTCATGTTCGTCGATGAGACGGGAACGCCAAAGGGGAACACGCAATTCAATCTGACCGGCGTATTGATGGAATATAAATATGCAATTGATGCCGACGAGGCCGGCATGCCTTGCGAATTGAAACGTCGGTTACACGCCTTCAAACGCGACGTGTTCAAGACAGAAAATATCCCGCTCCATTTAAAAGAGATTTTAAAAGCCGAGCATCCGTACGGGAAAGAAGACGGCATCACGATCGATATGCTTCGTGATTTCTGGAACAAGTTGCCTGATTTCTTGCGCGATATCGACTGTACGATCGTCAGCGTCGAGGTCGATAAACAAAAGCTCCATGACTTCTACTCGACACCGAAAGACCCGTACGTCGTCGCATTCGCTCACTTGATGAAGTCGTTCTATGCGTTTTTGGAAGAGACGGAAGCCGTCAGCGCCCGCGTCGTCTTGGAGTCACGGGATGACTATCAGAACTTGCTCATCCAAAAAGCGTTCTTCGATATCTTCAATTCGGGGACGGTCCATCTCGACGTCGAGAAGAGCCGTCAAAAAATCAAAGGCTTCATCTTTTCAGAGAAGCAGAACACGGTGTATCAGTCGGGTCTCGAAATCGCTGACCTCGTCTGCCTCCCGCTCTCGCGCGTGCGTCGCGGCGTCATCGAAGTAAAACCACGGTTCGTCCATTATGGGGATGAGAACCGCATCTTCAAAGCCATCAAGGACAAGATTTACATTCGTAAAGAAAGTCCTGACCAAGATTTCCGCAACTGGGGATTCAAAAAAGTACCGATTACGAAAAAGCGCCGCGAATGGAGCGACCATCCGTGGAATCACTAAAAACTGCCTTGCCGATCATCATTCGGCAAGGCAGTTTTTATGTTCGGCGCAAGCCCGGGAGCGTCTCCCGCAAACGAATGAGCGCGTTGAGCCCGGCCAAAAACGGGATCACGGCCACCAATCCGATTGCCCAGCCGATGGACAAGACATCGGTCAACAGCCCGGCGAATATAGCCCCGAACGCATAGCCACTGTCGCGCCAAAAACGATAGACGCCCATCGCCGAGGCGCGCCACGAAGGTTCGGCGACGTCACTGATTGAGGCTTGGAGCGTCGGATAGACCATCGCCGTCCCGATGCCAAGCATGACCGCTGCGAACACCCATTGCCAATAGTCGGTCATGACGAGAATCGCCCATAGCGAGCCGGCCTGAACCCACATCCCTGCGACAATCAACCCTTTTCGTCCGATGCGGTCGCTCCACACACCGGTGAACAGTTGAAAGAAGCCCCATGCCGCGGGGTAGAGCGCCACGATCAGCCCGATCTCCGCGAGACTCAGCCCTTGGGCGGCAAAATAAATCGGGAACAAGCCCCATGCCATGCCGTCCTTCAAATTGGTCGACAGACCGGCTACCGTCAGGCTCGAGAGCGAACGATTTCTCCATGTCGTCGCCAGGAATACCTGTTTCGGCGAACGTGTCTTGTCAGGTTGACCTATAGACTGAAGCTGTAATTGTTTCGTCGTATCGCGGACGAACAACGATAACGTGAGACCGATCAAGGCGACGACTACACCGATGTAGAACGGTTCCGGCCGACTGCCGTATGTGACGGCAACCATCCCGGACACCGCCGCCATCACGGCGACGCCAATATAACCCGCGAACTCATTCAGTCCGACCGCCAGTCCCCGCTCCGTCGGTTTGGCCAAATCAATTTTCATATTGACCGTCATCGACCACGTCAGCCCTTGGTTGACCCCAAGCAAGACATTCGCCACGATAATCACCCACCATGCCGATGCTGATATGACGAGCACGGGAACGAGGAGCCCGATTGCCCAACCGAAGATGAGCACTTTTTTGCGACCGTATCGGTCGGCGATGGCTCCTGCGAAGTAATTGACGACCGCCTTCGAGAATCCGAAACTGATGATAAACGAGAGTGCCGCACTCGTCGAGATGAGAGCAAAATCCTCTTCTCCGATAATAGGCAAGATTGTCCGCTCAAGCCCTACCATCGATCCGACAAAGAAGTTTGTCACGACGAGCAGTATAAAATTGAATCGATTTTCTCGGACGCCGATACGTGGTTGATTCATATACATCCTCCTTGCCAACTGGTTGCTGGATTGAGTATATCAAAAAATACCCCCGTGCGTATAAAAAGCGTCTTCCCGATTTCGTGATCAGGAAGACGCTTCCGTTCATTGTCCGGTCGCTTGCTTGGACTTCATTCGTTTCTTCCCTTCGCGGCACATATCGAGCAGCGGACATGTCTCGCAAGCAGGACGTTGCGCTTTGCAGTGATAGCGGCCGAAGAAGATGAACTGGTGATGGAGCTGTGACCATTCTTCGCGCGGGAACTTCTTCATGAGCGTGTCCTCGACTTGACGGACGTTATCTTTCCAACGACAGATGCCGAGACGTTTCGAGACGCGCTCGACGTGCGTGTCGACGGCGAATGCCGGTTCGTGAAACGCGACGGACAAGACGACGTTCGCCGTCTTCCGTCCGACGCCAGGCAACGCCTCGAGAGATTCGCGATCCGACGGGACGATCCCGTCGTGACGTTCCACGATTTGCATCGAGAGCGCCTTCACGTTTTTCGCCTTGTTCCGATAGAGACCGATGCGCTTGATTAACGCCTCGATGTCGGCGACGTCAGCCGCAGCCATCGATTCGACGGTCGGATAGGTCTCGAACAGACCAGGCGTCACTTTGTTGACGAGTGCATCGGTCGCCTGCGCCGATAACGCCACGGCCACGACAAGCTCGAACGGATTACGGTGCGTCAACTCACAGTGGGCGTCCGGAAACATGCGACGCATCGTGTCAGACACTTCGGTCAATTGGGCTCTCGTCAACATCACTTTTTCCTCCGTTGATAATCGACGAGGTCCTCGAGTGACTCGACGTTATGGTCTTGCCACACTCTGAGAATCTTGTCCATATATTTAAAGTTGCGTACGTTGCGAAGCTTTGCTTCCCGAAGCGCGGCCATAATCAGCTCTTCACTGAAGCCGTCCTCGGTCAACCAACCGACAATCTGTTCGATCTCGAACGGGGTAATCGTCCCGAACTCGCGCTCAAACGTATGAATGATGTTCTCATTTAACGAATGAGCCGACTTTTCAGGTGTCGCCCCTTCTTCGAGTGCAAGGAACAACGGGAGCAGACTGTATCGTTCAACCTCGGTCGACGCATCGATGGCGATCAACTCTTTTTGGAGCAAGCCGAGCAAGACGGAACGAGCCTCGCTCTCGGCCACATTCATCCGGTCTCCGAGTTCGCTCGGAAGCGGCATCTCAATGCCTTCCCCCGTCATCTCAAGCAAGTGGATGACGAGATTGAACTCGACCGGACTCAAGTTGAGGCGACGCGCCTCCGTGAACAATTTTCTCGGAACGACGACTGGATTTTGTTCGAACAGCTTGATTAGATTATGTGCATCCATGTCGCACATCCTTTCTAGACAAATCAATCGGGGAAGACGAAGTCATCCCCGATTGGCGATTATGGGTGAATGCGGTTCAAAAGGCGTGGGAACGGAATCGCTTCGCGGATATGCTCGATCCCGCTAATCCAGGCGACCGTACGCTCAAGGCCAAGACCGAAGCCAGAGTGCGGGACCGATCCGTATTTGCGGAGTTCGAGGTACCAGTCGTACGCGTCCGTCTCATCGAGACCTTCTTTGATGATTTCTTCTTTCAACCGGTCGTAATCGTCTTCACGTTGCGAACCGCCGATAATCTCGCCGTAGCCTTCCGGTGCGATCAAGTCGGCACAGAGGACGAGTTCCGGGTTTTCCGGATCGACTTTCATATAGAACGGCTTGATGTCTTTCGGCCAATGTGTGATGAACACCGGGAGGTCATGCGCGTTGGCGATGGCTGTCTCGTGCGGGGCACCGAAATCGTCGCCGTACTCGATGTCGTCGAAGCCTTCGTCTTTCAAGAACTTGATCGCATCGGTGTAACGGACACGCGGGAACGGTGCTTGGACTTTCTCAAGTTTCGACAAGTCGCGTCCGAGCAGTTCCAATTCATTGCGGCAGTTCTCGAGCGCCGATTTGGCGATATACGAGACATAACGCTCTTGGAGCTCGAGGCTCATGTCGTGGTCGAAGAATGCCATCTCCGGCTCGATCATCCAGAACTCGATCAAGTGGCGGCGCGTCTTCGATTTCTCGGCCCGGAACGTCGGTCCGAACGAGAATACTTTGCCAAGTGCCATCGCGGCAGCTTCCATGTATAGCTGGCCCGTTTGTGACAAGTAGGCCGGTTGTCCGAAGTAATCTGTCTCGAACAACTCAGTCGTGCCTTCCGGTGCACTCGACGTGATGATTGGTGGATCGATTTTCACGAAACCTTCTTGGTTGTAGAACTCATACGTCGCCCGAATCAATTCGTTACGAACTTTCATGATCGCGTGCTGGCGACGCGAACGGAGCCAAAGGTGACGATTGTCCATCAAGAACTCGGTGCCGTGCTCTTTCGGTGTGATCGGATAGTCGACCGATTCCGCTATCACTTCCATCGCCGTCACTTCGAGCTCGAAGCCGAGCGGCGTGCGTCCGCCGTCCGATTTGACCGTACCCGTGACCCAGACCGAAGTTTCTTGCGTCACGCCTTTAGCGAGCGCGAACAACTCTTCGGCTACATCGGCTTTGACGACGACGGCTTGAGCGAAACCGCTCCCGTCACGAAGTTGAAGGAAAGCGATCTTTCCACTCGAACGTTTGTTGGCGATCCAGGCTCCGACGCGGACCGTCTGGCCTTCGTAATCTTTAAATTGGCTGATTGAAATAGTTGTCATATCCATATCCATCCTTTCGCTTATCGAGCGTTACGTGTAATGAAGTCTTCTACTCGATCGAGCGCTTCTAATACCCGTTTCAATTCTGTTGCATAAGACAAGCGGACGTAGTCGTCCTGTCCGAAACCTGAGCCTGGGACGAGGGCAACGAACGCTTCGCCGAGCACAGCCTCACACCATGCGTCGACCGAGTCGTACCCGCTCATCGATGCCGCCTCTTTGGCGTTGGCATATAAGTAAAATGCGCCTTGCGGCTTCAAGCATGTGATGCCTGGGATGGCAATCAAACGCTCATAAACGATCTCGAGTCGTTCCGCGAATGAGACACGCATCATCTCGACGTCGTCTTGTGGCCCGTTATACGCTTCGACCGCCGCCGCTTGGGCGATTGACGTCGGGTTCGATGTCGAGTGCGATGCGAGGTTCGTCATCGCCTCGATAATCGTCTTATCGCCGACCGCATAACCGATGCGCCATCCGGTCATCGCGTGTGACTTCGAGACGCCGTTGATGATGATCGTCCGCTCCAACATCCCTGGAAGCGTCGCGATCGAGACGAACTCCGCATCGCCGTAGACGAGTTTCTCATAAATCTCGTCACTGACGACGAGCAAGTCGTGTCGTTTGATGACGTCCGCGAGTGCCGACAGCTCGGCCTCGGTATAAATCATACCGGTCGGGTTCGACGGACTGTTCAAGATGACCGCTTTCGTCCGATCCGTGATGGCCGCCTCGAGCAACTCTGGCGTCAATTTGAACATCGTCGACTCGTTCGTATCGACGTAGACCGGGACACCGTCCGCGAGCTTCACTTGCTCCGGATAGCTGACCCAGTACGGTACCGGGATGATGACCTCGTCGCCTTCATCTAAAATCGCTTGGAACAATGTATAGAGGGCATGCTTCGCACCTGAGGCGACCATGACCTCCGCACGCGTGAACGTCAAGTTGCTGTCGCGCTTCGTCTTCTCGATGATCGCGTCTTTCAATTCGACCGTCCCGCCTGATGGCGTATACTTCGTGTCACCATCGCGCGCGGCCTGACAGGCTGCCTCGATGATACGTTCCGGCGTATTGAAATCCGGTTCCCCGGCGCCGAGGCCGATGACGTCTTGTCCCGAAGCCTTTAACGCTTTCGCTTTCGCTGTGATGGCGAGTGTCGTTGAAGGTGTCAACTGCTTTACACGTTGTGCCAATAGATGTTCCACAAAAACTCCCCCTTGGTTTCGTTACGAGTCCGTCAATTGGACCCGTCGAATAAATTCGCCCGCTTGGAGCGTATAATACGAATACGTATACGATGCGCCCGATTTCGTCACGACCTCAATCAAGGCCCGTTCGTCAAACCCGTATTTACAGCTGACGAGTGACCCGCCCGTTTCTGTGACCGATTCGGCACAGACTTGATCGAGGTCGACCGACGCGATGTCACGCGTCACAATCGGCAACTTGTCATCGACTGGCACGAACTGGACTTGATCCGTCTCCTCGAAGACGACGTACGGTTCCGTCCCGTTATACAGCTCGGCCCGTTCGATGTTGACGGACGGTTGCTCGGTCTCGAGACGCTCGCGTGCCGCCTCGATCATCTTGTCTTTCGTGCGCTCGGTATGACCGACCGTGAACCAATAGATGCCACTAAATACGATGACGACACCGATGAGTGCCGTCATGAACGCAACCACTACTTTGGTCTTCCGTGTCATTCCGTCCGATAGATGGTGAACACCATCTCTTCTTTCTTCGGATCATTCACTTTTTTCTCTAAAGCAAGACCGAACATTAAATCTTGGCCCTTCAACGTGCGGTTCAACAAGTCGACAATTTTGTATACATCTGCCGTCGGCTCGATTCGAACCGTCGCCAACGTCTCGATATTCGAATTCATGATTACTCCTCCTTCAAAAAACACTATACCCATTATTATAAAACGATAATATCACGATGCCTAGCGTTATCTCTGATTTCCTAGGCCGGTCTTTTCTTTCTCGTCTAAAAACAGCTCCAGTTCGGCGAGTGCGGTCTCGAGCGGACCGTCGATTCGGTCGACGGCCGGCAAACTGTTAATGAACTGCTTCCCATACCGGGTCGTCTCGACACGACGGTCGAAGACGAAGATGGCGCCGTAATCCTCTTTCGAGCGAATCAGACGGCCGACCCCTTGTTTAAAGCGGATGACCGCTTGCGGGAGTGACAGCTCGAAGAATGACGATTTGCCTGTCGCCTCGATTTTCTCGGACCGCGCCTGCATGACCGGTTGGTCGGGCGGGGCGAACGGGAGTCGGACGATAATGAGGCAAGTGAGTGCCTCGCCCGGAATGTCGACGCCTTCCCAGAAGCTGGCCGTCCCGAACAAAATCGATTGGTCGATGCGCTTGAATTGTTTCGTCAAACGGCTACGTGATCCGCCGCTGACGCCTTGGGCGAGGAGCGTATAGCCCTCATCAAGCTGGTCTTTGACGGCCTCATGCGTCAAGCGCAACAATTCGTTCGATGTGAACAAGACGAGCATCCGTCCTTTCGTCACATTGGCGATTTGGGCAATCGAGCCTGCAATCTGTTCGACGAACCGCGGCAACGGAACCTCGTTGATGAGCGGGATGTCGGACGGCACAAACAGTTTCGCTTGTTTCTTGAAATCAAACGGTGACGCCAGGACGACGCGACGGACATCTTCGCCGTCGAGTCCAAGACGGCGTTCGATGAATCCGAATCGGCCCGAAACGGTCATCGTCGCCGACGTCAAGACGGTCGGACGCTTGGCGAACAGTCGTTCATGCAAGAGCGGACCGATCTCGACCGGTTGCGTATACACCGAAGTCAACTTACGGTTGGCCAGGTTGAGTTCGACCCAACTGACAGCATCGTCATCCCGCGTGAGCATCGTCTCGTAGAGCACGCTCTCGATATCGCGCACGTCCCCGATGAACGCCTTCAAATCCCCGAGCACGGCCCGTTGTTTGAACGTCATATGTTCTTTATGCTCATCGAGAAGCCGATGCAGTTGCCGGAGCGTCGTCCGGAGTGTCCGCAGACGGTCTTCGAGTCGCTTCGCCACTTCCCGAATCGGACGGAACGGCTCCCCTTCCCGCTCGAAGCGGACGGTTTGACGTTGCTCCCGCTTTTTACCGAGCGACTGGAGCGCCGTGAGCAAATCGTTCAGTTCATCGTCGACGCGCGCGAGCGCTTGATCGGTCGCCTTGCTGAACGCCTCGGCTTCTTCCGCGACGGCCGTCAAATCAGCGAGTCCGAGCACGCGTGAATGGAACTTGCCATCGGCGCCGTAACCGAACCACTTGAACAAGCGGTCGAACTGAATCGCGTCGAACGTCACACCGAAGTGATGCGACGCGACTTCCTCGACTTGATGGGCCTCATCTAAGATGAGCGGCGTATCGGTCGGAAGAATCCCGGCCTGATGCTGCAAATCAGAGAACAATAAGGCGTGGTTCGTCACGATGATATCGGCCTCTTTCGAGCGCAAGACGGCCCGGGTGAAGAAGTCCCGGCTATACCACGGGTCGAAACGCCCGAAGTCCGAGGCCGCGTCGGCTTGGATGAGCCGTTTGAACGAGGCCGGCCCTTGTGACGCCGCACCCGGTAGCGACAACTCTTCCAAGTCGCCTGTCACGGTCTCGGTCAACCAGACGAGTACCATCGCCTTGCACATCGCCGGGAGCAAGCCTTCGTTCGCCTCCTCGAGAATCATCTCGAACTTGCGGAGGTCGATGTAATTGCGTCTCCCTTTCAACAACGTGAATTCGACTTCAGGGAAAATCGCTTTTAAAATCGGCAAATCTCTAGTCAACAGCTGTTCCTGCAATTGAATCGTATGTGTGCTGACGACGACCGGTCGTTTCGTCTCGAGCGCGTGATGTGCGCTCGGAATCAAATACGCCAACGTTTTTCCGGTCCCTGTTCCTGCCTCGATTAACAGTGTCGCTTCGTCATCGAGCGCTTTATAGACGTGGCGCATCATCTCGAATTGACTTTGACGCGGTTCGAATTGCCCGAACAATGCCGGGAGCGTCTCTTCAATCGTCCGGTGAAGGAACGGCTCGAACGGCTCGCGTTCGACGGCGGGTTCGAACGTGTCGACGAGACGTCTCAGTGCGATTTTCCGATGAATATCGTACGTCGTCTCGTCGTCGGCCCGGATTCCGACTTGAATGATCAACTCATCGAGCAGCGGCTCGACGTTGCTCGTCCACGACTCGGACAACCGCCGCAATTGTTTCAGCGTGACGAGCGGTAACGCGCGCAACCGCTCGACCAAGCGAACGAACAGTTCAGCCGTTGCCTCGGCGTCGCTGAGCGCGCGGTGCGCGTCGGTGTGGACGAGGTTGAACGTCTCGGCGAGCGACTCGAGCGCGTGGCTCTCGAGCGTCGGGTATAGAATCCGCGCCAGTTCGACCGTGTCGATGGCCCGGCCCTGGAACGGGATATACCCGGCCAACTCTAAGCTTTCATTCAAAAAATTCAAATCAAACGATACGTTATGGGCGACAAAAATCCGCCCGTCTAGCATCTTCCATATATCTGGGATCACTTCCTCAAACGTCGGGGCTTCCGCCACGTCTTGATTCGTGATCGTCGTCAACTGCGTGATAAAAGGCGGGATCGGGCGACTCGGACGAATCAAGGTACTGTAGCGCTCAATCACTTCACTCCCTTGAACGACCACCGCCGCAAATTCAATCAATTCGTCGCCGGACTTGACGGAATGACCAGTCGTCTCCAAATCCACTATCACATAGGTGTCCATAACATCCATCCCATCTTCGGCACGCTCGTGCTTTCTGTCTGTCTCATCTTACCATAGAACGATACACGAAAAAACGGGGATGCCTCTCGCGGACATCCCCGTTCGTCTTATAAAATCGTATGGGCGATTTCTTCGTATAGAAGTTGATCGATCTCGTTTCGCTCGTTCAAGACGGCGACTTTCGGACGATGTTGTTTCGCTTCCTCGGCCGTCATTTGACCGTACGCCATGATAATGACGACGTCCCCGACTTGGAAGTGACGGGCCGCAGCCCCGTTCAAACAGACGACACCTGAACCTCGTTCGCCCTTGATGACGTACGTCTCGATGCGAGCCCCGTTATGGTTGTTCGTGATGTGGACATGCTCGTTTTCCATGATCCCGACCGCATCCATTAAATCTTCATCGATCGTGATCGAGCCGACGTAATGTAAGTTCGCCTCGGTGACGGTCGCCTTGTGTAGTTTTGCGTGCATAAATGTTCGAATCATTGGATTCATCCTCTCTTCCAAATCACATTATCAATCAAGCGGGCCCGTTCGAACTGCACCGCTACAGCAATCAATAGTTCGGTTGACGCGGAGGTCACCTCGGTCAACGTCGGATAGTCTTTGATTTCGACATAGTCGATCGTGCTGTTCGGAATGTTCTTCAAGCGGTCCTCGAGCCGTTCCATCACGTCTCGAATCGCCTCACCTTGCGCAAGGGCGTCTCGCGCCTCGATCAAGGCACGGTTGATGTCACTCGCATCCACCTTCTCTGACTCCGATAAATAGACGTTACGGGACGATTTCGCAAGGCCCGACGGTTCACGGATAATCGCACAGCGGCGAATCTCGACCGGGACGAAATAGTCGCGGACGTAGCCTTCGATTAGAGCGACCTGTTGCGCATCCTTCAACCCGAAGTAAGCGTGGGTCGGACGGACGAGATTGAACAGTTTCGAAACGACGGTCAAGACGCCATCGAAATGACCGGGACGACTGGCCCCGCATAAGACGTCAGCGCCGGTGCGCACCGTCACACGTGCCATGTCGAGCGGATACATCGTCTCCGTGTTCGGGTAGAACAAGACGTCGACACCCGCCTCGCGGGCGAGTGCCTCGTCCCGCTCGAAATCACGTGGATAGCGGTCGAGGTCCTCGTTCGGTCCGAACTGGGTCGGGTTGACGAAGATGCTCATGACGACGAGGTCGTTTTCTGACTTGGCCGCTTCGACGAGACTGAGGTGCCCTTCATGCAAATAACCCATCGTCGGGACGAAACCGATCGTCCCGACACCTGTCAATGCTTCTTGTAACGAACGTGGGGTCGTGACGATGTTCATGCCTTGCCCCCGTAGAGCGTGTCGAGCAATGACTCATCCATCGTGAACGTGTGCCGTTCGAGCGGGAACGAGCCGTCTTTCGTCGCATCGACGTAATTGCGGATTGCCGTCGTCGCCACTTCATTCACGTCGGCATATGCCTCGACGAACTTCGGAAGGCGGTCGACGCCATATTTCAAGATATCGTGATAGACGAGTACTTGGCCATCCACATCGGCACCCGCACCGATTCCGATGACCGGGATGCTGAGCGCCTCGGCAATCTTTTTGGCCAATTGATGTGGCACGCATTCGAGGACGAGCATCTTCGCGCCGACCCGCTCCGCCTCGAGGCTATCGGCAATCAACTGTTCTGCGTCTTCGAGCGATTTGCCTTGTACTTTATAACCTTCGAGCACACCGACCGATTGCGGAGTGAGGCCAAGGTGGGCGACACACGGCATACCGACTTTCGTCAGACGCTCGATCGTTTCAAGCACCTCGCCAGCCCCTTCAAGTTTAATCGCATCGGCTTGTCCGTCTTGGAACAACGTCGCGGCCGCTTGGAGCGTGCGGTCGAAATCACCGTGGTATGTCGCGAACGGCATATCGACGACGACGAACGTGTCACGGGCCCCGCGGCGAACCGCTTTCGCGTGATGGACCATGTCCGAGATTGTCACAGGAATCGTCGAATCGTAACCGAGCACGACCATCCCGAGCGAGTCCCCGACTAAAATGATATCGACGCCTGCAGCCTCGGCCAGTTTTGCGGACGGGTAATCGTAGGCGGTCAACATGACCAATTTCTCTTCTTGCTTCATCTTCTTCAATAACGAAGTCATCGTATGCATATAGTTCTCCTCCTAATGTGGAGACAGGTTAGAAAAAACGCCTTCCTACACGAATGGTAAGAAGGCGCACGAAAACAATCTCAAGTAGATGAGTGTCCTTCTGTCCCTGTCAAAATGATCAAGGCAGACAAAAAAATGTAGTGACGGTCTGCAGTACTGGTACACTTCGCGAGCGATAGCGTCCGGCACATTCATTATAGACCACGAACCCGTTTCCATCAATCATTCCAAACTGCGATCTCGGCAGAGTAAATCGGCTCGACCGTTCCTTCATGTTCCAACAGGAGTGCCCCATCCTCTGAAATGCCGCGCATCGTCCCGCGTCTTGGCTTCCCTGACGCCGTCAACGTCACCGGTTCGTTCAGATAGGCGGCGTGTTCGAGCCAATGGGCGCGCACAGAATCAAATCCTGACGCGAGGAACAAATCGTATTCCGTCTCGAGCTCGGCGAGCAAGTGCGCAAGCAACTCGCTTCTCCGATACGTCTGATTCGTTTCCAGCTTGATGGACGTCGCGCGATGGGCGAGCTCGTCCGGAATGACATCGCTATTGACGTTCAATCCGAACCCGAGGATGACGGCTTGAATCCGGTCACCCTCCGTCTGCATCTCGGTCAAGATGCCGCCGATTTTTTTCCCATTGAGCAACAAGTCATTCGGCCATTTGATGGTGGCCGGGATGCCTTGCGTGTGCAGGGCGCGCGCGAACGCGCTCGCCGCCATGAGCGTCAGCTTCGAGGCGTCGCGAATCGGCAGCGCCGGGCGCAGGATGACGCTCGCCGCGATATTGACGTGGCTCGGATTATACCAGTTCCGGCCGAGTTGGCCTCGTCCCGCTGTCTGCTCCTCGCTGATGACGAGCGTTCCTTCGAGGACGCCCTTTTGCGCCAATTCATGGGCGATGCGTTGGGTCGTATCGACTTGATCAAACGCATGGACGGCTTGTCCGAACCGCCCTTTTCGGAACGATACGAACGCTGGCTCATCGAGTCGGTCGGTCTGGCCGAACAATTGATACCCTTTTCGAGGAATCGTCTCAATCGCATACCCATCTTGTTTTAACGTCTCGATATGCTTCCAAATAGCGGTACGTGAAATATTTAATTGACGGGCCAACTCCTGACCACTCCAGACGGTCCCGTCCTGCAACAGGTTTAATACTTTTCCGCGTGTTGAAGCCATCGTTTCGCCTCCTTTCGTAACGGTTCCGGTTCGTTGGCGAGCTCGCCGTCCAGCACGAGCCGTTCGACGTGAGCGAGCACTTGTTTGATGAGCGGGCCCTTGGCCCCGATTTGGAGCGCGTCACGGCCGTCGAAGCGAAGCTCCCGGCGCGATTGAATCGGCAACTGCCGCTTCAACTGTTCAGCCGTCTCCGTCCGACCCGACATGTCGAGATACGTCGAGAGCGTCGCCGTCGTCGTCTCGTAAATCGTGAACGTGTCGAGGCCGGTCGTGAACAACCGGGCGAGCACGTTCGCTTCCCGTTTCAGCGCGTTCGAGCGTTTCCACGGCGTCAACCAATCGGTCGCAGCGGCATGATGGACGAACAGCGCCCAGCCGCCGACCGGATTGACCGGCGTCCGTCTGTCGGCGATGACGCGCTCAATCAGTTCTGCCGAGACGTTCGGTAAATACTGATGGATGCCGAGGTCCAGTATCGCCGCCAGCGCTTTTCGATACGCCGGACCGACCATCAACTTCTCGAACTCGATGGCGACCCGCTCCATCGCGATGTCTTGCAGTTTATGACCGAGTTCGCGGGAAGCTCGTTGCACGTCATCATCGAGACGGAAATCGAGCTGGGCCATGAAGCGGAACGCCCGCATGATGCGGAGCGCGTCCTCATTGAAGCGTTCGTACGGGCTGCCGACGGTACGGATGACACGCGCCTCAAGATCCATCCGACCGCCGAACAAATCGACGACGTTGCCATCGTGGAACGCCATCGCGTTCATCGTGAAGTCGCGCCGTTTCATGTCCTCCTCGAGCGAGACGCCGAGCGACACGTGGTCGGGCCGTCTCGAATCCGAATACGTCCCTTCCGACCGGAACGTCGTCACTTCGAACGGATGATGGTCGAGAATGACCGTCACTGTGCCGTGATCGATTCCGGTCGGTACCGATTTCGGGAACAAGCGCATGACTTCGTCCGGAAAGAGCGACGTGGCGATATCGATGTCATCCGGAAGCGTACCGCGCATATAGTCACGGACGGCCCCCCCGACGATATACGCTTCGCCGCCGTGGGCGTTAATCGTCTCGATAATCCGTTTGGCGTATTCCCATTCCGTCATGGGCGCACCACCTGTTCATAAAGCGATTCATATGCCGTGACGATATCGGCCGACGCGAACTGTTTGGCCCGTTCGAGCCCGTTCGTGCGGAAGCGTGCATGCAGTTCCCCGTCGAGCAAAATCGCTTCGAGCGCTCTCGTCGCCGCGAGCGCGTCGCCGCGTTTGACGACGAACCCTTCCACGCCGTCAGTGATGACTTCCGGCAATCCGCCCGCATCGCTGACGACCGATGGGACGCCCGTCGCCATCGCCTCGAGCGCGACGAGACCGAACGCCTCTTTGTCCGATAACAGGATGTGGACGTCGCAAATCGACAAGAGCGCCGCCACTTGTTCTTGCTTCCCGGCGAAGATGACTTGCTCTTCGAGTCCCATTTCGCTCACGAGGCGGCGCATCGCTCCCATGAGCGGACCGTCGCCGACGAGGAGCAGTTTCTTATGTGGGACGTTCATCTGCTGGAACGCCTCGAGCACGAGATCGATTCGCTTCACTTGCCGGAAGTTCGAGATATGGATGACGACCCGGTCTTGATCGGACAAGCCATACCGTTCGCGGAGGGACGTGTCGGCCTGCGGTTGATAGACCGCCTCATCGATGAAGTTGTGGATGACATCAATCGATAAGTCGGACCCGATCCGCTCGAGCGTCTCTTGCTTCAAACTGTCCGAGACGGCCGTGATGGCGTTCGATTGGCGTAAGCCGTACAAAATTGCCGGCTTCAATTCCTCATCTTCGCCGAGCACGGTGATATCCGTGCCATGGAGTGTCGACACGATCGGTGTCTTCGTCCCCGCCATCTCGCGTCCGAGGGCGGCACAAACGGCGTGCGGCACCGCATAGTGGGCGTGGATGACATCGAGGCCGAACGCCCGGATGACGCTGGCAATCTTCGACGCCAGCGTGATGTCGTACGGTGGATACCGGAACACCGAGTATTGATTGATTTCGACTTGGTGGAACGTGATGTTCGGATGATAAGCGTTCAATCGGAATGGGATGCTCGACGTGATGAAATGAACATCATGGCCCCGGTCGGCGAGTTTCATCCCGAGCTCAGTGGCGAGAATGCCCGAGCCCCCGACCGATGGATAACAGAGAACTCCGATTCTTAGACTCATGTGAGCTCACCTGCCTGATGGACCACGTATGGGCGGCTCGTCATCAACCCTTCCGCATATGCGGTCCCGATTAAGCTACCGAAGTGACGTTCCCTCGCCAATACCCGTTCGAGATAGGCGTCCGTGAGCGGCGTTGCCACGCCGTCGACCGGTGTGAACTGACTGGCATAGGCACGCAAGGCGTCAAGTTTTTGCTCGATTGTCCCCGTGATGTCGATGCAGACGTCCGGTGTCGTATGGGCGTTAATCATATATTGATAGACACTCGACGGCCGATATGCCGGGACGTCGGGCATGTATTTACGGATTCCGGCATTAAAGAGCGCCTCCTCGACGAGTCGGGCGCAGGCGCCGTGATCGGGATGGCGGTCGATGCCGTATGGATACAGAACGTGTGTCGGACGCTCGGACCGAATCAATCGGACGATCGCCTCGATTTGAGTTGCGTCCCCGGTCAGGCCCCGGTCCGGGAACCCGAGATTGATGCGACGGATGCCGAGCACCCGATCGGCCGTTTCGGCTTCGATGCCGCGCGTGACGATGTCCCCATTCGAAGACAGCTCCGCTCTCGTCAAATCGACGTATAGAACGTCGACCCCGGCCTTGGTCCATTGGGCGGTCATGCCGGCGATTCCGATTTCGATATCGTCCGGATGGGCCCCAATTGCTACTATTTTCATAAAATCACCTCTTCTGTGAAAAGTATATCGGACTCATCGCGGAATGTCATATGTAGAGGGTAGTCAATCGAGAGGTTTTTCGAGTACGCTACTAGGTGGGAGGTGAACCAAATGACGGTACAATTACCGATTCGGTTTCGCAATATATTCTTTATTTTAATTGGTTCCTTTATTTTCGCGTTCGGCGTCTATCATTTCAACGTCCAGAACAATTTGGCGGAAGGCGGATTCACGGGCATCACCTTGATTCTGCGCGGTTTGTTCGACTGGTCGCCATCGATCACGAACTTGGCGCTCAACATCCCGCTCTTTTTTGTCAGCTACAAGCTGCTCGGGCGGACGACGTTCATCTATACGCTCATCGGGACGTTCAGTTTCTCGCTCTGGTACGCCCTCATCGCCAAGTACTCGAATCTAATCATCGATTTGACGGACGATATGGTGCTCGCGAGTCTATTCGCCGGTCTCTTCATCGGGGTCGGTCTCGGCATCATCTTCAATAACGGTGGGACGACGGGAGGCGTCGATATCATCGCCCGACTCGTCCAACGTTACGTCGGATGGTCAATCGGCAAGACGTTCCTCGTGTTCGACTTTTTCGTCATCGTCCTCAGCTTGACGTATCTCGATATTCGCGAGGCGATGTACACACTCCTCGCCGTCTATATCGGCGCCCGCGTCATCGACTCGATGCAAGAAGGGACATACGCTGGCAAGGCCGCCATGATTATCAGCGACCATCGTACGGCCATCGCTGACGGGATTCACGCCACGATGAACCGCGGGACGACACGGCTCCTCGCCAAGGGTGGCTATTCGAATAAAGAGCTCGAAGTGCTATACGTCGTCGTTGGACGAAACGAAGTCAATCGGTTGAAGACGATCGTCAAACAGATCGACCCACACGCCTTCGTCACGTTCCACCACGTCTATGAGGTCGGCGGTGAAGGGTTCACGTTCGATGAGAACCGTGTCCCGCTGAAATAAGTCACGACAAACGACGCCCCGTTCGGATGAACGGGGCGTTTCATTATGGCTCAATTCGGACAATCTCAAAATCGAGTGGACCGCCCGGTGAAGCGATTGATACGGATTGACCGACAACGCCTCCCATCAACCCGCTACCGAGCGGGGACGATACGGAAATCGTTTCTTCCGCCAAATCAGCCTCGAGCTCACCGACGAGGCGATATGTCTCATCATTCCCGTCCGGTAATTCCCGAATGACGACTCGGCTCCCGAACGCGACGACGTCGAGCCGACCCTCGTCGACGATAACGGCATCGGCGAGCAGACGCTCCAGTTCGATAATTTTAGTCTCAATCCGCTCTTGTTCCCGGACCGCCTCCACGTACGTCACGTCTTCACGAAAATCACAAAACTTTCGGGCCGTCTTGACGCGTTCGAGCGCCTCATGCCGGCTATCCCCGCGCAACGTCTCCAGCTGTTCTTGTAAGCGGAGCCGTCCCGCTTTCGTCAATTGTGGTTGATTCATCTGCTACTCCTTTCGAAAGCAAAATTAAAAAAGTCCCGTCACGTGGACGGGACCCTTGATTCTACTCATCACGTGGCATGAAGACGATGAGCGCCAAGCGGATCAGTTCGGCGACGGCGACAAGTGTGGCCGCCACATATGTCCAAGCCGCCGCGTTGAGCACTTTGCGTGCGCCCGACTCTTCCGTTGCCGTGACGATGCCGTGGCTCGTCAATTCAGCCATAGCCCGTTTCGAGGCATCGAATTCGACAGGTAACGTGACGAGTTGGAACACGACCGCCCCGAGCATCATGATGACACCGAGTTGGGCGAGCCCCATCGCGCCGAGCAAGAAACCACCTAAGAGAAGTGGGAACGACAAGTTCGACGTGATGTTCACGACCGGGACGAGACGGTGACGGACCCGCATCAACTTATAGTCGGATGCATCTTGAATCACGTGGCCGATCTCGTGGGCCGCAATCGCAGCCGATGAAATCGTCGACCCTTGATACACTTCGCGCGACAGACGGACGACTTTATTGACCGGGTCGTAATGGTCACTCATCAAACCATCGACCATCTCGATCCGGACGTTATGAACGCCGTTTTGTTTCATGATGAAGTCAGCGACCTGTGCACCCGTGACTCCGCTTTGAATCGGTTGTTGGAGAAACTTTTTGTACGTACTTTTCACTCGCATCTGGGCCCATAACGGAATGAGCATAATCAGTGCAAGATAGAAAATATAGCCACCTAATGACATGTTCTCTATCACCTCTGCGTGTATTTGATAATCTGATTTTACATTCTAATGAACTTATTATCAAGCGAAGTGCGTAGGATGATGTGGTATCCCATAAAAAAACATATTCCGGTCAACCAGAACGACCCGTAGCCGATCCAGGCGATATGTTCGGCCAGTGACGGATAACGCGGCCATTGTCCGAGCACGTAGTCGACGACGTCGTTATGGATGACCCAGATGAGCGTCAAGACGAACGAGCGGACCGTCCATGTCATGAACGGTGCGTACAACAGCGCCTGGAACGCCATCGCCCCGTGTGACACCATCAGCATGACGGCCATGAGCACGGTGAACGTCTCGGCATCGGGACCGAGTTCCCGTAAGAACAAGATGTTCATGATGACGGCCCATACCCCGTATTTGATGAGCGTCACGAAGGCGAGCGTCTCCATGAGGGGTGACTTCTTCCCGGCAATCCATAAGCCGAGCACGACCGTGAAGAAGAACGAGGCCGTCGGACTGTCCGGCACGAACGGCCAATAGATGAGCGGTGTGTCACGGAGCTGGGGCTCATACCAGACATATCCGTAAATCGTTCCGAACAAGTTGATGATGAACAGGAGCACCAAGACGGTCCGATGGGTGAGAAACGGGCGTAACATATGTATCATTCGTGTATTCCATCCTTTTTTTCTCTATTGTAGCGCAACGGAGGCGAAGTAAAAAGAAGCGTGACCCGTTAGACGGGCCACGCTTCTTGAACCAATCGATTATTGGTTGTTTTCGCCGCCTTCACCGTATGAAGCGATGAATTCAGACATGGCTTGGAGATCTTCATCCGAACCATCCCATTGACCGGCTGGCATCGTACCGACACCGTTGACCGCGATATCCGCGATCTCTTCGGCCGTATACTGTGTGCCGACGAGTGCAGGAGCTGCTGCCCCGCCTTCGAGGTTCTGACCGTGACAGTTCACACAAGACTGAGCCGAGTAAATCTCATAGCCAGGTGCGGCCGTATCGATTTCAGGGCCCTCGCCCGGAACTTCCAAGATCCCTTGTTCATGAACTTGATCCCAGTGCGTCGTTTGAACCGATTCCCACGTCAAGTAGAAAATCGACAACACGCCGAGCAACATGAAGCTAATGGCGACCGGACGTTTGGCCGGACGGCGTTCGAGTCCTTGGTCAAGCCATGGTGCGATCAAGAGCGCCGTGAAAGCGACCCCTGGCAAGATGACCGTTCCAAGCAAGATCCAATCCCCTGCTGCGAACTGATACTTGAGCAATTGATACAAGAACAAGAAATACCAGTCCGGAAGCGGAATGTATGACGTGTTCGTTGGATCGGCGATGTTTTGGAGCGGTGGGGCCTCGACAATCGTCAAGGCGATGAATCCGATCAAGAAGACCGAACCGACCATCCACTCTTTCAACAAGAAGTTCGGCCAGAACGCTTCCGTGCGTCCTGGATACTCT
This sequence comes from Exiguobacterium sp. s56, assembly GCF_018618255.1. Lineage (NCBI taxonomy): Bacteria > Bacillati > Bacillota > Bacilli > Caryophanales > Exiguobacterium > Exiguobacterium sp. s56. The sequence continues at coordinate 399,918 of NZ_JACSLR010000001.1, read as the reverse complement.
GAATAGTCTTTAGCAATATTTTGTTTCCGATTCGAGATTCCTACTCGAGAGTCGGTTACAAATTTCATCCCTTTACCGCGATGCATATCGTTTCTCCTCCTTTTTGTCTTCGAATCGGCTTATAGCGGTCCTGAGATCCCTTGCTTACGAATCATCAAGAAGTGGGCTCCGAGGAGTCCGAACAAGGCCGCCGGTAAGAAGAAGACGTGAATGGCGAAGAAGTTCGTGAGCGTCCGTGCGCCGACGATCTCGCCACCGGCGAGAAGCGTTTTGGCGATACCACCAATGACCGGGACACTCTCGGCAATTTGAAGTGTAACTTTCGTCGCGAACAACGCTTTCATATCCCACGGCAACAAGTACCCTGTAAGACCGAGCGCCAAGACGACGAAGAACAAGAGAACACCGACGACCCAGTTGAGTTCGCGAGGTTTCTTATACGACCCGGTAAAGAATACGCGGAGCGTATGTAAGAACAACATGACGATCGCAACCGATGCGCCCCAGTGGTGCATCCCACGAACGATTTGTCCGTGCGCGATCTCGTTTTGAAGATAGTACACCGACGCGTGCGCGTTGATGATGTCTGGTACATAGTACATCGTCAAGAACATCCCTGACAGAATTTGAATCACGATCGTGAAGAACGTCAGACCGCCGAAGCAATAAACAAATGCTGAAAAGTGATGGGCAGGGTTGACGTGTTCTGGAACTTCATGGTCAGCGATGTCGCGCCATAACGGCGTGATGTCGACGCGTTCATCGACCCAATCATAAATTTTTTGTAACATCGACTATTCCCCCTCTCACAACTGTGCGACTGGACTGCCCAAGTATAGGAAGCCGTCTTTTTCTTCTTTTTCGTAGCGTGCAAGTGGTGCAGTCGGAGGCGTACCAGGAATGTTCGTTCCATCTTTCTCATAGCGACCGAAGTGACACGGGCAGAAGAATTCTGTCGGTCGAGTCGGGTCTCCACCATATCCTACTTGGCAGCCGAGGTGCGTACAAATTGGAGACAAGGCGATGATTTCGCCGCTCTCATCTTTAAATACCCACGCCGAAAGCGTTTCTTCAAATTCATACCAAGCATCTTGCGTTTGTTTCTTAAAGTCGACACGTTGCGGCTCAGTCGTGATGTCATCAAGACTGATGACTTTTACTTTATCGCCCGCTCCCGATTTTTTTAAGACCGGATCGATCGCAAAGTTGACCATCGGACTGATCAATGTTGCCGCCATAAAGCCACCTACACCAGTCAACGTATACGTTAAGAACTGACGGCGTGTGACTTTTGACCCATTTTGAGCCATTTCGTTCCCCCCTCATTCGTGTGCATAACCCCATAATTCTTTATGCATTCTTCACAAAAATTTCTCACTCAACAAAATAGTATATCAATAAAACCTCCACGTCAACCGCTTCATGTCGCCATCCAACGGCTCGAAAGATCGGTAATGACTTGCGTCGCAAAATTTTGAACCATCGTGTGCGACTGCTCGCCGGACATGCCTTTCAACGCAAGCGGCGGAACGAAAATAATCGGCAGTTCAGAGCCCTTGAAACGCAAATCCGAGGAGATGAACAACACGTGGGTAAACCCCGATGCCGTCGCCTGAACAGTAACTTGTTCGGCGAGCGCACGCCCTGCCTCCGCGTCGACATAACTGATTGTCGGGCTTAGCATCGTCCGGCCGGACAATTGACGCTCGGTTTCAAGTGCCACCGCCTGGATGACTTCGTTTCCTTCGGCTTTGCGCACCATGTCCTCATCAAACGCCAGTTCGACGAGCGGGACGACGAGCGTATCGACGTATTGGCGTTCTGAGAGCGACTTCATCGCGTCTAGACCATCGAACCTCATCTTCCTCCTCCTCTCCATTAGACATACATCATTATGTTCATTGTAGCGTACCTACAATCGTTCCCTCTGCGAAACTTATGAACGAAATGTGAAATTATTGTGTATTCCTACGTCATTAATATACCAAAAAACAAGCGCTTACCATAACGGAAGCGCTTGTTTTTATTAAAATAATTTTGAGGCTCGGACTTGATGGAGCTGGCTCGTCAAGTTGCGGAACAATTTCTCGTCCCGTCGGTCGAGTGCCTTATCGATTTCGACGAGCAGACGCTCCTCCTCGAACTGGGCAACCGAGGCCCGAATGACCGTCTGGGCCGACGTCGTCACTTCGTCTTTCACTTCGGCGACGGGTTCGAACGGATTCAATTCCACGATATCAATCCACAGCTCATCAATCATCATGCCTTGAAAGTTCAACTCCACGTAGATGGCGCCGTCGTGGAGCCGGATGTCGTGATACGCCTTCTCGGGATTGACCGTGATGAGGTCACCCCGACGGTAACGGAACGGTTCGCCGTCAAATCCATACGCCGTCATGATCAAACTGCGCGGTGAGACCGAGGCGTTCGTGACGAAATGAACGTTCCCGAGTTTTTCTGGATGTCTGAGCCAGTAGTCGATAATCCACTTGGCTTCTCGTTTACGAAGCGTATGATGAGCGAGGAATCGCTTTAAAAATGTTCTTTTCCGCTCGACCATATGACCCCATCTCCTTTATATCGTTTAATCGTGATCCGTCAACCGTTCGAGCCGCTCTTCAAGTGCTTGGCGGTCATCGACATCGACAGTGAGCGCAAGCGTTTGCTCGAGCACTCGTTGCGCTTGGTCACGCTGTCCTTCTTCTATCAATAGTGTAGCCCATTCAATCGCAAATGACACGTCCTCTTTATAAACTTGCTCGATCGACCGGTATAACGTGACGGCCGTATCATAGTCTTCAAGTTCATAGGCCGCTTTCGCCTTGTACCATGTCATGAGCGGGGAAGTCGAATGTTCCTCGAGCGCATCGATCGTCTCGAGGACGGCCTCCATGTCCCCACCTTCGAACAAGACCGATAAGAGCAGCTCAGTCGCCTGAAGCGACTCCGGATTCAACGCGAGAGCCTCGCGCAATTCCGTGACCGCCTCATCTGTCCGACCTTGTTTCAAGAACAGTTTCGCTTTTACCGTGCGCAACTCATCGTTATAGTCGTCGCGGTCAATCCCTTGGCCAATCACCTCGAGCGCCTCATCGAAGCGGCCGAGTTCGTCGAGCGCTTCCGTGTAAGGCAGATAGAGCGACGTGAAGTCGGGGTCCATCGAGCGAAGCGACTCAAACTGTTTGACGGCAATTTCGTCACGGCCGATGCGGTGGGCCGTCATGGCGTGACCGAAAATCGTGTTCAAGTTGCGGTCTTCCGCTTTCTCATACTCATCGAGTGCCTCTTCGAAAGAGCCGATCATCGTGAGCGCCTCCGCGTAATCGGCCTGATAATCGAGTTCTTCCGGCAAGCGCAAGTGCGGCAGACGCGCGTACAGCGGGACCGCCTGTTCGAACGAGCCGATCGACGCGTACAACTCGGCCAATCCGTAGATGAGGAGCGGTTCGTCCGGGTTCGTCTCGAGCGCCTCCATCAGTTTCTTGACGGCGACCTCGTCCAACCCTTGTGATTGATATAAATCGGCGAGGAGGACGAGACTGCGCATATGCGCTTCCTTGTCCGTCGTATCGATTTTCTCGAGGACGGCAATCGCCTCTTCTTCCCGGTCACTGTCCAAGTAGGCCTCGGCGAGCGACAAGGCGACGTGCGGGTTGCCCGCATAATCGACATATAGCGCCGCGAGCAACTTGACGGCCCGATCGGCGAGGCCGAGTTCGAGGTAGAGATCGGCGATGGCCAACCGGTCCTCGTCCGACCCTTCCTTCTCGAGCGATTCGAGATGCATGAGGGCATGCTCCGTCTCACCTTTTTCAAGCATCTCAATGATATGGTTTAATTCTGTTTCGTCTAACATCGTCAAAATTCCTCCTAGCGGCTACTCGTATTGACGTTATTCTATCTCACGACCGAGTCGTTGTAAATCGTCACGGAAGCGCGGATAACTCACATCCGCTGCCTCGACGTCGTCAATCGTCACATGTTCCGTCGTCAATAAGTCCGCAATTTGGAGCATCATCGCCAAGCGATGATCTCCGTGCGAGGTGACGTGTCCCCCGTGCAAACGGCTCGGATAGACGTCAAAGCCGTCATCCGTCTCGCGAAGGTCGACACCGAGCGCCTTCAATTCGCTCGCGACCGTCTGAATCCGGTCCGTCTCTTTTACGCGGAGCTCCCCCGCATCCCGGACCGACGATGGGCTCGATGCCTGCGACGCGACGAGGGCGAATAATGGCAACTCGTCGATTTGATGTGGGATGGCGGTCCCGTCCAACCGGATGCCATGGAGCGTGCTCGTCGACACGGTGACGTCCCCGACCGATTCTTCTCCGAGTGCGCGGACGTTCGTCACGTCAACGTGCGCCCCCATCCGTTCGAGCGTGCGCAAAAAGCCAATCCGTGTCTCGTTCAAACAGACGTCGGTCGTCGTGACGCGACTATCCGGGACAAGCGCGGCCCCGGCCCACCAAAAGGCGGCCGAGGACGGGTCAGCCGGTACGGCCACCGTCGCGCCCTCCAGGACGGACGGCGACAGCCGAATCGTCCGAACCCCCTCTTCCGAGGTGATGTCAATCTGCCCGTTGAACAGCGGCAGCATGCGTTCGGTATGATCCCTCGACAAGACCGGCTCGCGCACGATCGTCGGACTGTCCGCACGGAGTCCAGCCAATAAGATGGCCGATTTCACTTGCGCGCTCGCGACAGGCAACGTGTAATCGATGCCCGTCAACGCCCGCCCTCGGATGTGGAGCGGAGCGACGTCACCTGCAAGGTCGGCTCCCATGGCGCGCAACGGGGCAGTGACGCGACGCATCGGTCGCTTCGAGAGCGAGGCGTCGCCGGTGAGCGTGAACGTACCGTCGTAGCCTGCAAGCAGTCCCGTCAAGAGACGCATCGTCGTGCCGGAGTTCCCGCAATCGAGTTCCGCCGACGTGAGCGACGGGCTGCCAGTGATGACGAGTCGTTCCGCTTGTTCATCGACTTGTGCGCCCAAACGACGGATCGCCTCGAGCGTCGACCGGCAATCCTCACCGAGGAGCGGGTCGTACACCGTCGTCTGTCCGTGCGCCACGGCCCCGAGCAATAACGCCCGGTGCGTGATCGACTTATCGCTCGGTACGCGTATCAATCCGTTCAATCCCATCTTAAAACCACCCTTTCAACTGATTATACGCTTCGACGAGCCGTTCGGCCGTGACGCTCGTCACGGTCACTTCTTCACCGAGCAGTACGAAGCGAATCTGTCCAGTTCGATTCTTTTTATCGTGGCCCATCACCTCGAGATACGCCTCGAATGGCTGCCAGACGACCGGCGTGATTGCTTGCTGTTTCACGTATCCGGCGAGCGTTTCCGCGCGTGAGACGTCTCCGGCGACAAGGAAGGCGTACACCATTCCGTATAGGATGGCCTCCCCATGCGCTAATCGGTACGCCTCGACCGACTCCAACGCATGGCCGAACGTATGACCAAAGTTCAGCCAAGTCCTTACGCCGTGTTCCCGTTCATCGGTCTCGACGACCTGTCGTTTCACTTCAATCCCACGCGCGAGCCACGCCTCCCAATCGAGCGGTCCTTGCGCCAAGGCGGTGAACAGCTCGGTCTCGAACGAGTGCCCGAGGACGTATCGTGACAAGTAGGCATGTTTAATTAACTCGCCGAGCCCACTCAGTATGTCTCGGTCCGTCAACGTCTCGAGACGGTCGACGTTATAGTGGACGCCCGCTGGCTGATAAAAGGCACCGATCGCATTTTTGGCGAGCGGATGGTTGACCGCGACTTTTCCGCCGACGGCTGAATCGTGGGCGAGAACTGTCGTCGGCACTTGTATGTAATGCAGGCCACGCATATAAACACTCGCCAAAAAGCCGGCCAAGTCGCCAATCATGCCGCCGCCAAAGGCGACGACGAGCGTGTCCCGGTCACAGCCAGACGTCAACCCGTCCGCGACGAGACGTTCGATCGTCGCGAGCGATTTCGATGCGTCGCCCGGACGGACGACCGACCAGACGATTGGACGCGCGCTTGCCTCGAGACGAGTCCGAAACGCCTTCCCGTGCAGGCGATCTACCGTCTCGTCCGTGATGACCCACACGGTCGAGCACGAGAAGTAAGGGACGCGGTCGAGCCAGGCGTCCCCTCGTTCAATTGTGACGTCATATGGAGTCGAGGCGTTCACGCGAATCGTCACCACGTGCGAATCTCCTCGCGGTACGCGTCGACGCGCGCTTGGATGCGCCCGACCGTATCATGTCCGAACGTCTCGCATAACTCACGGGCGAGCTCAAACGCGACGACGGCCTCGACGACGAGCGATGCGGCCGGGACGGCACAGGCGTCACTTCGCTCGATTTGGGCGAGGAACGGTTGTTTCGTATCGACATCAACGGATTGGAGCGGCTTGTAAAGTGTCGGAATCGGTTTCATCACTGCGGTACAGACAATCGGCATCCCAGTCGTCATCCCACCTTCGAAACCGCCGAGATGATTGCTCAGGCGTGTATAGCCGTCGGGACCATAAGCGATCGGGTCCATCACTTCCGACCCTGGTCGATACGCCATCTCGAACCCATCACCGAACGCGACGCCTTTGATGGCGTTGACACTCATGACGGCGCGAGCGATGACCGCATCGAGTTTCCGGTCATATTGGACGTACGATCCGAGCCCCGGGATGACACCATGCACTTCCGTACAGACGACACCTCCGAGCGAGTCACCGGCGGCTTTCGCCTCATCGATTCGATGCATCATCGCCTGGCCTGCCGTCTCATCCATCGTCCGGACCGGTGACGCCTCGATCGTGGCGCGCAATGTGTCGAGCGACTCGTATGAGGCATCGGCCTCGACCCCGCCAATCACTTTGACATAGCTGACGAGCGACATCCCGACAGCAGCGAGCAGTTGTTTGCTCAGGGCGCCGACGGCGACCCGGGCGGCCGTCTCACGTGCGCTCGAGCGTTCGAGGACGTCTCGCAGGTCACGATGGTCGTATTTCAAGCCGCCGACGAGGTCCGCATGTCCTGGTCGCGGGCGGACGACGCGGCGTTTGATTTCCACGTCCGCATCGATCGGTTCGGCCTGCATGACGTTCCGCCAATGAGTATGGTCCTTGTTCTCGATCCAGAACGAAATAGGGGCCCCTGTCGTCACCCCGTGACGAATACCGGCCCTCACCTCGATTCGGTCTGATTCAATTTGCATGCGGCGGCCGCGGCCGTAGCCGGACTGCCGTTTCGCGAGTTCCGCATTGATGGCTTGCACATCGACCTCAAGCCCGGCCGGTACACCCTCGATGATGATTGAAAGTCCAGGCCCGTGCGATTCTCCTGCCGTCAAATAACGCATAGCTGCCACCTCATTCTTCAAATTTTTCGTAGAAGAAGCTCTGCTTCATCTTGTAGCCGTATCGCTTCGGTTGAAAGATCTGCTCGGTCCCTCCGACGAAGAGGACACCGCCTGGTCGGAGCGATCGGTGGAACGATGTATAAACTTTCTCTTTCGCTTCCTCGGTGAAATAAATCAAGACGTTACGACAGACGATTAAATCAAAATTCCGTTCATACACGTCGGCCAGCAGATTATGTTTTTTGAACGTCACTAATTTTTTGATGTCCTCTGTGATGTAATAGTCATCTCCACGGCGGGTGAAGTAACGCTGCCGAAACTCTGATGGCAAGTCGACGAGCGCACGCTCATGATACTTGCCTTGTTTCGCTTTTTCGATCACCACGTCATCTAGGTCCGTCGCCGTGATTGTGAACTGTGCGGGTGACAAATGTTTCGATAACAGCATCGCCAACGAATACGGTTCTTCACCCGTCGAGCACGCTGCGCTCCAGACGCGCAACTTGCCCTGGCTCTTACGGATGAGTTCCGGCAAAATGTCCGTCTCTAGTTGCTGCCAACGGACCGGGTTCCGGTAAAATTCACTCACGTTGATGGTCATGCGATCTAAAAATTCATCGTATAAGCCCCGGTCCGACTCCATCGCTTTGAAGTATTCGATAAACGTGGCATACCCTTTCTTCTCGCGAAGTGCAATCATACGTCGCTTCATCTGGGCTTCTTTGTATAGGTTTAAGTCAATCCCCGACTTCATATAAAACTTTTTTACGAAGATGGCATAATCATTTATCACCAGTTCCAACCTCAATTCTTTCTCTTCTCCTAGATCATGTCGTGCCAAAACAAGCGAAAGCGCTTTAATCCCAATATAAAAAGGGACAGGAGGCCCCCGTCCCTTTTATCGTCATCAAACGTGTGATGCTTCAGTGGCGAACCAGAGTGACAATTCACGCTCTGCGCTCTCCACGCTATCTGAACCATGGATGACGTTTTGTGACATCGTCGAGGCCAAATCGCCACGAATTGTTCCAGGTTGTGCGTCCAACGGGTTCGTCTTCCCGATCATCAATCGAGAGACGGCGACGATATTTTCGCCTTCCCACTCCATCGCTACAACAGGACCAGACGTTAAGAATTCGACAAGCTCTCCAAAGAACGGCTTTTCCTTATGTTCCGCATAATGCGATTGTGCGACTTCAACCGATGGCGTCAATAGCTCAAGACGGTTCAACGTATATCCTTTCGTTTCGAAGCGCGAGATGATTTCCCCAATCAGACCGCGTTTCACTCCATCCGGTTTTACCATTAAAAATGTTTTTTCCATTCCCCTAATCCCCCTAAATCAATATGTGTACCATGTACTTTATTAGTTTACACGGTCATCTTGATTATTGAAAGGGTTTACAAGGTGGTTGTTACCATTTTCGTTTCCCGATATACTCGGCGATTTCAATGAGCGAGCGCTTATCCGGTACGTCCGGCAAGCCATCGAGACGTTGAATCGCCCGGTTCACGTACCGGTCGATTGTTCGTTGGCTTCGCTCGAGCGTCCCGTTGCGCTGCACTTCACGAACGAGCGTATGGGTCGTCGCGTAATCGGACGACTGGTTGACTTGCTGCAACCGACCAAAGAATTCAGGGTCTTCCGCTGAATAGAAGAGCGGCAACGTTTTATGGCCGTGTTTCAAATCTTCTCCGACCGGCTTTCCAAGCTGAAAACTTTTCGCGGTGAAATCGAGCAAATCATCCGTCATTTGGAACGCCATCCCGATGTCATAGCCGAACAGCCGCAGCTGTTTGACGACTTCGGGTGACGCCCCTGAGACGACGGCCCCGGTCGCACAACTCGTCTCAATCAAGAGCGCCGTCTTTCGGGCAATCCGATCGAGATATCGTTTCGGGGACTGGCCCCAGTCGTATTGGTCTTGGATTTGATTGATTTCACCGATACAAATCAGTTCCATCGTGTCTGCCATGATTTCCATCACGCGCGGCGAGTCGACCTCAGAGACGAGTCGAATCGCTTCGCCGAACAACGTATTCCCTGTATACATCGCGACCTGCTCATCGTAACGTTCCATGACGGTCGGTTTGCCCCGGCGAAGTGTGGCGTCATCGATGACGTCATCATGGACGAGCGAGGCCATATGAATCAGTTCAAGACTCGCCGCCACTTTCGTCAAGCGGATGTCTTTCGCTTGCCCGAAACCAGCGCTCAGCAATACGAACGCCGGACGGATCCGCTTCCCGCCCGCATCAAGCAGTTGCTTCGAGGCCGCCTCGATGACCGGGTGATCCGTATGGACCCGCGTCGACAAGAAGCGATCGATCTGCTCAATCTCTCGGTTCATGTGGCGATAAAGTCGCTTCAAAGACATCGGTCACCACTTCTTTCCTAGGTGCATGGCACACGCACCGCCGGAGAACGCCTTCACTTCGACTTGTTCGAAGCCTGCCGTCTCGAACATGCGTTTTAGCGTCAACCGGTCCGGGAATTGGTCGGTCGACTCTTGGAGCCATTTGTATTGATCGTATGAGCCGGCGAACACTTTCCCGAATAACGGCATGACCGAGCCGAAATAGAAGCGATACAGTTCGCTGAACAGCGGTGCTGTCGGTTGGCTCGTCTCGAGACAGACGACCGTCCCGCCCGGTTTCAAGACCCGGTGCAGTTCACGGAGCACCGTCATGTAATCCGGTACGTTGCGAAGGCCGAAGCCGATTGTCACGTAGTCGAATGAGTGATCCCCGAACGGCAATGCCATCGCGTTACCATGGATGAGTTCGATCGTCGGATAATCGGCCACTTTCTCTTGGCCGACCGCGAGCATATTCTCGGAAAAATCAAGACCTTTGACGACACCGGTATTACCAGCCGCCTCGGCGAGTTGAATCGTCCAGTCGGCCGTCCCGCAGCAGACGTCGAGACATTTTGCGCCCGGGAACACTTGCATGCGACGCATCGTCGCTTTGCGCCACCATTTATGCAAACGGAAACTGATGATCGAGTTCATCGTATCGTAGCTCGGTGAGATTGATTGAAACACGTCATATACTTTTTGCTCTTTTTCTTTCGGTTGCAATACGTAACATCCTTTCCGTTCTAAGCGACAGCGTGCGCCAGGAGCGTCGTTAGCTGTTCTCGTTGATCTTGGCGCAGTACTGTCGCCTTTCGTTCGATGATCGTTTTTCCGTATGTGGTCAAGTAGGACCGACCTATCACCTCAGAAAACGTTTTAATCAATCCGAAGTTCGCTTCCATCCAAGTCGTGACGGATACGTCCGCATCAAGCGCGAGCGTACATTTCGCCCCATTGACAAGCTGGACCGACCGACCGAAGCGATTGCTATAGTCGGCAGGAAACAGTGCCAATATTTTATAAAATTGAGCCGAGGCGAAATCGCCGGCGAGCACTTTGAGTTGCCGCTCGAGCGAGCCGTTCGGGCACTCCTTTACTTGATCGTGCAGTTCAAGTGCTTGATGTGCAAAATACGTCGCAAGCACGAGCTGACGTTGTTGATTCGATTCGATTTCAATCATCTCGACCATCCAACGAAGTAAAGGCATGTCGACTACGGGTACAATCTCGTGTCTCGTCAAATACGGATGGTTCATGCGTTCTTCGATTTGACGAGCAAGGTCGGTGACAACGGTTTCGTATGTCATCTGTTCCATGCTATCCCCCCTCGTCCTCTTCGTTGTCATTCTGACATAGTATAGCACATTTTTGTCACATTCACGCCATGTGAACTCGCTTTCCGACACAAAAAAAGCCGCCTTTCGGCGACTTATGTATTGCCCATTATTTGACCGCATCTTTAAGCGCTTTACCTGCTTTGAAGGCAGGAACTTTGCTTGCCGGGATTTCGATATCTTCTTTCGTACGTGGGTTGCGACCTTTACGGGCAGCGCGCTCACGAACTTCAAAAGTACCAAAACCGATCAATTGAATTTTATCACCGTTTTGGAGTGCTTCAGTGATAGATTCGAAAGTAGCTTCTACAACTTGTGTAGCTTCTTTTTTCGAAACATTTGCTTTCTCCGCAACTGCTTGGATCAATTCAGTTTTGTTCATCACGATTCACCTCCTCTCACTGAGAGTTTACGGGATTAATCATATCGTACAAACGTTGATATGACAACATTTTTTAAGCAATCGGCCTATATTCGACCCGCTCAGTCAATCAGTTGTTTAAAAACTCGACTTCACCTTGTTCATTAATCGTGTACCCTTGCGAATAAGCCGGAGCGAATGGGGAGTCATTATAGAGCAAATACCGAATGTCCTCACCGACTTTTGGCTCTACATCCGTGTTCTCGAGGGCGGCTTCCAAGTCGGCACGGTAGTCGACAAATAATTGTCCGGTCCCGTCGACATAGATCGGCAACTCGTTTTCCGTGTACGGACTTGGGATACTTGGCTCTTCAGAGACGAAGACGAGATCATAATCAATCGTGAATTGATTCTTTCCGAGCGACCCGTCAAACGGGAACTTGCCTTCTTTGGCCCGGAACGCGTTAATATTCGTCTGTAACTGTTGCAAGCTTTCTGACACACGTAAATCAATGAGTTTGACCTTCGGCTCCGTCTCGGCGTCCACGAGGACGTACAAGAACAGACCGCCTCCTTCGAAGCTGTTTGCCGGCGGGTCGGCTAAATAACCGGGGACGAGCCGGGCGAACTCGATCGGATAACGTTCCATGAGTGGCGTCTCGGCCGGCCTTGTTTTAATCGGCAACACCCCGGTCGTCTCCTTGAACGAGTCGACGGCCGTCTGTACCGACTTCAGTTGGTCTTCATACGGGACGTTATCGACCCGGTTCGAATCTGGGAACATACATCCACTGAGCACGGTCGCCGCCAATAGACTCGCGACCAAAAAAATCCGTTTCACGTCTTATCCTCCTGTCGGTCCTGAAGCGACCACATAAATCATGATGATCGTCCCAAATAAAAATATGACGAATGCGATGACGCGGACGAGTGCCGCGAACCATCCCGTTAGTTTCGTATGGCTGACTGCCACCATGAGCGCGGCGATGGCAAACGCCCCGATGCCCGCAAATGAAATCCACATCTTGATCAGTGACGGTGTCACGTCTATCCCCTCGACTTTCTCTTTAAATCTAGCTCCGTACATTAGTGTAGCAAAAAAAACAAAGGAACTGAACGAAAACGTCAGTCCCTTTGCTCTACGTCGCCTTCGAAATGGAACACTTCTTCCATTTCATGCTTCTGCGGGCGTCTCATTAACTTTTGTACTTCATCGTGTGGGCTCTTACCTTCGAATAACACGTTGTAGAGGGCCTCTGTGATCGGCATCTCGACACCGGCTTCCCGAGCGAGCGTATGCGCCGCCTCACAGGCACGCACTCCTTCCACGACCATGCCCATTTGACCGAGTACATCCCCGAGCTTCTCGCCGCGACCGATCGCGTTCCCGGCTCGCCAGTTACGGCTATGCTGAGACGTGGCCGTGACAATCAAATCGCCGATTCCCGTCAAGCCGGAGAACGACGCCGGGTTGGCACCGAGTTTGACCCCGAGCCGGGCGATCTCGACGATCCCGCGTGTCATGAGGGCCGCTTTGGCGTTATCGCCATAGCCGAGCCCATCCGTCATTCCTGCGGCGAGCGCGATGATGTTTTTAAGTGCGCCCCCGTACTCCGCCCCGATGACGTCCGAATTCAAATAGACCCGGAACTGATCGTTCGTGAGCAACTCTTGAATCTCATCGGCCACGTCCAAGTCCTCGCAAGCGATTGTGATGGTCGTCAATTTACGGACGGCCACTTCCTCGGCATGCGTCGGTCCCGTCAAGACACCGATGGCCCGACGTTTCGACGGGTCGATTTCTTCGGCGATAATCTCCGACAGACGTTTATGCGTCTTCGGTTCGATTCCTTTGGCGGCATGCACGATGACCGCCGGTTTCGTAAGGAGCGCGTTCAACTCACGCGACACCGGACGAATCGCCGAACTCGGGACGACGAGGAATACGATGGAACGATCTTTGACCGCTTCCGCCAAGTCTGTCGTCGCCCGAATCGAAGTCGGCAACGGTGCGTCTTTCAAATAGGTCGCGTTCGTGTGGGCCGTGTTGATTTCATGAACGTGGTCTTCCTCACGTCCATATAGTAGAACATCATGTCCGTTGTCAGCGAGGACGAGCGATATCGCCGTTCCCCAGCTCCCTGCGCCGATGACAGCTACTTTTGCCATAGGAGGCACCCCCATTACTAGTTTTTCTGACGAGCCACGATATGAATCGGTGTACCAGTAAAGTCAAATGCGCGGCGAATCTGGTTATCTAGATAACGTTTGTATGAGAAGTGAAGCAACTCTGGATCGTTGACGAACAACACGAACGTCGGCGGCTCGATGGCCACTTGCGTCGCGTAGTTGATCTTGAGTCGTTGTCCTTTGTCCGTCGGTGTCGGGTTCATCGCGACTGCGTCGACGATGACGTCGTTCAAGACGCTCGTCGAGATGCGACGGCGATGTGAATCAGCCACTTCTTTGACGACCGGCAGAAGTGTCTGCAATCGTTTCGACGTGAGCGCCGACAAGAAGACGATCGGTGCATAGTCAAGGAACAAGAATTCTTTACGAATCTTCTCTTCCATTTTCTTCATCGTTTTATCGTCTTTGTCGACGGCGTCCCATTTGTTGACGACGAGAACGATGGCTTTCCCCGCTTCGTGGGCGAGTCCGGCAACACGTTTGTCTTGCTCGATGATGCCTTCTTCACCGTCGATGACGACGAGAACGACGTTCGAGCGTTCAATCGCTTTTTGGGCACGCATGACGCTGTAGCGCTCGGTAGATTCATACACTTTCCCACGCTTGCGCATCCCTGCCGTATCGATGATGACGTATTCTTGCCCATCCCGTGTGAACGGTGTATCGATGGCATCACGAGTCGTCCCCGCGATGTCCGAGACGATGACGCGTTCTTCACCGAGAATCGCGTTCGTCAAGCTCGATTTCCCAACGTTCGGACGTCCGATGAGCGAGAACTGGATGACTTCTTCATTGTACTCATAGTCGTCTTTGTCTGGAGCCATGTCGAGCACTTTGTCGAGCAAGTCCCCGAGACCGAGACCGTGCGTCCCTGAAATCGGGAACGGATCGCCGAATCCGAGTGAATAGAACTCATACATGAGTTCGCGCATCTCGAAGTTGTCGACTTTGTTGACGGCGAGGACGACCGGTTTGTTCGAACGGAACAACAAGTTCGCCACTTCTTCGTCTGCTGCTGTAATGCCTTCGCGTCCGTTCACCATGAAGACAATGACGTCCGCCTCATCGATCGCAAGCTCGGCCTGATGCCGCATTTGCACGAGGAGTGGCTCATCACCGACCTCGATTCCACCTGTGTCGATTAAATGAAACTTACGGTTCAACCACTCACCCGTCCCATAAATGCGGTCGCGTGTTACACCGGGCTTATCATCGACGATCGACACGCGATCTCCGATAATCCGGTTAAAAATCGTGGATTTCCCAATATTCGGGCGGCCTACGATGGCCACTGCTGGAATTCCCATATAAACACCTCTCTAACTTTCATTCAATAAGTCTATCGTTTCTAATTGCAACTGTACTATCATATCACAGGCGAATTTCTGTGACCATACAAAAAGAAGCGGGAGTCTGGCTCCCGCTTGAACGATCGTCTTATTTAGAATCGTCCGAGGCCTCGTCACCTGTCAATTCAGAGACAGAGAAACCTCCTTGGTCGCTATACTCGTCAAGCAACGATTGATCCGCGTCGCCACGTGATGAATCGCTCGACTCGAGCGCACGCATCGACAACGAGATTTTCTTCTCGTCAAGATGGACGTCGAGTACTTTGACGGTTACTTCTTGGCCTTCTGACAAGACTTCAGATGGTGTCGCGATGTGTCGGTTCGCAATTTGCGAGATATGGAGCAAACCTTCAACTTGTGGTGCGACTTCGACGAACGCACCGAACGTGACGAGACGTTTGACTTTCCCTTCAATCACGTCACCTGGCTGAATTTTACCTTCTACCGATTCCCACGGTCCAGGCTGCGTCTCTTTAATCGACAACTTCACTTTCTCGTTGTCGAGGTCAAGTCCAAGCACTTTCACTTTGACTTTATCTCCTTCAGTCACAACATCGCTCGGTTTCTCAACCCGGCTATGCGCCATTTCCGAAATGTGGACGAGGCCATCGACACCGCCGATATCGACAAACGCACCGAAATCTGTGAGACGTTGAACCGTCCCTTCGATGATTTGACCGACTTCAAGCGATTCGAGCGTCTCCGCTTTCTTGGCGCTCATTTCCGCTTCGGCAACCGCTTTATGCGACAAGATGACGCGATTTTTCTCGCGGTCAATCTCGACGACTTTAACCGTAATTGGTTTATTCAAGTAGGATGAGAAGTCTTCGACGAAATGGTTCTCTACGAGCGAAGCCGGGATAAATCCACGGATACCGATGTCAACGACAAGTCCACCTTTGACCTTGTCTTTTACCATGACTTCGAATACTTCGCCGGATTCGAATTTCTCGACGATTTGATCCCAAGCTGCCTCGGCATCAACGTCTTTCTTCGAAACGACCACCTCTTCGTCCGTGACCTTTTTCACTTTGACACGGATTTCGTCGTTAACATGGAGTGATTCGTTTAAATCGTCTAAATGCATGCTTGATACTTCGCTGATTGGTAAAATTGCCTCGGTTTTATAACCGATATCGATCAACGCTTGCTTGTCCTCGATTTTGACAACAGTACCGGTCACAATTTGACCTCGATTGATTTCAAAATCAGGCATATCTTTCATTTCTTCGACCATTCCAACACTACCCCCTCACGATGAGTACAAAAAGGAGCGCCCTAAGGCGCTTACACCTAGTATAAACTTCTTATAATTCGAAAGATTTGTCAAGGTGTTATCAGGTTAGTTCCTCTCCTAGCGCGAGATTAAACCTGAAATTAACGAACGTTCCGTGAATGCTGCATGTACAAGTCACCGATTGTCGTCATAATCAAGTCGGCCGCGATTTGGGCGCTCGCCTTGTCCGCTTTCAAGCCGCTCATGTCGATCGGTTGGCCGATGACGACCTTCAGCTTCGAGCGGAACTTATACGTCCCGATAATCGCCACCGGAAGTACCGACGCTTCCGAACGGAGCGCGAAGAACCCGACGCCTGCTTGGGCTTTGCCGAGCGTACCGTCTTTTGACCGCGTTCCTTCCGGGAAAATCGAGATGACCTCGTCTTCCTTCAACTTTTGCAAGACGACCCGGAGTGCTTGTCGGTCTCCTTCCCCGCGTGACACAGGAATCTGTCCAGCCCGATTCAAAATGTGTTTCAATACCGGCACGTCGAACAACTCTTTTTTCGCGAAGAAACGAAGCTGACGCTGTTTCGGCATCGCCCCGGCGAGCATGACCGGGTCCCAGTTCGATTGATGGTTCGAACAGACGATCATCGAACCGTCGAGTGGGACGTTATCGCGCCCGATATACTCGACGCGGAAGCTCAATCTGCGGATGATATTGACGACACCTACCGCAAGACGATACATGCCGAACGGTCCATTGTTGAGCGGTTTCATCGTTCAATCACCTGCTTCATCAAGTGCTCGATTGCCTCGACGACGCCGTCAATCGACAGCTCGGTCGTATCGAGATAATGCGCATCGTCGGCCTGACGAAGCGGGGCGACCTCACGCTCGGAATCGCGTTTGTCGCGCAAGGCGATCTCGAGCTGTAATTGTTCGAGGTCGCTCGGCAATCCTTTCGATACGTTCTCTTCGTGGCGGCGGCGGGCCCGTTCTTCGACCGTCGCCGTCATGAACACTTTCAAGTCGGCGCCTGGTAAGACGTGCGTGCCGATATCGCGGCCGTCCATGACGATTCCGCCTTTACTGGCGAGGTCACGCTGTAAATCCATAAGGGCAGCCCGTACTTCCGGCTGGCGTGCGACGAAGCTGACGTTGTTCGTCACTTCGCTCGTCCGGATGACATCGGTCACTTCTTCCGTGCCATCGTACACGCGTTGACCGTTTTCGGACGGGACGAGACGTAAATCCATCTTGTCGATCATCTCAGCGAGCATCGGACCGTCTTCGAGACCGACGCCGTCTTGAAGCGCGCGATACGTGACGGCGCGATAAATCGCACCCGTATCGATATAGACGTACCCTAGTTTTTTAGCGAGCGTTTTCGCGATCGTGCTCTTGCCGGCCCCGGCCGGCCCATCTAATGCGATTTGTAATGGTTTATTCATAAAAATTGGGTATCGGCTCATCCCGATACCCGCCTCCTCTCGGTCATTTGTTCCGAGAACATCATACCAGTTTTTTAGCGTGAAGAAAATACGGAGCCGGTCCGTTTTCTCGCTTCGAGCTGGGCTCGGAAGCAATAACGTAAAATCGTCTCCTGGTCCCGGTGTGATAACTCTTCAAAGCAAAGCGACAACTCTTGTTTGGCCGTCTGTTCATGGATGCGGACGAGGCGGCTCTTGACGCGGAACGTTTGCGGAATACCTCGGTCGTCATTGATATGGAACGAGACGATCATCGCCTCGTCGACAGCGACCGGGGCTCGATTGGCGATGATGCGCATGCCCCCGGCCGAGACGTCGAGTGATGTCGACTCGAACGATGGGAACGCTTGGCCGTCTTCCGCAGACACGGTCACGTGAATCATCTCTGGCACCCGTAAATATTCACGGCGCTGGACTCGTTTGATTTTCTTCTCATCCGGCACTGGGAACGCATAGCGAAGCGTCAACTGCGCATCGCTCACGCGTCTCGACACAACGGTATCAAAGGCGTACAGTTGCTCTTCTCCTTTGAAGAAATAGACACGCATCGATTCGTCTTCGTGCAAGAAGAACGTCTTTAACGTATCCGTTTCACTCGGGGACTCGATCCAGACGACTTGATCGTTAATAGCTGCGATCTTCGTCTTTCCTTCTTTTCTCCCTTCGACTTCCACCCGTAACTCTTGACCTACTTTTAACATGAAACGATTCCCCTTTATTCTATTTATATTGGCGATGATTGGAACGATTGGCGGTACGGACGAGCAATAAGGCGACCATCCATAAGACGACGATATAGACGACAGCCGGAACTTTGTTCATCGGTTCGACGAGCAAGATATAGTCGAACATCCCATGCAACAGCGTGGCCGCCATGACGGCGGTGAACAACCAAAACCGCTCGTGGTTGGAATGTTTGGCCCGGCCGAGACAAAACCCCATGACGACGGCGAACAGCGCGTGGCCGCTCACCGGCAGCACGGCGCGCCAGATCGCGATTTCGATTGAGTCGTACACCCATAAATATAGAAAATTCTCTAACGTGGCAAAGCCGAGTGAACAGGCGACCGCATAGAGAATCCCGTCGTAGTAATCATCAAAGACTTTATGTATGTATATTGTATAATAAATCATGAACCACTTAAAAAACTCTTCTAATAGCGCGGTGGCCACGAACGCCTTCCAAAACGGGCCCACGAGCACCCCTTCTTCCACGAACGCATACTGGACGAACATGATCGGAAAGACGAGAATGGCCCCGGCGACGAACGACCGGATCACATAGCCGAGCGGTTCCGCTTCTAGTTCATGCCGGAGATAGAAGTAGGAAAGAAGGGCGAACCCTGGCGCAACCGCAGACAAGGCGATTGCAATCATGATGCATCTCTCCTTTCTCACGTTAAGCATACACTGAAATAGAGGAAAGAAAAAGTAGGTCACGCCTAGAAATTGGAAGAAACGAACAAAAAAGTTGGAGGTCTGTTATGAATCATTTATTACTCATCCACACCGGCGGCACAATCGCCATGTCCCAATCGGGGTCGGGACATGTCATGCCGAGCGAGGTCAATCCAATTGATGCGACGTTGCCGAAAGCGACGGATATCGCCAACATCACGACGAAGCACTTTTCAAATATCCCGTCCCCGCATATGACGCCTGAAAAAATGCTCGATCTCGCCCAATTCATCAATCAACAGTTGACGCAAGATACATATGACGGGGTCGTCATCACCCACGGGACCGATACGCTCGAAGAGACGGCGTATTTCTTACAAATCACGCTCGGCGCCCCGGTTCCGATCGTCTTGACGGGGGCGATGCGCTCGTCGAACGAGGTCGGCTCCGACGGCGAATTCAATCTCATCACGGCGCTTCGGGTCGCCCAAAGTGATGTCGCGCGAGGCAAAGGCGTGCTCGTCGTCTTCAACGGTGAGATTCATTCCGCCTTCAACGTCACGAAGACGCATACGTCCTCGGTCGACACGTTCAAATCGGTCCACTTCGGAAACGTCGGCATGGTGACGAAAGACCATGTCCTCATCTATAGTCAGCCGACGACGAAGCAACCGAAGATGATTTCGACGATCACGAAACGGGTCGCGGTGCTGAAAGTCGTTGCCGGGATGGACCCAGATTTGATTGAGGCGGTACTCGCGCTCGGTTATGACGGGCTCGTCCTCGAGGTGCTCGGTCAAGGTAACGTCCCGCCGTCAATCGTTCCGGCGCTCGAACTGCTCGTCGAACGCATGCCGGTCGTCATCGTCAGCCGTTGCTTCAACGGGATCGTGCAAGACGTGTACGGTTACGTCGGCGGTGGCCAGCAGCTCAAAGAGATGGGCATCATCTTCTCGAACGGGTTGAACTCACAAAAAGCGAGACTGCGTCTCCTCGTCGAACTCGAGTCTGGGTCGTCGCAAGCGGTCATGGAGCACAGCTTTAGTTTCCAACAATGAGTTGGCGACTTGCCAACCGTTTCGTCCTTCCATACAATGAGGGATGAGGTGATTTCATTGAATAAACACGCTATCGTCGTCGGCGCCGGACCATGTGGGCTGTCGGCTGCGATTGAATTGGAACGCATCGGCATCTCGTGCACGATTATCGAGCGCGGCAATATCGTCGATGCCATCTATCGGTATCCGACCCATCAGACGTTCTTCTCGTCTGCTAGTTTGCTTGAAATCGGGGATATCCCGTTCATCTGTAAAGATTTGAAACCACGACGTCAAGACGCACTCGTCTATTATCGGGAAGTCGTCAGCCGGACCGGGCTCGATGTCCATCCGTTCGAGACGGTCGAAGCGGTCGAGCGGACCGAAGACGGTTTCGTCGTTCGGTCCCGACACGACCGGGACGGTGCCAAAGAGCGTCAGGCCGACTACGTCATCTTGGCGACCGGCTACTACGGACGCCCTCGTCGACTTGACGTGCCTGGTGAAGAGCTTCCCCACGTCGCCCATTACTTCAAAGAGGCGCATCCGTTCTATCGGCAGCGCGTCACGGTCATCGGCGGGAAAAACTCCGCCGTCGACGCGGCCATCGAGCTTGAGAAGGCCGGCGCCCATGTCACGGTGCTCTATCGCGGGGACGGTTACAGTCCGTCCGTCAAACCGTGGGTACTGCCGACGTTCGACTCGCTCGTCCGTCACGACAAGGTGCGACTCGAGCTCGAAGCGGAGATCGTTCGGATCGAACCGCATCATGTCGTCTATCGTCAGCATGGTGAAGAACATCGACTCGAGACCGACCACGTCCTCGCCATGACGGGCTACTTGCCCGACCATGGGCTGTTCGCCGATGCCGGGGTCCAAGTCGATGAAGAGACCGGTGTGCCGGCATTCGACGAATCGACGTTCGAGACGAACGTCGACGGCTTGTTCATCGCCGGTGTCGTCGCTGCCGGAAATGATGCCAATAAGATTTTTATCGAGAACGGACGTTTCCATGGCCAAGCGATCGCCGAGACGCTTCGGGAGCGCAACGGTGTCACAATATAAATAAAGAGAGGGAGGACCTGGTTTCAGGTCTTCCCTCTCTTTTGTTATACCCAACCGCGGAAGCGCGACGCTTCTGCCATCTTGCGCACACCGACCATATAGGCGGCGAGACGCATGTCGACCTTACGGGCCGACGAGGTATTGTATACCGTATTGAACGAGTGGACGAGCACTTTCTCAAGCTTTTCTTCCACTTCCTCTTCCGTCCAATAGTAACCTTGATTGTTTTGAACCCATTCGAAGTATGAGACCGTCACTCCACCGCTCGAAGCGAGCACGTCTGGGACAAGCAGGATGCCACGTTCCGTCAAGATGCGGGTCGCTTCGTTCGTTGTCGGTCCGTTCGCGGCCTCGACGACGATGGACGCTTTGATGTTGTCGGCATTGTCCTCGGTGATTTGGTTCTCGATCGCGGCCGGGACCAAAATGTCGCAGTCGAGTTCGAGCATCTCTTTGTTCGAGATCGTGTTCTTGAACAAGGTCGAGATCGTCCCGAACGAGTCACGACGGTCGAGCAGGTACGGGATGTCGAGACCGTTCTCGTCATGGATGGCTCCGTACGCATCGCTGACGGCGATGACTTTCGCTCCGGCGTCATGCATGAACTTCGACAAGAAGCTACCAGCGTTGCCGAACCCTTGGACGACGACGCGGGCGCCTTTTAACTCGATCCCGCGACGAAGCGCCGCTTCTCGAATCATGATGGCGACACCTTTTGCCGTCGCCGTCTCGCGACCGTGCGAGCCACCGAGCACGAGCGGCTTCCCGGTGATGAATCCTGGTGAGTTGAATTCATCGATCCGGCTATACTCGTCCATCATCCATGCCATGATTTGCGAGTTCGTGAACACATCCGGTGCCGGGATGTCTTTCGTCGGTCCGACGATTTGACTGATGGCCCGAACGTAACCACGGCTCAACCGCTCAATTTCACGGAAACTCATCTCACGCGGATCACAAACGATTCCACCTTTACCGCCGCCATATGGAAGGTCGACGATGCCGGCTTTCAAGCTCATCCAGACCGACAACGCCTTCACTTCGACCTCGGTCACGCTCGGATGGAATCGGATTCCACCTTTCGTCGGTCCGACGGCATCGTTATGTTGCGCACGATATCCTGTGAAAATCTTGGTCGATCCATCATCCATCCGTACCGGGATGCGGACGGTCAACATCCGAAGCGGCTCTTTCAAGAGCTCGTACATCTCTTCTGGATACCCGAGTTTATCGAGCGCCTCGTGTATCACTTCTTGTGTCGATTCAAGGATGTTTTTTCGTTTTTGATGACCTTTTTCTTGATCCGTAATCATGAAGGTTTCCTCCCCTAAATTGTCGATTCTCCCCCAAGAATCAACCTCGTATTCGTTTAAAAGTATATCTGATACGCGCCCAATTTGAAAGGCTTTTACAAAAATAATGAAAGCGTTTTCTAAAACGAAAAAAGAAGGGGGTGCCCCTTCTTACTTTTCAAGTGCGAGTGCGATGAATCGCTCTAACAGTTCACCGTACGAGATGCCGACGGCGCGGGCGCTGTCCGGGAACAAGCTGAGCGGCGTCATGCCAGGCAGTGTGTTCGTCTCTAAAATATAGGCGAGCCCGTCTTCTGACACGAGGAAGTCTGAGCGGGAATATCCGCTGCAGCCGAGGGCACGGTGCGCTTGAATCGCGGCCGCCTGAACTTCTTCGGTCAACGAAGCCGGCAACTCGGCCGGACAGACGTGAATCGATCCACCCTCTGAATACTTCGACTCATAGTCATAAAACTCGTTTTTCGGGATAATCTCGATGACCGGGAGCGCGGCTTCGGCGCCATGGTTTCCGAGTACAGGTACCGTCAATTCACGGCCTTTAATATATTGTTCGACCAAGACGGCCGTATCGCAGGCGAACGCTTTGTCGATTCCTTCACGGAGCATCGTTTCGTCCATCGCGATTGTCAATCCGTTCGAAGACCCTTCTTGGGCCGGTTTGACGACACATGGGAATTCACCGCCCCACTCGACGATTTTCGCGTCGATATCGTCCCCTGTCTCGATGAGGACGTCACGGGCGATTCGGATGCCGGCAGCGGCGAAGATGATTTTCGCACGGGCTTTGTCCATCGCGAGCGCGGACGCCAACACACCAGACCCCGTGTACGGCAAGCCCGCCATCTCCAAGAGCGACTGCACGCGTCCGTCTTCACCGTATTTGCCATGCAAGGCGCTGACGACGACGTCGGCTTGAAGCGTCAACAGTTCATTGGCCCGGTCCGGGTGAAAATCAATCGCCACGACGTCGTGACCCCGTTCTTCGAGCGCTTCAATCATTCCTTTACCACTCGTGAGCGACACTTCCCGCTCACCTGATACACCACCATATAATACCGCGACTTTCATCAAATCTCTCCTTCAGCTAGCTACTCCAAAATTCAAGTTTTATCATACCATGTGTCGGCCGAAAACAATAGAAACAGAACGGTAAAAAGCCGTACTTACGCGAACGTATCGTACAGCTGTTTCACGGCCTGTTCAGTTTGAATCGTCTTCCCGTACTCCATCATGACGTACGGACTGACGGTCGTCGTCCGACCGTACTCCGACAAGATGGCGGCCAGTCGTTCTTCCACGTCTGGTTTGAGCACCTCGACAAAGTGCAGATAATATCGTCCCTCGTAATGATAGAACGCTCCGCCTTGCTCGGTGTCTCGCATATGTGGGAACAAGCGAATCGAGGCGTTGATGACGTCCTCGATATCGTCAAATTGATAAATCAAATGATGAATCACGTCGATGGTGAGCCGAATCTCGACTTGCTCTTGATCCGATTCCGCTACGGGCGCATCGACTTTCTGGACGTCGATGACGAGCCCGTCACGGGGAAACATCGTCACGTTCAAGTCGACGGTCCCTTGCGGCATGAAGCCAAATTCCGCTTCCGCCGTCTCAAGCAATTCCCGCCACAGGTCTTGACCGCTCTCCCCCACGATGGTATCGATGGCGATGCCTCGAGTGGATAGGTCGCTCGCGGTCAAATATACCCTTAAATGTTCTTTTGTTTGCTTTTCAAATCTCAAACGAAAACCTCCAAAGAATAATCAATCCTACTTTATAAGCTACTCCCGTTTGTTCGAGCTGTCAAATAGTTGACAACCACTCGGTCCACGCCTCGGGCGTGTCCCCGAGGAAGGCCGATCCGAATTCGGACGCTTGAAGGCTGACCGCGTAACCACCGGCCCCGATGACGAGGTTCGGGTGGTCGGCTTGGATGAACTGCATCGCGTCTTTCAGGCCATCGAGATGTTCTGTCAACGTACATGAGAAAATCAGACACTTGGCATCGATATCGTGCAACGCCTCGTTCAAATCCTCTTTCGGGAATCCCGCACCGAGGAAAATCACGTCATAACCGTATTGGCGTAAGTAAAGCGTCACGAACAAGAGCCCGATCTCATGCATCTCGCCCGGGGCACAGACGCAAATGATGCGCGGCAAAAAGGGATTCATCGGCATTTGAAGCGACAACGTCGACAGGCGGGCACGCAAAAAGGCCGTCGCAAAATGTTCATGCGCAATCGTAATCGTCCCATTCTCCCAACGCGTCCCGATTTCCATCAATAACGGACCGATGATATCTGTCGTAACCTTTTCAAAACTAAACGTATTAAAGGCACGATTAATCAAATCGTGCGCCTTACGTTCATCAAATGAAAGTAACGCCTCGAGCAACCCGTCCATGAGCTCCTCGTCATAAAGGCGGGCAGGCTTCGGCTTCGGGGCTTCATGTAGCTGTTGAATCGCTTGGGACACGGTCAATCCTTCCCGTTGTTTTTCAACGACCCATTTTATCTTCTCGACGTCTTGGTCGGAATACAATCGATGACCCGAATCTGTCCGGCTCGGAACGATGAATTGATAGCGTCGTTCCCACGCCCGAATCGTGGTCGGGTTGACTCCGGTGAGTGACGCGACCGTCTTGATGGAGTACTTCGGCACAGCAGCCCCTCCTTTCCTACTAGTTCTTCTCTTTCAGTATAGACCCATCTGTACGGCTTTACCTGTTTTATTGTGCAAATCTTGTGAGAAATTGGTGAGATTGTGCATATTCACAACCTCGGGCATGAAATCATAAAAAAAATACGACGTTCTCGTCGTATTGTTTAGAAAAAGATGTCGTGACGACCTATATATAAAAATACAAGAATAATGGCAAACATCGTCAGTGTCAGCATCATGGCGAGCGGTCGCTTCAGCCAGTTGTCGTTCAATTTCTCTTTTCGCTCATGCTCTTGCCGTTCAGCGCGAGATGGCAACGTGTCCACCACTTTTTCACGAAGTGAGTCCGCTTGGTTCCGATGTCGCAACGTGTGCCCTCCTTTACCTTTTTTATCATTTTACTATGATATCAATCAAAGGAAAAGATACGAGCCAACCGATGTTTCCAATCTGTCACATTTTTAGACACAAGTTGCTCCGACGGCGGGAACACGATTTCGCCGCAGATGTCACAACAATCGCTTTGCTTGACCGGTTGCTCCGAGAAATAATTTAACAAATAATCGCGCCGACACGTCTTGATGAGGGCATAGTCCATCATCTGTCCGAGTTGACGATACCGGGCCCGCTTTCTATCTTTTACCCAATCCACCGCCTCGGCAAGCGTCCGCTCGGCAAGCATCTGATTCAACAGTCCCCAAACCGGATCTTCCTCGTTCAAGCGCAATAAACGTGGCAACTGGGCCAGGCTCGTGCCATTGTCTCGTTCAAAATAGGCGAGACGGATATCTTTGTCTTTCGGATATTGCTGGTCGATCAAAAACTGTTGAATCCGCTCATCCCCTTCGGCGTATAGCAAGACCGCGAAAGCCGGCTCGCCGTCACGCCCAGCCCGACCAATCTCTTGCATGTACGCCTCGAGCGTGGCCGGGATTTGATAATGAATGACGGAACGGACGTTATCTTTATTGACACCCATCCCGAACGCACTCGTACAAACCATGATGGCGACTTCGTCACGTAAAAATTGTGACTGTACAAGGCGCCGGTCCTCGGTCGACATGCCACCGTGATAAAACAAGGCGTCATCGAGATGGAGGGCGAGCGCTTCGGCCTCACGCCGTGTCGCTGTATAGATGACGGCCGGTTTCGGCACGTCGTGGACGAGTTCGCTCAGACGGCGCATCTTATCTTCTGACCCGAGACGTTCCACGATGAGGCGAATCTCGGGACGGTTCGCCGAGTGGACGAACTGCGCCGGCGAGAAGAGCGCCAGTTTCTCGACAATATCTCGTTTCACCGTCTCCGGTGCGGTCGCCGTGACAGCCATGCACTGCGGACTGCCGAGCTGCTTGCGCAGTTCACCTAGGCGCGCATACTCCGGGCGGAACTCATGGCCCCACTGCGAGATACAGTGCGCCTCGTCAACGACGAGCATTTGAATCTTTGTGCGCGCCAGCGCCCGTGTCACATGGGGCACGGCAAGTTGCTCCGGCGATAAATACAAGAAGCGGTACCGTTTCAAATGGTTTAAAATCTCTTGCTTCTCTTCGAGCGTCTCCATCGACGTCAATCGGGCAACCCCACGTTCGCCGCGCTCGCGGATATGGAGCATCTGGTCCTCGATCAGTGACAAGAGCGGCGAGACGATAATCGTCAAGCCGTCGTTCTTGATATAGGACGGGAGTTGGAACGTCAATGACTTCCCGGCCCCGGTCGGCATGATGGCGAGCACGTCTTGTCCATCGGCGACCGCATCGATCACCTCGCGCTGTCCCGGACGGAAACTGTCATAACCGAACACCCGCTTCAACGTCTTCTCAAACAAATGTCTCACCTCGTTTCAATCGTGCGAACACCAATCGGATTTGATAATAACTGATCCCGTCGATTTGTTCAAAAATCGGTTTGAGCGCCCAGCTCGATTCGTCACGCAGTTGCTCGACTTGCTTGATTTGCTCGAGCGGAACAAATTGATCGAGCGGAAATTCGTCTAAATACATCGCCATCTCGACGACGTGGTCTTCAATCGTACTAGTGCGCAACCGCCGCTGTGACTGGACTTGTTGGAACGATCGACCAGCCAAGAACTGTTCATACGACCCTCGCGCCGATAAGGTCATCCGTTCACTCGATAAGCCGTGGGCGAATCCTAACAGTTTCGCATCTCGCGGCAATTTCCAGAGGAGCGCATTCCACCCGGCCAAGAAGTAGAGCCGGGCCGTCCGTGCATCGACGTCGAGGAGGGCCGCGATTTGTTCATACGTATACCCGGTCTCGAACGCTCCCGTGAACCTATAAACGACGGCGGTCGCATAAGGGTCGCCGATGTCTTCAAGCGCCGTCTCGAGCTCGTGATGGAAACTTTGAATCAACGGTCGCCATTCGCGTTCGGTCCGCACGATTTGTTTGACCCAACGTTCGGCCAGACGATCGGCCTGGACCGGATAAAACGTCCGCTCATGCTCGAGCGACATGAACGTCTGCACGAACAGGCTGAGCCGTTTCCATGTCATCGTCGTATAGTCCCGGTACTCGCCGCCGAGACGGTCGAACAAGTCGCTGACGGCCTCGGGCGAAGCGAGCATGGACCCGGCTTCGGTCAAGGTAAAACTCGAGCGGTTGAGCCAACCTCGCTTCTCGAACGAGGCGAGCAGTTTCTCATAGTCGTACTTCGTGTAGGGGAACAAGCCAAAAATCGGTTCCAAATCATAAAAAAAGGCATCTTGCAGCGTCGTCGCCGATCGTTTCCCGTTCAACACATGAAACAAACTGCGCTCGCTACGTTCACCTTTCAAGCGTTGGATGGATAGTAATAACACCCCGTCCGCTAAATGAACCATCGTTCCACCTCCTTGTTAAAATTATGCTTCCAAAACGTTATTCGTTTCCTCATTGAAATATTTGGGTATGTAGACTACAATTACTCATAGTCAGTAGAAAATCATTTCTATGCAGAGAGACGAAACGTATGGAGGGTTACAAATGGCAAAATTTACGATTGTTGATAAAGATACATGTATCGCATGTGGGGCCTGCGGAGCAGCTGCCCCAGACATCTTCGACTATGATGACGAAGGCCTCGCGTTCAACTTGATGGACGACAACACGGGTACGATTGAAGTCCCGGATGAGTTGTATGAGGACTTGATGGACGCCTTCGAGGGCTGCCCGACCGACTCAATCAAAGTCGCAGACGAATCATTCGACGGCGACGCACTCAAGTACGAATAAGGGAGACATGTGTGCCATCTCGGCGCACATGTCTTTTTTTAACGTGTCGCTTTGCGGAAACCGGCCTCCCGCGCCTCTTTCTCTGTACAGAACATCTCTTCCGGGATCGTGCGCTCATAGCTCGCCCCGCCCGGAACGTGATAAATCTTCTCTCCGTCCCGATTGATATTCCCTTTAATGTCACATCCATCCGTGTCTCGTTTCGGCTGGGCCGGCTCGGTCGCCTCGTAGTCGAACCCGTTGCCGGTCACATAATCCTCGAGACTCCAAATCCCGAGCAATTCCTGACGCGCGGCCTGTTCGACGTCCCGGAACGCATCGATGTGTTGCGTGTTCGGCGCGTATACATAGGCGACGCGCGCCAGACCGCGACGTAACAATTCCTCGTTCAGCATCGCATCATCGTACCAGACGTAGGCGAGTGTCCGTTGATAGCGATCGTAGCGCCCGACGTCATACTCCAGTGTGATCGTATCCCCTTCTGGTAGCCAACGCTCGACGAATGATTTTGCATCTTCTCCGAACGGTTGTACCGGCAACGTCGGATGACTCGTCTCTGGCGTATCGACGAGCAAGAGGCGAATCGATTCCGTCGCCCCGTTCTCAAACTCGACTTTGAGCGTATCCCCGTCGATGACGCGGTCGAGCGTGACCGTCTCAGTCTTGCCGAGCGGCCGTGCTACTTGTTGCGTGACCGACGCCGACGGAAAGTCGGCCTCGAGTTCGACGAGCGACTCCGGCGGGTCGATTTGTTCAGCGAACCAGTCATCGACTGAGCAGCCTGCGAGCGAGATGCTCAGCACGACGGCAATCAGCAGTTGCCACCATTTTTTCAATTGTCTCACCTCTACACCAGTATAACAAAAAAGGTTGTTTGACTTAAGCGTCAAACAACCTTGGTGAAATGGACATTTGTCCTTTTGGTGATTAGCGTTTCCCTTTAATATATGGGATACCGACCGATTTCGGTGCATCCGCACGTCCGACGACACCCGCGAGGGCAAGAATCGTAAGCGCATACGGTGCAATCAAGAGCAACACTTGCGGCACGTTGCTGATGACCGGCAAGTTACTGCCGATGATCGACAACGCTTGGGCGAAACCGAAGAAGAGACCGGCTCCGAGCGCGCCGAGCGGGTTCCACTTCCCGAAGATCATGGCAGCGATGGCCAAGAAGCCTTGACCGACAATCGTCGTCCCACTGAAGTTCGTCGTGACCGTGACGGCGTAGACCGCACCGGCGAGACCGCCGAACGCACCTGAGAGCATGACGCCCATGAAGCGCATTTTCGTGACGTTGATTCCCATCGTGTCAGCCGCCATCGGGTGTTCCCCGACCGAACGGAGACGAAGGCCGAACGGCGTCTTGAAGATGACGAACCAGACGACGAACGCGAGCGCGATGGCGATGAACGACGTGTACTGGACGTTGATGAAGAACATACGAAGCACCGGGATATCCGATAAAATCGGCACGTTCTCTTTCGCAATCCGAAACTCGATGAAATCGGTTTGTCCTTTGTTGTAGAGGACACGGACGACGAAGATGGCGAGACCGATCGCAAGCATGTTGATCGCGACCCCGAGCACCGTTTGGTCAGCACGCCAAAGGATGGCCGGCACTGCCAAGAAAAGTGAGAAGAGTGCGCCGACGACCATGGCGACCAAGAGCGAGATCCAAGGACTGAGACCACCAAGCCCCATCTCCGTCAACGTGAGCGTCGTGATGATTCCCGTGGCGGCACCGATGACCATGATGCCTTCCAAGGCGATGTTGACGACACCCGAACGTTCACTGAAAATGCCGCCGAGCGCCGCGATGATGAGTGGAGTCGCATAGGCCAACGCGACCGGAACGACGATATAGAGGACTTCTAAGAAGCTCATTTTTTCTCCACTCCTTTCTTACGATTTCCTTTGAATTTGTCAATCACGTAGTTGAACGCATAACCAGACGCCACGAAGATGACGATGGCGGCGATGATGACTTTGACGAGCTCGGACGGAATGTTGGCGCCGAGCTGCATCGCGAGTCCACCGATATTGAGTCCGGCGAACAAGATGGCTGCCAAGACGACACCGATGGCCGTGTTCGCACCGAGAAGAGCGACGGCAATCCCATCGAATCCGACTCCAGTGAACGAAGCACTGAGCGTCATCCCGTTGAACGTACCAAGACCTTCCATCGCTCCAGCGAGTCCAGCGAACATACCCGAGATGACGAACGATAGGATGATGTTGCGATTGACACTCATCCCTGCGTATTGCGACGCGTGTTTGTTGAAGCCGACGGCCCGAAGCTCATAGCCGAGCGTCGTCCGTTGCAAGATGTAGTAATAGACGATCGCCGCGAGCACAGCGATGAGGACACCCCAGTGCAAGCGTGAGAACTGCGTCATTTCTTGAAGCCATGGCGACGCGAGCGACGCCGACTCGTTGATTGACTCGGTCCGTTCGTTCGTTACGCCGATGACGCTACGCAAGATCGCGTTCGTCGTGTACAAGGCGATATAGTTCATCATGATCGATGTGATAACTTCATGAACGTGGAACTTGGCTTTCAAAAAACCAGGGACGAACGCCCAGAGCGCTGCCGCGAACATAGCCGCGAGAAGCGCGAGCGGAAGGTGGATGAACATCGGTAAATCAAAGTTAATTCCGACGTAAACGGCTGCCACCCAACCGATTAACACTTGACCTTCGACCCCGATGTTGAAGAGACCGGTCCGGAACGCGAACGCGACCGCTAAACCTGAGAAGATGAGCGGCGCTGCGGCACGAAGTGTTTCTCCGATTGCATATGGGCTTCCGACCATACCTTCGAACAATGACGAGAACCCTTGAATCGGGTCATAACCGCCAATCAGCATGACGATTGCCCCAACGAGAAGTCCCATCAAAATCGACAAGAGCGGGATGAGCAGTCGATTGAATCCTAACTTATTCATACTGTTTCTTCTCCTCTCTTACCGCCGGCCATCAAGAAGCCGAGTTCTTGCTCGGTCGTTTCTTTCGGATCACGAATCCCGACAATCTTACCTTCATATAAGACGGCGACTCGGTCCGCGACGTGTAAAATCTCTTCGAGTTCGAACGAGATTAAGAGGACGGCGCGTCCTTTCTCACGTTCTTTGATGAGCTGTTCATGAATGAACTCGATTGCACCGACGTCAAGTCCACGCGTCGGTTGGGCCGCAATCAACAAGTCAGGTGACCGGTCGACTTCACGGGCGATAATCGCTTTCTGCTGGTTACCACCTGATAAGGCACGGGCTGGCACATCGACCGATGGAGTTCGGACGTCAAACTTCTCAATCAACGCCTTCGCTTTCTCAGCCACAGCTTTATAGTTCATCAAACCACGCTTCGAGAACGGCTCTTTGTAATACGTTTGGAGGACCATGTTGTCCCGAATCGAATAGTCGAGGACGAGTCCGTGTTTATGACGGTCTTGCGGGATATGACCGACGCCAGATTCCGTCACTTTACGTGGCGTGAACCCAGTCACGTCTTTCCCATTCAACAATACTTTTCCAGACTCCGGTTTCTTCAAGCCTGAGATAGCTTCAATCAACTCGGTCTGTCCGTTTCCATCAATCCCGGCGATTCCAAGAATCTCTCCTGAACGAATCTGTAAATCCAAGCCGTCGACGGCTTCAAGCCCGCGACTGTCTTTGACGACGAGTTTTTGCACGTCGAGGACGACTTGCTGTGGATCTGCCTTGGAATATTCCGCATCAAAGTTAACTTCACGCCCGACCATCATTTCAGCCAAACGGTCTTCATTGACCGTCTCATCGATATCGACGGTGCCGATATAACGTCCGCGACGGATAACCGTACAGCGGTCGGCCACTTGCATGATCTCTTTCAGTTTATGCGTGATCAAGATGATCGATTTACCTTCTTCGATCAAACGCTTCATGATTTGAATGAGTTCTTGAATCTCTTGTGGCGTCAATACAGCGGTTGGCTCGTCAAAAATCAAGATTTCAGCGCCGCGATAGAGCGTCTTCAAAATTTCGACACGTTGTTGCATCCCGACCGAGATGTCCTCGATTTTAGCGTCCGGATCAATGCGGAGACCGTATTGTTCCGAGATCTCCATAACTTTTTTACGCGCCGTGGCCCGGTCGACCGTCAATCCACTCTTCGGCTCTGAGCCGAGGATGATGTTCTCGGTCACCGTGAACTTCTCGACGAGCATGAAGTGTTGGTGTACCATACCGATCCCAAGGTCGTTGGCGATGTTCGGATTCTCAATGTTCACTTTCTCCCCACGCACGCGGATCTCCCCGCCTTCCGGCTGATAAAGACCGAACAGGACGTTCATGAGCGTCGATTTTCCGGCACCATTCTCGCCGAGCAACGCATGAATCTCTCCTTTACGCAATTGGAGGGTGATATTGTCGTTGGCAACGAACGTTCCGAACTCTTTGCGAATATTGAGCATTTCAATTACATATTCCAAGAAAGTCCACCCCTAACTTTAAGTAAAGGGAGACCGCATGGGTCCCCCCTAACTCAATGAATTATTTTACTGTTTTCATGAACTCTTCGAACTCAGCGTCAGTCGCTGGAGCCGTGATGTCTCCGTCGATCAACTGTGTGCGGTACTCTTCAACTTTTGTGAGGACGTCAGCTGCAACGTTCTCATCAGATGTTTCAGCAATCCCTACTCCATCGTCTTTCAAAGAGAACTCAACGATTTCGCCTGCAGGGAATTTATCTTCCATTGCAAGTTTCGATACTTCGTAAGTAGCCGTGTCAACACGTTTGACCATTGAAGTAAGCGTTACGTTTTCTGGAAGACCCTCTTCGTATTGGTCACGGTCAACACCGATGACCCATACATCTTCGCCGTTCTTCTTACGGTTTTTCGCTTCTGTGAATACCCCTACCCCAGTACCGCCTGCTGCGTGATACACGATATCAGAACCTGCTCCGTACATACCTGAAGCGATTGCTGTACCTTTTTCAGCTGAGTTGAAGTCTTCAGCGTACTTCACGTCAATTGTTGCATCCGGGTTAACGGCCATGACGCCAGCTTTATAACCGTTCTCGAACTTCTTGATCAAGTCAGACTCAACGCCACCGACGAATCCAACTTTGTCAGTTTTCGTAGTGAGACCAGCGACAACACCGACGAGGAACGAACCTTCTTGCTCTTTGAACGTGATCGATGCGACGTTCGGTGCATCAACGACCATGTCGACGATTGCGAAGTTGTTGTCTGGGAACTGCTCAGCAACTTTTTGGATGTCTTCGCCCATCAAGAAGCCGATTCCGTAAATCAAGTTGAAATTATCGCGTGCCAATTGTTGCAAGTTAGGCTGATAATCCGCTTGTTTTGAAGATTGAAGATATTTGAAGCCTTCGTTCTCAGTCAAGTTGTTGTCTTTCCCGAACTTCGTAAGACCTTCCCAAGCTGATTGGTTGAACGATTTATCATCGACACCGCCAGTATCGGTTACCATTGCTACTTTGAAGTCGCTGCCTTCGCCGCCGCCTTCGCCGTTTGAAGCACCTTCATTGTCATCCCCGCCACATGCTGCGAGCACTGTTGAGAGTGTGAGACCTGCTGCTAAAGCTGAGAGAATCGTTTTTTTCTTGTTCATCGTCGTGTTTCCCCTTTCGGATCATAACAATTAAGGTTGTCATGTCATCAGTAGTCTTTACACCGGTATAAGAAAGCGCTTTCACGCTGTTCCCCAAAAATAACCGTTTCCGGATAAAACGAACGTGCTTAGACGCGTTTGCGAACGACGTGGAAGTCGAAGCGGTCC
Organism: Exiguobacterium sp. s56; assembly: GCF_018618255.1. Lineage (NCBI taxonomy): Bacteria > Bacillati > Bacillota > Bacilli > Caryophanales > Exiguobacterium > Exiguobacterium sp. s56. The sequence continues at coordinate 365,768 of NZ_JACSLR010000001.1, read as the reverse complement.
GCTCGGAAAAAGTTCGCCGAATCGAGCAGCGGTAAGTCGCTCTCATCGTAATGCAATTGCTTTAATGCCAGTAACGGTTGGTCCGTTTGAAGTTGCGTCGAGATTTCCGCGTTCACACTCGGTTCGATGTGCGTGATCGCATAAGCGACCCGACGTCCTACCTCTTGTTCGAGCGCATCAAACAACGACTTACCTTCCGTCAACGCTTTAGGATTCGAGACGAGGTGGGCCGGAATTTTATCGACACAGTATACAACTGGTGTCTCGTCTGCATAACGAATCCGCACGATCCGATAAATCGGCGAGTTCGGTTCGATTTTCAGACGCTCAGCTTCTCTCTCGGTCGCTAGAACCTTTTCGGCCACCAATACTTTCGTTCCTGGTGTCATCTTGGCGCGCATGATCATGTCCGTGACACTGAACAGTTCTTCAATCCCTGAAGTGAACGGGGGTTTTGAACTGATAAATGTTCCGACGCCATGTTTCCGCACGACAAATTTCTCGTCTTCGAGGATACGAAGGGCTTCCCGGAGTGTCGCTCGACTGACTCCTAGTTGCTTCGACAACTCGAACTCTGAAGGAAGTTTCTCTCCTTCACGATAGACACCATCGTCGATATCTTGCTTGATTTTCTCAATCACGCGAAGATAGAGCAAGCGATGATCGAGCTTGATCGACATGGGCCTCACCACCTTTACCTATTCTAACCAGTGCTCAGACATCTGACGTATGAATGTCCTTGCCAATACTAAGTATAGGGATTCGAGAATTAGAACGCAATACTTTTTGTTCGGAATCAGGGAAATATTTTAAAGTGAAGGGATTATGTATACCTCTTAGTCTATAATACCTGTTGTGAAGCCGTTTGAAAAGAAAACGTAAAATGTAAACGGTATTAAAAAATGAAAGCGGTTCAACGATTTTAGTAGTATGTCTTAATGTCTCGAATAGGTCAGATGTGCTATATTAGTTCGTCTCAACATGACGTCGACCTCGATCATCACGTTTGAACAGGATTATCTGAAATTATATAAAAAACGAACGATTAGGATTTTTTATACCTAATCGTTCGTTTTAATGTTTAACCCTCTGGTTGGTTAATGAGCACTTTCCGCGGCTTTGAGCCTTCTGACGGCCCGACATATCCAGCCTGTTCGAGCGAATCGATCAATCGGGCGGCTCGATTATAACCGATGCGGAATCTTCGTTGAATCATCGAAGTGGAAGTCGTCTCTTGCGTCAAGATGAATTGAACGACTTCTTCAAACAATGAATCGTCCGAGTCGATCGTCGTGACTTCCTCTTCTTTCGGCATCATCGCCTCGACATACTGGGCCCGTTGTTGGGCGATGACGTGATTGACGACCGTCTCGACTTCTTGATCCGAGACGAACGCACCTTGGACACGAATCGGTTTGTTCATCCCGTTGGCGAGCATGAGCATGTCACCCCGTCCGAGCAGCTTTTCCGCACCGCCGCCGTCAAGAATCGTCCGGGAATCCGTTTGCGACGAGACCGCGAACGCGATCCGTGACGGGATGTTCGCTTTGATGACACCGGTGATGACATCGACCGATGGACGCTGCGTGGCAAGTACCATATGAATGCCGGCTGCCCGAGCCATCTGGGCGAGACGCATAATCGCGTCCTCGACGTCGTTCGAGGCGACCATCATCAAGTCGGCGAGCTCATCGACGATGACGACGATGAACGGCAGACGCTTCGCGTCCTCGTCATCCGACTTATCGACGAGTTCGTTATAGCCTTCGATGTTCCGGACTCCGTAGCGGCTGAACAGCTCATAGCGCCGCTCCATCTCGGCGACGACTTGTTTGAGCGCTTGGGCCGCTTTCTTCGGATCCGTCACGACCGGCGTCAATAAGTGTGGGACACCGTTATAGACGTTCAACTCGACCATTTTCGGGTCAATCATCATGAGCCGGACCTCATCAGGACGCGTCCGCATCAAGAGCGACACGATCATTCCGTTGATGCAGACCGATTTCCCCGAACCAGTCGAACCGGCGACGAGCAAATGCGGCATCTTGTTCAAGGCGATCGTCACCGTCTCACCGCTGATGCTGCGGCCCAATGCGACGAGGAGCGGCGACTGTTCCCGCTTGACCGGATCAGCTTCGAGCACTTCACGGAGACAGACCGGGGCCACTTCCTGGTTCGGCACTTCAATCCCGATGGCTGCTTTGCCCGGGATCGGTGCCTCGATGCGGATATCTTTCGCCGCGAGCGCGAGGGCAAGATCGTCACTGAGCGAGGTGATGCGGCTCACTTTGACCCCGATATCCGGTTGCAGTTCATATTTCGTCACGGTGGGCCCGAGATGAATCTTCAATACTTTCACGCCGACGCCGAACGATTTGAGCGTTTGGACGAGTTTTGTCGCATTCGCTTTCAAGCGGGCGTTCTCGCCGGACAAATCGGTCACGACCGGTTCACTGAGAATGGTGAACGTCGGAAGCTCATACGTATCCGATACATCCTGTGACGCCGTCATCATCATATCCTCGGTCGGCAGGTCGGTCACTTCTTCCGACGGGGCCGCCTCCTCCGTTTTCGGACGTTTCTCGGCGACGACTTTCTCGCTGAACCCGACGATCGGGATATCGTGCATCGTCACCGCATCCGCCTCAGGCTCCGCTTCGGCAGGTGTCGGTTCCACGACCTTTGCCGGGGCCGGGACAGCCTTCTGACGCTTCACAGGGGCCGGTTTGACCCGTTCCCGGTCGTGCCACTCTTGTTTGATGGCCGTGCCCGTCTCAAGCAGCCGCGAACCCATCGTCCGCCAAATCGTTGGCGACAATAGGGAAATCCCGACAATCATGCAGAGGGCGCCTAAAAAGACGATCCCGAAGTCAGAGAGCAAGTATTGGTTGAGTCGATAGAGCGCCCCGTTGACCTCGCCTCGTTCGGCCCCCCATACCAAGTCCCCGAACATGAGAAACGACGTGAACAACAATAGAATCCCGGTCCGTTGCATCGGGCGAAACTCATTTAAGAAGACGAGCAACGTGAACGCGATTGCCAAATACGTCAATGCCCCCCAGCCCCCGAATAACGTCGTCGCGAGAAGTGACGTCTGATTGCCGACCCATCCGAAATCGAACAGGGAAAAGATGAAGGCCGTAATCGACAGGACGAAGGCGATCCAGCCATATGTACGCAGTGGGATGGGCTGTTTTTTCGCACGTCTCGTCGTCGGTCGCTTCCGCTTCACCGGAGTTTTTCTCGTTTTTTGTGCCACCTTAGATTCCTCCTAAAAAAACAAGGCAAAAGTCTGATGACTTTTGCCTTAATCTCAATTCTTTAAATCTCCATGATGATCGGCAAGATCATCGGACGACGTTTCGTCTGCTCGTACAAATAGACGCTGAGCCGTTCGCGGATATTTGATTTCAACTCGGTCCAATCACTTCCAGCTTGGAGACTCTTCTCAATCTGTTTCGTGACGATGCGGTTCGCTTCTGAAATCATCTCTTCCGATTCACGCATATAGACGAATCCACGCGAGATGAGTTCAGGTCCTGAAATCAATTTCTTCTGTTTCCGGTTCAACGTGACGACACAGAGAACGACACCGTCTTGTGACAAGAGACGACGGTCACGGAGCACGATATTCCCGACGTCCCCGACACCGATTCCATCGATTAAGACGTTTCCAGCCGGCACTTTGCGGCTCATCCGGGCTTTGCGGCCCGTGAACTCAACGACATCTCCTTTTTCAACGATGAAGATGTTGTTCGACTTCACACCGACTTGCTCGGCGAGTTTCGAGTGGGCCATCTGCATCCGGTACTCCCCGTGAATCGGGAGGAAGTACTTCGGTTTGACGAGGTTCAACATGAGCTTGAGCTCTTCGGCCGAACCGTGTCCCGAGACGTGTACTTTGCGTTGGTTATAGATGACGTTGGCGCCTGAGCGGAAGAGCAGGTCAATCGTCTTCGAAACGGACTTCTCGTTCCCCGGAATCGGCGTCGCCGCGATGACGACCGTATCGTTCAGGCGGATGTTCACTTGTTTATGGGCGTTGCGCGCCATGCGCGTCAAGGCCGCCATCGGCTCACCTTGCGAACCAGTCGTCAAGATGACGACTTTGTTGTCAGGCAAGCGATTCACTTGTGAAAGCTCGACGAGCGTCTTCGGCTTGAAGCGCAAGTAGTTCAGCTTCTGGGCCACTTCGACGATATTGACCATGCTGCGGCCGACGACGGCCACTTTACGGTCGTTCGCTTCGGCTGCCGCGAACACTTGTTGCAGACGGTGCACGTTCGAGGCGAATGACGCGACGATGACGCGGCCTTCGGCTTGATAGATGACGTCGTTCAACTCGGCACCGACGAGCGATTCCGAACCGGTTTGACCCGGACGTTCCGCGTTCGTCGAATCCGACAAGAGGCAAAGGACGCCCCGTTGGCCGATTGCCGCCAACTTGTTGAAGTCTGACTGTTTCCCATCGACCGGTGTGTAGTCAAACTTGAAGTCGCCCGTGTGAACGATGGCGCCTTGTGACGTTTGGATACAGACCCCGACACAATCCGGGATCGAGTGGTTGACGCGGAAGAAAGTGATGAAATGATCAGCGATAGTCAATTTCGTTTTGGCGTCAATCAATCGGAGGTCGACTTCTTTCAATAAGCCAGCCTCTTTCAATTTGAGCTCGATTAAACCGAGCGTCAATTTCGTCCCATATACGGGAACGTGTTTCAAATCACGGAGTACGTAGCTGAGCCCACCGATATGGTCTTCGTGACCGTGTGTGATGAAAATCGCGCGTACCCGATCTTTATTTTCTTTCAAATACGTAATGTCCGGGATGACGATATCAATCCCGAGCATCTCATCGCCTGGGAACATAAGGCCGGCATCGATGACGAAGATGTCGTCGTCTAGTTCCACGACGTACATGTTCTTCCCGATTTCGCCTACGCCTCCAAGCGCAAAGACGCTAACGTTCTCTGTCTTCTTCTTTGACACTAACAAAAACCTCCTAGATGTTGCATATTCTGTTTCGTCCACTTATCGCTACTGAATATTGTATCGGAAAACTGCTGATATGCCAACATTTCCGTTCAATCGACGAGAGGTTTCATCACATCGGCAAGCGGCATCGTCGCTTTGTCATCCGGACGTTTCCCGGAAGCGAGCTGACGAATCGACAAACCGAAGTCCATTTGTAAGTGTGGGTAATCCGGAAAACTTCTCCAATCCCCGCCCCATTCGAAGCCGAGCGCCTTGCCGAGCTCCCCTAGTTCTTGCCAATCCGGTTCATCCGACCGATTGTGGTCCGACTCCAAATCATAGTCGGCGCGGTTGTTGTGAATGATGACGAAGTCGACGGCAAGGCCATAGTTATGGTAGCTCTCACCTGCTTTGGCGTTCGTCACGACTTGACCTGGTTTCGAGCGACCTTGGGCGTACAGGGCGTTCTGCTCATCGGCTGAACGGTATCCTGACGTCAGGCGAACCTCGAGACCGAGGCACGAATAGGCTAGCCGCACGAACGATTCACTCCGCTCCCGTACGTGCGGATGCAGTTTGGCGAACGCCTTCTCGCTACGCTCGACGATGACCGCTTCCGAGCGCGAGTTGCGCTCACACATCCCCGACTCGAACGTCGGTTCATCGACCCATGGCATCGGCCCCGGACGTGACAACGTATACGCTAAAAAGATTCCGACTAAAAAAGCCGTCATCGCGAACGTCAAGACGCCGGTCCATTTCATCGGCGCAACCGTTTACGGAGTCCTTTGACGAGCGGTAATCCTGTTTCAAGGGCGAAATAGAGCGGACGATTCAAGACGAGATCGAACTCGCCAACCTTCTCGATCATATCGCTACCCCAACCTGATTTGAACGCATACAGACCCGCATACTCATCATCGGCGTCGGTTCTGCCCGATACGCCACCGAAATCATAGCGTTCGGCCCCGCTCGCCTTGGCCGCTTGCATCATCGTCCATTGCATGAGGTGGTTCGGCATGAAGTCACGGAACTCGTTCGAAGACGCACCGTACAAGTAATACGAGCGTCGTCCGGCTAACGTCAACAGACCGCCCGATAAGACGAGCCCGTTCGGGTACTTGTCGTGCAACTCGTTCAGTTCCGGCAACGCAGCTTTAATCTTTTCAATCTGTTCGCCCGTCTGCTTTTGACGGTTCAACAGACTTGTCCGTTTCTTCTCGACCGTCTCCGTCTCGAGGGAACGTTCAATCTTGCCGAGGTCACGTTCGGCTTTTTCGAGCGTGGCCATCTGTTGGTCGAGCGCGAGCTTCGGTTCGAGTTTCGTCAAGAACAGACGCGCGTCCCCTGGCTGCAGGCAATCGTATAAGTTCTCGAAGTAATCAAGGCCGCGGATGGCAAAGCCGTCCCGCTCGCCTGTCACTTTCATCAACTCCGCGAACGTCTGGAGACCATCGCGACCGACTTCCGTGCAGACGATTCCTTTTCGTTCTGCCAAACGCACGTTATAGCGGAACTTATGATGGAACTTGCCAAAAATCTCTTTCTCGCTCGGACGCAAGTCCGTCTCCATCGTGAACCGCGGCTGGGCGTAATCGAACCCGCCGCCGTATCCTTTATGGCTAAAACCGAGGCTAGCCATTTCCGTCAACAGGCCTGGCACTTCGTCTCGGTCGATATTTGGATCGATTTTCACGGTGATTGCTTTATTCGCTTTGGCGACCCGTTTCGCTTCTTCGGTCAACGCGGTCAACGAAGCCACATCGTCATAGTCGACGACGAAACCGCGTGGCGCGTAGCAAAGCGTGAACGGGAGTTTAGGTACGCGTTTGAACAAGAGTAATGCGACCCCGCTCGTCACATCACCGGTCGCGACGGCGATCCGCTCGGCGAACCAGCCGTTTTGTCGTTTGACGTTGGCCCAACTTGAGAGTTGAAGCAAATCCCCACGGTCATGTGTTTTGACGAACTCGTCATGCTCTTTTTCTGTCAAGGTGATCGGTTGTACTGCCATAAATCATGATTCCTCCGTCTTCAAAATTGTCGCTCGGACGATCGCTTCTTCATCTAGCGGAATTTTCTCATTGCCAATGATTTGATATTTCTCATGTCCTTTGCCGGCCAGGACGACGATGTTATCGGACTCGGCCAATTTGGCCGCGTAGCGGACCGCCTCTTCGCGGTCCCCGATTTCAACGAAATTGTCGTGGGTCATCCCGGCAGCGATGCCGCTCGTGATTGAGTCGTAGGCTTCAAAGCGTGGATCGTCCGTCGTGATGACGACCGTTCCCGCATACTTCGAGGCCATCTCTCCCATCGTCGGTCGCTTCGTAACGTCACGATTTCCGCCTGTCCCGATTAAGAACACAATCTTCTCTTTCGGCACGCCGACGAGCGACTTCAAGCATTGCTCGATACCGTCGGGCGTGTGGGCGTAATCCGCATAGACGTTATAGCCCGGCACATCGAGGCGTTGCATCCGCCCTTTGGCCGGATGGATCGCTTCGAGCGCCTGGACGATTTCGGGCAAGCGATAGCCTGCCGCGAGCAGGCAACCTGTCGCGAGCAAGATGTTATACACGTTGAAGCGGCCGATGAATTGAACCGTCAACGGATGGCGTTCGCCTTGATAGTTGAGGCAAAAGCTCGTCTCTGACAGCGTCTGAACGATATCTGATGCCGTCACGTCTGCCATCGCGTCAATCGCATAAGTAATTACTCGCGCCCCTGTCATCGTCTCATACAGCTTGCTGTACGGGTCGTCTGCGTTCAGTACGGCGACCTTGTGACGTGACGCCATCTGTCCGAGCTGTGCGAACAGTAGGCCTTTCGCTCGCGCATAGTTCTCGAACGTACCGTGGAAATCGAGATGGTCGTGCGTCAAGTTCGTGAATCCGACGATATCAAAGTCCGTCCCGATGACACGGCCGAGTTCGAGTCCGTGCGATGACACTTCCATCATCACATCGGTCACGCCTTCTGCGTGCATCCGGGCGAGCAACTGTTGTAGCTCCGAGCTTTGCGGTGTCGTATTTTTACTTGGGACGACCGTATCGTTGATGCGGACCTCGACCGTGCCGATCAATCCGGTGCTATGACCGAGCTCGGTGAGGACGTCGCGCAAAATCGTCGTTGTCGTCGTCTTGCCGTTCGTCCCCGTGATCCCGAACAGACGCATCTGTTCAGACGGATACTGATAGAACGCCGACGCTAAGAGGCCGACCGATCGTGTGCTGTCGCGCACGATTAAGTTCGGTACGCTTAACGAGAGCGGACGCTCGCTGACGACGGCTACGGCCCCTTTGCTGACCGCCAATTCGGCATAGTCATGGCCGTCGACCGTATAGCCTTTGATGGCGACGAACAGCGTCCCAGGGACGACTTCTCTCGAGTCGGTCGTCACATGGGTCACTGGGATGGCTTGTAAGTTTGGTTGATTAATCAATTGAATGTGTTTAGCTAAATCCGTTAAGTTCAAGTCTTTCCCTTCTTTCACCTGTTCCTGTCCAAAGTAAAGAATACCTCTTAATCAGTGTAGAGAACTTACAATTCGGTTTCAAGTCAGTCTTCGGACGGAAGGACATAAGATTTGGCAGGGGCGTGGCTGAGCACCTCTCTGATTAAGGCGTTGACACCATGCACATCGATGCGATCGATTTTATCGAGCACCTCATTCAAGTCCTCGACATCGTCGAGCAGGACGAGGTTTCGACCGTTTCGGTTCATGCGGGCACTCGTACTCTCATTCCCGAGGACGAGCGAGCCTTTCAATTGGCGCTTGCCTTTCTCGACTTCCTCGTCGGACAATCCGTCCGCAATCAACGTCTCGAGTTCGCGCGTCATAATCGTCTCGACTTGGGCGAGCGTATCCGGAGATGTCCCGATATAGATGGTGAACGTCCCGTGGTCATCGAACGTCGTGTAGTACGAGTAAATCGAGTATGCCAGCCCCTCTTCTTCTCGAATCGACTGAAAAAGACGTGATGACATCGTGGCCCCGATGGCATTGTTCATCAAGGCCAAATGCGGCAGACGGTCATCTTTGGCGGCAATCGCCTCAAAGTTCCAACAGAGGTGTGCTTGCTCTGTCTCTTTCTGTTTTTTCATCACGTCACTGTATAAAATCGGAGTCGTCGATTCTTTCGGAGATTCCCCTGATGGGAGGTCGGCAAACCTTGTCTTGACCGCCTCAATCAATTCATCGGTCACATGCCCGGCGATTGAAACGACGACACGATTGCCCGTGTACGTCGAAGCGACGTAACGGAGCAGTTGGTCCCGCGATAGGCTGAGGACGCTCGCTTCCGTCCCGAGAATCGGTTCGGCAAGGATGTCGTCCTTATAGACGGCTTTCGCGAGCAGCTCGTGGACGAGGTCTTCCGGTGTGTCCTCATACATTTTAATTTCTTCTAAGACGACCCGCTTCTCTTTCTCGAGCTCCGTCTCATCAAATAACGAATCGAACAGCATGTCGGCGAGCGCATCGAACGCGATGACCGCGTGCTCGTCAAGCGTCTTCACGTAATAGCACGTATGATCTTTCGACGTGAACGCGTTGACGCTACCCCCGAGCTCATCGAAGAACGACGCGATTTCTTTTGCCGTTCGCGTCTTCGTCCCTTTAAATAACATATGTTCAATCAAATGGCTGATGCCGATCTCGGTCATGTCTTCGGTCCGAGTTCCGGCTTTGATAAAGACACCGGTCGACGTGCTACGGACATCCGCCATCGGCTCAATCACGATGCGGACGCCGTTGTCTAATGTGATCCATTCCATGTTATCACTCCTATGAAAAAGGCCATCGCACCAGACGATGGCCATCATGATTAGTTTGTCGAGCGTGGCGGACGACGGTCTCCGTCACGACGCGGCGGACGGCTGTCACGTGGTGGACGGCTTTCGCGCTGCGCTTTACGTTTTGCTTCGTATGCTTCACGTTCTTCCGGTGATAATCCTTCAAGGATGAGTACTTTGTGTGAGGCATTGACTCGGCCTTTGTCGTCAATCTCCGTCACACGGACTTTGATTGTATCGCCGAGTTTAACGACGTCTTCCACGTTCGCGACACGCTCTAAGCTGAACTCAGAGACGTGGACGAGCGCGTCTTTCCCTTTGAACAATTCGACGAACGCGCCGAACTTCTCGATGCGGCGGACCGTTGCATCGAACTCTTCGCCGACGACGACTTCACGGACGATGTCGCCGATGAGGGCCATCGCCATATCGATGCCATCTTGATCGGTCGACGCGATGAAGACCGTTCCGTCTTGCTCGATATCGATTTTGACGCCCGTTTGGTCGATGATGCTGTTAATCATCTTCCCGCCCGGTCCAATCACATCGCGGATCTTATCCGGATTGATCGTCATCGTCACGATTTTCGGTGCATACTTCGACAACTGCGGACGCGGTGCGTCGAGCGTCTCAAGCATATGATTCAAGATGTGGAGACGGCCTGAACGTGCTTGTTCGAGTGCCTCTTCCAAAATCTCACGCGTGATTCCGGCGATTTTGATATCCATTTGGAGCGCCGTGATCCCGTCTTTCGTTCCAGCGACTTTGAAGTCCATGTCACCGAGGTGATCTTCGAGTCCTTGGATGTCCGTGAGAACCGTGTAATGTTCGCCTTCCATGATGAGACCCATCGCAATCCCGGCAACCGGTGCCTTGATTGGAACCCCTGCATCCATGAGAGCGAGTGTCGAGCCACAGATTGACGCCTGTGAACTTGAACCGTTCGACTCGAGTACTTCCGAGACGAGACGAATCGTGTACGGGAAGTCGGCTTCTTTCGGGATGACCGGAAGCAACGCACGTTCTCCGAGAGCACCGTGACCGATTTCACGACGACCTGGCGCACGCACCGGACGAGCTTCTCCGACCGAGAACGGCGGGAAGTTGTAATGGTGCATGAAGCGCTTGTTCTCTTCGAGACCGATGCCGTCGATGATTTGAGCATCTCCGATGACGCCGAGTGTCGCCACCGACATGACTTGTGTTTGTCCACGTGTGAACAACCCAACGCCATGGGCGCGTGGCAATAAGCCCGTTTCCGACGCAAGTGGACGGATGACTTCCGGGCGACGACCGTCCGGACGAACTTTATCGACCGTGATGAGACGGCGAACTTCATCTTTGACAAATTTGTTCAAGATGCCAGACACTTCTTTCAACTTGGCCGGCTCGTCGACAAGGCGCTCTTCGTAGATGGCGACGTACTTGGCAATCACTTCGTTGATTGCTGCATCACGCGCATGCTTCTCTTCGACTTGAACCGCAGCGTTGATTTCTGGACGAGCTGCTTCGAGCTCAGCCGTCAAGGCGTCATCAAATTTCGACACCGTGTATTCGAACTTCGGTTTCCCGACAGCTTCGACGATTTCCGTTTGGAAAGCGACCAATTTCTTGATTTCTTCATGACCGAACAAGATTGACTCGAGCATGACGTCTTCCGGTACTTCGTTGGCGCCTGCTTCAACCATGTTGATTGCAGTTGCCGTTCCGGCGACTTGGAGTTCGAGGTCTGTCTGTTCGAGCTGAGCCGTCGTCGGGTTGACGACGAACTCACCGTTGACGCGTCCGACTGTCGCACCGGCGATCGGGCCATCGAACGGGATGTCTGAAATCGAGAGTGCGATTGACGTTCCGAGCATACCGGCCATCTCAGCTGGGCAGTCCGGGTCGTTCGACATGACGTAAATCATCACTTGGATATCATGACGGAAGCCATCCGGGAAAAGCGGACGGATCGGACGGTCGATGAGGCGCGATGTCAAAATCGCGTTCTCCCCAGGACGACCTTCCCGACGGAGGAAACCTCCTGGAATTTTACCGACCGAGTATAATTTTTCTTCATAGTTGACCGTGAGCGGGAAGAAATCTAAATCCTTCGGCGCTTTCGATGCTGTGACCGTGGCGAGCACGACCGTGTCCCCATAACGGACGAGTGCCGAGCCGTTTGCTTGTTTCGCAAGTTGCCCGACTTCTACAGACAGCGGACGCCCGCCCCATTCTGTAGAAAATACTTGTTTCGTACCTAACATGAACATTCTCCTCTCAAACCTTATCTAGTTTATTATGTAACTCATTCATATGAATGTCTAATGATTTTCCTCCTAAAAAAGAAGAAACGGACTAGGAACAAGTGTCCCAGCCCGTCACATGGTCCGTTCGGATTAACGACGGAGACCAAGGCGTTGAATCAATTCACGGTAACGTGTAACGTCCTTGTTACGAAGGTACGTAAGCAAGTTACGGCGACGTCCAACCATTTTCAAAAGACCGCGACGTGAGTGGTGGTCTTTCTTGTGTGTACGAAGATGATCGTTTAAAGTGTTGATTTGTTCAGTCAATACTGCAACTTGAACTTCCGGTGAACCAGTGTCACCTTGTTTTGTCGCGTATTCCGCGATGATTTCGTTCTTACGTTCTTTTGAGAGTGCCATTGCCTCTCCACCTCCATTTAATAGAAAATTGCCGCGTTGCCGAGCCGACGTTGGTGAATCGATCAGCCAAGCGAAGCGGTGTACTTTGCGTACCAAAATAGGATACCGTACCACCCATCCAAAGTCAAGACAGGATTGCCCGAGCGGCCGTCTCATCTTGCTTGAGTTGGGCGATGAGCGAGTCGAGTCCGTCGAACGCCCGCTCGTCCCGTAAATAGTGCATCCATTCGATTTCGATCAATTGTCCGTATAAATCTTCCGAGAAGTCGAACAAGTGGCTCTCGATTGAGACGTCACCGGTCGCATAGAACGTCGGCCGCCGACCGACGTTCGTCATCGCGTCGAACGTCCGACCGTCCTGAAGCCGTACACGCGTCGCGTAGACGCCTAGACGCGGCATGACATACGATGCGTCCATGACGACGTTCGCCGTCGGGTAGCCGATCGTCCGGCCTCGGGCGTCACCGTGGATGACTTCCCCGCAGATAACGTACGGCGTACCGAGCAATTTGCTCGCCACATCGACATCACCGGCACCGAGCAACTGACGAATCCGCGTCGACGACACTTTTTCGCCGCCGCTCGTCTGTTCGGCGACGACCGAGGTCGTGAAGCGACCGCGCGCATGATACGGCAGCGTCTCCATCGTCCCCTCGCCGAATTTACCGTACGAGTAGTCAAAACCTGCCGTCACATGGACCGCACCGGCACCAATCAAATAGTCATCCACGAACTGTTGTGGCGACAGGCTCGCCAACTCTTTCGTGAACGTGATGACGATGCACCGTTCGACACCGAGTGCGGCAATCCGGTTCAATTTCCGCTGGAGCGGTGTGATGTAACGGACCGCATCCGGTTTGTTCGATAACACTTGTTTCGGGTGCGGGTCGAACGTGATGACGGTCACGGGCACGTCAAGCTGTTTTGCTTGCGCCTGCGCATGCCGAATCACGGCCTGATGTCCGGTGTGGACGCCGTCAAAAAATCCGAGCACCATGACCGAAGGGACCAGGTCTGGTGTCTCAGGATACGTCAGATGGATTGTTTCCATACTTCAATCTCCCCTTTAGTCGATAGTCAACATGACCTCGACAGTTGCGTCTGTTGTTCCGTCAAGCCGTCGATAGAGGGCAAGTGGAATTCCTTCTTCATTATAGACAGTAAACAGTTCAAATTCGAGCGAGACGTCGTTCAAACGACCTCCGTTTCGAATATACCGTTCTCGATTGGCTGGAATCGTCATGGCCGGCCAACGTTTGATGACCTCTTCGAGCGGGATGAGGTGGTTCATTCGTTCCTCGACCGTTTCGAGGTCGGCCAGTTGCTGCAACGTGACGGCGGCCGTTTCCTCAAACGAACCAGACCGGGTCCGCCGTAAGTCGCTCATATGGGCCGGATAGCCGAGCTGCTCCCCGATTTGAACGGCGAGCGTCCGGATGAACGTCCCTTTGCCACACTCGACGTCGACACGGAAACGGCAGACACCGTCTTCGATGACCGGCTCATTCGTCCGGACGAGGCGATGAATCTCGACGATGCGGCGCGGTCGGTCCACCGTCTGACCTTTTCGGGCGTATTCGTACAATTTCTTACCGTTCACTTTGACAGCAGAGAAGTAAGGCGGGATTTGCTCGATTTTTCCTGTCAGCTTCTCAAGGACACGATCGATGTCCGCAGCGGTGAACACCTCGGGACCGACTTCACGCGTCTCGACCACCTCGCCATGGGCGTCCTCCGTCATCGTCGCTGTTCCGATTGTAATCTCGGCGGCGTACCGTTTGCCTTCATCGGTCAGAAAACGAGACAGCTTTGTCGCCCGTCCGAGGCAAATCGGTAGGACACCGGTCACTTCCGGGTCCAGCGTGCCGGTATGTCCGACTTTTTTCGTTTGGAACAATTTACGGAGCTTGAACACACAGTCGTGGCTCGTCATGCCGCTCTCTTTATCTAAAATCAATACGCCAGTTGGTTCCATCTGAATTCCTCCCATCAAAAAAGGGGAGACGCGAGTCCCCCCTTCAATTTATTGGTCGTTCCGATTTAAGTCACGAATCAATGAATCGATATGGCTACCATATGCGACCGATGAATCGTATTCGAACGACAATTCTGGCGTTTTCCGAAGACGGATGCGGCTCCCGATCTCGCGGCGAATAAATGCGCTCGCCTTATCAAGACCAGCTTGCGTTTCAGCCTTCACCGTGGCGTCGTCTCCGAGCACCGTGTAGTAGGCTGTCGCTTGCTGCAAGTCTCCCGTCACATCAACGCTCGTGATTGTAGCGTTCTTCGTACGTGGGTCGTTGACTTCACGGAGCAAGATATCTGTAATCTCTTTACGCATCTGCTCTGCGACGCGTTGGGCACGAATGTTCATACGTGTTCCCTCCTCGCTTTATTTACGTTCGACTTCTTTCATGATGAACGCTTCAATAACGTCCTCCACTTTGATGTCGTCGAACTTCTCTACTTTAATCCCACACTCGTAACCTGTCGCGACTTCTTTGACGTCGTCTTTGAAACGGCGAAGCGTATCGAGTTTTCCTTCGTACACAACAATCCCGTTACGGATGATGCGGACGCCGGCGTCGCGTGAGATTTTACCTTCTGTGACGTAACAGCCGGCAATCGTACCGACTTTCGAGACTTTAAAGACGTCACGGACTTCAACTTGTCCTGTGATTTCTTCAACGAACTCAGGGTCGAGCATCCCTTTCATCGCGCTTTCGATTTCATCGATTGCGTTATAGATGATGCGGTGCAGACGCATTTCAACATGCTCTTGCTCGGCCATCGACCGGGCGTTACCATCTGGGCGAACGTTGAATCCGATGATGATCGCATTTGCCGCCGAAGCGAGAATGACGTCACCTTCTGTGATTGCACCGACACCTTGGTGGACGATGTTGATTTTAACGCCTGCGACGTCGATTTTACGGAGTGAACCAGCGAGTGCTTCAGCCGAACCTTGAACGTCTGCTTTGATGATGACGTTCAAATCTTTGACTTCGCCTTCTTGAATGCGGCTGAACAAGTCATCAAGACTAACTTTAGCCGATTCGCGACGCTGTGATTCGAGGTAACGTTGGTAACGTTTTTCTCCGATTGCACGTGCTTTCTTCTCATCTTCAAACACGATGAACTGGTCACCCGCTTGTGGGACATCGTTCAATCCTGTAATTTCGATTGGCGTCGATGGACCGACTTCTTTCACACGACGACCGATATCGTTGACCATGGCCCGGACGCGTCCGAACGTGCTACCGACGACGATTGAGTCACCGATCCGGAGTGTCCCGTGTTGAACGAGAAGCGTGGCGACAGGACCGCGGCCTTTGTCGAGCTTCGCTTCGATGACCGAACCGCGAGCTGGCATTTTAGGCGTCGACTTGTACTCTTCGACTTCAGAAACGAGCAAGATCATCTCGAGCAACTCATCGATTCCTTCGTCTTTCAAAGCTGAGATCGGTACGAAAATCGTTTCGCCGCCCCACTCTTCCGGTACAAGACCGAACTCTGTCAATTCTTGTTTGACGCGGTCAGGGTTTGCGCCTTCTTTATCCATTTTGTTCACAGCGACGATAATCGGCACGTTTGCCGCTTTCGCATGTGAGATGGCTTCTTCTGTCTGTGGCATGACGCCGTCATCCGCTGCGACAACGATAATCGCGATATCCGTCACTTCGGCTCCACGAGCACGCATCGTCGTAAAGGCGGCGTGACCTGGTGTATCGAGGAACGTGATCTTTTTATCGTTGACTTCAACTTGATAAGCACCGATGTGCTGCGTGATTCCGCCGGCTTCACCAGCAACGACTTTCGTGTTGCGGATCGAGTCAAGGAGTGTTGTCTTACCGTGGTCGACGTGACCCATGATTGTGACGACAGCTGGACGCTCAACAAGCTCATACTCAGAGAAGTCGATTTCTACTTCTTCAAAGTCCGTCTCATCGATGAGTACTTCTTTCTCAACTTCATAACCGAATTCAGTTGCAAGCAACTCAATCGTCTCGTCATCAAGTGTTTGGTTGATTGTCGCCATGACACCAAGACCCATCAACTTCATGATGATCTCGTTTGGCTTTTTATCCATCTTCGCAGCGAGGTCCGATACGCTGAGTACATCATCGTACTTGATGACGTTGCCCATTTCAGACTCTTGCGCTAAACGAGCTGCTTTACGCTGACTCGTTTTCGAATTTGGATCCGCTTCTAATGGCACGGCTGCTTTTGCAGGCTTGCCTTTGAATTTACCACCGCGCTTTTTGTTGCGGTTGTCATTGCGGTTGTTGCCGAAACGGTTGCCACCACGGTTGCCCGCTTGGTTGCTTTGACCGCCAGACGCTTGTGGGCGTGCTTTCGGTGCTTCTTGCTTGGCAGCAGGTTTCGCGTCAGCCGGTTTTGACTCGGCAGACTTCGTTTCAGCTGGTTTCGTTGCAGCTGGCTTTTCTTGCTTGTCAGCCGAACGGTATTTCTCAGGATTGAAGACACGGTCGAGTTGCTTGACCGACTCCTCATCTAAGACAGCCATGTGGTTTTTTACTGGCTTGTTCATTTTCTCGAGCTGAGTAATGACTTGTTTACTTGTTACATTCTGTTCTTTTGCAAATTCATAGACGCGTTTTCCCAAAGCATCCACCTCCGTTAATAGTTAAGAGAGAAGTTGCTTAAGCTTGTTCGCAAATCCGGATTCTGTCACAGACACGACGACTCGCATGTCTTTACCTAAAGCAGCCCCGATTGTATATCGGTCGCTCACTTCAATCAATGGAACACCATACGATGTACACTTGTCGGTAACCCGTTTTCTCGTAGACGCTCCTGCATCTCCGGCAAGGATGACAAGCTTGGCTCGGCCAGCTCGTACATCCTTCAACACAAACTCTTCTCCCATCGTTATTTTCCTCGCACGTGCGGCAAGGCCTAACAATGATTCCCACTGACTCATGATTCGGCTCCTGTGACAGCTTGAAGCAGCTGCTCATAAAGCGCGTCACTCGTCTTGACTTTTAAATGATGATCGAGTGTCCGTTTTTTCTCTGCTAAACGAATCACATCCGCATCTTTCGACAAATACGCTCCACGTCCGTTCAATTTACCGGACGTATCGATGACGACGTCACCTTCCGGCGTCCGAACGACACGAATCAACGCTTGTTTCGGTAACATTTCTTGCGTGACCACACATTTGCGCAAAGGAAGTTTCTTTTGCTTCATGGTCATTCCTCTTCTTTCACCGTTGTCGGCTCGAGGGCGACGTCAACCGAGTCAGTCTGTTCCACTTCATTGTGAACAATTTCTGGCTCCGGTTCAACTTTTTCGGCGTACGTATCATACAAGTCCATGCTTTCTGCATCGGTCTCGCTCTTAATATCGATTTTCCATCCCGTCAACTTAGCGGCAAGACGGGCGTTTTGACCGCGTTTCCCGATGGCGAGTGACAATTGATAGTCTGGCACAACGACCGTCGTCGATTTATTCGGTTCATTGACGTACACGTCAACGACTTGAGCCGGGCTGAGTGCGTTTTTCACGAACTCTTTCGGGTCGTTCGACCAACGTACGATATCGATTTTCTCACCGTTGAGCTCATCGACGATTGTTTGGACACGTTGCCCTTTCGGACCGACACAAGCGCCGACTGGATCGACGATGTCTGAATGAACAGCAATCTTCGAGCGATCACCCGCTTCGCGTGAGACCGACATGACGTCGACCGTTCCGCTCGCGATTTCTGGCACTTCGAGCTCGAACAGACGACGCAACAGACCTGGATGCGTCCGCGAGACTTGAATGGCTGCGCCAGACCCTTTCGTCGTCGAATCGACTTTTGTGACATACACCTTGATGCGGTCATGAATCTGGTACGATTCATTTGGCATCTGCTCGTTCGGTGTGAGCACCGCTTCGATATTGTTTTCAAGACCGATATACAAGTTGCGTGGGTCGAACCGTTCCACAATCCCCGTCATGATCTCGTCTTCTTTATCGACGAAGTGGTTATAGATGCGCTCGCGCTCGGCTTCCCGCATCTTTTGCGTGACGACTTGTTTGGCTGTCATCGCTGCGACGCGACCGAAGTCGCTCGGTGTGACTTCTTCTTTATGGAAGTCCCCTAACTCATAGTTCGGGTCAATCTCATGCGCTTCTTCGAGCGACAATTGTTGCTCGGGATGCGAGAGACGTTCAACGACTTCGAGAAGTGCGAAGACACGAATATCACCGGTCACTTGGTCGAATTCAACTTTTACGTTTTCATTCGGGTTGGCGACGTTTCGGCGGTATGCCGAAATGAGCGCCTGCTCAAGTGCATCGATGATAATCTCCTTCTCGATTCCTTTTTCGTTAGCAATCTGTTCGATTGTTGTGAGTAATTGTGGCCCCATCTTTACCTCTCCTTAACTAAACGTGACCGCTAGGCGGGCTTGTGCAATTTTGTCTACCGGTAGCGATATCGCTTTTTTTCTTGTCTTGATGCGTGTCTCGACGATGGCGGTCTCGCCGTCATATTCCGTCAAAATCCCTTCGAACTCTTTGGCACCTTCAATCGGGGCAAACGTCTTGATATAGACGTTCTTTCCAATCGCGCGTTCAAAGTCGGTCGGCTTCTTCAGCGGTCGTTCGGCACCGGGACTCGAGACGTCAAGATAATAGGCTTGTTCGATCGGATCGCTATCGTTTAGTTTTTCCGAGAGTTGTTCGTTGATGTTGACGCAATCATCTAAATCGACGCCCCCCGGCTTGTCGATATAGACGCGCAAGAACCAGTCTGGCCCTTCTTTCACGAATTCGACATCGACCAATTCCATGTTCTCACGCTCCACGATCGGCAACGCGATCGCTTCGACGACTTCTGTTATTTTGGACACTCTCATCCCTCCTTCTGGCTTTTACATACAAGAAAGGAGTAGGGTTCCCTACTCCTTTCCGTCGTAGTATCCAACATTGTTCGATACCAATATATCATATTTTCCCGGTTTTTCGCAACTTACACCCCAAAATCAAAGAACGAGAGTTGGTTCTCATCCGGGAGGCCTTCGAGACATTTCATCGTATCGAGCGTCTCGACGATCGTCTTCGACAACTTGGCCCGTTTGCGCAAGTCTTCTTTCGATAAAAACTGTCCTTCGGCACGTGCATCGACAATCGCTTTCGCCGCGTTCGTACCGAGACCATCGACGGCATTGAACGGCGGGATGAGCGTGTTCCCTTCAATCAAGAACTCGGTCGCGCTCGAACGGTACAAATCGATGTTCTGGAATTTCATGCCGCGCTCTAACATCTCGAGTGCGAGCTCGAGCACGGTGTGGAGACCTTTGTCTTTCGCCGTGGCTTCAAATCCTTTTTCACGGATATCCGACATCGCTTTACGCACGGCCTGTGACCCTTTGATCATCGCCGACAAATCGAAGTCGCCGGCCCGGACCGTGAAGTACGTCGCGTAATACAGAATCGGATGATGCACTTTGAAGTAGGCAATCCGGACGGCCATGAGCACGTACGCCGTGGCGTGCGCTTTCGGGAACATATACTTGATCTTCTTACAAGACGAGATGTACCATTCCGGGACATCGTTGGCCCGCATCTCCGTCTCCATGTCTTCCGACAAGCCTTTCCCTTTCCGTACCGACTCCATGATTTTGAAGGCGAATGACGGTTCGAGGCCCGCATAAATCAAGTAGACCATGATGTCATCACGACACCCGATAACGTCTTTCAATTCACACGTCCCGTTATAGATGAGTTCGTTCGCGTTCCCAATCCAGACATCTGTCCCGTGAGACAGTCCCGAAATTTGAACGAGTTCGGAGAACGTCGACGGTTTCGTCTCTTCGAGCATCTGCCGGACGAACTTCGTCCCGAACTCTGGAATCCCTAGCGTACCCGTCTTCGATTCGATTTGTTCCGGCGTCACACCGAGTACTTCCGGCGACGAAAAGATTTTCATGACCGTCGGATCGTCCGTCGGAATCGTCTTCGGATCGATACCGGACAAGTCTTGGAGCATCCGGATGGCGGTCGGATCATCGTGACCGAGAATATCGAGTTTGAGCAAGTTGTCGTGAATCGAGTGGAAGTCGAAGTGGGTCGTCTTCCATTCGGACGACTTATCATCGGCCGGATATTGGATCGGCGAAATTTCGGCGATGTCCATATAATCTGGGACGACGATAATCCCCCCCGGGTGTTGCCCGGACGTCCGTTTGACGCCGGTGACACCCGAGACGAGCCGGTCGACCTCGGCATTCCGATAAATCTTATCGTTCTCGGTCGCATAGCCTTTCACGTATCCGTACGCCGTCTTATCGGCAATCGTCCCAATTGTACCGGCACGATACACATACTCTTCACCGAACAACACTTTCGTGTAAGCGTGGGCGTGTGGTTGATATTCACCCGAGAAGTTCAAATCGATATCCGGTACTTTGTCCCCTTTGAAACCAAGGAACGTCTCGAACGGGATATCGTGCCCGTCCTTCGTATACCAAGTCCCGCACTCCGGACATTGCTTGTCGGGAAGGTCATACCCGGACCCGACCGATCCGTCGTCGAAGAAGTGGGAATGTTGACACTTCGGACAGACGTAATGCGGTGGCAGCGGATTGACCTCGGTGATTTCGGTCATCGTCGCAACGAAACTCGATCCAACCGAACCACGTGACCCAACGAGATAGCCGTCATCGAGCGATTTCTTCACGAGTTTATGCGAGATTAAATAAATGACCGCAAACCCGTGACCGATAATCGACTTTAACTCTTTCTCGAGCCGAGCTTCGACGATTTCAGGCAGTTGTTCTCCATAAATCGAGCGGGCCATATCATAACTCATATTCCGGACTTCATCGTCGGCCCCTTCAATCTTCGGCGTATACAAGTCGTCCGGGATGATTTGAATCGACTCGATTTGATCGGCGATCGCGTTCGGGTTCGTGATGACGATCTCGCGGGCGAGCTCGTCCCCGAGGAATTTGAAGTCTTCCATCATCTCTTTCGTCGTGCGGAAATGAGCGTGCGGGAGTTCTTTCCGCGTGTTGATGAAGTTGGCGCCACCTTGCGTCCGAATCAAAATCTCCCGATACGAACGGTCCGTCCGGTCGAGATAGTGGACGTTGCCAGTCGCACAGACCGGCAGTCCGGCCTGACCTGCGACGCGAATGATCCGTTTGATGATTTCACGCAACTCAAGTTCGTTGGCGACAATTTCTTTATCGATGAGATGCATATAGAGCGCCGGCGGATGAATCTCGATGAAATCGTAAAACGCCATCATCTTCTCAAGCTCTTCGTCCGATTTGTTCAGGGCAGCATCGAAAATCTCGCCATTGTCGCACGCCGAACCGATCAAGAGGCCCTCACGACGCTTGATAATCTCCGAGCGAGGCATGCGTGCCATGCGGAACAAGTAGTCGATGTGCGACAAGGAAATCAGTTCGTATAAGTTCCGGAGTCCCGGTTTTTTCGTTTTCGCATAAATCGTCGCATGGAACGGACGAATCTTCGAGACGTCGCTCCCGACTTTCGCGTTCAGCGAGCGATGCGTTTCCATCTCAAACATCTGTTTGGCGAGTTCGAGCAGCTTCATGAGCAAATAAGCCGTCGCCTCGGCATCATAGATGGCGCGGTGATGTTGCGTCAACTCGATATCGAATCGCTTCGCGAGCGTGTTGAGACGGTGGTTCTTGAGCGTCGGTAAAATCGTCCGGGCGAGCTCGAGCGTGTCGATGACCGGATAGTCATCCGGCTCGTGCCCACCGCTCCGGAGCGTCGCTTCAAGGAAGCCCATATCGAATGATGCGTTATGGGCGACGAGAATGCCGTCCCCGCACCAATCGACGAACTGCTTGGCGATGACTTCCGGGTCGGGCTGGCCATGGACCATGTCATCGGTGATACCCGTCAGTTCAATCGTCGTGGCCGAGAGCGGATGCTTCGGATCGGCGAACGCCTCGAAGCGGTCGATAATCTCTCCGTCCTTGATTTTGACACCCGCGAGCTCGATGATTTTATTGTAGACGGCCGAAAGCCCCGTTGTCTCGACGTCGAAGACGACGTACGTCGCATCGTCGAGCGGGACGTCGGTCGGATGATAGGCGACCGGTACGCCGTCATTGACGACGTTCGCCTCGACCCCGAACAGCACTTTAATGTCATTCTTTTTCCCGGCGTAATAGGCTTCTGGGAACGACTGGACTCCGGCATGGTCCGTGATGGCGATGGCACGGTGGCCCCATTTCGCCGCTCGTGCGACGAGTGCCGATACGTTTGTGACCGCGTCCATCTGGCTCATCTGCGTGTGCGCGTGCAGTTCGACCCGCTTTTCACCGGCCCATTCGTCCCGGACCGGTTCGACTTTCACTTCTTGCAGTTGTGACGCCATCATGCACAGTTCGCGCATGAAGCTGTCATCCTCGACCCGACCGGCTGCTTGAATCCACATGCCTTTTTTGACGGCACTGAGCATACGGTCATCGTCGTCATCGCGCGCGAACACTTTGACGATGAGTGAATCGGTATAGTCCGTCATCTTGAACGTGAACAGTTTCTTCCCGCTCTTCAATTCTTTCCGTTCGGCCGAGAAGACGAGGCCACGGATGGCGACGCGTCGTTCTTCTTCGATAATCGTCTTGATTGGGACAATCTCGTCTTTAATCAAAGCGCCCATCCGCACTTCAGTGACCGGCTCATCGTTCGTCTCGGTCGACTTGGCGAACTGCGCCGCGAGTGCGAGCTTCGCCTGTTCCAAATCTTCTTGGACGACTTGTTCGCGCAACGCTTGGTTCGCTTCTTCATTTTCTGAGAACAACGCTTGGCATGGTTTTTTCATAAAGCCATAGGCGCTGTAGAGCGCCTGGACTTCTTGGCATAACTCTTTATCGACATAGTTCGCCTCAGGGGCCGAGCGCACCGGGATGAGCAATTTGTTCTGCTCGAAGCGCGGTGCGACCGATGCGAAATAACTGCGCATCGCGCCTGACACTTGGCTCAATTCACTGACGATTCGGGGCCAATAGTCGGTATAGTCCTGTTCGCCCCCACCTGACGTCGTCGTGAACCGAGCGTACACCTCGTCCGCGAACGTCGCATAGCGACTCTCGAGCCGGCTCATGAATAGTTGATACACCTCATACGGCAACACGTGTTGCAATTGGAAATAAAACGTCCATGTCCGGCGTTGCTTGTTGACGACGAGTCGTGACAGCTCCGCTCCGTCGAATTGATCCGTTTCGGTCGTGATGCCGAGGTCACCCAAGAGCAATTGCATTTTTTGATTAGCTTCCACGGGTAAGAAGTCCCCCCTTTTATCATTCAATGTCGAAAAATGAAGGTGACGGCAAGAAACCGTCACCTTCATCGATCATTTGGCTTCGTTCAGTTGCGTCGTGATGACACGTGGCAACTCATCGACTGTCGTCTCGAGGACTTCGCCAGTGGCACGTACTTTCACTTCGACGATTCCTTCGCTCGCTTTTTTCCCGACGTTGATACGAATCGGAAGACCGATCAAATCAGCATCGGCAAACTTGACGCCAGCCCGTTCTTTACGGTCATCATACAACACATCGTACGTCGATGACAGCTCATCGTATAAACGGTTCGCGAGTTCGACTTGCGCCTCGTCTTTCGTGTTGATGGCAATCACGTGCACATCGAACGGAGCGACGCTCTTCGGCCAGACGATTCCGCGATCGTCATGATGTTGCTCGATGACGGCCGACAACGTCCGCGAGACGCCGATGCCGTAACAGCCCATGATGAGAGGTTCGGCCCGACCTTCTTCGTTCAAGAACGTCGCGCCCATCGCTTCTGAATAGCGTGTGCCGAGCTTGAACACTTGTCCGACTTCAATCCCGCGGGCGAAGCGGACCGGACCCGACTCGTCAGGTGCCATGTCGCCTTCGACGACGAAACGGAGGTCGTGATACGTCAAATGCGACAAGTCGCGTTCGGCGTTGACGTGCGTATAATGGGTGTTCGCCTCGTTGGCGCCACATACCGCGTCGACCAAATATTTGACGGCGTAATCAGCCACGACTTTGACCGGTGAATGAATCGGTCCGAGCGTGCCCGGTTCACAGCCGAACAAGTCGATAATCGTCGCTTCTTCTTCCATTTGGATGTCGAGTCCACCGAGAGCGTTCTTCACTTTGACGTCGTTTGCCTCGTGATCACCTCGAACGATGGCCATGACCGTCTCGCCATCGATGTTGAAGAGGACCGACTTGATCGTCGTCTTCGGATCGACGTTCAAGAAACGCGCCACATCTTCAATCGTCTTATTGTCTTTCGTGTCGACCTTGTCGAGTGCGAGCACGTCGGCCGCTTGCATGTCATAGCGGTCGAGCGTTTCAGCCATCTCGATGTTCGCCGCATAAGTTGATGAATCCGTATATACGATCGTATCTTCACCGATTTCGGCGAGCGCTTGGAACTCGTGTGTATCTTTCCCGCCGATGGCACCTGAATCAGCTACGACCGGACGATATTTCAAGCCGATGCGGTCAAAGATGCGTGAATAGGCGTTATACATATTCGTATACTCTTCGTCCAAGTCGTCTTGCGTCGCATGGAACGAGTACGAGTCTTTCATCAAGAACTCACGACCCCGGAGCAATCCGAAGCGCGGACGACGTTCGTCGCGATACTTCGTTTGAATCTGATACAAGTTGACCGGTAACTTTTTGTAGGAGTTGAGTTCATCGCGCACGATTGACGTGATGAGTTCCTCATGGGTCGCACCGAGTGCGAAACGACGGTCATGACGGTCCGTCAATCGCATCAATTCTGGACCGTAAATGCCCCAGCGTCCCGTCTCTTCCCATAGTTCGGCCGGTTGAATCGCTGGCATGAGCAACTCTTGCGCTCCGGCCCGATTCATCTCTTCGCGGATAATCGTTTGGATATTGTGCAATACGCGATGGCCGAGCGGGAGATATGAATAAATCCCAGCGGCGTTTTGGCGCATGAAGCCCCCACGGACGAGAAGCTGATGGCTGATGGCTTCCGCATCGGCCGGTACTTCTCGTAATGTAGGCATGAACAGTCTCGATTGTTTCATAGGTATCAACGTTTCCCTTCTGTAACTCGATTAGATCTTATTATTTAAAGAATGACTGGATATCATTCCAGGTGACAATCAACATGAGCAGCATGAGCAAAGCGAAACCGATAAAGTGGACGAATCCTTCCTTTTTCGGATCAATCGGTCGTCCGCGCACCGCTTCGAACAAGAGGAAGATGAGTCGTCCCCCATCGAGCGCCGGGAGCGGCAACAAGTTGAAAATGGCCAAGTTGACGGATAGAAGTGCCGTCCAGTTAAGGAGCATGATGAATCCGCTCGCTGCCACTTCGTCGGTCATGCGGACGATCCCGACCGGACCGGCCAACTGATCGACGCCGACCTGACCCGTCACCAAGTCACCGACCGCGGAGAAGATGAGCGTCGACATCGTCCACGTCGTCTCGGCCCCGGTTGTAAAGGCTTTGGCCGGTGAACGTTCGAGCGCGTTCGTCACGCCTAAAATTCCGACCGTCTCCCCATTTTGTTCGACCGCTTGCGGCGTAATCGTCACCGTTTGCTCGACGTCGTCACGAATATACGTCACTTCGGTCGGTGTGTCGGCACGATCGGCCAATACCGTCCGCAAATCGAGCCAGTTGTCGATCGGTTGACCCTCGATCGAGACGATCTCGTCGCCTGCGACGAGCCCGGCTTGATCGGCGGCCGAGTCCGGTTGGACCGTACCGATTTGACCATCGTCCGTCGGTGTCCCTTGGACGAGACCGACGATGACGAGGAGGAGGAAGGCAAGGACGAAGTTCATCGCCGGACCGGCTGCAATCGCAAGCACCCGTTTCCAGACAGACTGGGCTCCGAACGTGCGGTCGTAAGGCGCGATTTGAATCTCCATGCCTTGGTCGACGAGAAGCGTGTCCCGCTCGAGCGAATAGACACGGACCTCATCATCGACGAGCAGTTGTACTTTCAATTCGCGGACCGAGTCAAACTTGTCGACCGTCCCGACGACATGAACGTCTTGGGCCTGGTCCGGTTGGAAATAGACGCGATCGACCGTCCCAGCACTCGTCAGACGCAATCCGACGTGTTGCCCGGCCTTCACTTCGATCGGCTCAAAATCTTCCCCGGCCATTTTGACATAACCGCCGATTGGCAATAGTCGAATCGTATACAGCGTCTCATTTTTTCGGAATGAGAGGATTTTCGGTCCAAACCCGATTGCAAATTCATGACAGAGAATCCCTGCCCGTTTCGCCATGACGAGGTGTCCCCATTCATGAACCGAAATGAGTACTCCAAACATCAAAACGATGGCGATAAAAGTCGTCATTGTCTATTCCCCACCTTCACTTTCCTTGCTGAATTTGTTCTCGAACCGCTCGGTCGATTTGAAGAATCTCCTCGAGCGTCGGTTCTGCAATTACCGTATGTGTCTCCATCGCTTGCTCGACGATGCGTTCGATATCGAGGAATGCAATCTCCCCGTTCAAGAACAGCTCGACGGCCGCCTCGTTGGCCGCATTGAGCACGGTCGGCATCGAACCGCCGGCACGCCCGGCCTCATAAGCGAGGCGTAACGCCGGATAACGTGTTAAATCGGCTTCCGCGAAGTGTAGCGTCCCGATTTCTCTCAAGTTTAACCGCTTGTTCCCTTCGATTTCAAGACGTTTCGGGGCTGATAGCGCATAGAGAATCGGGCCTCGCATATCGGGGTTGCCGAGCTGCGCCATGACAGCGGCATCTTTGAATTCGACCATCGAGTGGATGATCGACTCGCGATGGAGCACTACTTCAATATCATTATAATCGATATCGAACAACCAGTGCGCTTCGATGACTTCGAGTCCTTTATTGAACATCGTCGCCGAATCGATTGTGATTTTGGCACCCATCGACCAATTCGGATGCGCGAGCGCCTCTGCGACCGTAACCCCTTCAAGCTCTTCTCGCGACTTGTCACGGAAACTTCCGCCTGAGGCCGTCAAGATGATTTTCGAGACGTCGTCGCGACGTTCGCCGTTCAAGCATTGATAGATGGCCGAATGTTCACTGTCGACCGGGAGCAGGCTGACGCCATGCTTTTTGACGGCTGCGGTGACGAGATGCCCTGCCGTGACGAGCGTCTCTTTGTTCGCAAGCGCGATGTCTTTCCCCGCTTCGATGGCGGCAAGGGTCGGTTCAAGCCCGACGGCCCCGACGACTGCCGTCACGACGACATCGGCCCGTTCAGCGGTCGCACATGCAATCAACCCTTCCAGTCCGATGAAAAAGAGTGGTTCATATGTAAGGCGTGACTTGAGCTGTTCGAGTACCTCGATATTTTTAGCGGATACGTATTTTGGCCGTAGGCGATTGATCCATTCTTCCGCCACGTCTACGTTCGTTCCGAACGCATATGCCTCAAGTTCAAACAAGTCGGGGTGCTGTTCGATGACGTCGCATGTTTGTACGCCAATCGATCCAGTCGCCCCGATTAAGCTGATTCGCTTCATCTTGACACTCCTCTTTTATAACAAATTAAATACCCAAATGACGGTGAATACCACGATCATACTATCAAACCGGTCTAAAATCCCACCGTGTCCCGGTAACAGATGACCGGAATCTTTCACATTATATTGACGCTTGTATGCTGATTGTACCAAATCACCGAGTTGACCGACGACTGATACGACGACCGCGAGCACCAATACTTCGAGAATCGGTAACACCGGCTCGATGAGTACGTAGACGATGCCGAGGACGATCGCCGACACGATGCCGCCGATCGCACCTTCAATTGTCTTATTCGGGCTGATAGACGGCCATAGTTTCGTCTTTCCGATTGCTTTCCCTGTGAAATAGGCTCCAGAATCGGTCGCCCAAATCATGAACAAGACGAGCAACACTTTGACGAGCCCGTCTTCTGACAAGCGGACGAGTGCGAAACTCGAGAACCCGATGACGAGATAGACGGCAGAGACGAAATAAAAGCTCGCATCTTCGTACGTGAACCGGTTTTTCGTGACGACCGTCCAGAACAAGAGGAGCATTAAACCGAGCACCATCCATTGCGTCGTCGACATCGGCAGTTCCTCGAGGACGAGCCGACGCTCGAGCAACATCAAGATGAACGGGAACGCCACGAGAAGTGACGTCACGAGAAACGGGAACGCCATCAATTTATGATTGCGCATCAACGTGAACTCGCTCAATCCGATTAAGGCGAGCACGCCCATCAAGATGACGAACGGGCTACCGCCTAAGGCAATCAACGTGACAAATATGGCGCCGGCCCAGAGACCGGTAATGATTCGTGTTTTCATGTCACACCCCGCCAAACCGGCGAGTCCGCGCATTGTACGCTTCAATCGCCTCGACGAAGTGATCCCGTTTGAACTCAGGCCACAACACGTCCGTGAAATGTAGTTCAGCGTAAGCCCCTTGCCAGAGCAAGAAGTTCGAGAGGCGCTGTTCCCCACTCGTGCGGATAATCAAATCAACGTCTTGCATGTTCGTCATGAGACGCTCACCAATCATGACGTCATCGATCTCGTCCGGTTGGATCGTACCGTGCGCCACATCACTCGCGATTTGTTTCATCGCTTGAACGAGTTCATCACGTCCGCCATAGTTGAGCGCAAAGACGAGATCGAGCCCCGTATTCGTCGCCGTCCGTGTCCGTGCCTCATCGACCGCTTCTCGCGTCCCGCGTGGCAGTTTTGTCACATCGCCTGCGACGAGCACGCGAACGTTCTGTTCATCCAATTCTTTTAAATCCGTCTCTAAAAATTGCTTCGGCAATTTCATCAAGAAGTTGACTTCTTCTTCAGGACGCGTCCAGTTCTCCGTCGAGAACGCATACAGCGTCAATGAACGGATGCCGAGTTCTTGGGCGGTGCGCACCGCTTCCCGGACCGACTTCATCCCTTCCCGGTGACCCATGATGCGAGGGAGCCCACGCTTCTTCGCCCAACGGCCGTTGCCGTCCATGATGATGGCGACGTGTTCGGGAATGCTCAGTTCCGCCTCGGTTTTTGTTTTAGGATTCACCCATTTAAACATACTCTATCCTCCTGATTGTATGAAAGAGGGACCCTCTCAGTAAAAGGGTCCCCACACAGCTTTTTGGTATACCACTTCCGTGATTACACTTCCATGATTTCTTTTTCTTTCGTCGCTGCAGATTCATCAATCTTTTTGATGTACGAATCCGTTAACGATTGAACGTCATCCGCGTAACCGCGAAGGTCGTCCTCAGTCAAGTCCCCATCTTTTTCAAGCTTCTTCAAGTTTTCATTCGCGTCACGACGAACGTTACGGACAGCTACTTTCGCTTCTTCCGCATATTTTTTCGTCACTTTCACGAGCTCTTTGCGGCGCTCTTCTGTCAAAGCTGGGATCGCGAGACGAATGACCGTCCCATCAGAAGACGGCGAGAGGCCGAGGTCTGCTTTTTGAATCGCTTTCTCGACATCTGACACCATCGATTTGTCCCATGGTTGAATCAAGAGTAGACGCGCTTCCGGAGTGTTGATGTTCGCCACTTGGTTGAGCGGAGTCGGTACGCCGTAGTAGTCGACTTGGACCGGGTCCAAGATTGACGCGCTCGCGCGTCCCGTACGAAGTGTCCCGAAATCACGTTTCAAGGCAGAATGGGCTTTCTCCATCTTTTCTTCAGCAGTTTTCAATACGTCATTAACACTCATGAATTGATTCCTCCTACTACCGTCCCGATATGTTCCCCGAGTACGACACGTTTGATGTTTCCTTCTTCAAGCAATGAGAATACAATCAGTGGGATATGGTTGTCCATACATAGTGATGTGGCTGTCGAATCCATCACTTGGAGTCCGTCTTTTAAGACGTCCAAGTACGTGAGCGTGTCGTATTTGACCGCATCCGGAACGAGTTTCGGATCCGCCGAATAGACACCATCGACGTTGTTTTTACCCATCAGGATGACGTCAGCTTCAATTTCCGCTGCGCGGAGTGCCGCTGTCGTATCTGTTGAGAAGTACGGGTTCCCCGTCCCTGCCGCGAAGATGACGACTCGACCTTTTTCAAGGTGACGCATCGCCCGACGACGGATGTACGGTTCAGCCACTTGGCGCATTTCGATTGAGGTTTGGACGCGCGTCTGGACACCGTTCGATTCAAGGCTATCTTGAAGTGCGAGCGAGTTCAATACCGTGGCAAGCATGCCCATATAATCGGCATTCGCCCGGTCCATGCCGAGTTCGCTGCCCGTCTTCCCGCGCCAGATGTTTCCGGCTCCGACGACGACGGCTACTTCGACGCCCAAGGCGACCAACTCTTTGATTTGTCCAGAGATCGAGTTGACGATGGCCGGGTCAATCCCGTACCCTTGATCTCCTGCGAGCGCTTCTCCACTCAATTTTAACACAATTCGCTTATATTTCGGTTCCATACTTTGCCTCCTCTTGCTTGAAAAAAGGGAACACGCTCCCTTAACGAACTAACTCAAGGTTATACAGACGTGTTCCCAATTTTGATTGCATCACGCGTGATGCAGATTATTTTTTAAGTTGGTTCATTACTTCTTCAGCAAAGTTTTCTTCGCGTTTTTCCATACCTTCTCCAACTTCGAAACGTACGAATGAGTTGACACGGCCGCCTTTAGACTCTACGTATTTCCCAACTTTGAAGTCAGCGTCTTTAACGAATGTTTGGTCGACGAGGCAGATTTCCTCGAAGTACTTGTTCATACGTCCCGCGATCATCTTCTCGACGATGTTGGCAGGCTTGCCTTCGTTGAGGGCTTGCTCAGTCAAGACTTTCTTCTCACGATCTGCTTCTTCAGCCGATACTTCGTCGCGTGTCGCGTAAAGTGGGCGTGCTGCTGCGACGTGCATAGCTACGTCTTTCGCAACTGTCTCGTCCGTTGTACCGTCGATGATGACGACCGAACCGATGCGTCCACCCATGTGAAGGTACGTGCCGAAGACTGCATCGTCAGCTTTTTGAAGAACAGCGATACGACGGAGTGAGATTTTCTCTCCGATTGTCGAAGCTTCTTCTTGGATGTGCGTCTCAAGTGTTTTACCTGCTACGAATTCAGAAGCAAGTGCCGCTTCTACTGAAGTCGCGCCTGAAGTGAGAACTGCATTCGCCACGTCAGAAACGAGTGTTTGGAACTTCTCGTTTTTCGCAACGAAATCTGTTTCTGAGTTAACTTCGACGAGCGCAGCTTTGTTGCCGTCAACCGCTACTGCCGTCAAACCTTCTGCTGCGATGCGGTCACCTTTAGCTGCTGCTTTAGCGATCCCTTTTTCACGAAGGAAGTCGATTGCCGCTTGCATGTCACCATTTGTTTCAGTGAGTGCTTTTTTGCAATCGAGCATACCTGCGCCTGTTTTTTCACGAAGTTCTTTTACCATTGCTGCTGTAACTGCCATCGGAAATTCCTCCTTGTAAAACTTACGAATTTTTAAGAAAAAGCACTAAGGCTTTATATACGTGTCCTAAAAAAAGGTGATAAAAGGCTTTCCCTTTATCACCTGTTGTCTGACCGATTACTCAGCTTCTGTCGCTTCAGCTTCTGGAGCTACTGCTTCTTCAGCTACTTCTTCTTCGCCTTGCTTCGCTTCG
This sequence comes from Exiguobacterium sp. s56, assembly GCF_018618255.1. Classification (NCBI taxonomy): domain Bacteria; kingdom Bacillati; phylum Bacillota; class Bacilli; order Caryophanales; genus Exiguobacterium; species Exiguobacterium sp. s56. The sequence goes on along the minus strand of NZ_JACSLR010000001.1, from coordinate 333,740 downwards.
ATGATCGCGTCTGCCATCTTAGAAGTGAGCAATTTAACCGCACGAATCGCATCGTCGTTCGCTGGGATGACGTAGTCGATTTCGTCTGGGTCACAGTTTGTGTCGACAATCGCAACGATTGGGATGTTCAATTTGTGAGCTTCTGCAATCGCAATACGCTCTTTACGTGGGTCAACGATGAAGAGGGCATCAGGAACACCTGGCATGTCCTTGATTCCGCCGAGGAACTTCTCAAGACGTGTCATTTCTTTTTTCAAGATGATGACTTCTTTCTTAGGAAGTACTTCGAACGTACCGTCAGCTTCCATTTTCTCAAGCTGCTTCAAGCGGTTGATACGCTTTTTGATTGTTGAGAAGTTTGTGAGTGTTCCACCCAACCAACGCTCGTTGATGAAGTACATACCTGAACGGAGTGCTTCTTCTTTGATCGTGTCTTGAGCTTGTTTTTTCGTACCTACGAAGAGGACGTTTCCGCCTTCTGCCGCGAGTTCACGAACGAAGTTGTAAGCTTCGTCTACTTTTTTGACCGTTTTTTGAAGGTCGATGATGTAGATTCCGTTACGCTCCGTGAAGATGTATTTCGCCATTTTTGGGTTCCAACGGCGTGTCTGGTGACCGAAGTGTACACCAGCTTCGAGCAATTGCTTCATTGAGATTACTGCCATGATAAATTTCCTCCTTGTGGTTTAAAAAAGTCCTCCGCCTCGTTCATCGTTGTATTCCGACCTTTCGGCACCGAGGAATACCATCCCGAGACGTGTGTGATGTGTTTAACACCGAAAATTACTATAGCATATGTCAGCCAATCCGGCAACTCTCACTTTTTGCGAAGTTTGGCATAAAGGGCGACTTCTCCCTCACCTTTTCCGAGCAGTCGGGCCGTCTCTCGGACCGAATGGTTCAGTAAAACGTCCTCGACGTGCGGTGCCTGTTGGCGCTCACGGGACGACGGTGCCTCCATCGGCGAATCCTCAAGTGCAGGTTCCACAGCCGATTCCTCGCTCGATGGCGCAGGGTGTTTCACGACATCGTTCATCGATTCCATGAACGACAACAGGAGGGCCTCGGTCTCACGCTTCTCCTGTTCGAGCCGCGTGACACGAGCCGTCAGCGCCTGGACCTGACGAAACAAAATCAACAGTCCGTACGCGACGATACAGGCGATTCCGATATAGACGACGGTCATCTCCATCCCTCCTTCACGATGTCTTTTCTTCTAAATAGGAACGTCCGAGCGCAAGCTTCAACGTCTTCAGCGCCTTGGAATGAATTTGTGAGATGCGGGACGTCGATAGTTCTAACACTTCACCAATCTCCGTCAACGTCAACTCGTCGAAATAGAATAACGACACGACGAGCCGTTCTTTCTCAGATAAATGCTCAATCTCGTTCGTCAACACATCGAGCAACTCGCGCTGCAGGAGCGTGTCTTCCGGTTTTTCGGAGTCGGGGTCAAAATACGTGACGGACATGACCTTGCCTTCCTCTTGATGCGTCACCGCCTCATCGATGGACAACATGTTCGCAAAGTACCCTTCCGCCATCGCTTTCTCGATTTCTGAGACCGGCAGCTCGCACGCGTGCGCCAGTTCTTCTTTCGTCGGGGCCCGATGCAACTTCTGTTCGAGCTGTTCGGCGACGTGGTCAATCTTCTTCACCCGTTCACGCACCGATCGCGGCAACCAATCGATTTTCCGTAATCCGTCGATGATGGCGCCCCGAATCCGAAACGCCGCGTACGTGTCAAACTTGTTGTTGTGTTCTGGATCATATTTCATGAGGGCATCGTACAATCCCATGTAACCCAAACTTTTCAATTCGTCGCGTTCGACGCTCTTCGGGAGCGTCACGATCATTCGTTGCACGTGATAATGGATCAGGAACTCATAGTGCGTCAATAGTTCATTCGCCGTATCCATATCGCGGTCAGTATTCCAACGATCCCACAACTCGGTAAGTTGAGTCGTCATGTCGATCCCCCCTAAATTTCCTTTGTTCCTACGCTGACCGTTCGAATCGAGAGGACGCAAGTCGCCACATCAAATTCAATCGTCCGCCCATTATTTCCGCCACAGTCCTCGGCGATGAGCGGGATCCGGTGCGCTTTCAACGCATTGCGGACGGCCTCGGCATTTCGTTCACCGATGCGCATCGCCTCATTCTCATATTTGAATTGAAACATTTGGGCGCCGCCGGCCATCTTTGCTTGCAACCGACCGGCCCCGGCCCGTTTCAATGAAGCGACGAGAGCATCGATGGCCGTATCCGCATATTTCCCTACTTCAATCGTTTGATGTTTGCGGGCAATCGCCGAATCCGGCAACATGACGTGAGCCATCGCCGCGACTTGGAGCCGGACGTCGTACAGGATGACCCCGACACACGAACCGAGTCCGGCCGTCCGCAACTTGTTCGGCGCCGTCGTCTGCTTCCATTCCGCAATCCCAATTTTGAGTACTTCAGCCATGGCCCATCAACCGCTGCTTAATCCGTTCGAGCGAGCCATGCGTCGGTAGAAACAACACATGTCCGGCACTTACTTTTCCGTCGATGCGGAACGTCGTATCGATATAGAGCGCCGCATCTTCTTCGGGCTGGACCGATGTGACGACGAATTCGACGATCGAACCGGCCATGTCGACCGCTGTCGCCGGGACGTGAATCGGGATTGGTGTATTCAACCAATCGCCGAGCGCCCGGGCATATGCCCCGCTCATGATATTCCCAATCTCTTCCCATGCCGACTGACCGAGTTCATCGGCCGCTTGGAACGTGAACCCGCTCCCGATGAGTGATGAGACCATCATCTCGGCGTCGTCGACCGGAAATAAGATGAGGATCATGCCGCTGATGTCGCCTCCGAGCTCTAATAGCACGGATGCCACATGACGCTCAGGACCGCCGACCCGTTCCGGCAAATACGTGATCGGTTCCATCTCGGCCGAGGAGACGGTAATGTTGACCGGCTTGGCCAAGAGCGTCGACAATGCCGTCGCTGCGTGGCCTGATCCGATATTGCCAAGTTCTTTCAATAAATCTTGCTCGAACTCACTCAGCATGTTGTTCCTCGAACAACGCGTTGGCGTCGAGAAGCGAGAACAGTTTGTCCTCCCCTTTCGCAATCGCCGTCAAATGAGCCGACAACATGTCTCGACTCGATTCAGGAATCGGCTCGAGACGAACGTCCTCGCTTTCCACGACCTCGTTGGCGCGATCGACGATAAAACCGGCATCGCCTTGATTGAGCGAGGCGATTAAAATCCGAGTCTCGTCGGTCGGTTCAATCGCCTCATACCCGAGGCGGAGGCGAAGGTCGATGACAGGCGTGACGACACCGCGCAGATTGATGACGCCTTTGACGTGAGCCGGTGCGTTCGGGACGCGTGTGACCGGTTGTACCCGTTCAATCGAGCGGACCGACTGGACATCGATCCCGTATGTGTTCGTTCCCAGTGAAAAGACTACCCATTTTTGTTCCATCCTTCTTCCTCCTTAGAACAGATCGTTGCTGTCGACAATCAAGGCGACACGCCCGTCTCCGAGTATCGTCGCACCAGAGATGGCCGGAATGCCCTCGAGATACGTACCGAGCGGCTTCATGACAATCTCTTGTTGGCCAATCAAATCGTTGACGACCACGCCGACGAGTTTATTTCCTTTACGGACGACGACGACCGGGAATTGCGTCTTCGTTTCCGTCTCAATCGCAAACATTTCTTTTAAATAGACGAGCGGGACGAGCTGACCTCGGAAATCGAAGACACGTTCGCGATGGGCCGTCAAAATGTCGGCCTCGTCAAGAAGTGTCGTCTCAAGAATCGATGACAACGGGATAGCGTATGTCTCCTCACCGGCTTGAACGAGCATCGCCGAGATGATGGACAGCGTGAGCGGAAGGCTGACTTGGAATTTCGTCCCTTGTCCGACGACCGTCTCGAGCGTGACGACCCCACCGAGTGATTCAATTTTGTTTTTCACGACGTCAAGACCGACACCGCGACCAGACAAATCGGTGACGACATCTGCCGTCGAGAAGCCTGGGGCGAAGATGAGCATAGCGACTTCGTTATCGGTCATCGCTGTCGCTTCTTCCGGCGTGATGACGCCGCGCTCGAGCGCTTTCGACCGGACTTTATCGACATGGATCCCTGCCCCGTCGTCCTCGATTTCAATGAAGACACGGTTGCCGCCATGGTAAGCCCGGAGCGCAAGACTCCCTTGCTCCGGTTTCCCGGCCGCGACACGGACTTCTGGTAGTTCGATGCCGTGATCGATGGCATTGCGAATCAAGTGAACGAGCGGGTCGCCAATCTCATCGATGACCGTCCGATCGAGTTCCGTCTCCGCGCCTGTGATTTCAAGCTGGACTTTTTTATGGATGTCTTTCGCGACCGAACGTACCATGCGTGGGAAGCGGTTGAACACTTGCTCGATCGGCATCATCCGGAGCGTTAGCACGAGTGATTGGAGTTCGTTCGTCCCGCGTTTGATTTTCTCGACCGTCTCGTTCAATTCAGGCTGTCCGACTTCGTCGGCGAGCCGCTCGAGACGACCACGGTCGATAATGAACTCTTCGAATAAGTTCATTAAACGATCAATCCGTTCCAAGTTGACGCGAATCGTCTTCGCCTGGGCGACAGCCTGTTCTTTCGGCTCGTCCGCCTCGACTTTCGGTTTCGCTTCAGCGACGGCGACGGTCTCGGCACTGACGGCGACTTCCGGTTCACTCGATGCACTCGTATACACCGTCACGAGGACGTGCTCGACTTCTGACACTTGGGACACGGCGTGTTCAATCACATCTGCCGTCTCTTGTGACACGAACAAGACGTCAAACGAGAGGTCGAACTGCTCTTGTTCGATGGCCTCGGTTTCCGGTAACGTCCGGACGACCTCGCCGAGTTCTTGCAGGCGATCGAATACCATATAGGCACGCGCCGCTTTCAAAACGACGGCATCGGATAGTTTCACGTGCAATTGGAACGCCTCGAAGCCCGTCTCCTTCGCTTGGGTGATGACCGAATCCGTATAAAGGTCGGCCGTGAAGACGTTGGCTTCGACCGTCGGAGCCGCCTTTGGCGAGCTGCCGATGAACGACTGGAACGCAGACACCGTCGCAGCGACATCGACGTTCGCGCCTCGGCCGCCGGTCTCGATATTGGCGATCATCTCTTCGATTTGTTCCATCGCTGAGAACATCGTATCAAGCAACAGCTGGTTGCTCTCTTTCTTACCGGCCCGAACCAAGTCGAGCGCGCTCTCCATCTCATGTGTCAAGTTGGCCACACTCTCATAACCCATCGTCGCCGACATTCCTTTGAGCGTATGCGCGGAGCGGAAAATCTCTTGAATCGCTTCTTGGCTGCCCGTCTGTTCAAGTTTTAACAGTTGGGTGTTCACCGATTGAATATGTTCTTGCGACTCATCTAAAAACAATCCTAAGTATTCGTTCACGTCCATCTATAATGCCTCCCTGTCGTTAGACTCGGTTCCACTGACGTTTCAAGTTCCCCATCAAGCGATCCATAAAATGACGCGGTTTCGGCGGTGTCCCGGTCAATGTCGTTAAAATCCGCTCTAACCGCCAACTGATATCACTTTTTCGGTCCAAATGGTAAAACGGGACTTGGGCGATGACCGCTCGTCTGACCGTGGCGTCATCTGGTAAATACCCGAGGAATCGAATCGATTTCTTTAAAAACTGCTCACACGCAACTTCCATTCGTTCAAAACATTGCAGCGCTTCCTCACCCGATTGGGCCCGATTGACGATGATGCCGAGCGGTAAGTCTGGGCTTTGTCGATGCACCAGCTTCGTATAGGCGTACCCATCCATGAGCGAGGTCGGTTCAGGCGTCAAGATGAGAAACATCTCATCGCATCCTTCAATGAATTGAAGTGATGTGTCGGTCGCCCCGGCCCCCATGTCGAACAGGACATAATCGTATTCAGTGAGCACTTCGAGTTCACGCATAAAAAATTGCATATCGGCATGTGAGAATTGGACTAGTTCATCAAGTCCACTCCCCCCATGTAATATATCGACACCATGCACACCTTTCTGAACCGAGGCGGCCAGCGGAATTCGGGCTTTGACCGAATCCATCATCGTCCGTGATCTCGAGGCGTTCAACAAGATATGCACGTTCGCCATCCCGATGTCGAGATCGACGATTAACACGCGCTTCCCAAGCTCGACGAGGCCGATGGCCGTATTGACACAGACGTTCGTCTTGCCGACCCCGCCTTTCCCGCTCGCGAAAGCGATCGTCGTCGGTGGGGTCTCTGTTTTCGCCCTTAGACGTCTTGCTTGGTCCATTGGGTCCACCCTTCTTTCTCAAGCAACCGATCCGTCAGCCGGGAAGGGTCCCCGTTGACGAGGTCGTCCGGCACTTCTTGTCCATCCGTCAGCCAAGCGACCGGCAGCCCACTTTCGCGAACCATCCGATACATCGCATGGATGTCGCTCGTCTCGTCCGCTTTCGTGAAGATCAGCGACCCGAGCGGCAACGGCTCGAACTGGCGATATATCATTTCCATGTCCCGCATCTTTGACGTCAAGCTGAGGACGAGCGAGAGACTCGTCTCCGAAAAGTCATGATGCCGCTCGAACTGCTCAACATACGCCTCGTCGCGGAAGTTGCGGCCAGCCGTATCAATCAAAATGATGTCTTTTCGAGCGAACAGCTGCTTCGCCCGTTTGAAATCATCAAAATCGTAGGCGACCTCGACCGGGATGTCTAGAATCTCGGCGTACGTCTTCAACTGCTCGATGGCAGCGATTCGATACGTATCCGTCGTGATGAGGCCGACCGAGAGTCCATGCTCGAGCTTATAGTGGGCGGCTAGTTTCGCGAGCGTCGTCGTCTTGCCGACACCGGTCGGACCGACGAGCATCATGTACCGTTTCGGTTCCGGTACAGGCAAGAAAGAATTTTGGATTTGATCGCGGACGTAACGTTCGACGGCGTCGACCGATTTTGTCGTGTAATACAGTTCCTGAATCGCTTCGTCCCACGCTTCACCTTGAAACGATTCGGACGCGAGCAGCGCTTCGACGTGTGCCAATGGTGCCGGCAAACGTCTCGCTCCCGAGATTTCAGGCGCAGCATACGCGACGTTACGTGGTTGCGGTTGACGTTTTTGCGTCGCCTCAGGTTTCGTTGCCGCGACCGGCTTCGCAACCGTACGTGGTTTGACGGCGAGCGGCGCCTTCTCGAGCGCGGCGATGACCTCGACGTGTTGTGAGGCGAACAAGCCGAGCCATCCTTTCTTCACTTGGCGCGAATTCAAGATGACGGCGTCGTCGCCAAACTCTTGTTTGACTTTCGCCATCGCTTCCGCCATCGTCTTGCCTGTATATTTTTTGATTTGCACTTAAATCACCCCAATACTTTTCACTTCAATCGAGCTGAGCAGTTCGTTGTAGGCGAGGACCGGCACATCCGGATAATACCGTTCGAGCAATTGTCTCACGAACAGGCGGATCGTCGGCGAACAAAGAATGACGGCCGATGCCCCGTAGCGTTCGAACATCGACAGCTGCTCGCCCGAGCGTTCGATAATCTCGCGCGCTTGTTCCGGGTCGAGCGCCAAATAGTTGCCGAACTCCGTCTTTTGAACGGCGTCTTGAATCAGCTGTTCGGTCTGACCGCCTAGGGTGACCACGTAGAGTGGTCCGTCGGGCGGACTGACTTGATCCGTCAATTGACGTGACAGACCTTGCCGGCAGTATTCGCCGAGGATATCCGCGTCTTTCGTCACTTTTCCATAGTCGGCCATCGTCTCGAACAAGAGCGGTAAATTGCGAATCGAGACGTGTTCTTTCAACAGATGACGGAGCACTTTTTGAATGTCTCCAATCGACAAGACGGATGGTGTCACGTCTTCGACGAGCACCGGATGTGTCTCTTTCAAATGCTCGACGAGCTGTTTCGTCTCTTCACGGCCGAGCAGGTCGGTAGCGTGTTTCTTGAGCGTCTCCGTCAAATGTGTCGCCACGACGGACGGCGGATCGACGACGGTATACCCGCTCATTTCGGCGCGGGTGCGCGTCTCTTCATCAATCCATAGCGCCGGGAGACCGAACGCCGGCTCCGTCGTTTCAATCCCATATACTTCTGGATCTTCAATCCCAGGACTCATCGCCAAGTAATGATCGAGCAAGAGTTCGCCTTCAGCGACGACGTTGCCTTTCACTTTGATGCGATATGCGTTCGGTGACAGTTGCAGATGATCACGAATCCGTACCGTCGGCAAGATGAACCCGAGTTCGAGCGCGAGCTGACGACGGATCATAACGACCCGGTCGAGCAAGTCGCCGCCTTGCGATTCATCGGCGAGCGGAATGAGTCCGTAACCGAACTCGAACTCGATAGCATCAATCTGTAAAAGCGAAACGACAGTCTCGGTCGGTGCCGACGGTTCTTCTTCCGGTAACGGCGTATCGATGACCCGTTTCAAATTGCGACGCATCGTATAGGCGCCATAGAACGTGGCGCCGGCAATGATGAGCGTCACGGGGAGCAGACTCGGCGAAATAAAGCCGAGCATGATGACGATGGAGCCGGCGATATAGAGCAGCGTCGGGTTTTGACCGAGCTGATCGACGACGTCCTCGCCTAGATTCCCGTCCGAGACGGCACGCGTGACGATAATCCCGGTTGCCGTCGAGATGAGGAGCGCCGGGATTTGACCGACGAGCCCGTCCCCGATCGTCATGAGCGAGAACGTCTGGAACGCCTCACCGACCGGAAGACCCATTTGGACGGTACCGATGATGATTCCGAAAATCAAGTTGATGGCGACGATGATAATCCCAGCGATGGCGTCCCCTTTGACGAACTTCGAGGCCCCATCCATCGACCCATAGAAGTCGGCTTCACTTTGAATCTTTTTCCGACGGATTTGCGCGTCTTTGTCATCAATCAAGCCCGAATTCAAATCGGCATCGATGGCCATCTGTTTCCCTGGCATCGCATCGAGGGTGAAACGCGCCGACACTTCGGATACACGTTCGGCCCCTTTCGTGATGACGACGAATTGGATGATGACGAGGATGAGGAAGACGACGAACCCGACGAGCACGTTCCCGCCGACGACGAAGTTACCGAATGTCTCGATGACTTCTCCACCGTATCCGGTCGATAAAATCGAACGTGTCGTCGACACGTTCAATCCGAGCCGGAACAACGTCACGATCAGCAAGAGCGAAGGAAAGACCGAGAAGTCGAGTGCTTCACGTGCATTCATCGCGACGAGTAAAATCAGCAACGCAACCAGTATATTGACAATGATTAAGAAATCTAACATGAACCCCGGTAACGGGATGACGAGCATGACGACGATTAACAGAACGCCGATCAATACCGCAAAATCTTTAGCTTTTACAGCCAATACATACTCCTCCTCAAGACGGTTGTTTCAATTGATAGACGAATGCGAGCACTTCGGCGATCGCCTGATAAAACGACTCGTCAACGACTTCCCCGATATCCATTTGGGCGTACAGCGCACGGGCCAACGGTTTGTTTTCGACAATCGGGATGTCATGTTCTTTGGCCACGTCACGGATATTGAAGGCGACGCGATCGACCCCTTTGGCGACGACGAGCGGCGCGAAGTCTTTCGTGTCGTCGTACCGGATGACGACGGCATAATGGGTCGGGTTGGTGATGACGACATCCGCGTTCGGAATTTCTTGCATCATGCGGCGCATCGCCATCTCCCGCTGTTGTTGTTTGATTTTCGATTTGATGAGCGGATCACCCTCACTGTTCTTATACTCGTCTTTAATATCTTGCTTCGACATACGAATCGATTTCTCAAAGTCGAATCGTTGATAGAAGAAGTCGAGCAACGCGAGTGCGAGCAAGGCCACGCTCACCCATAGTCCGAGTTCGATCGTGATATGGGCGAGCGCGATGACCGATTCACGGATATGTTCGACCGCCATGCGGGACAGCTCTTTTTGATTCTGCCAAAGCACGGCGACGGCAGTCGTCAGGATAATCAATAATTTGAATAAGGACTTTAAAAATTCGACGACCGCTTTCATACTGATAATCCGTTTGACCCCTTTAATCGGATCGATTCGTTCGAGTTTCGGTTGAATCGCTTCCGCCGAGAACAACGTCCCGATTTGAAGGTAGTTGATTAAAATCCCGAACACGACGGCGACCGCGAAGAACGGGCCTACAATCAGTCCGACCCGAAGCAACAAGTCGGTGAGCATGCCGGACAATCCGTTGGACAGATCGAACAGCAAGTAGTTCGGACCGAGCAACTCTTTCGTCACACTGAACAACTGTTTGCCGAGATACGGTCCTAAGAACGATAACATGAGAAACATCGCGAACAAGGCGAAGGCACCGGTCAAATCGGCTGACTTGGCCACTTGGCCTTTCTTGCGCGAATCCTCTCGTTTGCGTGGTGTTGCTTTTTCGGTTTTTTCTCCTGCAAAAAATTGAAGATCGACCGATAAGGTATATAGAGGCTTCATGAGGCGTCTCCTAGCACAGTCATAAAATCACGTAACACTTCTTGTAGAATCGGGATGAATTGGCTGATGCCGTTCAAGGTCAAGCCCATCATGACGACCATGACCGAAAATCCCGCAATCAGCTTGAATGAAAATCCGATTGCAAAAATATTGAACTGCGGCGCCGATTTCGCCAAGAACCCGAGCGCCATGTCGACGAGCAAGAGCGACGCCATGAGCGGAAAGGCAAGCTGCAAGGCGACCATCATCGTCATCGTGACGACCTTGACGGCCATCATGAGTGACGCTTCGCTAAAGTCGATGATCGGCTGACCCGGCGGATAAATTTGAAAGCTATAATAGATGCCATCAATCAGCAACAGATGTAAGTTGCTCGACAGCATGATAAACAACGTAAAAATATAATAGAATCGACCGATCAGCGGCGACTGGCCTCCGAACATCGGGTCATAGGCCGATGCCATCGCGAGTCCGAGCTGTAAATCGATGACGCCACCCGCAATCTGAGGCGCAAAGAATAAAATGTTAATCAAAATACCGAGCACTAACCCGATCAACACCTCGTACAACACCTGTAAAATATAGGCTTGACCGAGATCGAGCGGCTCTGTCACCGTGAACATCGCATAGTACGCTAAAAAGGCACTGAACGCGACGCGATGCATGACCGGCAGTTGCCGGGATGAAAATAACGGGACGCTCACGAAAAAGCCGGAAAGACGGGCAAACGTCAATCCATAGAGACTGATGAAATCGACCGCGTTCATTTCGAGGCGACCTCGACCATCAGTTCAAAAATCAAACGGGTGAACCCTTCAATCTGTTGCAGCATCCAAGGCCCAAAGACGACGAGTCCGATAAAGACCGAGACAATCTTTGGGACGAACGATAGCGTCTGCTCTTGAATTTGTGTCGTCGCCTGTAAAATCGAAATGACGAGACCGACGACGAGCGAGATCAATAAGAGCGGCATCGAGATTTTCAATAACGTCCACACACTCTCCGTCGCCAAATAAATGATCATTTCCTGCGTCATATTCGTTCCTCCTACATACTTCTAAGCAAGGACTCCACAATCAAGTGCCATCCATCCACCAACACAAACAGTAACAATTTGAACGGCAATGCGATCATGACCGGCGGAAGCATCATCATCCCCATTGACATGAGGACACTCGCCACGACCATATCGATAATCAAAAATGGCAAGAAGATCATGAATCCGATTTGGAACGCCGTTTTTAACTCGCTAATCGCATAGGCCGGGACCATCGCGAGCAGCGGGACATCTTCGACCGACTCAGGTTGCTCATAGTTCCCATATTTAATAAATAATTGCAAATCCTCTTGGCGCGTATATTGGGCCATGAACCGCTTCATCGTATTCCCCGCCTCTTCGAACGCCTCGTCTTGGCTGATTTCGTCGTCCATATATGGCGACAACGCCTGATCATTCAACTCCGATAGTACAGGCGACATGACGAACAACGTGATGAACAGGGCGAGCCCGATAATCAGCTGGTTCGGTGGCGTCTGCTGCGTCCCGAGTGCCGGGCGGATGAACGAAAGCACGACGACGACCCGTGTGAAACAAGTCATCAAGATTAAAAACGATGGCGCGAGCGTGAGCAAGGTGAGCACGACCAACAATTTGATCGAGGTCGATGTACTGTCTGGCGTCTCCAAGTTGATTAATTGTTCAATCGTCGTCATCGTTTCTTCCTCACTTCTTCAATCTGGGCCAACTGTTGTTTAAACGTGTCGAGGAAAGCCGACGAGTTCGACTGGTTCAAGGTCGGGGCATCGAGCGCCGCCTCGTCCATCGCTTCGGCATCAATCCGGTCAAGCAATTGAATTGAGTCGCCGACACCGAGCACGTACACTTGTTCACCGAGCTTGACGAGTTGCACCGAACGGTCTTTGCCGAGCGGGACACCACCGAGATGGGTCAAATGCTGAGCCGACTTCACGCCTTGTGTCCGTGCGTTCAACCATCGCACGAGGACGAGGAACCCACCGATGACGACGACCAGGCTCAAGATGAGCTTGATGGCCGTGCCGACCGATGAGACGGCCGATGTGACCGGTTCCTCTTTCGTGTCTGGTTGTTGCTGTTCGAACTGTTGGTCGACGGTGGCGGCCTCGACCGTGGCCGGGACGAATAACCCAGCCACGAGAAGGATAATCAACCACCACTTGTTCATTGTGCGACCGTTTTTGAGACTGCCTCGACGACGCGTTCAGCGTTGAACGGTTTGACGATAAAGTCTTTTGCTCCTGCTTGAATCGCATCGATGACCATCGCTTGTTGTCCCATCGCCGAACACATGATTACTTTCGCGTTCGAATCGAACCCGCGGATTTCCTTCAAGGCTGCCAAGCCGTCCATTTCTGGCATCGTGATGTCGAGCGTGACGAGATCGGGCATGAGCTCACGATATTTCGCGACTGCATCGACACCGTTCTCCGCTTCTCCGACGACTTCAAATCCATTCTTTGTCAAGATATCCTTAATCATCATGCGCATGAACGCCGCATCATCTACCACTAAAATTTTTGCACTCATTGTTCTTCCTCCTTAAACGATGCCAATCCGCTCGTGCGGTTGGATAATTTCTGTTACACGGACGCCGAAGTTCTCTTCGATGACGACGACTTCGCCGCGGGCGATCCGTTGTTGGTTCACATAAATATCGACCGGCTCACCGGCCAACTTGTCGAGTTCGATAATCGAACCTTGTGACAGCTCAAGCACTTCTCGGACCGAACGTTTCGTCCGTCCGAGTTCGACCGTCACGTTGAGCGGCACGTCATACAACAATCCCAGATTCGCTGGAATCGAGTCGTTCGTCGCCGGTGCGTGGAGCGGCATGAACTCGGCCTGGCTGACCGCGACTTCCGGTACCGACTTCGCTGCCGGACGAACCGGTTGTTGGGCGGCGGGAGCCGGTGCCTTCGGCGCTTCCTGCTTCGGCGCGGCCGGGGCAGCTGCCGGAGCTGGTGCGACAGGGGCTGGCGATGTGGCGGCCATCAGTTCGTTGACAAGTTGTTTCCCGAACTGGACCGGGGCGATTTGAACGATTTTCGAATCGATTAACGTACCGACCTTCAAGTTGAACTCGATTAAGACCATCGTCTCCCAAAGCTCGAGGCGGTCGATAATCGTCTGGTTCTTCGTCGCATCGAACACTTCGACGAGCGGTGGTGAAATATCAATCTTTTTCGAGAATACGGTCGACAATGATGTCGCTGCCGCACCCATCATTTGGTTCATCGCTTCTTGCACGGCCGAGAGTCGAATTTCATCGAGTCCTTCCGGATCGACGCCAATCCCAGTTCCACCGAGCATCAAGTCTGAGATGATGGCGGCGTCTTCACGTGTCAATACGAGCACGTTCTCGCCTTTCAAGCCTTCCGTATAGCCGACTCGAAGTGCCACGTGCGGCGTCGGATAACGCTCACGGAGCGCATCGATTGTGACCTCACTGACGATTGGAGTCGTGATTTCTACTTTTTGTTGCAGTAACGTCGATAGCGCCGTCGCCGAGTTACCGAACGAAATATTCCCGATTTCCCCTAAGGCGTCGCTTTCCATCGAATCAAGATGTTCTTCAGGATTCGCCTCCGGTTTTGACGACTCGCTCGTCCCGCGCAATAACGCGTCTATTTCATCTTGTGACAACATCTCACTCATTGCTCTTCCTCCTTCACCCGGTGGAGCACTTGGACCGCCATCCGCTTCCCGCTCACACCGACTTGCCCTCTGAACACTTTATTTTCCCCTACCATGATCGATAACGGGTCTTTCACCAATTGATCGAGGGTCAAACAGTCCCCGACCTCTAAATGCAACAAGTCACCGAACGTGATCGTCGTCTCCCCGAGCAGGGACACGACCTCGACCGACGAGTTCATCAACTGGGCTTTGAGCGGTTCTTTGCTGTTCCCGCTCGCATTACGGCGATTGGCCTCTTGCATCCAGTAATGACTCGATAGTTTCGATAACACCGGCTCAATCGTCACGAACGGTAAGCAGACGTTGATTGTCCCGCTCACTTCGCCAATGGTGACACCGATCGAGACGAGGACGACCGTCTCGTTTGGCGAGACGAGTTGGAGGAACTGGGGATTGACCTCGACCGCTGTCATCTCTGACTTGATCTCGGCAATCGATTCCCAGGCGTCTCCGTATCCTGCAAACGCTCGTTTATATAATTGCGTCAAGATGCGCATCTCGATTTCCGTGAAGCTCTCGACTTTTTCAATCTCGACCCCGGGACCGCCGAGTAGGCGATCGAGCATCGCGTACGAAATGTTCGGATTCACTTCGATGATGAAACGGCCGTTGAGCGGCGGCGCTTCAATCAAGTTGATCATCGTCATGCTCGGAATGGAATGAATGAATTCGTCATAAGGAAGCTGCTCGACCGAGTTGACCGTGAACTGGACGTATGTCCGGAGCTGGGCCGAGAAGAACGTGGTCAGCATCCGTGTGAAATGCTCATGAATCCGGGTCAAGCTTCGGATTTGGTCTTTCGAGAAGCGGACCGCCCGTTTAAAGTCATACTGCCGGACTTTCCGCTCTTCTTCCTGGGCCAAAAAGGAGTCGGCTTCGACGTCGCCACTGCTTAACGCCGATAGCAAGGCATCAATTTCTTGTTGAGATAAGACTTCTCCCATGATGCCACCTCACTGTATGATTTTCTTCGTCATGTAGACTCGTTGGACCTCACCTGACTCCAACAGTCCGTTTAGTTGTTTGCGGAGCGACTGCTCAAACTTCTGCATGTCTTCTTTCGTCGTGAGCTTCGCTTTCGTCATGCCGGCCAAATCGCCGAGGATGACGTTATGCACTTGGAACTTTCGAAGTTCGAGATCTTCTTTCGTCTCCGCAGCATCCGTCACGATTGTGAACTGGACGTTGATGAAACGCTCATCTTGGATGTTCGTCGTCATATCGTCCGTCGTGAAGCTGCGTTCGGCCAATTCTTCGGCGGTGACAGGTTTCGTCTTCGCCGTCACGTTGTCACCGAACAAGTATTTATAAGTCATAAATCCGGCCCCGCCCATGACGAGCAGGACGACTAGCAGGATGAGCACCATCTTCATGGCGCCGCCTTTTTGTTTTTCTTCACTCATCTTCTTCACCTCGTATGCCTATCGTTCCAACCAGACCGACCGAGGCATAGAACGCCGTCGTCCGGTCGATGATTTGTTGTTTCGTCTCGCGGACGATATACGTCTTTCCGTTATACAAGTGAATGATCGTATCGGGCTCGGCTTTGACCGTCTCGATGAACAAGGCGTTCAGCACAAGTTCTTCACCCCGGAGCGTCGTGACGCGAATCATCAGCGTTTCAAGTTGACGAGTTCTTGGAGAATCTCGTCCGATGTTGTGATGATTCGTGTGTTCGCTTGGAAACCACGCTGCGCGACAATCATTTCTGTGAACTCTTCCGACAAGTCGACGTTCGACATCTCGAGCGCACCCGAGACGAGTTCGCCACGCCCATCTTGTCCAGGGATACCAATGTTCGGCTCACCTGAGTTTTGCGATTGAATGAAGTTGTTCGCGCCGACTTTTGACAATCCGGCGTTGTTGGCGAACGTGACGACTTGGATTTGGCCGACGACTGTCGAAGCTCCGGCGTTATCGACGTAGCTGACTTGTCCGTCTTTCCCGATTGAGAGCGACTTCGCACCGGCAGGGATGTTGATTCGGTCTCCTGTCATGCTGAGGACATACGCACCGTCTCCGTTGACGAGGTCTCCTGTGTTATCTGTATAGAAGTTACCTGCCCGCGTGTATTGTGTCTGGCCGTTCACGTCCAAGGCGAAGAATCCTTCTCCTGAGATCCCGACATCAAGCGCTCTCCCTGAGTTTTGCATGGCGCCTTGGTTATAGACGTTATCGACGGTCGCCATCGTGCCCCCGAGACCGACTTCTTTCGGATTGACCCCACCGCTGACACCGTTCGCCGCCGTCGCACTACCGACTTGTTGGCTGACGAGGTCTTTGAACGTGACCCGGCCCTTTTTATAGCCGAACGTGTTGACGTTGGCGATGTTGTTCCCGACGACGTCAAGCTTCGATTGGAAGTTCTTTAAACCACTGATTCCTGAGTACATTGCTCTTAACATGATGAATCCTCCTATGCTTGTTTGATGGAAGTGATGTTGTACACGTTGACGGACGTTCCGTCTTCAAGGTCGGCCACATAGCCGGCTTCGGTCTTCGAAATCGAGAGAACACGTCCCGAGCCTTTAATCGTCTCGGTTTCCGTTTCGTTTGTATAAGCGACCGTTTGCCCGATCATATTGCTGAACTCCGAAATCGAGGCCATTTGTCGATCGACGAGCGCGGAATCGAGTTGTTTCGAAATCGTCTGCATCTGTTCGAGTGAAGAGAACTGAGCCATCTGAGAGATGAACTCACGGTCTTCCATCGGTGACATCGGGTCTTGGTTGGCGAGTTGGGCGAGCAACAGTTTCAAGAACATGCTTTGATCGTATTGGTTCGTCGCTTTCGGCATCGATTGATCCGGTAGCGTATAGTCATTCGTCTTCGGCTGGATTGTCGTCATCGTCAGGGTCTCCTTTCGGTTGTTCATGGTGTTCCGGTTCAGGTTGGTCGAACTCATTGAAGCTCGAGTTTTTCGTCTCTAGCGCTTGTTGGGTCAAGTTGACCTCGACGCGGACGTTCGGGTTCGCGGGCTGGAGCGTCTGTTGCAACTGTCCTAGTTGTGATTGCAATAACTGCTTCGCCTCTTGGTTACTCGCAAACAGCTTGACGACGAGTTCTCCGTTCTGCCGTTCGAGTTTGACGACGAGTTCCCCTAACTGTTCCGGATAAAGACGGACCGTGAACACTTTCGACCCATCGGCCCCGCTCTTGAACGGTGCCCGGTGCAAGGCCGCTTCGATGCGGGCCTGCATGTTTTCAGGTAATGAGCCTTTCGAGGCGTACATCACCATCTCAGAATCGATATTCGGTTTCGACCACGTCATGCTTTTCGGCATCCAGTCGGTTTCTTTGATCGGCTGTTGCATCTGTGCGGGTTGCGTTTCAGTTTGTGTCATACCGGGTAAAGGTTTTGGGGTCTGTCCGAGCGTCCCTTTAAACTGCGCAACGACTTGCTGGATGATGCGCACGTTCTCCTCTACTTGATCGACCGGCACCGTTTGGACGAGTGTGTCCGTCTCTTTCTTCGTGAGCGTAAACGAGAGCGTCGGCGCTGCCGCTTGGCTTGTGATCAGTGCAGGGATTGCGTCCGGGGCCTTGGCCGTTGCAGGCTCCGGGGCGACTTGATTCAAAATTCCGATATAGGCATCCATGAACTTGCGATACGCATCGGCCGGCAACGACTTCAACCATTGCAGGCTATCCGGCTGTTGCAGCCACTGCTCTAACCGATTCGATACGTTCTCGAGCGGGAGTGATGCTTCGTCTTCCGGAACAGCCATAGCTTCAGGCGACGAGGTCGGCGTCGTTCCGAGCATGGCCGAGAGCAATTCTAAAAACTGTCCGGTCGGGGTCGCACTCGCGTCCCCGCCTTTTTGTGGTGCCCCTTGCATCGATTGGGCCAGTAAGGCGATATTCATCATCATGTCCTCCTTTCCAGTCACTGGAGCAACTGGGTGACGACGGCGGCCTGTTGGGCATCCATCCGTCCCAATATGTCGGCTTGTTGCTTCGGCGACAATTCCTTCAATAGGTTCGCCACTTGCGGACTCTCGAGTTCGTTCATGATGGCAGCGGCTTGTTTCGCTGACATCTCCTCATAGACACGAGACACGTCCGAGGTTTCTTCTTCGACCGCACTGGCCGTCGCCAATTCCGCGACGAGTCGGTCACGTTCCTGAATCAACTTCGAGACTTCTTCTTGTCTAGCCTTCACTTCGTTCGTCAACTCGGCGTTATCGGCCCGAAGCTTCTCAATCTCGGCATTCGCCACTTTCAAGCGATTCGCGGCATCAGTATCCACACCGGTCACGTTCACGTTCGTCTTCACTTTTTCTTCCGGCTCTTGTTTTGAACCGGTCTCTAGAAACGGGACCGATAACAACGGACGGTCCATCGCATAGTTCATGACGACAATCCCTCCAACGAGTAGAAAGATGGCCGGGACGAGAACGAGCGCGACCAATAGCTGTCTGCCTCGCTTCGTGTTGTCTTTTTCCATCGGTTTACTTCCCTTTCCCGTGATGAATCACTGCCAACTCATCGATGAAATGCTGTTCGATGAGCTTTGTCGCGGCCACTTCATCTTGACTGACTTTTTCATGCAACGTTACATATTTCTTTTCCTCGACGACTTTTCCGAGCAGACGTTCCTGCGACAAATGGTAGCGGTTACGCGCCTGCTGGACGACGAGTTGTTGTGTCTCGATTTGGCGTTTCAACCGTTCGCGTGTCTGTTCACGGTATTGCGACATGAGCAAATCAATGACGCCAGCTTGTTCGTCTTGACTCTTCATGAGCGACTCGTACGTCAACACGAGCCGATACAGCGTCTCCATCTCTGTCTCGAACCGCGCTTTATGTTGTCTCATCTCCGTCGCCGACTCTTCTTTCTCATGTTCTGCGATCGGCATGATGCGCTCTAACAATAATCTGTTCATCGTTCACCTCGCACGATTTGGGCCAGGCGCTCTAACGATTCCTCAAGCGGGGCCTCTTCTTCGATGGATTGCTTTAAAAACGTCAACAAGTTCGGATACTGCTCGATGGCGGTATCGATGGCAGGGTTCGTCCCTTTTTTATAAGCACCGATATTGATTAAGTCTTCGGCATCCAAATACGTGGCCAGCCAACCCCGGAACGTCTGCGCGACCTCCCGATGCATCGGCGTGGCAATTTGGTTCATGACGCGGCTGATCGACTTCAAGACGTGAATCGCCGGGAACTGTCCACGGTTCGCGAGCGAGCGGTCCATGACGAAGTGTCCGTCTAAAATCCCGCGCACCGCATCCGCAATCGGCTCGTTCATATCGTCCCCGTCGACGAGGACGGTATAGAACGCAGTAATCGATCCTGTCACGGCGGTCCCGCTTCGTTCTAACAGTTGCGGCAGCATCGCGAAGACGGAAGGCGTATACCCTTTAGACGTCGGTGGTTCCCCTGTGGCGAGTCCGATTTCACGTTGCGCCATGGCGAACCGGGTCACCGAATCCATCATGAGGACGACTTCTTTACCTTGATCGCGGAAGTATTCGGCGATGGCTGTCGCCGTATAAGCTCCTTTCAACCGCACGAGCGGCGGTTGGTCGCTCGTCGCCACGATGACGACCGAGCGGGCCATCCCTTCTGGTCCGAGTTCTTTCTCGATGAACTCTTTCACTTCCCGGCCACGCTCTCCGATCAAGGCGATGACGTTGATGTCGGCCGATGATCGTTTGGCAATCATGCCGAGCAATGTCGACTTCCCGACGCCGGAACCTGCGAACAATCCGACCCGCTGTCCTTTCCCGACTGTCAAGAGACCGTCGATGACGCGAACGCCTGTCGAGAGGACGTCTAAAATGCGGGGCCGCTCAAGTGGGTTCGGCGGCTTACGAAGCACGTCGTAACGTGCGCCAGGCGTGTCACCCTCACCGGACAACGGACGGCCGAGACCGTCGAGCACTTGGCCAATCAACTCGTCGCCGACCGGCACTTGAAGCATCCGGCCTGTCCCTTTGACCATACATCCCGGTGCGATTTGCGTCGTTTCGCCGTAAGGCATGAGGAGGACGCGTGCCTCATTGAATCCGACAACTTCGGCTTCGACGTGTTGACCGGATGGTAGCTCGATCAAACAACGTTCTCCGATAAAAGCACTCGGTCCATTCGACTCGATCATCAGACCGACGACCCGACAGACGCGTCCGACTTTTCGGACGTACTCGTCATCGGGCGAGGACACAATCGACTCGAGCACGCGGTCAATAAGCGCCATCGGCCAGGACCTCCTCGATTTTGGAACGTACGCGATCAAAGCTATAGCTCAAATCGAGCTCATCCCCGTGATGAGGGGTCTCAATCCTTACGCTCGTCTCATCCAAGCCTGCATCCGCCCGGTATTTGATGCCCGGGCCGTCTGGAATGACCCAGTCCGCTTCAAAGCGTTGGATCGAGGCGAGTCGCGTTGGATGGACGTACACCGTCAATGATTCCGCATCGAGTTGACGGAGCAACTGTTCACGGACACGATCGGCGAACAACGCCTCATCGTTTCGGACGAGTTCTGTCGTCACGCGAGCGCTGACCTCGACGGCGAGGGCGACGAGCTGTTGCTCGGCGTCCCGCCATTTCGTGTCAAACAACTGCTCGAGTTCGACGCTGACCGTGTTTAAGCGGGTCGTCAATTCCTCATACTCGGCCTTGCCGTCCCGTCTTCCTTGCTCAAAGCCTGCGTCGTAGCCTTCTTGTCTAGCCGACACGAGCACTTCTTCCCGTAAGTCGGCGAGTTCTTGTTCCATCGCCGTGCGGCGCGCTTCGAGTGTGGCTGCTTGCTCGTCTAGTTTCGCACGCGTTTGGGCCAACCGCTCCCGCTCTTCATCCTGGTGTAGCATACTCACCGGCTCGAGGAACGGCTTTGAATCAATCCGTTGCGGCTCGAGTGGTGTCGCATAGTGGCGTTTGATTACGTTAGACAACGATGTCATCTCCTCCACCGCGGCTAATCACGATTTCTCCGACGTCTTCTAGGCGACGGATGATGCCGACGATACGGCTTTGTGCCTCTTCGACGTCACGCAACCGGACAGGCCCCATGAATTCCATGTCTTCTTTGAACGTTTCGACCATTCGTTGCGACATGTTTTTGAAGATGATCTGTTTGACTTCGTCGGACGAGACTTTGAGGGCGAGCAAGAGATCGTCGTTCGCCACTTCGCGGATAATCCGCTGAATCGCCCGTGAATCGAGTGTAACGATATCCTCGAAGACGAACATCCGTTTTTTGATTTCTTCGGCCAATTCCGGGTCTTCGATTTCAAGCGCATCGAGAATCGTGCGCTCGGTCGTACGGTCGACGCCGTTGAGCACTTCGACGACCGCCTCGATGCCACCAGACTGGGCATAATCTTGCATATCCGTTTGGGACAAGTTCTTCTCGAGAATCTGTTCAATCTCATGAATCACGTCCGGGTTGAGTCGGTCCATCGTCGCGATCCGCTTGGCGACTTCCGACTGAATCTCAGGCGGGAGCTCAGACAAAATTTGTCCTGACTTGACCGGTTCCAAATGCGCCAAAATCAAGGCGATCGTTTGCGGATGCTCGTTTTGGATAAAGTTCAACAGCTGTTTCGGGTCGGCCTTGCGGGCGAACTCGAACGGTCGGACTTGAAGCGTCGAGGTGAGGCGGTGGATAAGGGCCATCGCCTTCTCTTCTCCGACCGCTTTCTCGAGCACCGTTTTCGCGAATCCGATGCCCCCTTGCGTGATATAGCTCTGCGCCATGGCGAGCTCGTGGAACTCGCCCATGATGGCTTCTTTTTGTTCGGATGATACTTTTTTCAACGCCGAAATTTGTAGCGTCAATTGCTCCATCTCTTCTTCGGACAGATGCTTGTAGACGCTTGCTGCCACTTCAGGTCCAAGCGAGATCATGAGCATGGCCGCTTTTTCTCGGTTCGGTTGTTTGGCGTAATTCACAGTACTCACTCCTCAGACATCCATGTACGGAGAAGTTTGGCGAACTCTTCAGGGTTGCTCTCTGCCAATTTCTCCAACTGTTTCTTCTTGACGGCCCCTTCGCCCCGTTCTTCGAGGTCGAGGTCCGGCACTTCGTCTTCATATGGGACTTCCCACTCGTTCGACTCGGCGACTGGTTCGCGGTTGCGCTTGCGCATCGCGAAGAACAAGAGCGCGAGCAAGACGACGGCACCGGCTGCGGCGGCATACATCCACCATTGGGTCGGTTGTTCGACCACGGCCGCTTCTTCCGTTTCTGCGAACGGACGTGAGACGACGACGACTTTCTGTTCAAGTTCCGCCTCAGTGAGTGCCTCTCCGGTCTTGGCGAGTGACGTCCGGATAATCGAGTACATCATCGTCTCGAGGTCACCCTCGAGTTGAGGGTCGATTGTCGTCGCCCCGTTCGGTGGTTCGACGATCAATTGGACGCCGAGGTCACGAATCGAGTACGGTGCGTTCTGAATCTGTTTCGTGATTCGGTTGACTTCATAATTGATGATTTCATGATTCTTTTCGCTCTCTTCTTCCCCAGTGCCCGTAGCGGCCGGGAAATTGACCGTATCGTTCTCGGCCGTCCCGGCAGCAGTTGCTGCGCCGGTTCCGCCTGTATACGCTTCAGCAATCCGCTCGGCCGAAGTGACGATGCCTTCCATGCTGTCCTCATTGACAGGTGTCACGAGGTTTTGCTCTTCAGCCGCTTGCGTCGTGTCGATATCAGCTGTGACCGAGACGAGCACGCTTCGTTCGCCGAGCAACACCGACAACATTTGTTGAATCTGTTGACGGACATCTTTCTCGACTTGGCGTTTCAAGACGAGCGGGTCGGTCGATGATCCACCGGCCGTCGTCGTCTGGTCTAAATCGTAATACGTGAAATATTGGTCCATGACCGATATGTTTTCAGGTTTCAAGTTCGGTACGCTCTTACTGATTAAATGATAGAGCCCTTTCACCGTCGCCGGCTCGAGATTCGTACCAGCTCCTAAATTTAAGACGATGGAGGCCGTCGGTTCACCTTGATCTTCGGCCAAGAAGACCGATTTCTCTGGAATCGAGATGATGACTTTCGCCTGGTTGATTCCTTCGATTTGCGTAATCAACCGTTCGAGCTCGGTCTGCATCGCGCTCCGTTCGATGACGGCCATCTCACGGTCCGTCGTTCCGAAGCCAGCGTTCTCGCTAAAGAAGCTATAATCGATTGCACCCGACTTCGGGATGCCTGCTGCCGCCAGACTGACTTTCAGTTGGTCGACTTGCTCACTCGGTACGTATACACTGACACCGTTCGAAGTCGCTTTAATCTCAGCCTTTACTCCGTCGGCCGTCAACTGTTCCGTCACCTCGCCCGCTTCTTGAGCGGACAGGTTCGTATAGAGCGGGGCCATGTTCGGGCGCGACAGCCAGACGGTCAAGAGCACCGCGACAAGAATCACGCCGACGATGACGAGACCCCAAATGATTTTTCGGTTCGTTTTCATCGTTTGAAGCGAACCGGTCAGTGAACCGAATCGTTCTTTTAACTTTTCATTCATCGCTACTCGTCATCCTCTACTTTAAACTTGCATTCGCATCATTTCTTGATAGGCCTCGACCGCTTTGTTCCGCACCTCTATGGCGAGCTGCATCGCAATCGATGACTCTTCGCTTTGAATCATGACTTGATGTAAATCGGCTTTGCCGACGGCAAGATCGGCTCGGGCCGAGCTCGTCGCTTGTTGGACGTCATTTAATGAGCGCATCGCCTCGTTCAAATACGTTCCGAACTGGGATGGCGTCTCTTTCACAGCCGGCGCGACTGTCGGTTGTGTGCCAATCAATTGAATGGGGTTAATCTGCATCCTCGATCACTCCTTATCCTTTACCAATTTCCATCGCTTTGACGAGCATCGCCTTCGTGGCGTTCATCGCGGCGATGTTCGCCTCGTACGACCGTGTCGCTCCCATCAAATCGACCATTTCTTTCAACAGGTCGACGTTTGGCATCTGGACATAGCCCCGGTCATCCGAATCAGGATGGCTCGGGTCATAGACGAGCTTGTACGGGCTCTCATCTTCCACAATCTGTGAGACTTCGACCCCGCCGCTGACAGCGGACAGCTGTTGGCGAAACGGTGCTTCCTGCATCACGGTCATCTTTCGCGTGTACGGTTGCCACTCCCCGTCAACTAACTTGCCGCGTGTCGTCTGGGCGTTCGCGATGTTCGCGGACACCGTGTCCATCCGTAACCGCTGCGACGTCAGTGCCGTCGCCGAGATATGAAAACTATCAAACATGCCCATCGTCAACGTCCTCCTCTAATGACGGTTTTGAGTCCGCCGAGCCGGCGGTTCAACTGTTCCATCACCGCTTCGTATTGAAGCTGGTTCCGTGCCAACTCGCTCATCTCGTAATCGAGATCAACGTTATTGCCGTCACTTCGCATCGCGCCTCCGGCCCGGTCCGTGATCGTCGTCGCCGAGCGCTCACTCGGACGACCGCCTGCCAGCTTGAGACGCATCTCGTTGTTCAGCGTCTGTTCAAACACGGCCTGCTTCGCCCGGAAGTTCGGGGTATCGATATTCGATAGGTTATGGCTGATGACTTTTTGATTTACGACCGAATGATTGATCGCTTGCTTCATTAATTGATAGTCGCTACCGATCCAGTTCATGCGTTTCACTCGCTTTCACTAAAAGAATGCATGTATATACCTTATTTGGAAAATCCACTATTTCATTGAAACAAATCTGTAACAGTGTTGAAAGATATTTTTATTAAAACAGGTAAATGCTGTCTTCTGTTTTTGTCGAATTTACGACGAATTCTGAAAATAATTACTTTTGCACTAAAAAAAGTCGCTCCCATTACGTCGGGAGCGACTTTGTAAGTCTAAAGTCCTAATTCGATAGACTTTCTAGTATTCGTCAGTTGAATCTAGTTTATTTCAATTCGATTTCAACTTTTGTAATTCGAACAAGAAGTTGTCATTCAGTATCTTAATATACGTTCCTTTCATACCGAGAGAACGTGACTCGATGACACCCGCACTTTCCAATTTACGGAGTGCGTTAACGATGACCGAACGAGTGATTCCCACACGGTCGGCAATTTTGGAAGCAACTAGTAAACCTTCGTTGCCACCAAGCTCTTCGAAGATGTGCTCGATCGCTTCAAGCTCAGAATACGAGAGCGAGTTGATCGCCATTTGGACGACCGCTTTTTTACGGGCTGACGCCTCCGCTTCGGCCGCTTTCTCACGAAGAATCTCCATCCCTACGACGGTCGCGCTATATTCGGCCAAGACGAGGTCATCTTCCGTGAACTCGTTGTTGAGCCGACCGAGCACGAGTGTACCGAGACGCTCGCCACCACCGATGATTGGAACGATCGTCGTCATCGAGTCGAGGAACAACTCACGGTTCTCGACCGGGAACGCCGTATACTCACTGTCGATGCCGATATTTTCCGTCGTCTCTTTGACGTTGAACAAGTTTGAGGCGTATGGCTCCGGGAATTGACGGTCGACCAAGAACGCCTTCATGCGTTCGTTCTCGATTTGTTGTTTGATGGCAAAGCCGAGCAAACGGCCCCGACGACTGACGATGAACGTGTTTGCTTCGAGTACTTCGCGCATCTTATCCGCCATTTCTTTAAAGTCTACGTGCGCGCTTGCCTCTTGTTGAAGCATCGTGTTCAATTGGCGTGTTTTGTCTAGTAAGTTCATAATTCTTATTTTCCTCCCTGTATGTGCATACAGAATCTTATAGTATAAATTGGCTAAGGTCTCGATCTTCCGCAATCGAGCCGACTTTCTCTTTCACATAGGCCGGTGTGATTTGAACATGCGTTTGTGGCATGTCGGCCGCCTCGAACGACAAGTCCTCGAGGACGCGCTCCATAATCGTATACAGACGGCGGGCCCCGATGTCATCCGTCTCTCGGTTGACGTGCGTCGCGATGCGCGCAATCTCTTCGATGGCTGGATGCGTGAACTCGACGCTAATCTCCTCTGACTCGAGGAGTGCCGTGTACTGCTTGATGAGCGCCTGGGACGGCTCCGTCAAAATCTTGACGAAGTCCTCTTCGGTCAGGCTGCTCAGTTCAACGCGAATCGGGAAACGTCCTTGGAGCTCAGGAATCAAGTCGGACGGCTTCGCCATATGGAATGCTCCGGCGGCGATAAAGAGCACGTGGTCCGTCTTGACCGGTCCATACTTCGTGACGACGGTCGATCCTTCGACGATTGGCAAGATGTCACGTTGGACGCCCTCTCGTGAGACGCCGGCATGATCTTGCGACTTCGTCGCAATCTTGTCGATCTCATCGACGAAGATGATACCCATCTGCTCACTACGGCGCACGGCCTCGTCATGAACTTCGTTCATATCGAGCAAACTCTCTGCTTCCTCGGCGACGATGAGCGGACGTGCTTCGCGGACCGGCAACTTGCGTTTCTTCCGTTTCTTCGGCACGATTTGACCGAGCATGTCCTGCAAGTTCGATAAACCTTCCATGCCTTGCCCTTGGAACAAGTCGACGGTCTGCTTTTCTTCGAGATTGACCTCGATTAATCGTTCTTCGAGTTCACCGAGCTCGAGCAAGCGACGCAACTGTGCGCGGTCGGACGACTGCGTGTTAGTCGGCTCTTCGGTCTTTTGAGCTTGGCCGCCGAACAACGCCTCGAACGGGTTCGATGCGGTCGGTTCGACTTTGGCCTTGCCTTGCAAAGCGTCAAGGATGCGTTCCGTCGCAGCGACTTCCGCTTGCTCTTTCACGCCTTCTTTCTTCTCTTCCTTCACGAGACGGACCGACGCCTCGACAAGGTCACGGACCATCGATTCGACATCGCGGCCGACGTAGCCGACTTCAGTGAATTTCGTAGCCTCGACTTTGACGAACGGCGCGCCAACGAGTTTGGCCAAGCGGCGTGCGATTTCCGTCTTCCCGACACCGGTCGGGCCGATCATCAAGATGTTCTTCGGTGTCACTTCATCACGCAGGTCGGCACTCAATTTTTGGCGACGATAACGGTTGCGGAGTGCGATCGCGACGGCGCGCTTGGCATCCTTTTGTCCGATGACGAAGCGGTCTAGTTCCGCTACGATTTGGCGTGGTGTCAGTTCACGTTTCATTCAGAATCGCCTCCGATCGTTTCTACGATGACTTGGTCGTTTGTATAGACGCACAACTCTCCGGCAATCTCGAGAGCGGCGCGGGCTATGTCTTCCGCTGATTTCTCAGGCGAATGGCGTACGAGGGCGCGCCCGGCAGCGAGCGCATAGTTCCCGCCCGAACCGATCGCTAAAATGCCATCATCCGGTTCGATCACTTCGCCGTTCCCAGACACGAGCAGTAGGTGCTCACGGTCCATGACGATCAAAAGCGCTTCGAGTTGACGGAGCATCTTATCCCCGCGCCACTCTTTAGCCAGCTCGACGGCCGCACGCGGCAAGTTCCCGTTGTACATCTCTAGCTTCGATTCAAACTTCTCGAAGAGCGTGAATGCGTCGGCCACGCTTCCGGCGAACCCGGCGACGACCTTACCGCCGTAGAGACGTCGTACTTTTTTGGCCTTGTTTTTCATGATGACGGCGTTTCCGAACGTGACTTGTCCATCCCCGCTCATGGCACCCTGCCCGTTGTGGCGGACTGCGAAAATCGTGGTTGCGTGAAACATCTGATGACCTCCTACTTTCTCGGATGTGTGGCTTGATAGACCGCTCGCAAGCGCTCCGTCGAGACGTGAGTGTAACGACCCGTCGTCGAGAGTGACTCGTGACCGAGCAACTCTTGGACGGCACGGAGGTCAGCCCCGCGCTCGAGCAGGTCCGTCGCAAAACTATGACGGAGCGAGTGAGGCGTCAACGGCTTATGCAGGCCGCCTTGCTTCCTCAGACGCTTCATGACGTAGCGAATTTGGTCTGTTGTCACTCGATTCCCTTTTTGACTGAGGAATAATGCCGTTTCTTGGGGGGAAGCGCATGTTTGGCGCACGTCGAGGTAACGATCGAGCGCCGCGATGGCGAACTGTCCGATTGGGATGTAGCGTTCTTTCTTCCCTTTCCCGACGACATGCACGAAGGCGAGGTCGGCATCGTAGGACGACACGTCCATCCCGCACAACTCAGCGACGCGCATGCCCGTCCCGTACAACATCTCGACGATGGCGACGTCACGGGCCCGCAGGAACGGATCATCTTGTCCGTCCGCGGTCGCGATGAGCTGTTCGACTTCGCTAGGCACGGCGAACGTCGGCAGCGTCTTGCGCCGTTTCGGAGACGTTAGTCCGTGGAACAGAGGCTCGACACCCGTCTCACGTGCCACAAATTTCCCGAATTGCTTGAGGCACGATACTTTTTGGGCGACCGTCGTCGTGGCGCTGTCGGTCTCATAAAGGGCATATAAATAACGCCGCGCCGACTGCACATCATACGGATTTTGATGTGTCGATTGGCAATAAGCGGCGTACTGGTCGAGCGTCTGCTCGTAAGAGCGTTTCGTGTGAGGAGACAGCCGGCGTTCGACTTGGCAATAGCGCAAAAATGACTGTTGATCGTCACCGAATCCCATTCTCTCGCCCCCTCGTTTTCAACTTAAAAACGCATGTTCTCGTCAAATCGAAATTAGCATAGCATACCCCGTCAGAGGTGACAATAGATAGCCCCTCAATAATCTGAAAATTTTCAAAGTGTTGTACAAATTACACAATTGAAATTTAAATTCACAAAAAAGGAGCCAAAAAATGGCTCCTTTCCCTTAAATCTCTTTATATTGCTGAATCGTTTCAAGGGCACGGTTCGCGTAACGTTCGTACCGTTCTTGTTTCTTCATCTTCTGCGGTGCATCCTCGAGCGACGGCACGAGACCGAAGTTTGCGTTCATCGGTTGGAAGTGCTTGCCGTCCGTCGTCGTGATATAGTGCGCCATCGAACCGAGCATCGTCTCGCGTGGCAAGACGACGAGGTCTTCACCGGCAATCAGTTTCGCTGCGTTAATCCCAGCGAGAAGTCCTGACGCCGCCGATTCGACGTACCCTTCCACACCGGTCATCTGCCCGGCGAAGAACAACGTGTCGCGTGTCCGCGCCTGATACGTCGGTTTCAACAGGCTCGGTGAGTTGATGAACGTGTTCCGGTGCATGACACCGTAGCGCACGATCTCCGCGTTCTCGAGACCCGGGATGAGTTGAAGGATCCGTTTCTGTTCCCCCCATTTGAGGTGGGTTTGAAAACCGACCAAGTTGAACAGCGTGCCGGCCGAGTTATCTTGCCGTAACTGCACGACCGCGTGCGGACGTTTGCCCGTCTTCGGATCTTCGAGGCCGACGGGTTTCATCGGTCCGAACAAGAGCGTCTTCTTGCCGCGTTGGGCAAGAACTTCAAACGGCATGCAGCCTTCGAAGTAAATCTCTTTCTCGAACTCTTTGAGCGGGACGACCTCTGCTTTGACGAGCTCGTCGTAGAACAAGTCGAACTCTTCTTCCGTCATCGGACAGTTGAGGTACGCCGCCTCACCTTTGTCGTAACGTGATTTCAAGTATACCTTGTCCCGGTCAATCGTCTCGCCGTCCAAAATCGGCGCCGCGGCGTCGTAGAAGTAAAGGTAATCTTCACCTGTGAACGCTTTGAGCGAAGCCGAGAGGTCCGGTGACGTGAGTGGACCGGTCGCCATGATGACGATCCCGTCCGGAATCGCCGTGATCTCTTCGTTGTGCACGGTCACGTTCGGATGGTTCTTCAACGTGTCCGTCACGAATCCGGCGAAGTCATGACGGTCGACGGCGAGAGCGCCGCCGGCCGGTACACTTGCCGTGTCGGCCGCTTTCAAGATGAGCGAGTCGAGCGTGCGCATCTCTTCTTTCAAGACGCCGACCGCGTTTTGTAGCCCGTTCGCTCGAAGCGAGTTCGAGCAGACCAGTTCAGCGAATTGGTCCGTATGGTGTGCCGGTGTTTTTCGGACCGGTCTCATTTCATACAAATCGACTTGAATTCCGCGTTTCGCGAGTTGCCAAGCCGCCTCGGAGCCGGCGAGGCCCGCTCCGATCACAGTTACACGTTGCTGCAAAGTTAATCCTCCTCTAACTGATGTACCTCGGCATGGGTACAGTTCGTACATTGATATTTCACACCGTCTTTAATTTTTTTCTCGACCATCATCTTACCACATTCCGGACACGGTTTCGCGACCGGCTTGTCCCATGAGACGAACTCACAGTCTGGATAGTTCGAGCAACCGTAGAACAGACGACCCTTCTTACTGCGTCGTTCGACGACTTGTCCGTCTTTGCAGCTCGGACATGGGACGCCGATTTCGACTTGTACCGGTTTCGTGTTCGTACAGTTCGGGAAGTTCGAGCATGCCATGAATTTCCCGTAACGGCCCATCTTGATGACCATCGGCGAACCGCACACTTCGCAGTCGATGCCGGCCGGTTCATCTTTCACTTCGATTTTCTCAATCTCTGACTCGGCTCGTTTCAGACGTTTCTCGAAACTGCGATAGATTGGAGCGACGACTTCCGTCCATTCGACTTCCTCGTTCTCAATCGAGTCGAGGAGCGTCTCCATGTCGGCCGTGAACTGGACGGTGATAAAGTCGTTGAAGTACTCATCGATCATCTCGATGACGAGTTCGCCAAGTTCTGTCGGGACGAACTTCTTCTCTTCAAGGACGACATATCCGCGTTTTTGAATCGTATCGAGCGTCGGTGCATACGTCGACGGACGACCGATTCCGAGTTCTTCCATCGCCCGAACGAGACGCGCCTCACTGTAACGTGGCGGCGGCTGTGTGAAGTGCTGCTTCGGTTCGATTGTCTCGAACTTGACGAGGTCATCCACTTCGAGCGGTGGGAGCAACCCTTCTTTCTCCGGGTTCGTGTCTTCGATATCTTCATCTTTCGATTCGATATACACTTTCATGAAACCAGGGAATTTGACGGTCGACCCGTTGGCACGGAAAATCATGCCGTTCGACTCGACGTCGATTTTCACCGTGTCGAGGATGGCCGGCGCCATTTGGCTCGCGACGAGGCGCTCCCAAATCAACTTGTACAAGCGGAGCTGGTCACGCGACAAGTACGCTTTCACCGAGGCCGGGTCGCGTAACGCCGAAGTCGGACGAATCGCTTCGTGTGCGTCCTGGGCGTTCGCGGCTTTCTTCTCTTTTTGCTTCTGCAACGCGACGTACTCTTCTCCGAATGTGGATTCGATATACTCTTTCGCTTCCGCTTTCGCCAAATCTGAGATACGCGTCGAGTCGGTACGCATATACGTGATCAAACCGACGGTGCCTTCTTTCTTCCCGAGGTCGATCCCTTCGTATAGCTGTTGCGCGAGCATCATCGTCTTCTTGGCACGGAAGTTCAATTTACGAGCCGCATCTTGCTGGAGCGAGCTCGTCGTGAACGGGAGCGACGCGTTGCGCTTCCGCTCTTTCTTCGTGACGTCGATGACTTTGAATGAGTCGTCAATCGCTTTGAGCACCGCGTCGGCATCTGCCTCGCTCTTGAGCTCCATTTTTTTCCCGTCTTTACCATAAAACGAAGTCTCGAACGATTCGCCTTCATGGTTGAGGGTGAGTTTGATGGTCCAATACTCTTCTGGGTCGAAGGCATTGATCTCCCGCTCCCGGTCGATAATCATTTTAACGGCCACGGATTGAACGCGTCCGGCCGATAATCCTTTTTTGACTTTCTTCCATAGTAATGGGCTCATCCCGTATCCGACGAGACGGTCCAAAATTCGACGCGCCTGCTGGGCGTCGACGAGGTCATGGTTGATTTTACGCGGGTGTTTGAACGACTCTTTAATCGCATCTTTCGTGATCTCGTTAAAGACGACGCGACATTCCGTCGTTTCGTCGACACCGAGGGCACGTGCTAAATGCCAAGCAATCGCTTCCCCTTCGCGATCCGGGTCAGCCGCGAGAAAGATTTTCGTCGCTTTTTTGGCTGCCGTCTTCAATTCTTTCAAAACTGGGCCTTTGCCACGGATCGTGATGTACTTCGGTTCGAAGTCATGTTCCACGTCGACACCGAGTTGACTCTTCGGTAAATCGATGACGTGACCCATAGATGCCTTGACCGTGTAATTCGATCCTAAATAACGTTTAATTGTTTTCGCTTTCGCGGGTGATTCGACGATCACCAAGTATTTTGCCATACATCTGCTCCCCTTTTAGAGGTCATTTAAATCCCTACCATAATATTCATGTTGTCGATGGTTTGTCAACGTCCAATCCTTGAACATGTTAGAATTTGATCGGCAGTCGTCAATGGAATCGCCCCGTCTTCAATCAATTGATTCGGACCAGCCGCGAGCGGATCGAGCGGGCTTCCAGGCACCGCGAATACCGTCTTTCCTTGCTCGAGGGCATGTCCGACCGTGTTCATCGTCCCGCTCTTTTGACGAGCCTGGATGACGACGAGACGATCGGCAAGTCCGCTGACGAGACGATTTCGTTCTAAAAATTGAAATTTTTTGACAGGTGTTTCCGGTGTGTATTCCGTGAGGAGTAACCCGTGTCGCGAAATCCGCTCGAACAAGGGCGAATGGACCTGTGGATACAAGTGCGAAAAGCCCGCTCCGAGGATGGCGATGGTCGGCCGGTCATGATCGAGCGACAGCTCATGGACGAGACCGTCGATGCCGAGCGCCCCACCCGAGACGGAGACAGTTTCTTCTATTAAAGGACGGAAATGTTCGACGAGTCGTCGGCTGATACGATTCAATTCACGGCTTCCGACCAATGCGGTCGTTTGTTGATGTAGTACCTCTAAATCACCTCGATAAAACAAACAATATGGCGGATTCGGAATATGGAGCAGCGCGGACGGGAACAATTCATCCTCCCACGTCAAAAAACGGTCGTACGTGACCGTGGAACGAAGCGCCCGTTCTGCTTTGCTTCGGACGCTCGGATGGAACTGCTGCATGTTCATATGCGCGTGCGACAAGTAATGATGGACGAACTCGACCGGCAACCGTTCGGCTGCGAATCGAGCGATTGTTTGATTCATCACAATCACCTCTAAAAAAATGAGGGATGCCGCGCATCCCTCATTCCGAATGGTTTACGTTGTCGGTTGACCCGTCACGCAAGCTTCATACAAACCTTGTTGTTTCAACACCCGGATGAGCGTCTCTCCGATGACGGCAGGCGTCTCGGCGACTTCAATCCCGTTGGCGTTCAACGTCTTAATTTTCTCAGCAGCTGTACCTTTTCCGCCTGAGATGATGGCGCCGGCATGGCCCATCCGCTTGCCTTCAGGGGCTGTTTGTCCACCGATGAAACCGATGACCGGTTTCGTCATGTTCGCTTTCACCCATTCAGCAGCTTCTTCTTCAGCCGTTCCACCGATTTCACCGATCATGATGACCGCTTTCGTGTCCTCGTCTTCATTGAACGCTTGGAGCGTGTCGATGAAGTTCGTTCCGTTGACCGGGTCTCCACCGATCCCGACAGCTGTCGATTGTCCGATTCCGGCAGTCGTCAACTGATGGACCGCTTCGTATGTGAGCGTCCCTGAGCGCGAGACGATGCCGACGTGGCCTTTCGTGTGGATATAGCCTGGCATGATGCCAAGTTTCGCTTCCCCTGGCGTGATGATCCCCGGGCAGTTCGGTCCGATGAGACGGGCCGGTTTGTCCTCGAGGTAACGCTTCACTTGAATCATGTCGATGACCGGGATACCTTCTGTGATACAGATGATCAACTCGATGCCGCTATCGGCCGCTTCCATAATCGAATCGGCTGCGAACGCAGGTGGCACGTAGATGATTGACGCGTTCGCGCCAGTCGCTTCGACTGCCTCGGATACGGTGTTGAAGACCGGTACGCCGTCAAGGACGGTCGTGCCACCTTTACCAGGTGTCACCCCTCCGACCAATTTCGTGTTATATGCCAGCATCTGTTCGCCGTGGAACAGACCTTGTTTCCCCGTGATCCCTTGAATGATTACTTTTGTATCTTGATTCGCCCAAATACTCATGTCGTTTCCCCCTTATCGAACGAGTGCCGCGATTTTTTCTGCACCGTCAGCCATCGAGCTCGCCGAAGTGATCGCAAGTCCAGATTCATCGAGAATGCGTCGTCCCGCATCCACGTTCGTGCCTTCTAACCGGACGACGAGTGGCAAATCGAGACCGATTTCTTTCGTCGCCGCGACGATACCTTCAGCAATGATGTCACACTTCATGATGCCACCAAAGATGTTAACGAAGATTCCTTTGACTTGGTCGTCTGACAAAATCAATTTGAACGCTTCCGTTACTTTTTCTTTCGTTGCACCGCCGCCTACATCGAGGAAGTTAGCGGGTTCGGCGCCGTAATGCTTGATGATATCCATCGTCGCCATGGCCAAGCCAGCCCCGTTAACGAGGCAACCGATGTTGCCGTCGAGCGCGATATAGCTAAGGTCGTGTTTTGACGCCTCGACTTCACGCGGATCTTCTTCTGTCGTGTCGCGAAGGTCGACGATGTCTTTATGACGATAAAGCGCGTTGCTGTCGAAGTTGAGCTTCGCATCAAGTGCGATGACGTTGCCGTCTTTCGTCGTGACGAGCGGGTTGATTTCCGCGATCGTGCAATCTGTCTCGACGTACACTTTATACAATTTCATGACCATGTCGCTGAATTTGTTGACGAGTTTGGTCGGCACTTCCATCTTGAACGCGAGACGGCGTGCTTGGAACGAACGGAGTCCGACGACTGGGTCGACGACTTCTTTATGAATCTTTTCAGGTGTATGTTCAGCGACTTCCTCGATGTCCATACCGCCTTCTGATGAACCCATGATGACAATTCGGCCGATCGAACGGTCAAGCACAAGTCCTAAGTAAAATTCTTGGTCAATGGCAGAGCCTTCTTCAATGTAAAGGCGTTGCACGACTTTTCCTTCTGGTCCAGTCTGATGCGTGACGAGCGTCTTGCCGAGAATCTCTGACGCGTACTGTTTGACTTCTTCATCTGACTTCGCAAGTTTGACACCGCCGGCTTTACCGCGGCCTCCTGCGTGAATCTGAGCTTTGACAACTTTTAGTTCACCGTCTAGCTTGGCGGCGGCTGAGACTGCTTCTTCAACCGTGAACGCTGGATAGCCCGTAGGTACGGCCACTCCAAACGCCCGAAGCAATTCTTTCGCCTGATACTCATGGATATTCATTTCGTTTCCCCCTTAGTCCCCTTTAATATCGGCACGTCTATTGTAACGAAAAACTGAAAGCGCTGTCTATCGTTCTTGCTTTAAGTTTTCATCTTTTTTTCACATCTACCCCTAGACATCCTCGATTTTTCCTTGTTCCATCTGATAAAGAAACACGAAAAGCTCGGCGATGACCTGGTACAGGTCGTCTGGAATCTGCTCTTCAATCTGTAGCGCGGACAAGAGTGACAGTAAGGCCGGGTCCTCATGAA
Source organism: Exiguobacterium sp. s56 (assembly GCF_018618255.1). Lineage (NCBI taxonomy): Bacteria > Bacillati > Bacillota > Bacilli > Caryophanales > Exiguobacterium > Exiguobacterium sp. s56. Next base: position 298,163 of record NZ_JACSLR010000001.1, on the reverse strand, counting down.
TCGGCACACCGTTCGCTTGCGCGAGCGCGAGCATGCGCTCGGCGACGAGTCCGCCCCCTTTGGCGACGACGCGCGGTGACTCCATCGATTGCTCATAGGACAAGGCGATGGCTTGTTTGCGATCGGTCATACGCGTTGGTCCACCTTTCCGAGTGGGGCGAACGTGTCCGGCACCGTTTCACGCTTTGCTTCGAACGAGAAGCGGGACAGCTCATAGCCGCTCGCTTCGAGTGCCCGACCGAGCAACGGCTCGTAGGCGTTGACGAACGGACTCAAGTCATGTTGCTCGTTGAACACTTTAACCGACACGTGCCGCTTCTGGACGAGCAAATCGATGCCCGTCTCTCCATACTTCGGGGTCTCGAGGAATAGAACGATACGGGCGTGGTCGGAGTCGATGACCTCGCCTTTCGGCGCCTCGAGACGGAACCGCACTTGTTCAAACGGCCCTAAATGCGGTATGTGAAATGCTTGAACGACGAACGGCGGGGTCTGCACGGCGTTGAACGTCTCCTGGGCCCGGACGAACTGTTCGAACTTCGGGTCGCCTTTCGCTTTGAACAGCTCGCCAACGAGTTGCTTCACGTCAGCACCGGCCCCGCTCTCGAGCAGCTGCCGGCCTTGCGCCTGGAGCGGCTCGGGCGTAGCGAGTGGTTGGCGAGCCAGGCGCCCGAGCTCGCTGCCGAGCTGGGCGAGCGGTGACCGTTGGGCCTGCTGCGCCTCGATTTGTTGCGGCACGACCTTCAAGACGAGTTTCGGTTCGAGCTCGGTGACGACCATCTTGTACGTCACGTTCTCTTTGACGTCGGCGTTCACCCCGACCCGGAACATGCCTTGCGGCAGCTGCATGACCGCCTCGCCTCCCGGCAACAGTTGGAGCACCCGGCCGACGACTGTATTGCCGACGAGCAGTTGCCGTGAATTTTGTTCGGTGACCTTGAACGGCAGGACGCCTTGGTGATCGATGCGCATCGTTTCCCCTCCTACATCTGTTTAATCGGTGCGAACGACTTCCGGTGAATCGGTGTGATGCCGTGTTCCGCGAGGCCGGTCAAATGGTCTTTCGTGCCATAACCCGCATTCCGTTCGAACCCGTACCCGGGATAGAGAATAGCGTAATCCTCCATCATGTTGTCGCGAACGACTTTGGCGACGACGCTCGCTGCCGCAATCGAGACACTCCGGGCATCCCCTTTGATGAGCGACTGCTGCGGGATGTCGAGGTCGAGGCGCATCGCGTCAATCAACAGCGCATCGACCGTTCCGAGCTGCCGGACCGCTTCCACCATCGCCAGTTTCGTCGCCTCATAAATATTGACCTGGTCGATCACGTCAGCGTCGACGATGCCGACACCGACCGATGCCTCGTCCATGAGGATGCGGTATGCCAGTTCCCGCGCCCGTTTCGACATCTTTTTCGAATCGTTCAGGCCGGGATGATAAAACCCTTCCGGCAAGATGACGGCCGCCGCGACGACTGGTCCCGCGAGCGGCCCTCGACCGACCTCGTCGACGCCGCCGATGAGACGGAACCCTTGGGCCTTCCAAGCGTCTTCGAACGCCTGACGGGCCGTATAGTCGGCACGGAGGGCATGTTCTTGTGCGAACTGCCGCTCCCGTTGCCGGATGAGCGTCTGGACGCCTGTCCGCGGGTCGTCTTTCAACTCGGCCCGTACCTGCTCCCACTCTTCATATCGGACCGTCTGTAGCCGTTGTTTAATCGCTTGAATCGTCATTCCGTTCCTCCTATTCAAAAAAGCCCTGTTTGCACAGGACTTCACGCCATGTCATGGTCGGCCGGCGTCTCGAGGGAGACGCGTCCGATTTTCTCATGACGCAGTTCGTTCAATAGTAATTCGCTCGCTTTCTCGAAATCGACGTAACCACCGCTGACGAGTCCACGTTTCTTCCCGATCAATTCGAGCAGTTCGACGGCATCTTCCGGCAGTTGATCGATTTTGAATCGCTCTTTCAACTGGTCCGGATAGCGGGCCGATAGCTCGCGGGCCGTATAGAGCGCGATATCATCAAGGTTCAAGATATCATCTTTGATGGCACCGGTCGCCGCCAAGCGATAGCCGACCATCTGATCCTCGAACTTCGGCCAAAGAATCCCTGGCGTATCGAGCAATTCCATCTCGCCGCCTTTCATCTTGATCCATTGCTGACGCTTCGTGACACCCGGACGGTCGCCGGTGACAGCGATGTTACGTCCGGCGAGACGGTTGATGAGCGTCGACTTGCCGACGTTCGGGATGCCGATGATGAGCGCGCGGATCGGGCCGGGATTCCGGCCTTTCTCACGCATGCGGTCATGCTTCTCTTGCATGAGCTTCTCGGCGCCCGACATGAGCTGTTTCAAGCCTTTGCTATGTTTCGCGTCGACGGCGACGACCTCGATGTCATCGCGCTTCAAGGCGCGGAGCCAGGCGTCAGTGACGACCGGATCGGCCATATCGGCTTTATTCAAGACGATGAGACGCGGTTTGCCTTCCGTGATCTCATCGACCATCGGGTTACGGCTCGATTGTGGAACACGTGCATCGACGAGTTCGATGACGACATCGATGAGCTTTAACTTTTCTGTTACTTGTCTTCGTGCCTTGGCCATGTGGCCAGGGAACCATTGAATTGCCAAACAAACACCACCTTATTCTTGTACGGTCCCGAAATCACCGAGCGGCCAGAACACGAAGTTCGTTTTGCCGACGACGTCCTCTTTCGGGACAAAGCCGATTTCACGGCTGTCTTTCGAGTTTTGACGATTGTCACCCATGACGAAGTACGAGCCTTCAGGGACGACCGTCTCGCCCGTCACTTGTTCGAGCGTAAAGTTTTCGGTAAGAGGAAAGCCGTTCATCTGTGCCTGGAAATCCTCTAAATACGGTTCTTCGACCGCCTCATCATTCAAATAAAGCGTGTCGTCCCGATATTCGAGCGTGTCGCCAGGAATGGCGATGACGCGTTTGATATAGTCTTTCGATTCTGTCGCGTGGAAGACGATAATATCGCCCCGGTCGAGCTCACCGACGTAGTTCGAGATTTTGCTGACGATCATGCGATCGGCATTTTGGAGCGTCGGCATCATCGACTCTCCTTCGACGATGACAGGTACAAAGATGAACGTCCGGATCACGAACGCGATGACGAGCGCAACGACGATCGCCTTAAGCCAACTGAACACTTCTTTCAACTTGCCTCACTCCTCTGTCCGTTTGAACTTATTGTACTAGAAAAAAAGAAGCTTGTCGCAAGCGACAAGCTTAATCCCCATCTTAACGACGGATTTCTTTAATACGTGCTGCTTTACCGCGAAGGTTGCGGAGGTAGTAGAGTTTCGCACGACGGACTTTACCGTAACGAACGACTTCGATTTGCGCGACACGTGGTGAGTGAAGCGGGAATGCACGCTCAACACCTACGCCGTAAGAAATCTTACGAACTGTGAATGTTTCGCCGATGCCGCCACCCTTACGCTTGATGACTACGCCTTCGAAGATCTGGATACGCTCGCGCGTTCCCTCTACGACTTTAACGTGGACACGTACTGTGTCACCAGGACGGAAAGCAGGTACGTCTGATTTGAATTGTTCTTCTGTGATTTCACGGAACAGTTTTTGTGTGTTCATGAATAGTTCTCCTTTTTCTTCAATGTTCATATCTTCATCTGCCCAAGCATCCAACAGCGGAACATCGGTAATTGGTGGGGTTAACCCACATGCTCAAACATAGCACAATTCGGTCAATCGCGCAACGATTCAATGAATTTTTTATCTGCCTTCGACAGTTCGATGCGCTCGAGCAGGTCCGGTCGCCGGCGATACGTGCGCAGGAGCGACTGCTCTCGGCGCCACGCTTCGATTTTGGCGTGATTGCCCGACAAGAGGACGTCAGGCACCTTCAGATCACGGAACTCCGCTGGGCGTGTATAGTGCGGATATTCGAGTAGCCCTGTCGAGAACGAGTCATCTTCATGGCTCGCCTGATCGCCGAGTACTTCCGGGATGAGACGGACCGTCGCATCGATCATGACCATCGCGGCGAGCTCACCGCCGGTCATGACGAAGTCACCGATTGACACTTCGTCCGTCGCGAGCTCATCATGAATCCGTTGGTCGAACCCTTCATAATGGCCGCATAAAAAGATCAAGTGTTCCTCGGACGCCCATGCTTCCGCCATCTGTTGGTCGAAACGGCGTCCGGTCGGCGTCGTGACGATGACGCGGGGACGCTTCTTGTCGATGGCGTCGAAGGCGTCAAAGATCGGCTGCGGGGTGAGCAACATGCCCGCCCCGCCTCCGTACGGGTAGTCGTCGACCTTATGGTGTTTGTTCGTCGAGAAGTCACGGAAGTTCGTGAACGCCATCTCGACTTGTCCGAGGGCACGGGCCCGTCCGACGATTGAATGATCGAGCGGGGCGAACATCTCGGGGAATAACGTTAAAACATCAATCTTCATCGTCAATCATTCCCGGAATCGGGGTGATGACGACACGTTTCGCCTCGACATCGATGTCGCTCACGACCGATTCGATGTACGGGATGAGGGCGTCCGACTTGCCAGGGCGTTTGATGACCCAGACGTCGTTGGCACCAGTCTCGAAGATATCGTCGACGACACCGATGACCTCACCGTCGACGACGGCCTCGCAACCGATAATCTCATGATAGTAAAACTCATGCTCCGGTAACTCGTGAACGTGCTCGACGTGAACGTATAGTTTCATCCCTTTATACTTCTCGACGAGATTGATATTCTCAAGCCCTTTGAACGTCACGAGATGGAACTGCTTATGCGGACGATACGTCGTCACCTCGAACGGGAGCTTCTTGCCATCGACGTCCAAATAGAGCGTCTCGCCTTTCTTGAAGCGTTCGGCCGGGAAATCGGTCGCGGCGAGCAACTTCAGTTCCCCTTTCAAGCCGTGGGTATTGGCGATCTTACCTACGTATAACCATTCCATTGTTATGCCTCCTCAAAAAAATGGGCCGACCTCATAAAAGGTCGGCCACATCCTTACTTCGCGTTTTTCGCGTTGTGGAATTTCTCCATGATCCCTGCTTTAGAGAACAAGTTACGTACTGTGTCAGATGGCTTCGCGCCGTCTGCCAACCATTTGAGAGCGAGTTCTTCGTTGATGCGAACTTCTGCTTCTGGTTTTGCAACCGGGTTGTAGTGACCGAGTTGCTCGATGAAACGGCCATCACGTGGTGAACGTGAATCAGCTACAACGATCCGGTAGAAAGGTGATTTGTTTGCGCCCATGCGCTTGAGACGAATTTTAACTGCCATGGTAATATACCTCCATCATGTGTTTAAGAATTGACAACTTTAATAGTATACTGTTTTTTTGCCCGACTGACAAAAGTTTTCTTAGAAGAACGGAAGGCCGAGACCTTTTTTCTTCCCTTTCATTTGTCCTGACATCTGCTTCATGAGCTTCTTCATGTCATCGAACTGTTTGATGAGACGGTTCACTTCCTGGATGGAACGACCGCTCCCTTTTGCGATTCGCTTGCGACGACTCGCGTTGAGCACTTCAGGATTGGAGCGCTCATGCTTTGTCATCGAGCGAATGATCGCCTCGACATGATCGAGTTGCTTCTCGTCGATTTGGACGTTCTTCAACCCTTTCATCTTACCTGCACCAGGTAACATCGAGAGCAATTCATCAATTGGGCCCATGTTTTTCACTTGACCCAACTGCTCGATAAAATCATCGAACGTGAACGATGCATCGCGAATTTTGCTTTCAAGCTCCTTCGCAGCATCTTGGTCCATCTGTGACTCGGCTTTTTCAATGAGTGTGAGCACGTCCCCCATCCCAAGAATCCGTGACGCCATGCGTTCCGGGTGGAATGGTTCGAGGGCATCCAACTTTTCACCGAGACCGACGAACTTAATCGGCGCTCCCGTGACTGCCTTGATTGAAAGGGCTGCCCCACCACGTGTATCACCGTCGAGCTTTGTGAGCACGACGCCGGTGATTCCGAGTTTCTCATTGAAGCTGTCGGCCACATTGACCGCATCTTGACCCGTCATCGCATCGACGACGAGGAAGATTTCATTTGGTTTGGCAATCGTCTTCACGTTTTCGAGTTCGCCCATGAGCGTCTCGTCGATGTGAAGGCGACCGGCCGTATCGATCAACACGAAATCGTGATGATTGGTTTTGGCGTACTCGAGCGCTTTTGTGACGATTTCTTCCGGCTTCACTTGGTCGCCAAGTGAGAACACCGGTAAATCGAGTTGCTTGCCGAGTGTCTCGAGCTGTTTGATGGCCGCGGGCCGATAAATATCCGCCGCGACGAGAAGTGGACTCCGGTTATGCTTTTTGCGAATCAAGTTCGCGAGCTTTCCGGTCGTCGTCGTTTTCCCCGCACCTTGTAACCCGACCATCATGACGACTGTCGGTGGTTTTGGGTTAAATGTGATCGGGACGACGTCGCTCCCCATCAAAGTCGTTAGCTCTTCATGAACGATTTTGACAACTTGTTGGCCCGGTGTCAACGATTTCATGACGTCTTGGCCGATGGCCCGTTCTTTCACGTCGTTGACGAACTGTTTGACCACTTTGAAGTTGACATCGGCTTCAAGGAGAGCGAGACGAACTTCTCTCATCATCTCTTTGACATCTGCTTCGGAAATTTTACCTTTCCCCCGCATTTTCGCCAGTGTCGATTGCAACCGTTCGGATAATCCTTCAAATGCCATGCTTCAGCCCCCTACTCTAAATTCTCAAGCGCCGAAATCGTTTCCGTCGCGTCGGGCGAATGCTCGACTTGACGTTTGAGCGTCTGAAGCAGTTGTTGCCGCTGTTCGAACTTCTCGAACAAGGCCAACTTTTCCTCATACTGCTCAAGCATCGCTTCGGTACGCTTTATGTTATCGTAGACCGCTTGACGGCTGACTTCAAACTCTTCCGCAATCTCTCCGAGCGAGTAGTCATCTAGGTAATAAAGAGACATATAGTTGCGCTGTTTCGGTGTGAGTAGTGCTTGATAAAAATCGAACAAGTAGTTCATTCGATTCGTCTTTTCGAGCGACATGACCTCCACCTCCACATGTTAAGTGAAATCCCTTTACAACTACCAATAGTACAGCCGTCCCTAGCTCTTGTCAAGTTTTTTTCTTAACAGAGAAACTTAGGCGAGGTCATCGTTTGTCTGTTGTTTTTCTTCGAAGATGTCCCCGAATAATCCGTATACGAACTGTTCCGGGTCGAACGCTTGTAAATCATCGATTTTCTCGCCGAGCCCGACGTATTTGACCGGAATATCGAGCTCGTTTCGAATCGCGAGCACGATACCGCCTTTGGCCGTGCCATCGAGCTTCGTCAAGACGATGCCGCTCACGTTCGTCGCTTGTTTGAACGCTTTCGCCTGGACCATCGCGTTCTGCCCTGTCGTCGCGTCAAGCGCGAGCAACACTTCATGCGGTCCGTTCGGCACTTCACGCTCGATGACCCGCTTCACTTTTTCAAGCTCGTTCATCAAGTTGACCTTGTTTTGCAAACGTCCGGCCGTGTCACAAATCAAGACGTCGACACCGCGTGATTTCGCTGCCTGGACGGCGTCGAACACGACCGCGGCCGGATCCGAACCTTCGGCTTGACGGATGACCGGGACTCCGACGCGTTCGCCCCATACTTGGAGCTGGTCGATGGCACCTGCCCGGAACGTGTCGCCCGCCGCAAGCATGACCGAACGGCCTTCCGACTTCAATTGATGGGCGAGCTTGCCGATCGTCGTCGTCTTGCCGACGCCGTTGACGCCGACGAACAAGATGACCGTCAATCCGTCTTGCATGTTCAACTCACGGTCCGACTCGTCCTCTTGGAGTCGCTTCGCCACGACTTCGACGAGCGCATCGCGGACAGCGACCGGATCTTTCAAGTTGCGGCGCTTCACTTCTTCTTTCAAATCTTCGACGAGGTCCATCGTCGTCGTCACCCCGACGTCCGCCTGGATGAGCAGATCCTCGAGTTCATCGAAGAAATCCTCATCGACTTCGCGGAACCGATAGACGAGATCGTTGACGGCATTCGCGAACCCGTCGCGGGTCTTTGTCAATCCATCGGTAAACTTTTGTGACGCTTCTTGCGTCGAGGTCGTCAATTTATCTTTTAGCTTCTTAAAAAAACTCAACTTAATTCCTCCATCTCTTCTTCCGTCTCAACGACGCGCTTCGCTTCAGATAGTTCGACCGAAAGCACCTCGGAGACCCCGTTTTGTTGCATCGTCACGCCGTAGAGCGTATCCGCCGCCTCCATCGTCCCTTTCCGGTGCGTGATGATGACGAACTGCGTATCAATCGACAGCGTCCGGATATACTCCCCGAACCGATGGACGTTCGCCTCATCGAGCGCTGCCTCGACTTCATCGAGCACACAGAACGGCACCGGACGCGTCTTCAAAATCGCGAATAAGAGCGCGATCGCCGTCAAGGCCCGTTCTCCCCCCGAGAGCAGACTGAGCGTCTGCAGTTTCTTCCCGGGTGGTTTGGCGACGATATCGATGCCCGTATTGAGCAAGTCGGACTCGTCGACCAATTTCAAATCGGCCTCGCCGCCACCGAACAGTTCCTGGAACGTCTGTTTGAAGTGACCGCGGACGAGCGTATACGTCTCTTTGAACAATCGTGTCACTTCACGGTCCATCTCGTTGATGATGTCGTACAAATCCTCTTTGGCGCTGACGAGGTCGTCCCGCTGTTCAGACAAGAACATGAACCGCTCATTGACGAGGTCGAACTCCTCAATCGCATTCAAATTGACCGGACCGATCTCCTCGATTTGGCGGACGAGCAGTTTGAACTCCTCTTTCGCCTCATCGAGCGGGATCGTGAGCGTCGGCAGCAAATCGAAGACGAGTCCACGTTCGTCGAGCGCATCGAGTTTCCACTTCCGTTTCAACTCCAGTTCGTTCACGTCGGTCTCGAGTTTACGGACGTCCGCATCGAGTCGACGACGCACGTCCGTCGCCTGTTGTTCGCGCTGCCTTAGAATTCGGTATGATTCTTCTTCGGCATGGAGCTGGTTCAACTGTTGCGTCAGGCGCGCTTTGAGCGCATCCATCTGTTTGACCGCCTCGACATGTTCGAGCTCGAGTTCGGCTGAAGAGACGACCCGGCCGCTCGCCACATGTTCGAGCTCACGTTCGATTTGATGAAGGCGTGCCGTCTGTTTGGCGACCTCGGCCTCGAGCCGTTCGACTTCCGAGCGGACCCGGTCGAGGTCGAGCGTGTGCCGTTGGCGATCGAGTTCGTTTTGACGGATGGCTTCTTGCAGTTGCCCCGTCGTCGCGGCACCTTTCGCCTGCTCACCGCGGAGCGCCTCGAGCTCGGTCCGAATCGAGGCTTGCAACGCATCGGTCGCCTCGAGCTCTTGTGCGAGCCGCGTCAATTCGTTCGTTGCGGCTTCAATCGTATGGGCATAGCGGGCCATTTCATGATCGAACAGTTCAAGTTGCGCCTTGGCGTCTTGTGACACCCTCTCCAAGCTTCGGTACGCCTGTTCCGTCGACCGGAGCGTCTCTTCGGCCTCGCGCTTCTTGAGTCTGATTGACTGGAGCGACTCCCGCAACCGGGACATCTCATCGGTATACGTCGTCACGCGCAACTGTTGCTCATGGAGCATGGCCAGCCCTTGCGTCAATCCGTGCTTCAAGTCATCGAGTTCACGCGATTGCGTGAACAAGGCGACGCCTTGCTTCCGGCTACCCCCGGTCATCGAACCGCCGACGTTGACGATGTCCCCGTCGAGCGTGACGATGCGATAGCGATACCCGGTCGTCTGGGCGATCCGGTTGGCGACTTCGAGTGAGCTGGCGACGATGACGGCACCGAGAAGGGACCGTTTCAATTTGTCATAGGCCGGGTCCGTCTCGACGAGGTCGGCGGCGATGCCGACGAATCCGTCGAGCGATTCGAGCCGGTGCGCGACTTCACTCGGGACGTAACGTTCCTTCACGCTCGTCATCGGCACAAACGTGGCCCGTCCAGCATTCGCCTTCCGTAGCCGATCGATTTCTCGGCGACCGACCACATCCGTCTCGACGACGATATGTTGTTGTGTCTGACCGAGCGCCGTCTCGATGGCGGCCTCGTAGGACGGGAGAACGCGAATCAATTCCGCGACCGCACCGAGCACGCCCGGCCCCCGTTCTTTCAACACGAATTTAACGGCATGGAAATAGCCTTCATATGACTGCTTCATCCGCTCGAGCAATTCGATGCGGTCCTCGGTCTTCTGACGCCGGCGGTCGAGGTCGTGGTACGACTGCTCGGCCCGGGCCAGCTTGTCCCGCAGTGTCGTCTCTTGTTCGGTCAAATCGGCTTCTTGCGCGAGCAGCGTCTCCCACGTCGTCCGCGCTTCGTCGAGACGAGCCTGCTCGGCCTCGAGCGAAGCCGTCTGTTCGGTCCGCACATCGAGGCGATCCTTATTCTCACGCAGGAGGCGGGCTTTCGCTTCCTCGGCTTGTTCGATATCCCGGCGTTCCCGCTTCTGTTGATTGCTGAGCGTGGCGCGAGTCGTCGCCAGTTCGAACGCCTCGCCTTGGAGCTGTTCGATTTCCGCGTTAAAATCGCGTGTCGCTGCCGTCAATTGTGTGTCGAGTTTGACGCGTGCCGATTCGACGGTATGTAACGCCTCGGTTTTAGACGCCAAATCCGCCTCGGCCACGTGCAATTTCTGCGTCAACTGTTCGGCCTCTTCGGCCAACTCGACCCGCTGGCGCTCGAGACGTTCTTTCGTTTCCGCCCCGTGCTCTTCCCGGGCTTTCGCGAGCTTGATTTCGCCGGTCAATCGTTCCAGTTCGGTCGCCTGCGTCCGTTCGTCCTGGTGGAGCGTATCGAGCGTTTCCCGATCGACGGCGAGTGTCGCCTCGAGCTCCGTCCGTTCCGCCACAATCGCGTTCAACGCGCCGTCTTGCTCGGCGAGATGGGCGGACGCCGTCCCGAGTTGTTCGTTCGTACGGGTGATTCCTGTTCCGAGTTCCATAATCTCGGCACCGAGAATACCTGTCTCGAGCTCATCGTGCCGAGCTTTTGCGACTTGATACTCACGGGCGAGCGCGGCTTGTTCACGGAGCGGTTCGACCCGGTCGGCGAGTTCATACAAGATATCGTCGACGCGGGACAAGTTCAATTCAGTGTCCTGCAGTTTCCGTTCCGCTTGTTTTTTACGCTGGCGGTATTTCAAGACACCGGCCGCTTCTTCGATGACGGCCCGGCGGTCTTCCGGTTTCCCGGAGATGACCTGCTCGACCCGGCCTTGGCCGATGATGGCAAACGCATCACGTGACAGACCCGTATCCATGAACAGGTCAATCACATCTTTGAGACGGCACGGCTTCTTGTTCATAAAGTAGTCGCTGTCGCCGCTCCGCGTGACACGGCGCGTGACGCTCACTTCTTCATACGGTAGCCGCAAATGGGCGTCCGTATTGTCCAACACGAGCGTCACTTCGGCGACGTTACGATGGTTCTCCCCTTCACTGCCGGCAAAGATAACATCTTCCATTTTCGCTCCGCGGAGCGATTTGGCCGACTGCTCACCGAGTACCCAGCGAACAGCGTCCGATATATTTGATTTTCCGCTTCCGTTCGGTCCAACCACGGCTGTGACGCCGGGACGAAAATCCAGTTCAATCCGCTTGGCAAACGATTTAAAGCCAGCGAGTTCGATTCGTTTTAAGTGCATCGTGACCATCCTATCCTCAGTAAGCATTCATTTGTTTATTTTACCACAGTTGCCAGTTCGTCAAAATGCTAGAATCATGCTATTCTAAAAAGAACTGTAGAAAGGGGTACGACCGATGACTAACGAACAAATGATTGAGGAAATTCTCGACAAAATGAACATCATCAACCGCGGCGCTATCAAAGCGGAAGAATATAACCGTGCCGACGCCTCGGCCGTCAAAGAGATTTACGACTACGTGATGAATCGTTCATCGTTGTCGATTTCTGAAGTGGATGGAATCGTCGAAGAACTCGGGCAATTGACGTAACTAGATGATACAAAAAGGAGTGGACCCGTTGAGAGGTCCACTCCTTTTGTGTTATAGGCCGGCGTATTGCCGATTGAATTCGATTAACGCTTCTTTCGCCGCAAGCTGCTCGGCTTCTTTCTTCGATCGGCCGATGCCTTCCCCGACGATGTCGTCAGACAGACGGGCGTGGGCGACAAACTCCCGGCTATGGGCCGGCCCGCGCTCTTCGATAATCGTGTACGAGACGGGCCCGAGCCCTTCGCGTTGCACGCTCTCTTGGAGCTGGCTCTTATAATCAGTCTGTTCTTCAAACACACCGGCTAAGACTTTCGGAAAAACCGCTTCGGCGAGGAACTGTTCGACTGGTTCAATCCCTTGGTCCAGATAGAGCGCACCGATGTAGGATTCGAACACATCGGCGAGTAACGCCGGACGCTTGCGACCGCCGGTCAACTCTTCGCCTTTCCCAAGCAAGATAAAATCAGAGAAAGCATAGGCTTCCGCGAAGTTGACGAGTGACGGCTCACAGACGATGGCCGCCCGCAACTTCGTTAATTCCCCCTCGGAGCGCTCCGGATACGTCTCATACAAAAACCGAGACACCGTCAACTCGAGCACCGCGTCGCCTAGAAACTCTAAGCGCTCATTGTCTTTTTTCAGACCGCGTTGTTCGTTGACGTATGAGGAGTGGGTGAACGCTTGCATCAATAAATCTTGATTCGTGAATCGAACGGATAGCCGTTCTTCAAGTGTCTTGAACTGCTCGAGAATCCGAGACCGTTCGAGCTCATTTCGTCGGCGTCGTTGCGCCGACCTTTGACGGTCAAACCGTCGCTTGTCCTTTGTCATAATTCCCTCCGTGAATAAGCACAAGCCCACCGCTCATGACGAGCGGTGGGAGGCTTGATTACAATTTAGTTTCGATGTAAGCGACAACGTCGCCGACAGTTGCAAGTTTCTCTGCATCTTCATCTTCGATTGTGATATCGAATTTGTCTTCAAGGTCCATGACCATTTCCATAACTTCGAGCGAATCCGCACCGAGGTCGTCTTTGAATGATTTGTCGGCTGTGATCTCAGATACATCTTTCCCGAGTTTCTCTGCCACTGCTGCTTGTACGTCTACTAAGATTTGTTCTGTTGTCATGATAAAATCCCTCCAAATTAAAGTATATAAAATGTGATTCGATTGGTAAAGTTCTGATTTTAAGCCATCGTCATCCCGCCGTCAACGGCGATCGTCTGACCCGTCACGTAAGCCGCTTGGTGTGAAGCGAGGAATGAGACGACGTTCGCCACGTCTTCGACTTGGCCGAAGCGGTTGAACGGGATTTGTCCGAGCGTCGCCTCACGCTGGGCGTCGGTCAAGGCATCGGTCATATCCGTCTGGATAAATCCAGGACAGACGGCGTTCACCGTGACATGGCGTCCGGCGAGTTCACGCGCGACTGATTTGGTCAGGCCGATCAGCCCGGCTTTCGCCGCCGCATAGTTGGCCTGTCCGGCGTTGCCCGTGATACCAACGACCGAGGCGATATTGATGATGCGGCCCGACTTCGATTTCAAGAGCGTCCGCGTCGCGGCTTGCGACGTCAAGAACGCACCTTTCAAGTTCGTCGACAAGACATCGTCAAAGTCAGCCTCTTTCATGCGCATGAGTAGACCGTCACGCGTGATGCCCGCATTGTTGACGAGGCAATCGATGCGGCCGAACGTGTCGACCGTCGTCTTGATGAGCGCCTTCACGTCATCCGCGTTTGAGACGTCCGCTTTGACGGCGATGGCCTCGCCCCCGTTCGCTTCAATCTCACTGACGACAGCCTTTGCTTTCTCAACACTACCCGAGTAATTCACGACGACCCGAAAGCCGTCTTCCCCTAAACGCTTCGCGATGGCGGCCCCGATCCCCCGGGACGCGCCTGTCACGATTGCTACTTGGTCATGCACGTACTTCTCCTCCTAACGCGGCCACCTCTTCGAGCGTCGTCGCCTGTTTGATCGTCACGTTCGCGTCGATTCGCTTGATGAGACCCGACAATGGCGACGTCGGACCGAATTCGATGAACGTGTCGACGCCAGCGTCGATCGCTTTGCGGACACACGCCTCGAATCGGACCGATGCGTACAGTTGCTCGGTGAGGAGTGCTTTCAATTTCTCCGGGTCGGTGTGGACCTCGGCATCGACGTTCGAGATAACCCCGATCGCCGCCGGTTTGAACGGTGACGAAGCGAGCACGTCTTTGAACCGCGTCGCGGCTGGCATCATGTACGAGCTGTGGAACGCACCAGAGACGTTGAGCGGTAAGACGCGTTTCGCGCCGGCCTGTTTCAAGTCCGTCTCGGCTTGTTTGACCGCGTCGACGTGTCCCGAGATGACGAACTGACCCGGACAGTTGTAGTTGGCGATTTGTACAAGGTTCCCGCTAGCACTGATTTTCTCCGTCACATGGAACGCCTCGTCGACATCGGTCATCCCGATGACGGCTGCCATCGCCCCATCCTTCACTTCTGACATGAGCTTACCGCGTTCGTGGACGAGCACGCTCGCCTCTTCCAAATCGATGACGCCGGCGATGACGAGTGCCGCATATTCTCCGACGCTGTGACCGATCACCATGTCTGGCGCGGCCCCTGTTTTGGCGTGAGCTTGTGCGAGTGATGCCGCATGCGCCACGATGGCCGGTTGGGCCAGTTCTGTCCGTTGAAGCTCTTCTTTTGATCCTGCCGCCATGGCGTCGAGTAAATCAAATCCGAGGCGACGGCCGATCGCGTGCAGTTGCTCAGGATTGTCGAGGAACGTTTGGCCCATGCCGACGGCTTGTGACCCTTGTCCTGGAAATACCCATGCTGTTTTCCCCATGTACTCACCTTCTTTGAATTAGTTTGTGGCTTTGGCTTGCTTGATCTTCGCGACGACGTCGTGATCGACCATGATTTTCGCCTGTTTGAGCGCGCTCATGATGGCGAGCGCATCGCTCGAACCGTGCGCTTTAATGACCGGGGCGTTGATGCCGAATAACCCGGCTCCACCGTGTTCCCGATAATCTAATGTTTGTTTCAATCGTTTCAACTTCGGTTTTAAGACGAGAGCGGCGAGCTTCGAGACGAAATCGCTCGTGAACTGCTCTTTCATCATCTTCATGAGCATCGATGACGAACCTTCGACACCTTTGAGCAAAATGTTTCCGGCGAACCCTTCGGTGACGATGACGTCCACGTCACCGGACATCGCCTCACGTGCTTCCACGTTGCCGACAAAGTGGACCGGTGCTTGTTCAAGGAGGGGGTACGCCTCTTTCGTGAGGGCGTTTCCTTTCCCAGCCTCGGTCCCGATGTTCAGTAGCGCGACGCGCGGGCGCTTGACGCCGCGGACGTGCTCAGCGTAGAGCGAGCCCATGATCGCATAGTCGACCAAGTGCTCAGGCTTAGCGTCCGGGTTGGCCCCGACGTCTAAAATGACGACACCGCTACCCGTATATGTAGGGAACGTAGGTGACAACGCGGGACGCTCGATGCCGGGAATCCGTCCGATGACGAATAGTGACGCCGCCATGAGGGCGCCGGTATTCCCAGCCGAGACGAGGGCGTCGGCCTCTCCGTCTTTGACGAGTTTGGCCGCCACGACGAGCGAGCTGTCCTTTTTACGGCGGACGGCCCGGACCGGCTCATCGTCTCCGGTGATGACTTCACTTGCCGGAACGATTTTGATTCGCGGGTCGGTCAACCCATAAGAGGCGAGTTTGACCTCATCTCCGACTAAAAACAGTTCCATCTGCTCATTCGGGAACGCGTCGGCAAACTGTTTGACGCCTTCCACGATCGCTTTCGGGGCATGATCCCCGCCCATTGCATCGATTGCTAATTTCATGCCTGTTCCTCCTCACCGCGACGATAGATCGTGAAGTCTCCGCTAAAGACACACTCTTCGCCGACATAACTATCCACTGTGACGTCCGTTCTTCCGTCCCGACGTAGTTTGATCACACGAGCCTTGGCAACGACTCGCTCTCCAAGATGGACCTGGCGACTAAACCGGATGTCCGCTTTAGTGGTCAACGCCAATTCATCATTGATGAGCGCCACCGCTAACGAGTTGGCCTGGGCGAACAATACGTGTCCCCGGGCGATCTCGTTGCGGCTAAAGACGTGTTCTCTCTCAATGTCGAGAACCGAGATGGCCGATTCATCGAGCTTCAAGTCAATCATATCACCGATGACCTCGCTCATGGCGAGCGACTTCACTTCATCGAGGTGTTCTGAGGCAACGTGCTTGATCCGTTCTCTCACTTCCGGAATCTTTAACTCCATCCGATCGAGTCGAATCGTTTGAATACTGACTGCAAACTGTTTCGACAGCTCTTCGTCTTTGATGAACGGGTTGCGATCAATCGTTTCTTGCAATAAGCGTTGCCGCTCTTTCTTAGGTACCCGCATTCAGTTCCCTCCTAAACTCTATGCTAAAGAACTTAATACCTGGTACTAATAGCAGTATATATTCTTTAGATTTTATTTTCAAGTGTTGTTTGTCATTCCAATCGTTCTCCGACGAGTAAGTCGAGTCGTTTCAAATAGTGTCGGAGCGGGGCATACGTCGCCTCGTTCCAAAACGCCTCGCTCCCGAGCAGCCGGACGGCGTCTTGCATCGCCACTTCCATCACTTTTAAATCGAGTACTGGATCAGCGACGCGGAAGCTTGGCAGACCGCTCTGGGCCGTCCCAAAGAAGTCACCGGCCCCGCGGAGTTCCAAGTCTTTCTCGGCGAGCACGAATCCGTCATTCGTCTCGGTCATCGTCTTTAAACGAAGTTTCCCGACGTCGGACTTTGGATCCCCTACCAATATACAATAAGATTGATCGGCGCCTCGACCGACACGCCCACGCAGCTGGTGCAGTTGCGCCAAGCCGAATCGTTCGGCGTCGTGGATGATGATGAGCGAGGCGTTCGGCACGTTCACCCCGACCTCGACGACCGTCGTCGAGACGAGGATTTGGAGGGCGTTGCTAGCGAAAGCCTTCATGACCTCGTCTTTCTCGGTGCTCGACAGTTTACCGTGCATGAGACCGACCGCATAATTCGGGAAGCGCTCCCGTAACATGTCGTAGAGCGCAGTCGCGCTCTCGACTTCGAGCGTGTCCGATTCCTCGATGAGCGGCGCGATGACATACGCTTGACATCCGAGGGCGAGCTCACGGTTCACCATCGCATGGACCCGGTCAATTTGATCGGTCTTGGCCCAATACGTCTCAATCGGCTTCCGCCCGGCCGGCATCTCATCAATCGTCGAGACGTCCATCTCCCCGAAAGCGCTGATGGCGAGCGTCCGTGGAATCGGCGTCGCTGTCATATAGAGCACGTCGGCGAGTTCCGCCTTGTCACGGAGCATTTTCCGCTGTTCGACCCCGAACCGGTGTTGCTCATCGGTGATGGCCAGATGCAGACGCGAAAACTCGACCGGCCCTTGAATCAAGGCGTGCGTCCCGACGATGATATCGACGTCGCCGTCTTTAATCGCCTGGAGCAATTCGTTCCTAGCCTTGCCTTTGACCGAACTCGTCAGTAGCCCGACGCGCATCCCGTAAGGTTCGAACAGCGCCTGCAACGAGGCGAGATGCTGTTCGGCCAAAATCTCCGTCGGGACCATGAGCGCCCCTTGATAGCCGGCGCACACCGTCGCATACAAGGCGATCGCGGCAACGACTGTCTTTCCGCTCCCGACATCCCCTTGTAACAACCGATTCATCCGTTCTGGCTTTTCTAAGTCGCCGACAATCTCCCGGATGACACGTGTCTGTGCCCCTGTCAACGGGAACGCGAGCTGTTTGACGAACTCGTTCAACCGCTGCTTGTCGAGCGTGAGCGCGCGCCCTTTCCCCGCCCGCTCCATCTTACGGAACGCCTGGAGTTTCAATTGATAGAGCAGACACTCTTCATAGACGTAACTTCGGCGTGCCTGTTTATACGTCTCGACCGAATCAGGGAAATGCATCCCTTTCAACATCGTCTCCCGGTCCTCGAGACGATAACGTTGCCGAATCGATTCGGGCAGGCGATTCTCGAACGAGGTCGTCTGTTCGAATGCGAGTTTGACGATGCGTCCGAAATTCTTTTGGGTCAGTCCGGCCCGGAGCGAATAAATCGGTTGCAACCCATCCGAGAGCTCACCGAACTCGAGGTCGGTCGCACTGATCGTCATCCGGTTCATATCCCATTTCCCTTTGACCGTCACCGTGGCGCCGAGCGCGAGCTTGTCTTTATAAAAGGCCCGGTTGAACATCGTCACGTGGACGACGTAGCGCTCCTCGAGCAACAAGCGGAATTGGAGACGGTTCTTGCCTTTACTGTAATAGCGTACGAGCGGTGCCGCCTGGACGGTGCCGCTCCATTTGACGAGGTCGCCGTGAATGGCCGTCGTCACCGTGCCGCTATTATAATTTTCATAACGAAACGGGACGTGCTCCAGCACGTCCTCGATTCGTTCGAGACCCATCGTCTCTAATTTTTTGGCCATCTCTGGCCCGACCCCTTTCAGCGTCGTCAACGCCTCACTTCTTGACATTTTCTTTCTCTCCAAAGATGTTTCGTTCGAGACGGCGTGCCGTCGGCGTATTGGCGAGACCACCACGCGCTGTCTCTTTCAACGCGGTCGGCATCATCTGGCCAATCTCATGCATCGCGGAAATGACCTCGTCGCAAGGGATGCGTGACGTGATCCCGGCGAGTGCCATATCGGCTGCAACGATGGCGTTCGCCCCGCCCATGGCGTTCCGTTTGACGCACGGCACCTCGACGAGCCCCGCCACCGGGTCACAGACGAGACCGAGCATGTTTTTCAGTGCGATTGCAAACGCCGTCGCCGATTGTTCCGGCGTCCCGCCGGCCGCTTCGACGATGGCCGCGGCGGCCATCCCGGTCGCTGAGCCGACTTCCGCCTGACAACCACCAGCCGCTCCTGAAATCGAAGCGTTGTTTGCGACGACGAAGCCGAACGCTCCTGACGTGAACAAGTAGCGGACCATCGCGTCACGGTCCATCTCCAGACGTTCTTTGACCGCAAACAACGTACCCGGTACGACGCCGGCGCTTCCGGCGGTCGGGGTCGCGCAGATGCGTCCCATCGCCGCGTTAACTTCATTCGTGCCGATCGCTTTTGCGACCGCATCTAAAATCAAGTCTCCGGCGAGCGATTTGCCGGAACGGATATAGTCGGTCATGAGCACGGCATCGTTCCCCGTGAGACCCGTCACGGACGTCACGCCTTCGAGTGCCCGGGCGACCGCTTCTTCCATCACTTCTAGATTGCGCTCCATCATACCGACGACTTCTTCCCGCGTCGAGCGTCTGACGTGCACTTCTTGCTCGATCATCACTTCTGAAATCGGAATGCCTCGCTCTGTTGCCGTTCTGACTAATTCTTCTACTGATTTAAACATATTGGTTTCTCCTTATTCCCCAAAGATGGCTACCCGCTCGATTTGAGGTAACCGCTCAATTTCCGCTAACACGTCTTTTGACAGATGTTCATCAATCTCAATCGCCATAAGCGCTTGCTTGCCTTTCTCGTGACGACTCACTTCCATATGCCCAATATTCAACTCATGCCGGGCCAAGATGCCAGTCACGGCCGCGATCGCCCCGAAGCGATCATGGTGCAACACGACGAGTGCCGGACCGCCGCCTGACAGTTTGAGCGGGAATCCGTTCAACTCGGTAATCTCGATCGTCCCGCCGCCGATTGAAATCCCGACGATTTCGAACGTGCCATCCTCGTCTTCGAGGTGGACCCGGGCCGTGTTCGGGTGGTCTGTCAACGCATCGCTCGTCTCAAAGACGACCTCGATGCCGCGCTCTTTGGCGATATCGAGTGCTTGCGGGATGCGCAAATCGAACGTATCGAAGCCCATGATGCCGCCGACGATGGCGACATCGGTACCGTGCCCCCGATACGTATCGGCGAACGACCCATAAAACGTGATGTGCGCGAGCCGTGGCGTACGCCCGAACAACTTCCCAGCCATGAGGCCGATGCGCGCGGCTCCGGCCGTATGCGAACTCGATGGACCGACCATGACCGGACCGATGATATCAAACACACTGCGATATTTCATCGCATTTCCCCCTTTCAAAAAAACCCTACCTTCATTATACAGAAGGTAGGGCTGAGTTACAGCTTATTCCACACTAAAAATGTAGGAGTAGAGCGGTTGTTTCCCGTCATGAACCTCGATTTCAATCTCGTCGTTCTTCGACTCGATATACGCCGAGAGTGCTGCGACGTCTTCCGCTGACGAACCTTCGCCCGTCAAAATCGTGATGATTTCGTCATCGGCATCCACGAGCGCGTCGACAAGCGCTTTCGCCGCTTCGAGGCTCGAAGCCGATGAGGCGACGATTTTCTTCTCGGCAATCGCCATGTGGTCGTCTTTACGAATCTCGACACCGTCGATGCTCGTATCACGAACCGCATACGTCACTTGACCAGACTTGACGGCGCTTGCCGCAGCCTTCATGACGCTCTCGTTCGTTTCCACATCCGCTTCCGGATTGAAGGCGATCGCTGCCGCGAGTCCTTGTGGCACCGTCTTCGTCGGAATGACCGAGACGCCGCAAGGTGCGACCGAGGCCGCTTGTTCAGCAGCCATGATGATGTTCGAGTTGTTCGGGAAGATGAAGACGTGATCCGCGTTGGCCGCTTCAATCGCCTTGACGATATCTTCCGTCGATGGGTTCATCGTCTGACCGCCCTCGATGACGTGGGCCGCCCCGAGTGAACGGAACAATTCGCTGACACCTTCGCCCATCGCGACCGTAACGATCGCGAACGGCGCTTTCGCCTTCGGAGCCGTCGGAGCAGCCGTTTGAACGCCGTGCTGGTTGGCGCCATGCTCTTCTTCTAAGATGGTCGAGTGCTGTTGACGCATGTTCTCGATTTTGACAGCGACGAGTTCCCCGTAACGCTGTCCTTTCGTGATGACGTCACCTGGCGTCTCGACGTGAACGTGAACTTTGAGCAACTCTTCGTCTGCGACGACGAGGAGCGAGTCACCGAGTTCAGACAATTCATTGCGGAACGCGTCCTCGTTGAACGGCGCGTCCTTCAATTTCTCGTCTTGGAACCGGACCATGATTTCCGTGCAATAGCCGAACTCGATGTCTTCCGTCGACATGAATCCTTGTGCAGCGTGGGCATGATGTTCAGCTTCAATGAGCGCATCCATGACCGGTGCATGTGGTTTCTCAAGTTCTTTGCCTTCGAGGCTAGCGAGGAACCCTTCATAAATGACGAGCAAGCCTTGGCCGCCTGAATCGACGACGCCGACTTCTTTTAAGACCGGCAATAAGTCCGGTGTCCGTTCGAGTGAAGCTTTCGCTTCGACAATCACGAGTTCCATGAACTCGTTGAAGTCGCTCGTCGACTCTGAAGCACGGAGCGCTTCGTCGGCCGCTTCACGAGCAACCGTCAAAATCGTTCCTTCAACCGGTTTCATAACCGCCTTGTATGCCGTATCGACGCCACGTTTCAACGCTTCGGCGAAATCGACTGTCGACACTTCTGTCTTGCCTTCGATTGCTTTACCGAAACCACGGAACAACTGGCTCAAAATAACGCCCGAGTTCCCACGTGCCCCCATCAAGAGACCGCGTGCAAACTTCGATGAGACGTCAGCGATATTCGCCGAGTTGAGTGCGGCCACTTCTTTCGCACCCGATGTCATCGTCAAATTCATGTTCGTCCCCGTATCGCCGTCCGGCACCGGGAAGACGTTAAGCGAATCTACATAATCCGCATTCTGGCTCAAGTTGGCTGCACCGTTCGCGACCATGTTCGCGAACACCAATCCATCTAAACGTTTTAAACCCACACCAAATCCTCCTTCGTTCTCGTCAGTCATTCGTCAGACGAACGCCTTGTACGAATATGTTTACCGACGAAACGTTTAATCCTAAAGTTTCACCGAGCGTGTATTTTACACGGCTTTGCACGTTGTATGCGACTTCCGACACTTTCGTCCCGTAGCTTACAATGATGTGCATGTCGATATGTACGTCTTCTCCATCTTGACGTACGACAACGCCTCGGGCGTAGTTTTCACGTTTCAATAGTTCTGCGATCCCGTCTTTCAATTGAGCTTGAGACGCCATTCCCACAACGCCGAAACATTCCATCGCCGCACCGCCTGCGAGTGTCGCGACCACGTCGTTCGTGATGTCAATATTGCCATATGTTGTCTTCATTTCAATTGCCATATGGAGTAGCCTCCTTTATTCGGAATGATTCCTTCACTACATTCTACAATAAGTACCTAGTTATTAAAAGAACCTGCTCCATAAACTCGGTCAATTGTAGCCGTAACCCTCATTCATTATTAAAATCCTTTCCAGTAATGTCAAGTTTTTTTCTTGTCATCCTATGATTTTCTAGTTGCATCGTGAAAAAACCCGTGCTAATATAAACGAGTGTCTATTAGGACGAACCCACATAAAAAAGGAGGGGAAACGCATGGCACGTAAATGCTACGTAACAGGTAAATCACCTAAATCAGGTAACAACCGTTCGCACGCACTCAACAAGACAAAACGCACTTGGGGTGTAAACGTACAAAAAGTTCGTATTCTCGTTGACGGTAAACCTAAACGAGTTTGGGTTTCAGCTCGCGCTCTTAAATCAGGTCTCGTTGAACGCGTATAATTTTTATACACGAACGAAATAAATCCCAGCGGCATTCGCCGATGGGATTTTTTTGTGTTCATTTTTTGATAGACAGCACGAGCACCATACCGTCGTGCACGATCAAGTCCGCCGCTTCATCGTCCCATTCGTTCGAGATGGTGAGCGCCTCATGGCTGACGACATCGTGACGGTCGAGCGGATATTTGACGCCGCGGATGGTCACGTTCGCCTGCTTCCATGGGATGAGCGACAAATAGTGACCGTCTTGACGCGGGAGTTCATAGCGTCCCGACCCGACGAGTCGTACCGTCTGCCCTGCCGTGACGAGACGCATCTCAGGATACGCCTCGAGCAGACCGATATTGCTGAGCGTCATATCGAGCCGGCCGCCGAGCGCACCGTAGACGAGCATTTCCGTCGCGCCATGCCCCCGTGCCGCCTCGAGAGCGATCTCGAGGTCGGTCACATCTTTCTCAGATGGATAACGGACGGCGTCGATCGGCACTTCGCCCGTGAAGGAGTCGAAATCGCCGACGACGAGATCTGGGTTCAGCCCGTGGTTCAACAGTGTCTCGTACCCCCCATCGACGCCGATGATGTAATCGACGTCACGCGGGAGTCCCGAGATTGGTTCCGGGCTGGCCGCCACAATCAACACCCGCATTAGCGGACGTCCCGGGTCGCGAGCGTCGCGAAGCGCGGTGCCGAGACGAACAAGAGGACGAGGACGACGGCCGACACGAGGAAGGACGGGAGCATGTACGTCATGTTATAGGCGAACGAGTAGGCGACGACCGGACCTTCCGCGTATTCGGCGAAGAAGACGATCCCCGACAAGACGTGGGCCCCGTAACGAAGCAGTGAACCGAGGAGCGCGCCGAGCACCAAATAAACGACGAGCGTCTTTTTCGCCTCATCCTTGGCGGCTCGTTTCACTTGACCAGCGAACAGCCCCGCCATCCCGACGACACCGTAAGCGAACGTGTAGTCGAGCAGGAACTGGACCGGCGTGAAGATATAGGCCCCGAACAGCAGTTGCAGCGTTCCGACAAGTGCACCGGTCGCAAGTCCGCCTTTCAAACCGTGACGATACGCCATGACGAAAATCGGCAACATCGCCAAGCTGATTGACCCGCCTTGCGGCATCCGGAACGGGATGAGCAAATCAAAAATCAAACCGAGTGCGGCGAACAATGAGATTTCAATGAGCGCCTGTAATTTTAAACGTTGTTTCATCTATTTCCCTCCTTAAAATATGAGCGAACGACAAAAAGCAGCATGACGTAAACGCCATGCTGCTATCGAGTAGCAACGTGCATTTTCGCCACATCCCTACGTCCGTGTGAACGGAACAGGTTCAAAGGGTTAGCGTATGCCTCTCAGCCACAGAATGTGACACCCCTTGCGACAATATTTGTTGTTCTATGGACGATTATACACGAGATGCGTTGCGAATGCTATCGATTGCGTCTTTATAGCTCGGCTCGTTATAGATGGCCGAGCCGGCCACGAGCACGTCAGCACCGGCATCGATACATAATTTCGCAGTCTCCGCGTTGACGCCTCCGTCAATCTCGATTTCAAAGTCGAGACGGCGCGCTTGGCGCATCTCGTTCAACGCCGCGATTTTCGGCACGACCGATTCGATGAACTTCTGACCCCCAAAGCCAGGGTTCACCGTCATGAGAAGTACCATGTCGACGTCACCGAGCACGTGTTCAATCAATGACAGCGGCGTATGCGGGTTGAGAACGACGCCACACTTGGCTCCGGCCGCCTTAATTTGTTGAAGCACGCGATGCAAATGGTTCGTCGCTTCGACGTGGACGGTGACGATGTCCGCTCCCGCCTTGATGAAGTCTTCGACGAAGCGCTCCGGTTGGTCGATCATCAAGTGGACGTCTAACACCATGTCCGACTTCTTCCGTAAGCTCGCGAGCACCGGGAGACCGATCGAGATGTTCGGGACGAATTGACCGTCCATGACGTCAAAATGGATATAATCCGCGCCGGCCTCTTGGACCGCCTTCACTTCTGCCTCTAGGTTGGCGAAGTCCGCCGCTAAAATCGAGGGTGCAATTTTAATCATGTCAGTACCTCCGTTGTCTATCGTTTAACTCTGCCATAAACGTAACATAATTCTCATAACGGGTGGAAGCGATTTCTCCCGCCTCGACGGCCGCTTTGACGGCACAACCCGGTTCGTTCAAATGGGCACAGCCTCGGAACTTACAGTCGTCATGCCGCTCGACGAACTCAGGGAAGCACCAGCGCATCTCCTCGACTTCGAGTTCTTCTGGGAACTCGAGGCTTGAGAAACCAGGCGTGTCAGCGACGAGCCCGTCAGCGAGCGTGATGAGCGTGACGTGACGCGTCGTGTGCTTGCCTCGGCCGAGCGACTTCGAGATTTTCCCGGTCGCGAGTTCTAGTTCCGGCGCGACCGCGTTCAAGAGCGAACTCTTGCCAACTCCGGTCTGTCCGGCAAACACGCTCGTCTTCTCTTTAAACGACCCACGAATTTGTTCAATCCCCGACCCGGTCTCCGTCGACGTCTCGATGACCTCATAGCCGATTGACCGATATAAGGCCGCTGCCGCTTGAATCGTTTCGAGTTCCGACTCCGTCAACAAGTCCATTTTCGTTAAGACAATAATCGGATGGACTTGCTTCGATTCGATTAAGACGAGGAAACGGTCGAGCAGATGGAACGAGAACGCCGGTTCCTTGACCGAGAACAGCAAGAACGCTTGATCGATGTTAGCGATCGGCGGGCGGACGAGATGGTTCGACCGCTCATCGACGGCCAAGATATAGCCTGTGCCGTCCCCTTGGTCTTGAATATCGACATCGTCGCCGACGACCGGCGAGATGTTCCGGTTGCGGAAATTGCCGCGGGCGCGACAACGGATCTCTTGTTTCTCTTCCGTCATGACATCATAAAACCCGCCTTGTAATCGAATAATCGTACCTTTCATCCTATGACCTCCTTAGAAAAAGAGGCGACGCGCGCGCCACCTCTTCATTGTGAATCTTTTGCTTGTGCGTACGTCACCGTATCCGTCCGGACGACTTCCCCGTCGACTTCGATCGTCGCGGTTCCGACTTCGTCCGGTGCAATGACGAGCGTATACGAGTAAGTCGTCGTCTCCGTTATCTTATCACGCAACACTTCGACTTCGCCACGGGCGTCTACCGTCCGAATGACGACCTCGAGTGCCACAGGTTCTTCGCCTTCAGCAGGCGGATCGATTTCGACGTTGACTTCCCGTTCAATCGAGACGTCGGTCGGTTCGACCCCTTGCGACACGATGACGGTCAATTCCGTCCCCGGGTCGACGGCTGTTCCAGCCGTCGGTAACTGACGAATGATTTGGTTGGCGGGCACGCTCGTTGAATACTCGTCTCGTTTGACGATTTTCAAGCTATTCTGTTCGGCGTACGTCGTCGCTTCCTCAAACGTATACCCGGCTAAATTGGCGAGTTCGACTTTATTGCTACCGGTCGAGACGACGAGCGTCACCGTCTCTTCAGACGGGACGACCTCGTTGTCCGGAGCAATCGACTGGGAGATGACATCGCCGCTGTCGACCGTCTCCGACGCCTCGGATTGAATTTCGATATCCGCAAAGTCGAGGTCTTTGAGCGTCCGCTCGGCCGCCGACTGAGACAATCCTTCGACGTCCGGCATCGCGACCGTCTCTTTCCCGGCCGACACGACAATCGTCACGGTCGTTCCGCGTTTCGGTTTCCGACCGGCTTGCGGTGTCTGCGAAATGACGTCGCCAGCGGCGATGTTATCGCTCGCCCGCTCTGTCGCTTCGACGACAAAACCGGCTGTTTCGAGTTCGGTCGTCGCTTCGTCGTTCGTCATCCCGACGACGTCTGGCACGACGGCACGGGACATCTCATCGGCGATGACATATGCCCCGATTCCGCCGCCAATCAACAAGAAGAGGAGTAGGAGCCAAAGCCACCACTTCTTCTTCCGTTTCGGCTTCGGGTTCGCTGTCTCAGGTTCGGTCGGTGCGACCGGTTGTTCCGGTGTCTCTTTGACGTTCGGTTCGTCCGGGACGACCGGTGACATGACGAGCGTCTGATCGAATGCGTCCTGTTCCGTACTGAGGCGTTTCGGTTCGTTCGCACGTTCCGGGTCGAGCGCCGTCATGCAATCCTTCTTAAAGGCGGCGACCGATGTGTGACGGGCGCCCGGTGATTTCGCCAGCGCCTGCATGATGCAGTTCTCAAGCGCTTGCGGGATGTTCGGGTTCAAATCCATCGGTCGAATCGGGTCGTCTTGCAAATGTTGAAGTGCGACGGCGACTGGCGTCTCCCCGATGAACGGAACGCGTCCGGTCACGAGTTCATACAGGACGGCACCGAGTGAATAAATATCTGACTTCTCATCGGCGAACTTTCCGCGCGCCTGTTCTGGAGAAAAGTAATGGACCGAGCCGAGCACTGACATCGTATGGGTCAGCGTCGCGTTCGACATGGCCACCGCAATCCCAAAGTCCGTCACTTTGACGTTGCCGCTCTGATCGATCATCATATTTTGCGGTTTGATGTCCCGATGAATGATTCGATTCGCATGGGCATGGTCGATGGCATCACAAATCTGTCCCATGATGCGAAGCGCCTCGTCGACAGATATGTACTCTTCTTGCAAATATTGTTTGAGCGTCATCCCATCGACGTGTTCCATGACGATGTAATAGATGTCACGCTCGTCTCCGACGTCGTAGATGGCGACGATATTCGGATGGTTCAGACTAGTCGCCGCGTGGGCTTCCCGTTCGAACCGGCGTATAAATTGTTCGTTATGCGAGAATTCAGATCGCAACACCTTGATGGCGACGGTTCGGTTTAAAATCTCATCGTGAGCCCGGTAGACATTTGCCATGCCGCCGCTGCCGATTTGCTGTTCGATCCGATAACGATCGTTGATTCGTTCTCCACTTCGCATCGGATTCATCCTCTCTTTCTATCTGTGAACTGGACGAGGGCAACGGTGATGTTGTCACTCCCACCCAAACGGTTGGCTTGATCGATCAATTGATCCGCCTTGACGTCCGCCGAGACGGGACGTTTCAAGACTTGCTTGATCTCCTCATCAGTCAAATGAGTCGTCAAGCCGTCCGTACAGATTAAAATCGTGTCAAACTCGGGTTCGGCAAACACTTGCAGATCAGGTTCGACATGCTCATTCGAGCCGATTGAACGGGTGATAATGTTACGTTTCGGATGGACGCGCATCTCTTCCTCGGTCAATTCGCCGAGTTGTTTCAACACGTTCACGTAGGAATGATCTTCCGTCAATTGCTGCAGCTTATCATCTCGCAAGGCATATACACGACTATCCCCGACGTGGACGATGACGATCGTCTCGTCGTGCCAACAGACACCGGCAATCGTCGTCCCCATCATGAGGAGGTTGGCTTGTTTCGAGAAATCGAGCACTTGATCATTGGCCAGTTCCACGTTTTGGCGGAACCAATTCTCCATCTCCATCGGCGAGGCCGGAAGCGTCGAGAAGGCACGGCGAAACTGCTCGATGACGAGCTGACTCGCGACCTCCCCGGCTTCATGTCCCCCCATCCCGTCGGCCACGAGAGCAATTCCGGCATGTTCGTCCCCTAAAATCAAGACGGCATCCTCGTTCTGTGCTCTCACTTGGCCTCGGTCGGTTCGGTATGCTAATTCCATCTTCGTGATTACCTCGTTTCTTGTTCGCGCTCCTTCGCTCGAAGCTGCCCACAAGCCGCATCGATATCCGAACCTTGTTCGCGACGAATCGTCACGTTCACTTTTCGATCTTTGAGCACTTTTTCAAAGGCAAAAATTTGTTTACGTGGTGTGCGGACGTAATCGCGCTCGAGCACGTGGTTGACTGGAATCAAGTTGACGTGGCATTTGACGCCTTTCAACAAGTCAGCGAGTTGATGCGCGTGTTCTTCCGTGTCGTTAACCCCGCCGAATAAACCGTATTCGAACGTGATGCGGCGACCGCTCTTCTCTGTATAGTAGTTGACGGCTTCCATCAACTTGTCCAAGTTGTAAGCACGGTTGATTGGCATAAGGCGTGTCCGAATCTCCGTCGTCGGCGCGTGAAGCGAGATCGCGAAGTTGATGCGCATGCCTTCATCGGCAAACTTGTAAATCTTCGGTACGATCCCACTCGTCGACACGGTGATGTGACGTGAACCGATGTTCAAGCCGTCATCGTGGTTGACCGTGCGCAAGAAGCGCATCAATTCGTCGTAGTTATCGAACGGTTCGCCGATTCCCATGACGACGACCGAGTCGACCCGCTCTTCGCTCGCGTCGAGCGCGCGCTGGACGTCGAGGACTTGGGCCGTGATTTCACCGGCCTCCAAGTTACGTTTCAAACCACCGAGCGTCGAAGCACAGAACGTGCAACCGATGCGGCAGCCGACTTGCGTCGTGACACAGACCGAGTTTCCGTACTCATGGCGCATGAGTACCGTCTCGATAGAATAACCGTCTTGAAGCTCGAACAAGAACTTGATCGTCCCGTCCTTTGATTCTTGACGGACGAGTTCTTTCAACGTCGTCAATTGGAACGCCGCGTCTAATTTCTCGCGGAGCGGTTTCGAGACGTTCGTCATATCGTCGAACGATGTCACACGCTTGACGTACATCCAGTCATATAACTGTTTCGCGCGGAACGATTTTTCTCCTGCTTCAATCAGCCATTGTTCGAGCTCTGAGTACGTGAGGGAATAGAGTGACGGCTTGGCACCGACTAATGGATTTTTTTCAACTGCTTTTGGATTCATGTTTATACCTCTTTCTTGAATGCGGCGATATAGAAACCGTCCGTCCCGAACGACGTCGGGAGTAATTTGACTTCAGCGCGGTCCGATGACATCATCGGGTGCAATACTTGTGGAAGACGGTCTTGGAGTGTCTCATCCCACGTCAATCCGTTCGACAAAATGTAATCGGCCTGCTGTTCATTCTCAGTAGGGTCGATGGTACATGTCGAGTACACTAGCGTACCACCTCGTTTAAGCAGTGGCAAGACGGCGTCAATGATTTCACGTTGGACTTTCGGCAGTCCAGCGAGGGCGGACTTGTCTTTCGTCCATTTGATATCGGGCTTGCGACGGATGACACCGAGTCCCGAACATGGGACGTCGAGTAAAATCCGGTCGAAGCTCTCCGGTTCAAATTTGTCCCCGGCCTGGCGGGCATCGAGGGCAAGTGCGGTCACTCCATCGATATGCAGACGCTTCGCTTGACGTTCAATCAACTTCGCTTTATGCGGATGCAAGTCGAGGGCGACGAGCGTTCCACCGTCCATGCGTTCTGCCGTATGCATCGCTTTTCCACCTGGTGCGGCACACGCATCGAGGACGCGTTCCATTTTCCCGGCTTGAAGCGCATCGGCGACGATCATCGAGCTCTCGTCTTGAATCGACAACAAGCCCATATCGATGAACGCTGTCGAGTGCACGTTTCCGGATTCGATGATGAGTCCGTCCGCTGACAGCTCCGAGCGTGTCGCGACGACATCGACTTCGGCGAGCCGTTCAATCATCTCTTCGACCGTGACGCGCTGGCGGTTGACCCGAACCGTGACCGGAGCCGGCTCATTGTTTAATTTACACATCGCCTCGGTCGCTTCGACACCGTACGTTTCCACCCATTCGGCGACGAGCCAATCGGGATGGCTATGTTCGATGGCAATCCGTTCAGCGTCCGGAAGCGTGCTCAAATCCGGGAACCCGTCCCGAATGACGTTGCGCAACACGCCGTTGACGAACTTACCGGTACCCGAATGGCCCCGTTTTTTCGCAATCTCGACCGCTTCGTGCAAGACGGCCCGATCCGGAATCTTGTCGAGGTAAAACAGTTGATAGACACTCATCCGTAAGAGCGGCAAGACGAAACGGTCCAATTTTTTCGGGTTTTGAACCCGCTTCTCTAAAATATAATCGAGCGTCCGTTTCCGGCCGAGCGTCCCATAGACGAGCTCTGTGTATAGGCCGACATCTTTCGTCGCCAATTTCTTCTGTTTCAATAAATCGTTGACCGCAATCGTCGAATAGGCGCCGCCTTGTTCGATTTTGATTAGCGTATCCAGTGCTGCAACTCGTACGTTCATATTATCCTCCTAGTCGATCGCCGACTTGTAACTTTTGGCCGGCCCCACGCATAAATGTGGCCCCGTCCATTCGTTTTTTACCAGATGGTTGCAAGTCGACCACTTTAATGGCGACCGCGTCGCCTGTCGCGACGACAAATCCATCCTCTTCAAGTCGTACAATCGTTCCCGGTTCACCCGTCCCTGTCGTTTTCGACCCGAAGAACAGTTTGACCCGTTCCCCGGCAATCGTCGTATACGCCGTCGGGAACGGATTCATCCCTCTGATGTGGTTATAAATATCTGCACCGGCACGGGTCCAGTCAATCTGTTCCCGCTCTCGGCTAATGTTCGGTGCGAACGTGACGTCACGCTCGTCTTGCGGTACGGCTTCAATCCAACCAGCGAGGAAGGCAGGAAGCGTCTTGAGCAACAAGTCTGATCCTGCGACCGCGAGCTTGTCGAACAACGTACCGACCGTGTCCAATTCTTCAATCGGGACGACCGTGTTGGCAATCATGTCGCCAGCATCGAGCTTATCGACCATATACATGATGGTGACACCCGTCTCTTTGTCCCCATCGAGGATGGCTTGATGAATCGGCGCGCCACCTCGATATTTCGGCAACAGCGAGGCATGGACGTTGATGGCGCCATGTTTTGGTGCTTCTAACAGTTCGGTCGGGACGATTTGTCCGTACGCCGCCGTCACAATCAAGTCCGGTTCGAGTGCCAAGATATCCGCGAAATCGGTCCGCACCTTTTCAGGCTGTAACACCGGGATATTGTGGCGCAGGGCACACTCTTTCACCGGCGTCGGTTTCAGTTCGCGTTTACGGCCGACCGGTTTGTCCGGTTGCGAGACGACACCTACGACATTGTATCCTTCTTCGAGCAAGCGCTCAAGTACGGATACGGCAAACGTCGGCGTCCCCATGAAGACGATACGCTGATCCGTCCCTTTGTCCGGCACGGCGAGCTTGTCCGTGAACAATACTCCGTCCAAATGGTCGATCTCATGTTGAATCGCCCGAGCGAAGAATCCGCTCGCCTTCACTTGTTGGGTGCGGCCTTTCAAATCCTGCGTCTTGACGACGATCGTCTCATGCCGTTCGACGAAACCGAACTCACCCGGGATACTCAAGCAGCCTTCAAGACCGATCTCGGTCCCGGACGTCTCGATGATTTCCGGATTGATCAACACGAGCGGTCCCGTCTCATCATCCGTATGGACGACAGCGAGCCGTTGATTCAAATTGACCTGTGGGGCGGCCACGCCGACCCCATCATATTCATACATCGTGTCGAACAGTCGATCGACCGTCTGACGCAATTTTTTATCAAACTTTGTCACCGGATCACACGTGACCCGTAAAATCTCATTTGGAATCTCTACTACTTTATACATCTGGTTCCACCTCACATGAATACGTATGGGTTTACGTCGATACTCAATTGATATTCTTTTTTGCTAATCGCCTTTGCCCGTGCCTGTTGCAGCGTGGCGAGGACCGGATATAACGCTTCCGGATGTTTCGTCTTGATGAACAACTGATAGCGGAACAAGTTCTTCAGTTTCGACAACGGTGCCGGCATCGGCCCGTTCAGTCGCGACTGGGCCACGTGCGCCTCGACGAAATCGGCGGCGAACAGCTCGGCCTCGGCTTGGGCGACGAGCGGACTTTCCGCCGCGAACGTGACGAGCGTGACGTACCAATATGGGGGATGATTACCGACTTGGCGCAGTTGCATCTCCCGGGCGTAAAACGATTCATAATCATGTTCACTCGCCGTCTCGATGACATAATGGTCCGGGTTGTACGTCTGAACGTACGCCTCACCCGGCAGACTACCGCGTCCGGCCCGACCGGCGACTTGGGTCACGAGTTGAAACGTACGCTCGGTCGCCCGGAAATCGGGCATGCCGAGCGTCGCATCCGCCGCGAGCACGCCGACGAGCGTGACGTTCGGGAAATCGAGCCCTTTGGCGATCATCTGGGTACCGAGCAAAATGTCGGCCTCCCCATCCTCAAAGCGTTTCAATAGTTGTTCGTGCGACCCTTTGCGTGACGTCGTGTCTTGGTCCATCCGAATGATCCGCGCCTCAGGGATGCGATTCAACAGCTCGGTCTCGATCTTTTGCGTCCCGGTGCCGAACTGTTTGATTTTCTTGCTGTCACACGTCGGGCACTTCGACGGCATACCGATCTCATAGCCGCAGTAGTGGCATTTGAGCCGGTCGCCGTGTTGGTGATACGTCAAGTTGACGGCGCAGTGCGGACAGGTAAGCCCTTCCCCACAGTCGCGACACATGACGAACGTCGTGAAACCACGACGGTTGAGCAAGATGACGCACTGTTCTTTTTTCGCGATGCGGTCGTTGATGGCGACAAATAAATCTTCTGAAAACATCGTCGTGTTGCCTTTGGCGAGCTCACGCCGCATGTCGATAATATGGACAGGCGGCATCTCGCCACCGTACCGTTCGCTCAGTTGCAAATAGCGATAGACGCCTTTTTGGGCGCGGGCGTAAGACTCGAGTGACGGGGTCGCACTTCCGAGGACGACCGGGCACTCGTGGTACTCGGCCCGCCAAATCGCGACGTCACGCGCGTGATAGCGCGGGTTCTCTTCTTGCTTGTACGTCGTCTCATGCTCTTCGTCCAAGATGATGAGGCCGATGTTTTCGAGCGGTGCGAAAATCGCCGAGCGTGCCCCGACGACGACATCGACTTCACGTCGTTTGATTTTGCGCCACTCGTCATATTTCTCTCCTTGTGACAAGGCGCTATGGAGCACGGCGACCCGGTCTCCGAAGCGACGTTTGAATCGTTTGACCATCATCGGCGTGAGCGAGATTTCCGGGACGAGCAAAATCGCCTGCTTGCCGTCATCGACGACTTGACCGATCGCTTCTAAATAGACCTCGGTCTTCCCACTGCCGGTGACACCGTGTAAGAGTAACGTCTCCCCGGCTTCCGCATCGCGGATGGCATGGACAGCCGTGGCTTGACTTTCATTCAGTTCGACCGTCTCGATGACCTGTTCAATCGTGGCGTACGGGTCGCGGTTCAGTTCGACCTCGGTCACTTTGACGGCACGGAGCGACTCCATCTTTTGCAGTTGTGCGCGCGACAAGCCGATTTGACGTAACGACGACCAATACATCCGCGGGACGTCCTTCAGCAACTGAATCGCTTCTTGTTGTTTCTTCGCCCGGGCCGGGATGAGCGTCGCATCGATGAGCTCGATGACGAGGTCCGTCTTCACCGTCCGTTTCTCTTTTAACACCGGCGCGAGCAAGATGTCCCCTTTTTTGGCGAGCGCCAAGATGATGGACTGCGTCTCTTTCGGATACTCCGAAAGATGGGTACCGGCTCGAACGCCGTCCGGGAGCGTCTCGCCTTTAATCTCTTTGTCGTAACTCACTTTCAGCGCTGCCGGCAACATGGCGAGGAGTGCCGACGACCGGAAACAGAGCGTCGTCTCTTTCACATGGGTCGATAAGTCGAGCAACTCGTCCGTCAGTGATGATTCTTCATCTAATAGGGCTTCGAGCGGTTTCAACCCTTCGCGCGTCCCTTCTGAGACACCGGTGACGATTCCGAGCAGGCGTCGTGAGCCGAACGGGACCGAGACACGCATGCCCGGTTCGATTAACGTCTCGAACTGGGGCGGCACTTCATAATCGAACGGACGGTCGATCGTGATGACGGGCGCATCGACATGGACGTGGGCGATCATCGCAAATCTTCCTTAAAATGTGTGAGCAACTCGACAGCGAGTGCACGTTTGCTCTGTCGCGGTAAGCGGACATGAGCCCCGTCCGCCCGAAACAACGTGACTTCGTTGTCATCGGCGCGGAAGCCGATATCTGGCTGGGACACATCGTTGGCGACGAGATAGTCAACCCGTTTACGGGCGATTTTATCGCGGGCGTGTTGCTCGAGATTCTCCGTCTCGGCCGCAAAACCGACGAGGAGCTGATGCGTCTTCTTCTCCCCGAGCGTCTTCAAGATGTCGGTCGTCTCTTCGAGTTCGATCGTCAACGGGCCGTGCACTTTTTTATGTTTCTCGCTATGGACCGTCTTCGGGCGATAGTCGGCGACGGCGGCCGATTTGATGACGAGGTCTTGGTCATCGAAACGCGCGAGCACCGTCTCGAGCATATCCGTGCCTGATTCGACGGCGATGGCGGTCACGCCGTCCGGTACGGGTACTTGCAGCGGTCCGTGGACGAGCGTGACGTATGCGCCCATATCGCGGGCAGCCGCGGCGAGCGCGACGCCCATCTTGCCAGAGGAGTCGTTCGATAAAAAGCGGACCGGGTCGATGCGTTCGACCGTCGGACCGGCCGTGATTAGCACGCGTTTCCCGAGCAGATGTTTCGGGACGAACTGGCTCTCGACGATACGGACGAGGTCTTCCGGTTCCGGAAGGCGTCCACCACCGATCCACCCGCACGCGAGATTGCCGACGCCCGGTTCGATGATTTGATAGCCGAACGTTTTGAGCGTCTCGATATTGCGGCGCGTGGCCGGATGTTCGAGCATATTGACGTTCATCGCCGGTGAGACGATGACGGGACATTTGGCCGCTAAAATCGAGGTCGTGATGAAGTCATCGGCAATACCGGCTGCGAGTTTCGCAATCATGTTCGCCGTGGCGGGTGCAACGACGATCAAGTCACTCGTATCGACGACGTCGATGTGGGCGATTTTGGTCGGATCGTGTTCCTCGAACACGTCGGTGTATACCGGATTTCGGCTGAGCGCCTGAAACGTCGCTTTGCCGACGAATTCTTCGGCTGACGCGGTCATCGCCACTCGAACGTTCGCACCGGCCTGGACGAGTTTCGACGTGAGCGCGCACGCCTTATACGCCGCGATACCGCCGCTCACACAAAGCAAGATATTCCGATCGTTCAACATTCACAATTCTCCCCCTTATAGACAATGAGACCCAAGTCGCATCCGACTTGGGTCACACTTCATCCGTTGTTTTTTTCGTTCGTGATGATTGTCGTGTCACCCGAATACAATTCTTCTAGCGCTTGACCGACCGGCTTATACGATTTTGGCGCGGCGATTTTTGTTGCTTTTCCGTCCTGGATTTGGCGGGCCCGCTTCGCGGCCACCGTGACGATTGTGTATTTCGACGGGATGATACGTTGTAAGGCATCAATCGAAGGGTATAACATTAAATGACCTCCATCATGGCTTTTTTATAGAGAGACGCGACACGTTCACGTTTACAATGTTCGGCCGTCACGATCGCTTTGATACGATCGATCGCTTTATCCACTTCATCATTCGTAACGACGTAATCGTATGCATCCATCAATTCAATTTCTTCCCGGGCGACGAGCAAGCGTTGCTTGATCACGTCTTCCGATTCCGTGCCTCGACCGACTAAGCGGTTACGTAGTTCTTGCAGGCTTGGCGGAGCCAAGAATAAAAAGACCGCTTCCGGGAAACGCTCTTTCACTTGGAAAGCGCCCTGGACTTCAATCTCGAGGATGACGTCCTTCCCGCTTTCGAGTGTCTCACGAACCCATTCAACCGGTGTCCCATAATAGTTGCCGACAAATTCAGCGTGCTCGAGCAATTGTTTATGCTCGATCATGTGTTCAAATTGTTCTCTCGTCTTAAAGAAGTAGTGTACGCCTTCCACTTCTCCTTCGCGCGGTTTGCGGGTCGTCGCCGAGACCGAATATTGAAGGTTGTTGTCCTTCTCTTCACGGAGTACTCGACAAACGGTACCTTTCCCGACGCCGCTCGGGCCAGACAAGACGATTAATAATCCTCGTTCTTTAAAATTCACTGCAAGACCTCCATCTTCTAACATCACATTTAATTATAATAGCAGTCAATCAATTGTTCCGGCAAGAAGAAGTTCGGATTTCCTACTTCATCGTACCATATTTTCCGTGAATCTGATAACGTAGAGACAGAAAAAGAACAAAGGTGATGAGACTAGTGGCATATGATGGATTAATGACATATCGTGTTGTAACAGAATTACAAGCGCTCGTCGGGGGGCGCATCAATCGCGTGCACCAACCGTATTCGCTCGATTTGATGATTCAAGTCCGCTCGAACCGCCAAAGCGTCCAATTGCTCGTTTCGGCGAATGCGATGTACGCACGGCTCCAACTGACCGACAACCCGACCAAGAACCCGCAAGAACCGCCGATGTTTTGTATGATGCTCCGAAAACACATCGAAGGCGGCTTCATCACGGCAATCGAACAAGTCGGACGTGACCGTGTCATCGTCCTGTCGATCCGTTCACGAAACGAGCTCGGCGACGAAGAGAATAAGAAAGTGTATATCGAACTAATGGGGCGTCACTCGAACGTCGTCTTGACGAACGAGGACGGCAAGATTTTAGACGCCATCAAACATCTTCCGCCGTCACAAAACACATACCGGACAATCATGCCGGGCAGCGAGTACTTACTGCCACCGGCCCAAGACAAGTGTGATCCGTTGACGGAGCGTGAAGCCGGTTTGAAACGTATCGACTGGAACGCCGGCTCGCTCGACAAGCAGCTCGTGGCCAGTTTCGCCGGGCTCAGCCCGCAAATCGCCCAAGAGATCGTCCACCGGGCCAAACTCCCGAACCGGGCCAGCATCGAGGAGTCGTTCGTCAGCGTGATGAGCGACCTCGAAGGCCCTTACGTCTTCCAACAGCTCGCGTCGGGCAAAGAACGCTTCAGTCCAATCGTGCTCACGTCCGGTGAGATCACCTCTGAAGAGAGCTATGAGACGAGCAAAGACGTGCTCGACCGTTTCTTCTATGAGAAAGCGAACCGCGACCGTGTCAAACAACAAGCTCACGATGTCGAGCGTCTGCTCAAGTCCGAGCTTGAGAAAAACCTGTTGAAGCGTAAGCGACTGCTTGACGATTTGAAGGCGACGGAACGGTCCGACGAACTTCAGAAATACGGGGAGCTGTTGACAACATACTTGTTCCAGCTCGAGAAAGGCATGACCGTCGCCCACGTCGTCGATTATTACGACGAGGAAGGCGGCATGATCGACATCCCGCTCAACAAGCTCAAGACACCGAACGAGAACGCACAAGCGTACTACAAGAAATACAACAAGTTGAAAGTCGCCAAAGTCGAAGTACAGAAACAAATCGAATTGAACGACGCCGAAATTGAGTATTTAGAGACGCTCGTCGCCCAGCTCGACGTCGCCTCACCGGCCGACATCGTCGAGATTCGAGAAGAGTTGGCCGAAGGCGGCTACATGAAGCAACGGAATCAAAAGAAGAAACAGACGAAGAAAATTTCGCTCGAGGCGTATACGTCGTCGACGGGGACAGAGTTCTTCGTCGGGAAGAACAATACGCAAAACGATCATTTGACGTTCAAGTTCGCCCGTCGCGACGAGATTTGGCTTCATGTGAAAGATATTCCCGGATCCCACGTCATCATCCGTTCGGGCGAACCTGACGAGACGACGTTGCTCGAGGCGGCGACCGTCGCCGCTTATTTCTCGAAGGCCCGTGCCTCGAGCGGTGTGCCGGTCGATTACACGAAAGCACGTTACGTGAAAAAGCCGAGCGGTGCCAAGCCTGGATTCGTCATATATACGGACCAGCAGACGGTGTACGTCACGCCGGATGAGCGGCTCGTCAAATCACTCCAGCAATGAGTTCTGGCCACGTCACATGACGTGGCTTTTTCTTGTTAGCCCATGGTCACTCGTCCTCTCGGCGCCTACGCTTTCCGCAGGCAACCCCGGAGCCGCATCGCGACTCAATGTCGCTGCTGGGTCTCCGTTGGGTTGCTTTCCTGCAGGAGTCGGGACGCCGGCGGACGAACGAAAGGATTGGTACACGTCTGATCGACAGGCGAGCAGACACATGCCAAGGCCGGCACCCGAACTCCTAGGGGATAGCGATGCAAGGATGACCCTGTAAAGTGCGGCACGCACTGCGGAGGCATCCGCATCGCCCCAGGAACGGAGGGTGTCGCCAAAGGCATGTGTAAATATGACATCTCCACTTACATTGACAACAAATAAAGGCCCCGTCGCTAAAACGGGGCCTTCGTTTATTTCGGATTATGTTTGAACGCTTCGAGCTGTTCATGATAGTCGAGCAAGTGCCCGTGTAAAATTTCAGAAACGGATAAATCCTCATGCGGCAACGTGAACAGCGCATGCGGCTTGTCACACGTATAAAGGATATCGTGGTGATGCGCGAGGAGGTATAAAAACTCGGACTCGAACACCCGGCGTTCTTCCTCGTCCATGACCAATAGCGCCTCCCGATGTTCAGCGAGACTCTCGAGCAATAAGACGAGCTTGTCCTCAAGGTGAATCAATAACCGGTATTGCTTCATCGTCAAATGCTTCAATTTCACGTTCGTCACTTTCATATCCTCTTGGAGCATCATGTGCAGCTCCTGATGGCCGAGGATACGGGCCCGCGTCTCGAGCAACTCGGACGGCGACCCGACGAGCTCGCGCCAGTGCTGGAACATATACGCCGACGTCTTCCGAATCTCACTGAGCAACCGCTCCTCGTAACGAGGCGGCATGAACGCATAGTTGACACCGAGCGAGACGAAGACACCGACGGCCGTCAACAGGGAACGGGTCCACGCATAGTGGAAGAAGTCGGTCGTCGGGTTCTCGAGCATGAGCACGATCGCGAACGCCGCATACGTCGACATGTGCGTCTTATCGAACGTCGTATTGAGCGTGAGCGCGACGATGACGGCGAGCCCGATTGAAATCGGGTTGACCCCGAACGCATAGACGATCAGGAGACCGCACATGAGCCCGACCATCGTCCCGAAGATGCGGCTGAAGACGATTTTCGATGACCGTTTCACGGTCGGTTGCATCGCGACGACGGCCGCGATGGCCCCCATGCCTGAATAGATGCCGAACACGTACCAGGACAAAGCGATGGTGATGGCGACGGCGATGCCGGTTTTCAAAGTTCGAAGTCCGACTTTTGGGATGTAACGTTTGTTCATCATTTAAGCTCGACCTTTCCTGTCTCGGAAATGAGTTCGATGTTTGGTCGGTTCGAGTTCGACAGATGGTACACGCCGCCCCCGATTTCGTTGAACCGTTCCGACGCCGTCACGTTGCCTGTGGTCGTGACGTTCACTTGTCCGGTCGCATTACGCGGCGCGTACGCGAGCGTCCCCGCCTCCGTCTGAATCGTCATGCTTTGATTGACGACGATGTCGCTCACGGTCGCGTTCCGATACGAACGGATATCTCCCGTGACGACACGGACGGTTTCGAGTGTCGTATCACTCCGTGTTTCGACACGAAGCCGATCACTTTCGAGTTTTTTTACATTAACGGCGTTCGCCTCCAAGACGATCGTCTTGACAATCAATCCTTGGCCGGTCACTTGCTCGGCCTCGACTTCAATCGATGTCATCGAGCTCGGCAAGGCGACTCGGATTTTATAACGGGATGGTTCATCACTCGCCCGACTACCGAATTGACTGAATTGGCCGTAGCGCTCGACGACCGAAATCGTATCGCCGACCGATTTGACTTTGATGCGACGCTCTTTCGAGTTCGTCTGTAACACATCAATGTGGACTTTCTCATTCGTGCTACGAACGAATTCGACATTGCCGTGCGCCGTCTCGAGCCGAAGTTTCTTCATTTGATAGCGGTCCTCGTACGTGTCCCCAAGTGCCAACACGTGACTGAATATGAATAAATTCAAGAAGAAAATGAGGGGCAAGACGGTGAGGACGAGTCCGAACGCAAGTTTACGATGTTTCGGGATTGCTTGAAAACGGACTTTCAAGGATTTTCCCTTCATTCTAGAATACGCCATACACATCTCCTTTATTGACTGCTTTCCCTATTCTAACATGTTCAGTATGCCATGTACCGAATAGAAAAAGAATCCGCCCGGAGGTGGATTCTCGTTACAGATTATGAAGATAAGACACGTTCGCTCCAACCTGTCGGATCATTTCGCCAGTCCCGTAAGGAAGCATATTCTTCTTTACTGATGATTCGCTTCTTGACGGCAACGTCGAGCAAATCCGAAAGTGTAATCAGTGCATGCGCAGTGAAGCCGGAGTCTAACAGATTGATGGCGAGGCGGCTCAGACTGTAGGAGAAAATCGCTTGAATCTTGACGACTTCCCCGCCGGCTTCCTGAATCGCTTTGGCGGCCTCGATGCTCGACGAGCCGGTCGACAACAAGTCTTCAATCACGACGACACGAGCCCCCGGTTCAAACCGGCCCTCGATTTGATTCCCTTTCCCATGTCCTTTCGCACTCGAACGGACATAGACGAGCGGCAACCCGAGCCGGTCGGCGACAAGCGTCGCATGGGGAATTCCCGCTGTCGCTGTTCCGGCGATGACGTCGACATCGAGCGGACGGATCACCTCAACGAGCGCGTCGATGATGAGGTTGCGGACGTCAGGATAGCTGAGCGTCAAGCGATTGTCACAATAAATCGGACTCTTCATCCCGCTCGACCACGTATACGGGTTTTCCGGTGACAGGGTCACGGCCTCGATTTGTAATAAAGCTTCAGCGATTTGTCTCATAAGTTCGACTCCATTCTTGTAAGTAGTATGCATAGGCAGCGTTCGGGTCTTCAGCCCGGGTGATGGGTCGGCCGACGACGATGGCCGACACACCTGCGTCACGAGCCGCTTTCGGCGTGGCAATCCGGACTTGGTCGTCCG
Source organism: Exiguobacterium sp. s56 (assembly GCF_018618255.1). Classification (NCBI taxonomy): domain Bacteria; kingdom Bacillati; phylum Bacillota; class Bacilli; order Caryophanales; genus Exiguobacterium; species Exiguobacterium sp. s56. The sequence goes on along the minus strand of NZ_JACSLR010000001.1, from coordinate 256,689 downwards.
CTGTCTCGTTCATGCGGATACCGGGCGTCACGGTCAAAAATGACGAGCCGAGCGCTTGGCGAATCGAGTGGGCCTCATGCACGGACGCGACGACTCCGTCGAGCCCGGCCCGGTCGGCCATGGCAGCCTGGCGAAGGACGGCCTGTTCCAATCCCCCTTCGATGTGTAGCTCTTCGGCGAGCATTCGTTCATCGGTCGACGTCAACTGGGTGACCCCAATCAATTTCGTCGTATCAGTCACATCGCGTAAGCCGTCCAAGGCGTAACGCATCATCGTCTCGCCGCCGAGCGTATGGACGTTCGTCAACTCGACGCCGAGGCGGCCGATTTGACGGAGCGTCCGCCGTGCCGTCTCCGGGATGTCATGAACTTTGACGTCTAAGAAGACCGGGTACCCGCTGTCGACGAGTTGCTCGACAAAGCGGCCCCCTTCCCGATAGAACAGTTCCATCCCGACTTTGACGGCCGGTTTTTGTTCGATTCGTTCCAATAATCGGAACGCGTCGGCGCCCGTTTCGACATCAAGCGCGAGATACAGTCTGTTCATAAGCTTTCCCCCTGATGTCTAAAATATGATCGATCCCAAGTTCGTCAAGTCGTCCTGGTAACGCTTCGATGATTTCCTGACAGACGAAAGGATTTTCAAAATTGGCCGTTCCGACCGCGACTGCCGAAGCACCCGCATAAATGAACTCCAAGACGTCGTCGACCGTCCGCACGCCGCCCATCCCGATAATCGGGATCTCGACGGCCTGGGCGACCTCATAGACCATCCGAATGGCGACCGGTTTGACGGCCGGTCCAGACAAACCACCGATGCGGTTGGCGAGAATCGGCTGCCCGGTCGTGACGTCGATGCGCATCCCGACGAGCGTGTTAATCATCGTAATGCCATCGGCCCCGGCCGCTTCGACCGCTTTCGCCATCGCTGTGATTGACGTGACGTTCGGTGACAGTTTGACGTATACCGGTTTTGTTGACGCCGCTTTGACGAGTCGGGTCAATTCCGCCGCCATGTCGGGATCGGTCCCGAACTGCATCCCCCCGCACTTCACGTTCGGGCACGAGATGTTCAGTTCGAGCGCCTTGATGGTCGGGTCGGCACTGAGCTCTCGCGCGACATGAATGTACTCTTCGGGCGTCGAGCCGGCCACATTGGCGATAATCTCTGTATCGAACGCGGACAAGAACGGTAGTTTGTGTTCGATGATGGCGTCGACACCCGGGTTTTGGAGGCCGATGGCGTTCAACATGCCTTGTGCCGTCTCGGCGACCCGCGGCGTCCCGTTGCCGAATCGCGACTCGCCTGTCGCCGCCTTAATCATGATTCCGCCTAACATCGATAAGTCATAGAGTTTGGCGAACTCTTCCCCAAATCCGAAACAGCCTGATGCCGGCATAATCGGATTCTTTAACTGTAAGCCTGGCAAATCGACGTGTAGTCTCATAGCGTCACCTCTTCTGCCCGAAATACCGGTCCGTCACTGCACACTTTGACGTAACCGCTTGGCGCTTCGCACACGCAAGCGAAACAAGCGCCGATGCCACACCCCATCCGATTCTCAATCGAGATATATCGCTCTTCGATATGTGACGCGGCGACCGCTTTCAGCATCGGTTCCGGCCCGCAGCTGAATAAGACATCGGCGTCGACCCGCGCGAGCGGACTGGTCACAAATCCCATTTCTCCATACGTTCCATCGACCGTCGTGATGATCGTCTCCCCAAGTTCACGGAACGCGTCTTCATAAAAAATGCTCGTTTTCGTATCAAACCCGAGAATTGCTACCGTCTCGATGCCACGGGCGGCGAGCAGGCGCCGCGTGTAGTAGAGCGGCGGCACCCCGATGCCCCCGCCGACGAGCACGACCCGTTTACCCGTCTGTTCAAGCGGGAAACCGTTGCCGAGCGGTCCGAGGACGTCTAAGACGTCTCCCGTCCGACGCGCGGCCAAATCTGCCGTCCCGCTGCCGATCACTTTATACAGGAATGTGACGACGTTGTCTTCGACGTTCGCGACCGAGAGCGGCCGGCGCAACAGCTCTGACGTCTTCACATGGAAGAACGTGCCCGGCGCAACGGCCTGCGGTGCGATCTCGATTTTCATCTCCATCGTCGCCGTCGCAATCAATCGGTTCGATAAAATGGTCGCGAGTTGTCTCATACGGTCACCCCGAATGTCGTGAAGGCCGGTAAACTCGTCGTTTGGAACGACAGGCTCTCGATGACTTGGAGCAGCGCCTCGACCGTGTCGAGCGACGTCAAGCAGAGCACCCCTTGCTCGGCCGCGGCCCGACGGATGATGAACCCGTCTTTCGTCGCAAGGGCGTCACGCGTCGTCGTGTTCAAGACGATATCGACTTCCCCTCGTTCGATGACGCTCAGCATCGTCTCTCCGGCCTCATTGATTTTCCCGACCGGGTGGACCGGCAAGCCATCTGCCGAGAGCGCCTGCGCCGTGCCAGACGTGGCCATCAGGCGGAATCCGAGTCGGTTGAAACGGCGGGCGATGTCGAGCGCCTCTTCCTTGTCTTGGTCGGCGACCGTCAACAGGACGTTCCCTTTCAAGGCGATCGTCATGCCGGCGGCGACGAGTCCTTTATATAACGCCTTTTCGAGCGTGCGATCTGTCGCCATGACTTCACCGGTCGATTTCATCTCCGGCCCAAGTGATGGGTCGACTTCTTTCAGTTTCGCGAAACTGAATACCGGGACTTTGACCGAAATCGCGTCCGCTTCCGGATGTAAGCCGGTCCCTAAACCGAGGTCTTTCAAACTCGTTCCGAGAATCGTCTGCGTGGCGATGCGTGCGACCGGAAGGCCCGTCACTTTAGAGATGAACGGGACGGTCCGGCTCGCCCGCGGGTTGACCTCGATGACGTATAAGTCGTCCGCGTAGACGAACTGGATATTGAGCAACCCTTTGATCCGGAACGCCTTGGCGAGTTTAATCGTGTAATCGACGACTTTCTGTTTCAACGCTTCGCTCAACCGCTGCGGCGGGTACACGGCAATCGAGTCGCCCGAGTGGACCCCGGCCCGTTCGATATGTTCCATGATGCCCGGGATGTAGACGTCCGTCCCGTCACAGATGGCGTCGACTTCAATCTCGATGCCCGTCAAGTAGCGGTCAATCAGTACGGGACGGTCTTTCGAGGCGACGACGGCGTGGCGCATATACCGCTCGAGCTCCGAGCGCTCATAAACGATTTCCATCGCCCGGCCGCCGAGGACGTATGATGGGCGGACGAGTACCGGATAGCCAAGCATGTCGGCACACGCGACGGCCTCTTCGACCGTGACCGCCGTCTTGCCTGGAGGTTGGGCGAGCTGTTCGGCCGAGAGCGTCGCTTCGAACGCTTTCCGGTCTTCGGCGCGATCGATGTCTTCAAGCGATGTCCCTAAAATCTGGACCCCTTCTGCTTCGAGCGAGGCTGCCAAGTTGATGGCCGTCTGGCCACCGAACTGGACGATGACGCCGAGTGGCTGTTCGTTGCGGATGACCTCGAGTACGTCCTCGGTCGTAAGCGGTTCGAAGTAGAGCCGGTCCGAGATTGAGAAGTCGGTCGACACCGTCTCCGGGTTGTTGTTTATGATGATCGCTTCATAACCTGCGTCACGAATCGTCTGAATCGAGTGGACGGTCGCGTAGTCGAACTCGACACCTTGACCGATGCGGATTGGGCCCGAGCCGAGGACGAGAATCGACGGCTTGTCCGTCTTCACGGCCTCGTTCTCAACTTCGTACGTCCCGTAAAAGTATGGTGTTTCCGAGGCGAACTCAGCCGCACACGTGTCGACCATCTTGTACACCGGACGGATGCCCCAGTCGTTCCGAAGCGACGTCACCGTCTCCACGTTCTCGTTTATGATGCGGGCGATCATCTTATCGCTGAACCCGAGACGCTTCGTTTCGACGAGTCGTTCTTTCGTGAGCGGCTCAAGCCGGAGCGTCTCTTCATGTTGCCAAATCCGTGCGAGTTTCGATAGGAAGAAACGGTCGATTTTCGTCAGCTCATGCAGCTGTTCCGTCGAATAACCGCGACGGAGTGCCTCATAAAGCATCCAGAGTCGCTCATCAGTCGGCGTCGTCAACTCGCGATTGAGCTCATCCGTCGTCAATTGTGCGAGCCGTGGTACGGCCAAGTCTTCTGTCCCGAGTTCAAGCGAACGGACAGCCTTAAGGAGCGCTTCCTCCAAGTTGCGGCCGATCGCCATCACTTCCCCGGTCGCTTTCATCTGAGTGCCGAGCCGGCGGTCAGCCGTCTCGAACTTATCGAAAGCGAAGCGCGGAATCTTAGCGACGACATAGTCGAGCGCCGGTTCGAACGAGGCGTAACTCGTCTCCGTCACCGGGTTCTTCAATTCTGACAACTTGTATCCGACCGCTACTTTCGCAGCCAACTTGGCGATCGGATATCCCGTCGCTTTCGAGGCGAGCGCCGAACTGCGGGAGACACGTGGGTTGACCTCGATGACGTAGTACGTGAAGCTGTCCGGGTCAAGGGCGAACTGGATGTTGCATCCCCCTTCGATGCCGAGAGCGCGGATGATGTCGAGTGAGACGCTGCGGAGCATCTGATAGTCGCGGTCCGACAGTGTCTGCGTCGGAGCGAAGACGATCGAGTCGCCCGTATGGACCCCGACCGGATCAAAGTTTTCCATCGCACAGACGATGATGGCCTGGTCGCTCGAATCGCGCATCACTTCATACTCGACTTCTTTCATGCCGGCAATCGATTTCTCGAGCAACACTTGTGTCACTGGACTCGCTTTCAGCCCTGATTCGACGAACTGTTCGAATTCATTCCGGTCATGGGCAATCCCGCCACCGGTTCCTCCGAGCGTGTACGCCGGACGGATGATAATCGGATAGCCGATCCGGTCGGCAAAGCCCCAAGCCGACTCGAGCGACTGCACGATTTCGCTTTCCGGGACCCCGTGGCCGAGCTTATACATGAGGTCGCGGAACTGTTCCCGGTCCTCAGCTTGTTCGATGGCCGATAATTTTGTCCCGAGCAATTCGACGCCACAATCTTCAAGCACGCCGCGACGATCGAGTTCCATCGCCAAGTTGAGACCGGTCTGGCCGCCGAGTGTGGCCAGGAGCGCGTCCGGTCGCTCTTGACGGATAATCCGTTCGACGAACTCCGGTTCGAGCGGTTCGATATAGACACGGTCCGCCGTCGTCGGGTCGGTCATGATCGTCGCCGGGTTCGAGTTGACGAGGATGACTTCATATCCTTCTTCTTTCAAGGCAAGACACGCCTGGGTACCAGCATAGTCAAATTCTGCCGCCTGTCCGATGACGATTGGGCCGGATCCGATTACAAGGATTTTCTGAATATCTGGTCGTTTTGGCATGTCACATTCCTACTTTCTGTTTGTTTTCTTGAACGAGTTGCATGAAACGGTCAAATAAATCGTTGGCGTCGTATGGACCCGGTGCCGCCTCGGGATGGTATTGGACCGAGAACGTCGGATGATGTAGATGCTTCACACCTTCGACCGTGCCATCGTTGACGGCGCGATGCGTGACGACGAGTCCTGTCGTCGCGAGCGACGCTTCATCGACTGCGTAGCCGTGGTTTTGGGACGTGATTGTCACCGCTCCGGTCTCTAGTTCGACCACGGGATGGTTGGCACCGCGATGACCGAACGGGAGTTTGAACGTGTTGGCACCGCTCGCGAGTGCAATCAACTGATGGCCGAGACAGATTCCGAAGATCGGGAGTGTCGGCATGAGGCGCTCGATGAGCGGTAACGCCGTCGGGACGTCTTTCGGATCCCCCGGTCCGTTCGACAGCATGACGCCGTCCGGCTCATAGCGCATCACTTCTTCTGCCGTCACGTCGTGCGGCAAGACGACGACTTCACAGTCGCGTTTCACGAGTTCACGCATGATGCCGAGCTTCGCGCCGAAATCGATGAGGGCAATCCGTGGACCGCTGCCGGTGCTGACATACGCCCGCTTCGTCGAGACACGCTCGACTTGATTGGTCGGCAGGAGAACATCGAAGCGGTGTTGGACCGTCTCCCACGTCGAGTCGCCGTCGACCATGACACCGCGCATGACGCCGAGTGAGCGCAAGTGACGCGTCAACATGCGTGTGTCGACTCCTGCTAGACCCGGGATGTTGAAGCGTTTGAGCGTATCATGAAGCGTCGCGGTCGAGCGGAAGTTCGACGGTGTGTCGCACACTTCTTTGACGATGAGCCCTTTCGCCATCGGAACGGTCGTCTCGAAATCTTCGCGGTTGACGCCATAGTTCCCGATCAACGGATTCGTCAACACGATGAGTTGGTCACAGTAAGACGGGTCAGACAACATCTCTTGATATCCGGTCATCCCAGTCTGGAAGACGACTTCCCCGATCGTCTCCACACTTGCACCAAACGCTGTTCCTACAAATGAAGTACCGTCCTCAAGCCATAATGTTCGTTTCATCGAATCTCCCCTTATATACGATTTTTCCAGCCACGATGGTCATCACCGGCCAGCCAACTAGTTTCTTCCCAGCGAACGGTGTGTTCTTCCCTTTCGAGCAGAACGTCGTCGGATCGACGACCCGCTCCGTCTCCGGGTCGATGAGGGCGAGGTCCGCCGCCCGGCCGACTTCAATCACACCGTACGGCAACCCGAACACGTCGCTCGGTCGTTTCGTCATCCACTCGATGAGCGCCGCCTCTTCCATATGTCCCGTTTTGACGAACGTCGTGTACAAGAGCGGGAACGCCGTCTCGAAACCGGTGATCCCGAACGGGGCCCGTTCCATGCCGGCCGCTTTCTCCTCGGCCGTGTGCGGGGCGTGGTCGGTCGCGATCATATCGATCGTGCCATCGAACAAGCCCTCGAGTAGCGCCTCCCGGTCGTCCGCACTCCGGAGCGGTGGATTCATTTTAAAGTTCGGGTCGAGGCCTGGGATATCGTCTTCACAGAGGATGAGGTGATGCGGTGTCACTTCGGCCGTGACCCGGATGCCGGCTCGTTTGGCGTCGCGGATGACGCGCACCGACTGTCGTGACGAGACGTGGCAGACGTGATAGTGACAGCCTGTCTCTTCGGCGATCAAGACGTCCCGGGCGATATGGATGCTCTCGGCGAGGCTCGGGATGCCTTGGATGTCATGTTCTTCACTGAACCGGCCTTCGTGGACCGAACCGGCCTTGAGCGTATTGTCCTCGCAATGGGCGACAATCGCCTTGTCGAGTCGTTTCGCTTCCCGCATCGCCGCGCGCATCATCGCTGCCGATTGGACGCCAACTCCGTCGTCGGTGAAGGCGAATGAATCTGCGAGCGAGGCCATGTCGACTTGCTCGGTACCGAGCTGTCGTTTCGTGATGGCGGCGTATGGCAGGACACGCACGATGGCGTCTTGCTCGATTTTAGCCAACAGCTGGTCCATCGTTGCGCGGTCGTCTGGGACCGGACGCGTGTTCGGCATCGCACAGATTGTGGTGAATCCGCCGGCTGCAGCCGCCTCTGTCCCGGTCTTGATTGTCTCTTTCTTCTCCCCACCCGGTTCGCGCAAGTGGACGTGGACATCGACGAGTCCTGGGATGAGTAGCATCCCTGTCGCATCAATCACTTCGTGTCCTTCAGTCGTGCCGTTATAGTCGACCGAGCGGATCTCGCCGTCTTCAATCAATAGCGTCGTCGTCCGTTTCGTATTCCCGTCATACCAAGTTGCGTGTTGAAGTATCATAATTGTCCCCCTAATGCTCGATTTAAGATGGCCATCCGGGCGTAAACACCGTTCGTCATCTGTGGAAAGATACGCGACTGTGGATGTTCGATTAAACTGCCGGCAATCTCGACGTCCCGATTGACCGGGGCCGGATGCATGATGATGGCTTGCGGTTTCATCCGCTCGACGCGTTCCGGCGTCAAGCCGTAGCGTACATGGTAATCTTCTTTCGAGAAGATATCGCCCATGATGTGGCGTTCGTGCTGGACGCGCAGCAACATGATGACGTCACAGTCGGCCAACACGTCGTCGAGGTCACGATGCTCGAGCCCCATCGACTCGTCCCACCAGGAGGCGGGACTACAGCCGACGACGTTCGCGCCGAGCCGCTTGAGCACCGAGGCGTTCGAGCGGGCGACACGGCTATGAACGAGGTCACCGCAGATGGCGATATTCAATCCTTCGAACGTCTTGAACTCTTCAAAGATCGTGACGAGGTCGAGGAGTGACTGGGACGGATGTTCCCCGCTCCCGTCACCGCCGTTCAACACCGGGATATTCAATGTTTCGACGAGTTCATGGTAGTAGCCCGACTCCGGATGGCGGATGACGAGGGCATCGACCCCGATCGCCTCGAGCGTCTTGCAAGTGTCGTAGAGCGTCTCACCTTTCGTCACCGATGACGTCGCCACGTCGAACGGGATCTCCTGGACCTTCAAGTGCCGTTCGGCCATTTGAAACGAATTTTTCGTTCGCGTCGAGTTTTCAAAGAATAAATTCGCGACCGTCTTCCCATCGAACAATGGGGGCATGTTCCCTTGTTTATAGCGGAGTGACTCCTCGATCAAACCCATAATCTCGTCGAGGGATAGCGTGTCCAGGCTGACAAAATGCTTCGGTTGTTGTTTGATGATGTTCATGTTCGTCTCCTCCTTTTATGTGAAGGCAAAGAGAAAAGGCGTCTCTTCACCTACGTGAAGGGACGCCTTTATCTGGGCAGAACACACCCAAATAAACGAGCCTTCACTTTGCCGACCTCACGGGATCGAATTAAAAGTTACTTGCTTGTCGTGTGTCTTCAGTTGTTTCGGCAGCAGGTTCTTCCACGCTTTCCGCTTTTGGCAAGAAGGCGTTCAAGAGAATCCCGACGACCGTTGCGAGCGCCATCCCTTGGACCGGGAAGCTACCGAGTTGAACCATCGCCCCACCGAGTCCGATGACGAGGATGACCGAGGCGATGATGAGGTTGCGTTTCTCGGCGAGATCGACGTTGCTCTCGACCATCGTCCGGAGACCGTTCGAGGCGATGACCCCGAACAAGAGGATCGAGATGCCGCCTTTGACCGGGTTCGGAATCGTCGAGATGAACGCTTCGACGTGTCCGAGGAATCCGAAACTGATGGCCATGAGCGCCGCTCCGGCGATGACGTAGACGCTATACACTTTCGTGATAGCCATGACCCCGTTGTTCTCACCGTAAGTCGTACACGGTGGACCACCGAGTGCCGAGGCGACCGCTTTCCCGACCCCGTCGCCGAGGAGGGTCCGATGGAGACCTGGGTCTTTCATCGTCTCGCGGCCGATGATTTTCGACGTGACCATCTGGTCGCCGATATGTTCCGTCATCGTGACGAGTGCGACTGGGACGATGGCGAGGAGTGCCCCGACTTGCCACATCGGCATGTAGTCGACGAACACCATCGTGAAGTCAGGCAGTTGGAACAAACTCGCTTGTCCGAGCGCCGAGTAGTCGATGATTCCGAACAGTGCGGCGATGAAGTAACCACCGATGATTCCGAACAAGATCGGAACAGCGCCCCATACTCCTTTGAGCGTCGTCATGGCGAGAATCGTAATACCGAGCGTGAGCAACGCGACGGTGATGAACGTTCCGTTGTATGCCCCGTCCTTATTCATCGACATGTCGATGGCGACCGGTGCGAGCGATAAGCCGATGACCATGATGACCGGACCGACGACGACCGGCGGCAGCAAGCGTAGCAACCAGTTCACGCCTGTCTTATAGATGACGAGCGAGACGACGCCGTAGACGGAACCGGCGATGATGCCTCCGAACAAGGCGGCTTCGACACCCCATTGTTGACTGACGGCGATAATCGGCGCGATGTACGCGAAGCTCGATCCGAGATAAGTTGGGACTTTGAAACGTGTGATTGCTAGGAATGAGAGCGTGGCCACACCGGAAGCGACGAGGGCGACGGACGTGCTTAGGCCCGTCAAAATCGGGACTAAAATCGTCGCTCCGAACATGGCGAAGACGTGTTGCAGGCTGAAGAGCAGCCATTGCGGTAAGTGAGCGGGACGCTCGTGGATGTTGAGGATGGGTTTCATATGTGGTTCTCCTTCCTGGCCTCTCTGGACCACCTTAAAGGTTTTTGATTATTGCTGTTTGATGAATACTTCGTCGGTCGCATCGACTTCACTGAGTCTGACGACGACTTGTTCCGACTTCGACGTCGGGACGTTCTTGCCGACAAAGTCGGGGCGAATCGGTAACTCACGGTGTCCGCGGTCGATCAAGACGGCGAGCTGGATATAATCCGGCCGACCGTGGTCGACGAGCGCGTCCATGGCAGCCCGCACTGTCCGGCCTGTATAAAGGACGTCGTCAATCAAGACGACCGTCTTGCCGTTGATATCATGCGGTAACTCGGTCGCTTTCACTTCCGGGTCGAGTGATTTCTTTGATAAGTCATCCCGGTAGAGCGTGATGTCTAAGTTGCCGAGGGCAATCGGTTTGCCTTCGATTTCTTCGATTCGGCGGGCGAGCCGGTCGGCGAGCGTCTCGCCTCTGGTTTTAATCCCGACGAGTACGACGTTGTCCGTCCCTTTGTTTCGCTCGATAATCTCATGGGCAATTCGGGTAAGTGCGCGGCGGATGGCCGCTTCGTCTAAAATGGTGGAACGTTTCAACTAGTTCCCCCCTCTCACAAATTATATAAAAAAAGAAGACTTCCTCATCCGGCTGGAAAAGGAAGTCTTCATATGTGAGGGCAGACCTCTGCCTCAAATAATCGACGTGTCGTGGCCGCGGCCACAATCCTTTCACAGCCTCTCTGGACTGGGTTTAAAGGTGTTATGCTTCCTAGACTATAAATCGGAATCGGTTGAAAGTCAACGCGTTTTCTCGATTTTGTCTAATTTGGCAAGCTCCGCCTCGAAGTCGGCTGGGAGTTTCGCCTCGAATTCAAGCCATTCGTTCGTGCGTGGATGGAAGAAACCGAGCGTCGCCGCGTGGAGCGCCTGACCGTTCAATTGAATCGTACGGCGTGGACCGTATTTCGGGTCACCAGCAAGCGGATGGCCGATATAACGCATGTGAACGCGGATTTGGTGCGTCCGTCCCGTCTCCAATTTACACTCGACGAGCGTGAAATCTTTGTATCGCTCGAGCAGACGGAAGTGCGTGATCGCTTCTTTCGCGTTCTTGTCGGTCACCGTCATCCGTTGACGGTCGTTCGTGTCACGTCCGATTGGCGCTTCGATTGTCCCAAGTTCATGGGCGACTTCGCCGTGGACGAGGGCGATATATTCACGCTTGATTTTACGATCCTTCAACTGGCTCGCGAGCGATTCGTGGGCCACATCATTTTTCGCGACCATGAGAAGACCGGTCGTGTCTTTGTCGATGCGGTGGACGATGCCTGGACGTTTGACGCCATTGATGCCTGACAAATCGTCACAGTGGTAAAGGAGCGCGTTGACGAGCGTCCCTGACGTATGGCCGGCCGCCGGATGGACGACCATGCCGCGTGCCTTATTGACGACGATGACATCCTCGTCCTCATAGACGACGTCGAGCGGGATATCCTCAGGTAACACTTCGAGTTCGACGGCATCTGGGACCGTCACGACGATTTCGTCGCCTTCTTGCAATTTATAGTTCGGCTTGACGATCTGTCCATTGACGAGCAGGTCTCCCGCCTTGATCCAGTCTTGGATTTGCGAACGTGACCAATCACTTTGTTCGCTCATCCATTTATCGATACGAGCCTTTTCTTCGGCGACAAATGTGTAAGTTTCCATTACGATTGTCCCCTTTCTTTGTTTAATTTTTCTTCGAACAAGACGCCGATGATCATAAAGATGACCCCGAACGTGAGCGCCATATCGGCGACATTAAAAATGGGGAAGTTGTATCCGAACGGGTACGTGTCGACAAAGTCGACGACTTCTCCGCGGAAGAGACGGTCGATAAAGTTCCCGATGGCACCGGCGAGTAGTAACCCGACGCTATAACCGAGCAAATCGAACCCGTTCACTTCTTTATGCAAGAAGTAAATCAAACCGACGACGACGATGGCCGTGACGATAAAGAAGAACACCATCTGCCCTTCGAGCATGCCCCAAGCCGCACCTTTATTACGGTAAGACGTCAAATAAAGCAACTCAGGGATGAGTTCAATCGACTGTCCGATCGTCATCGTCTGGACGACGATCCATTTGGTCACTTGGTCGAGCAAAATGAGGAAAAGTGCTAATCCGTAGTAACGTTTCATCAGATTCTCCTTTCAAGTCATAAGAAACCGGAGTGGACGATCGCCACTCCGGTCCGGCTTATGCGATGACTTCTGTACAACGCGGGCAAAGCTCTGGGTGCTGTTCGTCTTGACCAAGTTCAATCGAGTACGTCCAGCAGCGGGCACAAGCGGCACCATCAGCTTTCAAGACGCTGATTTCGGCTGTCGCATAATCGACATCAGCCGAGTCGACGTAATCAAGCTGTGACACTTGTAGCAATTGGCGCACGTTGTCGATCGTCTCGAGCAACTGTTTCGTCTCACCTTTCGGCGCGACGAGCAACTTCGCTTCGAGCGGTTTCCCGATCAATTTCTCACCACGTGCAATCTCGATCGCTTTCAAGACGTCGTCACGGAACGTGAGGAACTTCGACCATTTCGCAAGCAACGCCTTCTCGTCTTCCGACAATGCCGCTACTTCGTCAAGGTCCGTCAAGAAGACGCTATCCCCTTGTTTCGCCGGCACTTCTTGCCACACCTCATCCGCCGTGTGCGGAAGGATTGGGGCGAGCAATTTCGTGAGCGTGACGACCGTGTCATACATGACCGTTTGAACGGCACGACGACGCGCATCATCTTCGCGCTCGATATACAGGATATCTTTCGTGAAGTCGAGATAGAATGACGACAACTCGTTGACACAGAAGTTATGGCTCAAGTGATAGACGGCCATGAAGTCGAACGTGTCGTATGCTTTGACGACTTTCGCTTGAAGCTGTTTGAGTTTTGTCGCCATGAAGCGGTCCGCTTCCGGCATGTCTTCGAACGCGACACGCATCGACGGGTCGAATCCGTTCAAGTTACCGAGCAAGAAGCGCAACGTGTTGCGGATTTTCCGGTATACTTCCGACACTTGTTTAAAGTTATCGTGTGACGCGCGGACATCTGACTGATAGTCGACCGACGACACCCAAAGACGGACGATTTCTGCTCCGTACTGTTTGACGAGGTCGTTCGGTGCAATCGTGTTACCGAGTGACTTCGACATCTTGCGTCCGTCTCCGTCGAGAACGAAACCGTGGCTGAGCACGTTGCGATACGGCGCTTTGCCAGTCGTCGCGACAGCCGTCGAGAGTGACGAGTTGAACCAGCCGCGGTATTGGTCCGATCCTTCAAGGTACAAGTCGGCCGGGCGGCGCAAGTTGTCGCGCTGTTCGAGTACGCCCGCATGTGACGAACCTGAGTCGAACCAAACGTCCATGATGTCGAGCTCTTTACGGAACTCGCCGTTCGGGCTGTTCGGGTGTGTGAAGCCTGCTGGCAACAAGTCTTTCGCTTCACGCTCATACCAGACGTTCGATCCGTGCTCGTGGAACAAGTTGGCGATATGTTCGATCGTCTCGTTCGTGATGATCTCCGTTCCGTCTTCGGCATAGAAGATCGGGATTGGAACACCCCAGGCACGTTGACGGCTGATGACCCAGTCCCCACGGTCACGGACCATGTTGTAAAGACGTGTCATGCCCCATTCCGGCACCCAGTTCACTTCTTCGATTTCACGGAGCATATCGGCACGGAAGTCTTTGATTGAGGCGAACCATTGCGGTGTCGCGCGGAAGATGACCGGTTTCTTCGTACGCCAGTCGTGCGGGTACGAGTGTTTGATGAATTTCAAGTTGAGGAGATAGCCGTTCTCTTCGAGCTTCATCCCGATTTGTTTGTTCGCGTCTTCATAGAACAAGCCTTCGAAACCTGGCGCCTCATCCGTCATATAACCACGGTCGTCGACCGGGCACAAGACGTCGAGTCCGTACGCTTGTCCGACACGATAGTCGTCTTCCCCGTGTCCAGGTGCCGTATGGACGAGACCTGTCGCATCAGCCGTGACGTGATCGCCAATCATGACGAGCGAGGTCCGGTCGTAAAGCGGGTGTTGCGCCGTCATGTGTTCGAACTCACGTCCGTTCCAAGAACCGCTCACCGTGTAATCCGTCCACTTGAGTGCCGTCGTCACTTCTTCCACGAGCGATTCGGCGACGATATAGCCTTTGCCGTCATGCTCGATACGCGTATACGTCAACTCGTCGCTGACCGCGATCCCGAGGTTGGCTGGAATTGTCCATGGTGTCGTCGTCCAGATGACGAAATGATCGGTCGTCTGAAGAACGTCTTTCCCGTCGACGACTTGGAACGCCACGTAAATGGCCGGTGACTTCTTGTCATAATATTCGATTTCCGCCTCAGCGAGCGCCGATTCAGAAGAAGGTGACCAATAGACCGGTTTCTTCCCTTTATAGATGTAGCCTTTTTCGGCCATCGTCCCGAAGAGACGGATTTGAGCCGCTTCGTATTCTGGGAGGAGCGTGATGTACGGGTTGTCAAAGTCAGCGAGCAACCCGAGGCGTTTGAACTGTTCACGTTGCGAGTTCACTTGTTCCATCGCATACGCTGCACACTTCTCACGGAACTCGGCGACCGTCATTTCTTTGCGGTTGACACCCGCTTTTTGAAGCGCGTTCTCGATTGGGAGACCGTGTGTGTCCCAGCCCGGAATCATCGGTGACTGGTAGCCGTTCAATGATTTGAAACGGACGATGATGTCTTTCAATACTTTGTTGAGCGCGTGGCCCATATGGATGTCGCCGTTCGCGTACGGAGGTCCGTCGTGAAGGATGTATTGCGGTTTCCCGGCGTTTTTCTCTTGGACGCGGTTGTATAGGTCCATTTGTTCCCAAGCCTCATGCATCGCTGGCTCACGTTTTGGCAGATTTCCGCGCATCGCGAACTCTGTGTCAGGCATCAATAGTGTGTCTTTGTAGTTCATTGAAACTCCTCCTGCAACTTTTTTTTGACAACAAAAAAACCCGCCCCTAATAGGGACGAGTTGGTCGACTCGCGGTACCACCCTACTAATCTCAAGGAAACCCTCGAGACCGCTCTTGGTAACCGATAACGAGGTCAGGCGGTCGCGCTTACTAACTTCAGCCCGACACTCATAGGGGATACCGATAAAGTCTTTCTCTTAGGCTTGCACCTTCCCTAAGTCGCTTCGTAGGTATGACTTTATCGACGTGTCCTAATCGACGTATTGTGTATTATCCGTGATGTTTTGTTGGTATGACTTCGTCGTCATTATACGCAAGTTCGGTCGTATCGTCAAGAACCGTCTGGACCGGCGGCTCCCCGACAATCGTGTCCCATTCTGTACTGTTCAAGAGCTCCATCTGAGCATCGACGAGGACGCGGAACCGGGTCCGGTACAATTCGACTTTCTTGAGCATTTGAATGACTTCACGTTCGGCGAGCTGCTCTTTGCGTGACGCTTCTTCCTCACGGGCGAGCGCCTCACGTTCAGCTTGCTTCAAAATGAGACTCGCTTCCTTGGCCGCGTTCGTCTTCACTTCTTCGGCTGCCTCTTGGGCGACGATAATCGATTTGTTCAACGTGTCTTCCATCGAGGAGAAGTAGTCAATGCGAGCTTGCATATCGTTGACGAGTTCTTCGTACCTTCTATTCTCACGAATCAATAGTTCAAATTCTTTAATGATTTGATCTAAAAATTCATTGACCTCATCGATGTCGTACCCGCGAAAACGAGTCGAGAACTCTTTATTATGAATATCAATCGGTGTCAACGCCATTCGACTTTCCTCCTAAGTTCAACGTATGATGCCATACTGGATTTTTATTTTCTCACGCTTTGTCGAGCCGAGAATCGCCGTCAGTTTGACACGGCCATACCCTCGGATCGAGACCAAATCGTCTGGTTCAAGGATGAAGCTCGGATCATCGATCGGTTTATGGTTCACTTTACAGTCTCCATGTTTGACGAGCGCCTGGGCTTTTTGTCGGGATAACCCGAGCACTTCGCTGACGACCGTGTCAAATCGGAGTGATGAGACGATGCCGAACTCATCGCTCCATTTGACTTCCGGTACGACGAGCACGGCTTCGGGCGCCACTTCTGAGATGCGAATCCGGGCCTTGCCGACCCGATCGACGTTCATCTCGATGAAACCGGCCGCCTCACGCGTCGTGGCGAATTGCGCGATGCCCTCGTCGAGGACGACGTCTCCAAACTTCTGCCGCTTCAACCCGGCGTTCAAGAGCGTCCCCGTCACTTGACGGTGCGTCAATTCGACGAATTTGGTCGGATAGTCGATTTGACGAATCGCAATCTCGAAGTCGTTCGGGTCGAGCTCGTAATAATCCGGGGCCAGGATGAGACGACGCCGTTCCGCGCCGACAAATCCGCCATCCTCGTAAATCGCGAGCTGCTTGCCGACGAGTTGCCGGACGATTTGTTGCTCGCGTGGATCTAAAAAGTCCGTCACTTTCAACATATAGTTGTCCTCGACTTGTTGAACCCAATCGAGCACTTGCTCGATAAATGCCCGTTCATTCGGTCGATAATGATCGAAGACGCTCATTTAAATACCGAAAATCGCACGCACTCCAAATTGCGCCATCCGTAGCACAAATAAAGCGACGATTGGGGAGATGTCGAGCATCCCGCCGATTGGTGGGATGATGCGACGAAACGGATTCAAAAACGGTTCGCACAGATACGACAAGATTTGACCAAATTTTGATTCACGCGCATTCGGGAACCACGATAATAAAATATAGGCAATCAAGACCCAGCTATAATATCCAAGCAATGTAACGATCGTGTTGCCTAACGCAGGTATAGCATTTTCCATTCAGTTACCACCCTTTACTATTGAGTTCGTCCTCCGAAATCAAGTTCGAGATCGACCCCGTCAACTCGATGTTGTTCGGAGTACATAGAATCGTGTTATGTCCAATCGACGTCATCGTCCCTTCTAACGCATAGACGACACCTGACAAGAAGTTGACGACTTGACGAGACTGCTCTTTCGACATCCGTTGAAGGTTGACGATGACGGCCCGGTTTTCTTTCAACTGGTCGCTGATGTCTTGGGCCTCAGCGAATACACGCGGCTCGGCCAAGACGACTTTTGAACGTTCTTTCTTCTTCGTGTTCAACGCGACGATATTGTTCGATGTTTTCGGACGGTCCTCCGTTTTGACGATTGCCTCCGTCATCGGTTGTGTCTTCGTTTCGGCGACAGCATACTCGTCTCCTTCGAACTGGTTGTTCGGATCTTCCTCGAGTCCAAAGAAGTCCTTCATTTTGTTTTTGATTGACATAACGGATTCCTCCTTAAAATATATTATTGCACAAGTACGGTTCCAATACGAACAAACGATGCGCCTTCTTCGATTGCCAACGTGTAGTCGTTCGACATACCCATTGACAGTTCGGTACACGGTGCATGCGCATAGGCATGACGCGCGACGTCATCGCGCAACTGTCTCAAGTTTCGGAACGTCTCCCGAATCACCGTCTCGTCCTCTGTGAACGGGGCCATCGTCATCAGGCCGATGATCCGCACGTGAGGATACTGTTTACAGTTCTCGATGAACGGGATGACTTCCTCTTTTTCGAGACCATGTTTTGACGCTTCGCCCGATACGTTCACTTGCACGAAACAATCGATCACGCCTTGGGCGCGTTTATCGATCTCTTCGGCGAGCGAGATGCGGTCGAGCGAATGAATCGCTGCCACATGGTCGATAATTTGTCTCACTTTACGTGTCTGCAGGCTGCCGATGAAATGGAACTTGGCATCAGCCGGCAACTGCTCGACTTTCTCAAGCAATCCTTCGGGACGATTTTCGCCGAAGTCGCGGATGCCTTCTGCATAGAGGGCGTTCGCCACGTCGGGACCGACCGATTTCGTGACCGCGATGAGCGTCACCGCTTGATCGGCCCGATGCGCGTCGATCGTCTGTCTGACTTGCTTCACATTATTGGCTATACTCACGATTTCTTCTCCTTGACGAGGACGGCCGCAAAACGACGCTTGGCGTCTCCATTCCGATACGAGAAAAACGTCTGATCAGAAACGGTCGACAAGTTCGATTGGGTGACCTCGATATTTCGTTCCACAGCGAGCGTCTCGTTCACTTGCTGCAGGGATAGACGGGCATGGCCCGCTCGTTCGTCCATGACCGCTGATGCATACGCAGCCGGTGAGACCGCTTCGACCGCATCCAGGACGCGGCGGTCGACCTCATAATGTTCGGCTGTGATGGCCGGCCCGACGAACATGTCGATGGCTTCGGCCGGAACGCCGAGCGTGGCGAACGCATCCGTCATCGCGGCGACGATATTCCCGACCGTCCCTTTCCACCCGGCATGGGCCACACCGATGACGCCATGGTCCTCGGCACAGAAGAAGAGCGGGACACAGTCGGCAAAGACGAGGGCGAGTGGCAACGCGTCGGCCGTCGTGATGAGGCCGTCCGTCGCCGGAATCGTCTCGTCATAGGAATACGCGCCTTTGCCGCGGTCGGCGTCACCGACGACTTCGACGTTCGTCTGATGGACTTGGTCGGCCCACACCGAATCCGCGAGGGCAAGACCGGCCGCGTCAAAGAAGTACTCCCGATTGGCGACGACCTGATCTGCGTCATCGCCGACGTGGAGTCCGACGTTGCCTTCATTATGTCCGTCCGTCCGGGTCGTCACATAAGCCTGATAGCGATACGTTTCGGTTTCCCATGTATGTAACAGTCGCATATGATTCTCCTTTTTTAGAAAAAGGGGATGCCGAGAACCGGCACCCCCTGTTGTTTAGTTACGGCGTTGTCTTACGAACGCTGGGATGTTGATCGTCTCGTCTGGGACGTCCCCACCATAGACCGGTCTATGGAAGTTCCCTTCATCTTGTGGCGCAGCTTCTTGCGCTTTCGGTTGAGCCTCACGGTTCACTTCAGCTTCCGGTTGTTTCTTCGGTTGTTGAAGGAACGGGTTCGTCCCTTGCGCTTCTTCTGCGAATTCAGTTGCGATCACGGTAACGATAATCTCGTCGTTCAAGTTTTCGTTGATGACCGAACCGAAAATCAAGTTCACTTCTTCATCTGCGGCACTTTGAACGATTTGAGCTGCTTCCGTGACTTCATACAAGCTGAGGCTAAGTCCGCCTGTGATGTTCATCAAGACACCTTTCGCGCCTTCGATTGAAGACTCGAGAAGTGGAGATGAGATGGCTTTCTTCGCTGCTTCGACGGCACGGTTCTCGCCAGTGGCGACACCGACACCCATGAGTGCCGAACCTTTTTCCGTCATGATCGTCTTGACGTCAGCGAAGTCAAGGTTGATGAGACCAGGAATGGCGATCAAGTCCGTGATCCCTTGGACACCTTGGCGAAGGACGTTATCCGCTTCACGGAACGCTTCGATCATCGGCGTGTTGCGCTCGACGATTTCAAGCAACTTGTCGTTTGGAATGACGATGAGTGTATCGACTTTTTCTTTGAACGCTTGAATCCCGTGTTGGGCGTGTTGCATCCGTTTGCGTCCTTCGAACATGAACGGTTTCGTGACGACACCGACCGTGAGCGCTCCGATTTCTTTTGAAATCTCGGCGATGACAGGTGCTGCCCCCGTTCCGGTTCCTCCGCCCATACCAGCTGTGACGAAGACCATATCCGCGCCATCGAGCGCTTCAATCAACTGCTCGCGGCTCTCTTCCGCCGCTTTTTTACCGATATCCGGATTCGCGCCGGCACCGAGGCCACGCGTCAATTTCGCTCCGAGTTGAAGCTTAACGTCCGCTTTCGACATGTTGAGTGCTTGCGCGTCCGTGTTGACGGCGATGAACTCGACACCTTGTACTCCGTGCTCGATCATGCGGTTGACAGCGTTTGACCCGCCGCCCCCGACTCCAATTACTTTAATTTTTGCTACGGCGTCAATCGCCTCATCAAAGTACATCATTTCAGGTATCCCCCTACGTAATTTCCAATTGTTAACACAACGTCAAATTTACACGCCAAATAATTTTTCCATTAATCGACCGAAACCGTTTTTCGTCTCGCGGTCGTCCGGTTCCACATCATCGTCGTGGTCTTGGACGTTCCCGGTTTGAGACGTGCCGTCTGGTTTTGCGACGGCCACACGGTCATCCGGCTTTTCAAGTCGTGACTTCGAGACGTGGTGATCGCTCATGAGCACGTACTTGAGGACGCCGACCGCGGTCGCGTATTTCGGATGTCTGACGCCAATCGACGATGGCTGATACAGTCTCGTCTTTTGACCCATGACACGAGTCGCTAGTTCTTGGATGCCAGGTAAAGCAGCGGCCCCACCACAGAGGAGATAACCTCCGCTGAGCGTTGGAACGCCTACCTTTTGCACTCTATTCAACACAAGCGTGAACATTTCCTCTATTCTTGCCTCTAAAACGTAACTAATTTCTGACTGCGGTTCGAACGTGACTTCCCCGTTGATGTTCGTGAACGAGAACCCTTCTGAGGCGTCCGCCATCTCTTCGAGGGCAAGTCCGTACTCTTCTTTCGCCACTTTGGCGTCTTGGTATTTACAGTTGAGCTTGTACACCAAGTCGCGCGTCATATGATCGCCTCCGACCGGAAGGATATATGAGTAGACGAGGTCGCCTCGATAGAAGACCGAGACGGTCGTCTTTTCATGACCGATATCGACCAAGCCGATGCCTAAATCGATTTCATCGACCGATGCCGCACTCATGCCGAGCGCCAAGTTGCCGAGGACGAAACCTTCTAGTTTCAGTCCCGCCCGTTCGATGGAACGACGAATGCTATGTAAAATCGTCTTCGAACCGGTCACCATCTTGCCGTGCATCTCTAAGCGATAACCGAGCATGCCCCGGGGATCGACGACACCTGTCTGTTGGTCGACCGTGAAGGAAGACGGAATCACATCGATGACACTCATCTCATCCGGCAAGCGCATGACTTGCGCCGAATTGATGACTTCGATGACGTCTGTGTCCGTGATTTCTTGGTCTTCTCGTTTGACCGATGCAATTCCATGACATGGGGCGATTTGGATATGTTCCCCTTCGATGGCAACGTATACCGACCGAATTTGATCACCGAGCGCCGCTTCGGCATGTTCGACGGCTTGCTTGATGGCTTGAACCGTCTTATCGATGTCGACGACGGCGCCACGTTTTACTCCTGCAGACGGGGCACACCCCTCCGCCAAAATGTTAAGCGTTCCCCCGAGTAGTTCACCCACGACGAGCTTAATTTCTGACGTTCCTATATCCAATGCGGCCACATAACCATTCGCTTCCAAAAGGGAAACACCTCCGCGCTTTAATTTCTGTGCTTGAATTCCGTTACATTGTTACAGATATCCAAAAATATTGTTAGGTCCGGCAAGATATCTCACGTCTAAGTTTACAACAAATAAGATAGTGAGAAAAGGTAGAATCCTACAAATTACGCGGTTTTGGGGTGTCAATTCGATTACAATCGATAAAAAAACAGCCCTTATGTGTCTAAGGGCTGTAAAAATTCAGATTATTCTTTCGGTTTTTCGTACGGAACGAAATAATATCCGCCATCCATGACGACGGTTCCCCGCTGTCCTTTTGGAATATTCTCATAGATTTCGCCGTACTTGGATACCGTTTGACTGAGCTTGAACGTCGGCGTCTGAATCGTGTTGCCGTCGTTCATATAAATCTCATATCGTGTCGGTTCGCCTTTCTGTTTCGAGAAGACAATCTCTGACATCCTGGCCCGCATCGCGTCATCGACTTGCTCGAGCTCACTCGCGATTTTCTCGAGTTCCGCCGCATCGGTGAATTCACGCAACAACGGACCGTCTTTTAGCTTCTCTGGATCCGTAATCGATCCAGTCGGGTGCAAAGAACCGTCAGCGAGGACGACGACTTCCTCTTCGTCCGTTCGTGAATAGGCGATCATTTTCTCTTCTTCGACGTCAATCGTCACGACGTTATACCAGGAGCGATCGACCGAGACGTCTTTCACGCCAGGCACTTTACGAAGTTCCCGTTCAATCCCGTTCGGCGACACTTGAACGATTTTCGTGGACGTGTCGATATCCGTTTCGGCGAGCACATACGCTTCTGTCAACCAGGACAGGCCGTTCACGTTCACCGCTTTCACGTCAGACACCGATGTCTGCATATATACGACGAGCGCAATCAACACCGCGAACAACAACAGGATCGTCGACAAACGTCGGTTCGCTTTCTTACGACGTTGATCTTTCATATACGGGATTCGGTCTTCCAAACTACGAACGGTATTCTGACGTGTCTCCATGGCTACTCTCCTTTCAAGCGCGGACTTCTTCGACGAGGTCGGCGAGCGACTCCGCGGCGTGCGGGAATCCTAACCGTTTCGAGGCTGCGGCCATCTCATCATGATGGGCCAATACGTGTCGGATCGAGCGAACGAGCGTCTCGCCCGACAAATCCCCTTCTTTAATCAGTTCGGCCGCGCCGCTTTCGACGAGCGCCGAGGCGTTTTTCGTCTGATGGTCGGCCGTCACGTACGGACTCGGAATCAAGATGCTCGGCAAACCGAGCGCCGTCAATTCCGAGATGGTCGAGGCACCGGCCCGCGACACGACGAGACTCGCACACGCGAGCAGTTCAGGCATGTCGTAAACGTATGGCAACACATGGACGTTATCGGCTTTTGGCGCCTTCGCCACGACGTTGTCATAATGGACGTTCCCGGTCACGTAGAGCACGTTCACCGGTTCGGTCGCAAGTTCCGGGATGGCCTCGATGACGGCCCGGTTGATGGCCTCGGCTCCGCGGCTGCCGCCGTAAATCAAGACGATTGGACGTTCATCGATACCATATTCGGCCCGGACGGACGTTTCGTTCACCGTCGTCTTCAACACTTCGCTCCCGCGCGGGTTACCGATGACGCGGACGTTCGCATCAGGGAACTGTGATTCCGAACCGGCGAACGACAAGGCGACCCGGTCGGCTTTCTTCGACAAGAACTTGTTCGTCAAGCCTGGGATGCTGTTCTGTTCATGCAGAATCGTCGGGATGCCGAGTTGTTGTGCGGTGAAGACGACCGGACCTGAGACGAATCCGCCCGTGCCGATGACGACGTCCGGACGGAACGTCTTCATCTCTTTACGCAACGTCAGGACAGATTGGACAAACCAATAGGCCGTCTTGACGTTATCTAGCGACAACGACCGTTTGAGCCCGGCGATTCGAATCGATTTGAACGGCACACCAGCGCGTGGGACGAGATCGGCCTCGAGACCGTTCTCAGTGCCAATGTAGAGCACCTCGAGGTTCGGATGGCGCTGTTTGAGCGTATCAAGGAGAGCGAGTGCCGGGTAGATATGACCACCCGTTCCTCCACCAGAAATCATGATTTTCATCGATTGGCCTCCTCATATGCATGGACGAGGCGGACGAAATGTTCGCCGCGCTCTTCAAACGTCTTATATTGGTCCCAGCTCGCACAGGCCGGTGACAATAAAATCACGTCGTCTGGGGCTGACTGTTCAAATGCGAGCGGGACGGCTGCGTCGAGCGTATCGACCGCGAACGATGGAATCTGCTCGGCTTCACCGAGTGCTTGGAAACGCCCTGCCGTCTCACCGTACGAGACGATGGCTTTGACGCGTCCGAGCGCCGGAATGAGTGAATCCAATTCGGCTCCACGTTCAAGTCCCCCGCACACCCAAACGATCGGAGCATCGAATCCGCTCAATGCCGCTTCGGCCGCCACGTTGTTCGTCGCTTTCGAGTCGTTATAAACCCGGCGTCCGAGCACTTGGCCAAGACTTTCCGTTCGGTGGGCCACGCCACCGAACGTGCGCAACACACGATCGATATGTTCGGCCGGGATATCGAACGGTTCAACGAGCAACAAGGCTGCCAACACGTTCTCCACGTTATGGGCCCCGCCGAGGGCGAGATCCTCGACCCGGATGACCCGCTTGCCGTGCAACGTAATCCAGCCGTCGGTGACATGCGCATCCCCGCTGTCGTAACCGAACGTCGAAGCATCGAGATCGGCCGGGACGCGTTTCATCACTTCGGTGTCACTGCCTTTGACGACGACACGGTCTGATGCCGTCATGTTCCGGAACAAGTTCCCTTTGGCGTCGGCATACGATTCGAAGTCACCATGATAATCCAAATGCGCCGGTGACAAGTTCAACAGTGCCGCCGCTTGCGGATGGAACTGCTCAACGCCCATCAGTTGGAAGCTCGATAGTTCGATGACGATGATGTCGCCCTGCTTCGCTTTCGATGCGACTTCGATTGCCGGGAAACCGATATTCCCTGCCACATGGACAGGACGACTTCCCCCTTTGAGCAATTCATGAACGAGCGTGGTCGTCGTCGTTTTCCCGTTCGAGCCGGTGATGGCGACGAACGTGGCATCGGTCGCCAAGTAGGCGAGTTCCACTTCTGTATAAATCGGGATGTTCCGCTCAAGCGCTGCTTGAAGGAGCGGGATGTGATACGGGATTCCCGGGTTTTTGACAATCATGTCCGTCGTGTCGAGCAATTCGAGCGGATGGGCACCGAAAACGCCGTTGATGCCGAGCGCTTCAATTTTCATCCGTTCTTCCGTTGACGGTTCGCTCCCGGTATTGAGGGTCACGTCCGCGCCGACATTTCTTAAGTAAGCGGCTGCGGCGATGCCGCTCCGTGCCGCGCCGAGTACGAGGACTCGTTTATCGTTCCACTGTTGTTGCATGTCTTCCACCATCCATTACATGAGTAGTAACGACAAGACTGCCGTGATCAAACTAATTCCACCGAACGTCAAGACGATGCGCCATTCTGACCAACCGACCATTTCGAAATGGTGATGAATCGGGCTCATCTTAAAGATTCGTTTGCCCGTCGTCTTGAACGAGAGCACTTGCAAGATGACGCTAAGCGTCTCGATGACAAAGATGATTCCGACGAAGACGAGCAACAGCTCGAGCTTGAGCATGAGCGCGAGGCCGGCGACCGCACCACCGAGGGCGAGCGATCCCGTGTCACCCATAAAGATTTTCGCCGGGTATTTATTGAAGACGAGGAAGCCGAGCAAGGCGCCGACCGCACTGAAGGCGAACCAAGCGATGCCCGCTTCGTCTTGTCCGAGCGCATAGATGCCGAAGAAGGCGAACGTCGGGATGGCCGAGAACGAGACGAGACCGTCGAGGCCGTCTGTCAAGTTGACCGCGTTCGAGAAGCCGACGAGCCAGAAGATGACGATGGCGACATACAACCAGCCCGTATCAAACGCGATCGAAGTGAACGGGATTTGAATCGTCGTATCGAGTGCCCCACCGAGGGAGAGGAACCAAACGAATAAGACCGAGACGACGATTTGACCGATCAATTTCTGAAGCGACGTCAAACCGAGGTTGCGTTTATTGACGACTTTGATGTAGTCGTCGAGGAAGCCGATCACCCCGAAGGCGAGAGTCACGAACAAGAGCGTGCCAAACCCAGCGACGTCTTCACCGAAGACGACTGAGATGAGGAATCCGATGATAAGGGCGAGCAAGATGATGATTCCGCCCATCGTCGGCGTGCCTGATTTCTTTTGATGCCAATCTGGACCTACGTCACGGATTTCTTGGCCAAACTTTAAGTTATGCAGTGCCGGGATGGCCCGCGGCATGACGACCAATACGGTCAATAATGAACTGATTAAGACGATTAAACTGATTAACATGTTCGTACCTCACTACTCTGTTTATTGAACTAGACGCTCGAGCGCCAGTCCTCGCGATGCTTTTAACAATATCACAGTCTGGGGGCGTTGATAACTGCCGAGGAGGACTTTCGCTTCCTCGACCGTCGGCACCATCGTCACGTTCACACGCGGGTCGGTGATGCCTGCCGCAATCCATTTCGCTTTCTCTCCGATGAGCACGCAATCCGTGACCGGTGCCGTGATGGCGTGGCCGACTTGTTCGTGCTGGGCGACCTCGTCCGTCCCGAGTTCATACATGTCCCCGAGGACGAGGACGCGGCGTGAGAACCCTTCTAGCGTTTTAATCGTCTCGACGGCGGCAATCATCGAGGTCGGGCTCGCGTTATAGGCGTCATTGACCAAGTGGGCGTCGCCGAACATCCGTTTCTCCATCCGCATCGACGTCAACTGGACGCGGTCGAGACCGCGTTGAATCGTGTCATGTCCTAATCCGAACTTGAGACCGCAGGCGATCGCATAGGCGGCGTTACGGATTTGGTGGGCCCCGAGCACTTTCAATTCGTACAGCTCGTTATTGTAGCGGAAAATCGAGGCGTCAAACGTCGCCTCCACGACTTCGAGCTTACCGTCCGCGGTCGAGTCGTATCCGACGCGGTACCCGCCCGCTTCATTAAGGAGCGGCTCGTCGGCATCGACGATTAAGACGCCGTCCGGTTTCAACCCGGCTTTAATCTCGAGCTTCGCCTTGGCGATCCCCTCGCGCCCCCCGACTTGTTCACCGTGTGACTCGCCGATGTTCGTGACGAAGGCGATATCCGGTTTGGCGAGTTTCGATAACAGTTCGATTTGCCCGAATCCGTTCATGCCCATCTCGAGGACGGCGACTTCGGTGTCCCGTGGCATCCGGAGCACGGTGAGCGGCAATCCGACGTCCGAATTGAAGTTCCCGGCCGTCTTGTGCGTCTTGAACGTCTCACCGAGCACGACGGCAATCATGTCTTTCGTTGACGTCTTCCCGTTCGAGCCGGTGATGGCGACGACTTTCGGATTGATTTCCGCCAAATAGCGGGCCGCCGCTTCTTGGAGCGCTGTCAACGGTGATGCGACCGGGATGGCGATAATCCCTTCCGGTAACGGACGGTCTTGTTCCCAAAACGTCACGATCGCCCCTTGCTTGATGGCAGCCTCGAT
Organism: Exiguobacterium sp. s56; assembly: GCF_018618255.1. Classification (NCBI taxonomy): domain Bacteria; kingdom Bacillati; phylum Bacillota; class Bacilli; order Caryophanales; genus Exiguobacterium; species Exiguobacterium sp. s56. The sequence goes on along the minus strand of NZ_JACSLR010000001.1, from coordinate 229,796 downwards.
GTAATCATGTCCATCGACGCGTGCCCCGATAATCGGGACGAACAAGCCGTCGGCATTGTCGTCTCGCGAGTCGGTCGCGACGTGGCGTACCTCACGCGAATCCTGTATTTCCATCCCAAACCAAGATGCGAGTGTTTGAATCGTCAACTGTTCCATAACCATTTCCTCCTGTGACAAAGGAAAAGAGAGCCGAGGCCCTCTTCATCCCTTTGCGTTAGTTCGACGGTGACGCGAGCCTCACTTTGAGTGTCGCTCCCGTCTTGACGGGCTTGCCTTTCCCAATCGATTGGGACGTGACGAAGCCGGTGCCGTCTATTTCTAAATTCAATTGATACAGCGTCGCCAGTCGTTTCACATCACGAAGTGACCAGCCCTTGAGCGTCGGCATCGTGAACGAGTCCTCCGTCTTTAACAGCAACCGCTCACCGACGACGTACGGTTGGCCTTCGACCGGACTTTGCGCCGTGACCGTCTCACCGTTACCGAGTGCCACCGGTGTGAACGCGGCCGCTTTGGCTTCCTTCACAGCGTCGTCACGACCTTGGTCGACGAACGATGCCGTCGTTTTCGTCGAGGCGTCAATCGATTTCGCTTGCTTGTCTGGCTCGACGCTCCGATAGCGGAGCGCGACGTCCATCACATCTTTGAACAGCGGTGCCATGATGCGTGGTCCCGTCGTTGATGAGTCACCGTTCGGACGGTCGACGGCGATATACATGACGAGTTCCGGGTCGTCTTCCGGCGCCATGCCGACGAACGAATGGATGTATTGTCCACTCAAGTACTTCCCGTTCTCGGCGATTTGCGCCGTTCCGGTCTTACCGACGACGCGATAGTTGTCGAGGGCATACAATTGCCCCGTCCCGACATCGCTGTTGACGACGCCATCGAGCGCTTCCCGCGTCTGTTTGGCCGCCTCGGCCGTGATCGGTTGTCCGACGATTTTTGGATTCGTCGTCCGAATCGTTTCACCGGTCTCACGGTTGACGACTTTCTTGATGACATGGGGTTGCTTCATCGTCCCATCGGTCGCGATGGCCGACGTCGCTTGTAATATCTGCATCGGCGTGACGGCCGTCGATTGGCCCCATGCCGTGATCAAGACGTTCAACGGGCTCTCGAAATCGAATTGGCTGTTGACCTCACCCGGTAAATCGACGCCCGTGCGTTGATCGAACTTGAAGGCGTTGAAATAATCCTCGTAGCGGCTCAAGCCGAGACGCTCGTTCGCGAGAATCGAGAACGCGACGTTCGACGAGTGCCAGACGCCTTCTACCATAGGAATCGTACCCCATCCGGTAATGTTGTAATCATTGAATACGGTCTTGCCATACTTGTACGATCCCGATTTATACAGTTCATTCGGATTATAAACGCCTTCGTTGATGGCGGCGGCCAACGTGAAGATTTTCATCGTCGATCCCGGCTCGAAGCGGGATGAGACCGAGAAGTTGCTATACGAGCTGATTTCGCGTGTGTTCGGGTCGAACGAAGGGCGGTCCGACAAGGCGATGATTTCGCCGGTCTTCGGGTCCATGATAATCGCCGTCGCATTCTTCGGCTTGTATTCTTGATACAGCTCTTCCATTTTCGTATCGAGCAGCTGTTGAATCCGGTGGTCGAGCGTGAGTTGCACGTCGGCCCCGTCTTCTGGGTCGATCTTCAATTGCTCGTCGCTCGAGACGATTTGGCGTCCAGCCAAGTCTTTCTCGAACCGATACAACCCGTACGACTCACTTAAGACGTCGTTGAGTGATTTTTCGATGCCGAGCTCACCGACGAGTTCGATCCGTCCGTTCTGGTCGATTTTCTGGGCGTAGCCGACGACGCTTGAAGCGAACACTTTGTTCGGATAGTAGCGCTTCGGTTCTTCCACGAACGTGACCCCTGGAATCTCGAACGCTTCAATCTCTTCTTTTTGATCGACCGTCAAATCGCGCCCTGGAACACCGAACTCGATTTGACCGCGATCTTTGTTCTGCTCGAGCCGCTTTAAAATGTCGGCCTCGGCCATCGGTATGACGGTCGCGAGCTGCTTCGCAGCCTCGGCGAACTCCTCGGGCATGAGCGTCTTTTCCTCGACCCGCTCGCCGCCGAGTTTCAACACGGCCACGATTCGGTACGAAGGGATATTGATGGCGATCGGTTGTCCGAACCGGTCATAAATCTCGCCCCGCTCCGCTTTTAGCGTACTGACCGCTTTCCAACGCTCTTCCTCGGCGAACGCGAGCATGTTCTCTCCTTTGTACGTCTGGAAGACGGACAAATAGAAGAACCAACCGACAAAAAATAAAAAGAGTGGTGTGAAGCAAACAATCGCCACCCACGCCACTCTTTTTTTACTCTGTTGTAGAGAATTCATCAGTCAATCACCTTGACGTTGTTCTCATTGAATTGCATTCCGAGCTTTTCAGCAATCGCATAGATTCTCTCAGGTGAGCTTAGTTGGGCGATCTCATACTTCAATTCTTCGTTCTCTTTAGCGATCGTGTTCGTCTCTTGTGTGATCAGAGCCGTATCGCGCATGATGTTGTACGCTTCATTATGTTTCGATACCGTGATGCCACCGAACAGGACAACTGAACCAATCATGGTCGGGTACAGGATGGATTCGAACAAGGTCAACGTACGTCGTTTTGGAGCTGGTATTGGTCGTTCTTGCGGAATCGGATTTCGATTCGGCGTAACTTGAGGCTGCAGAGCCTTGCGAGCAGCTTCTGGCATCAGGTATCCCTCCTACGTACAGTCTATTTTTGTTTTTCTGCGACCCGGAGTTTGGCAGAACGGGCCCGGCGGTTGCCTTCGAGCTCGTCGTCCCCGGCTGTAATCGGCTTGCGCGTGATCAATTTCAGTTCGGGTTCAAACTCTTTCGGGATGACCGGCAATCCGGGTGGTAACGGCGGATGCTGGCTTTTCTCTTTAAATACTTGCTTACAAATTCGATCTTCTAACGAGTGGAACGTGATGACGCAAATGCGTCCATTGATGGCGAGCATGTCGATCGCGTCTTGGACGGCACGGTCGAACACGTTCAACTCATCGTTGACGGCGATGCGAATGGCTTGGAACGTCCGCTTCGCAGGATGACCGCCTTTTCGTCGGGCCGGCGCCGGAATCGCGTCTTTAATCAATTCGACGAGTTCGAACGTCGTCTCAATCGGTTTGACGGCACGGGCCTGCTCAATCTTGCGCGCAATCTGTTTGGAGAATTTTTCTTCCCCGTATGTAAAGAAGATGCGGGCAAGATCTCCGAACGGCCATTCGTTGACGACGTGATACGCGGACAGCTCGCGGGAACGGTCCATACGCATATCGAGCGGTGCGTCGTAATTGTAGCTAAAGCCACGTTCGGCCTCATCGAGCTGCGGCGACGACACGCCAAGGTCGAACAATACCCCATCGACCTGAGTGATTCCCCGCGCCAACAGTTCGTCTTTCAAATGGACGAAGTTGCTTTTAATGAACGTAACCCGGTCCTCATATGGAGCCAGCCGCTCACTCGCGTGCTTGAGCGCGACGTCGTCTTGGTCGAAGGCGTACAGATGGCCTGTCGTCAAACGCTTGACGATCTCTTCGCTGTGACCGGCTCCTCCTAACGTACAATCGACATAAATCCCGTCTGGCTTAATATTTAATCCCTCAATGGACTCCATTTTTAATACCGTTTCATGCTCAAACATACAAAAATCCTCTCAACCTACATTTTTCAACTATTTTATTACGTTTACTTTATCATAAAAATGTCAAGCGCCGCATAGCTTTTTAGCGAAAAGAGGAAACAAAAAGGTAACAAACAAAAAATGGTTCCCACAAATTTCTGGGAACCATCTCCATCGCACTCATTTCGCTTACAATTTGACCAAACATCGCTCGAAATCCACTTGTTCATAAGACCGGCGCAAGCGCTCGAACAAATCGAGGCCGTGACGGTTCAACAACGGGACCATCGACCATATCCGTTCTTGCGGGGCGTCCATCGGCAAGAGTCGTGTCGATAGATGAATCCGGCGACTGTTCAAGCGGTACTGGTCGCGCTTCGCTTCGGCACGCATCTCATCGGCGAGTCGTTCGAGCACATGGCGCGCCTTGGCATCAAACCGGTGCCCCTGCTTGCCTGCCTCGCGCCCGATCGCTTCCGTGAGCGTCCGGTACGCATACAGGTTTTGGTCGAACGTTTCGTCGTCGAACGTGTGGTCCGGTAACGGGTCCGCCAAATAGTCGACGAGCGTCACGCCTTCTTGGGCGAGCTTCTTCTCATCGTTCGCCGAGACGAGCACGGCCCCGAGCCGTGGAATCAACAGCGGCATCTTCCAATCGAGGACGTGGAACAAAGGCCGCAGTTGAAGCCAATAGGCGATTTCACCGGGACCGGCGATATAGGCGAGCGTCGGGAACAAGTGGTCCTGCATGAGCGGACGGGACACGACGTTGTTCGAGAACCGCTCTGGGTGCGCCTCCACTTGCTGAATCAGCTCGGCCTCGGTGAAGCGGTGTCCCCGTTTCGTCGTGAAGAGCCCGTCCTGCTTCGTCAACAGTTCGCGCGTCCCGTCGTGATAGAACAGATGGGCCGCTTCCCGGTTCAGCTCGACGGTCGGCATCCCGTCCTCGAACGCATCGTGCAGCGCCGCATGCAAGCGGTCGTGTTCCGTAATCAACCGTTTGAACGCATCGCGCTCGAGAGCCCGAACGTCCGGTTGATGCGGGTCGAACAAGATGAAGTCGGTGCCGACAAACCGGCGCATCATCTGACCGAAGAATTGCGCGAACGAATGGCTCGCTTGAATCACATCGACGAGCTCATGATAGAGCGTCGTCGTGTAGCGCGTCTCCGTCTCGGATAACAAGAGGTGCTGCAACATTTGCACGAGTTCGATTTTTAGGCGGTCGAACTCCAATTCCCCGACCGACGCCTTTCCGGCAAGCGGGACGGTCGAGAGCGCCTCTTTGCGCAGTTGACGCGACAGCGGTTGGCTGACGAAGACGTGGTTGATTTCCGCGTAGTCGTGATCTTCCGTCGCCATCCAAAAGATGGGGATGACCGGTTTATTCAATTTCGCTTCCGCCTGCTTGGCCTTCTTCAGCACGGTCAACAGTTTATACACCGCGAACAACGGACCGCCGAACACCCCGACTTGTTGCCCGGTCACCATCGTGAACGCCTCACCGGCGGCCAACGCTTCGAGTTTTGATTCGAGCGCCGGAGAAATCGGACCGTGGACGGTTTGTTGGTCTCGCAAAATGTCGACGAGCGCGGGCAAATGCGTGAAGGGACGGTTCGTCAATTCGTCCGCCCTCACCTCGAGCTCATCCATCCCTGTATAGTCCAGCCATTTCGAATAGCCCGTCTCCACTTGTATCATCGGGGACGACGGGGCGTACATGGCATCTAGCGACTCTATCCTCACGTATAACGACTTCCTTTCAAACGATTAATACATCATCTCTCGTGCGATGCCGATCGTAAACAAGACGATGTGGGTCGGGACGAGCACCAAAAACAATAGGCGCCATCCGTGCACGAACATCTTCGAATAGACGACATCCTCATGGCGAATCCGTTGCCAAATCGCGTTGGCCGGAAAGATGGCGGCACAGACCGCAAGCAACAGCCAAATCAAATCGACCCCGACGATCGCTTCGAGCAGCACCGCACAGGCATAAAACCAAAGGATGACGCCGGCATCACAGGCGAGTTTGAACGTATTAACCGATTTCGGCATAATTTTTCTAAGTATCATATACACCATAAACCAAATGACGAGTGGAAATGAAACGATATACACTAGCACGATACGCTCGCTCCTAAAATTAATTTTTGCATGACCGGAATGACGGTCAATGTGACGCCTCGTTCATCGGCCCGTTTCAAGAGCGGCGTCAAGATGGCATCGACCTCGGTCTGGCGCCCCGCCTCGATGTCACGTAGCATCGAAGAACGATTGTGTGCCGTCTTGTCGATAATCGTGTCGATATATGTATACGGGACGTGACGGTCGAACAACATCGTCAGTTCTTCGTAAAGCGCCGTCGCGATATCGCGGCAAGGCGGTATGGCGACCGCACCGTTCTCGACACGGCAGAGCGCCGTAATCGGATTGATGATTGCGTTGGCGAATAGTTTCTCGGTGACGACTTGTTCGATATCCGTCTCCCAGACGACATCGAGTGGAGATGCGTTGAACGACATCTCTTCGAGCGAGCCGAGGCTGCCGATGCGGATGCGCCCGAGCCCGGTATGCTGGAGCCGATCGCCGTCGCGGCTCACACCATGTTCGACCACACCGAGGTGGAATCCTTTCGTACGTGCATAGTCGAGATGCGCGATTCCGTTCGAACAGATGAATACGGGCACGTCGCCGGACAATCGTTCCGTCGCCGCCTCGACCTGATGCGCTTTCGTCGTCACAAAGAACACGTCCTGCTCCGTCTCAATGATTTTCGTCACCGGACAGAGGCGAACCTGAACCGTTCCCTGCGTGACGCCGGTACGTTCGATCGTCACAGTCGATGCCTCGTCGACACGGCCATAGAGCGTCACCGTATAGTCCGGTTCGAACAGCGAAGCCATCAACATGCCGACGGCGCCGTTCCCGATAATCCCAATTCGTTTAATCGGCTTCATTGGCCATCCCTCCACGTCTAGTCTGCACTGAAAAGTTTACCACAATCTGTTTCCACGACCCAAAAATAAAAAAAGAAGCGGCCTCCGAGGAGACCGCTTCTTTTCGCATTATTTGCTTGTTACTTCTTTACCGTTGTAGTGTCCGCAAGATTTGCATACACGGTGAGAAAGCTTCATTTCGCCACAGTTCGGGCACTCGTTCATACCAGGTACGTTGAGTTTGAAGTGAGTACGACGAAGACGTTTGCGAGTTTTCGACGTTCTACGGAATGGTACTGCCATCGTTGTCCACCTCCTTGAAAAGTTAGCCGTTCTCGTCCTCTTTTTTAGAGAACAAGTCAGCGAGCCCCGCGAGGCGCGGGTCAATTTTTGGTTGGTCGTCCGGCTGCTCGTCAATGACGGACCAGCCTTCCCCTTCAACCTGAGTTTTGTCTGTTTCGTTCCCAAAGATTTGCATTGGGACGTCTAACATGATGAGCTCTTTTACGATCGGTCGCAGATCAATCGTATTTCCTTCTGGCAAATTGACATCATCGAATTGCTCCGTATAACGCCCATTCTCCAAAAAGAAAGGCTCGAGCGATTCAATATCGAATTCATAAATGACATCATCCAACGTACGCGCATCTGGCAACGTCAGGTCACCTTGAATCTTCAGATTGAATGTAACTTGATTAGATGTGAACGACGCATTCCCGTGCACATGCACCGGACGAATCGAACGGATATCCGGATGGAGCTGAGTAAGCTCTGGTAGTTCGACCATCTCATCGATGGTAAAACTGTCACCCTGGTTTCGTAGCTTAAGTAGCTGTGCAATAGACCACTTCATCCGAATCACCTCAATTGCAACAATATGAATTATAGATAGGCCAACTTGTTTTGTCAATGTTTTTTCTTTACACTAAAATCAGTTGACGACGGCGCTTTGCCAAAGCGTACTTATCCATCTTACACCAATCCAATCGACAATGCAAAGGAGTAATTTTATGCGAAAAACGGCCATCATTGCCGAGTACAATCCGTTCCATAACGGGCACCTCCATCAGGCGGAACGAGCCCGGATCGAAACCGACGCTGACGCTGTCATCGCCGTCATGAGTGCCCAGTTCACCCAGCGCGGCGAGCCGGCAGCTTTCGACAAATGGAGCCGGGCCCGCGCCGCCGTCCAAACGGGCGCGATCGACCTCGTCATCGAACTCCCGACGCGTTTCGGCGTGCAACGGGCCGACCGGTTCGCGAGCGCCGCGGTCGCCATCGCCGAGCGCGTACGTTGTCAAACGCTGTCCTTCGGTAGCGAGAGCGGCGACATCAGCGCCGTTACCCAGGCGGCGGCGGCCAACATCGAAGCGACTCCAGCCTATCAGACGGCGTTCAAAGAAGCGTTGGACAATGGACGTTCTTCCGCCAAGGCGTCGAGCGAGGCGTTCGGGTCACTCTATCCCGACTTTGATTTGACGCTCCCGAACAACATTCTCGCCTATCACTACGCGAAAGCGGCGACGTCCATCGAACTGCACACGATTCGCCGTCTCGGGGCCGGATACCATGACCCGAGCGTCTCAGACGTCATGTCGGCCACGGGCGTGCGCGCCCACTACTTAGAGTCAGGTATGGTCCGGGCCGTCCCTGACGCCACGAGAACGCTGTTTCAGGACAATCCGATGGCGCATTGGTCACTTTATTGGCCCGTCCTTCAATATAAGCTGCGGACGACCCCGAAAGACGTACTTGAGCAACTCGTCGGTATCGACAGCTCGCTGTCGCCCCGCTTGATTCAAGCCGGGCTCGAGCCGACATTCGAACAGGCGCTCGCCCGCTTATTGACGAGACGTTATACCCGGACGTCCATCCAACGCGCGCTCGTCGCCATCCTCATCCATTGGCGACAGGACGAGTTGCCGGAACGGTTCGACGACGTACCGTATATCCGACCGCTCGCGTTCAACACAATCGGGCGCACTGTGTTAAAGGACATAAAAAAAGACGTACCGCTCCTCAGCAAGTACCATCCCGATCTTGCGTTCGAGGCTCGAGTGACCGAGGCGTATCGCCTTCCGCTCGGAAATCGGTCACTCGTCGAACATATGCAAACTCCTCAATTCATCGACTCTAAATAATCGATGGCTTCCTCGACCGTCTTGACGGGAACGACTTCAATGTCGCTCTCGAGTCGGTCGAGCGACTCCATCGCCTCGTCGTAGTTCGACCCGGCCGGCACGAAGAACACGGATGCCCCAGCCTCGTCCGCAGCTACGATTTTTTGCCATGCCCCGCCAATCGGCCCGACGTTCCCTAACTCATCGACCGTTCCCGTTCCGGCAATGACGGCACCGCCCGTCAAATCGCCCGGCGTCAACTGATCAAAAATCTCGAGCGTGAACATGAGGCCGGCCGACGGTCCGCCGACGGTCGTCAGTTCGAACGAGACGTCCGGGTCCGTGCGCACGTCCTGGACGGGCAGCGGCTCATAAATCCCAAGCCCGACCCGGTCCCCGCTCCGGTCAATCGGTTGAATCAGCGTATCGACCTCACGTTCGCGACCGTCACGTTCAAGCGTGACAGAGACTTCATCGCCGGCTTCAAATGAGGCGACGCGTTCGATAAAGTCAAGGCGCGACGCGAACGATTGCCCATCGAGCGCCGTGATGATGTCACCCGGCTTCAAGACGTTCGCGGCGAGCGACCCCGTGATTGGGGCCGAGACGTACATGCCGTCAAACGTCACCGTCACATCGGCGTCCGCCAACTCATAGGCGTATTGAATCGCCGCTTGTTGCGACGACGACATCAACAACTCTTGTCTGCGTTCGTAGTCCGCCTCGCTTTCCCCGTCATACAGATAGCGGCTGGCCGGACTCGCCTCCGTGAACGGGGTGAACCAGCTGCCGACGAGCCAGAGCGGTGTCGCCCGGCGTTGCGAGATGGTCACCATCTTCAGTTCGCCCGGTTCTTTGTCCCCGCCCTCGACCGTCATGAACTCTTCGATCGTCGTCGCCTCGCCCGGATACGTGATGTAATACGGGAGTGGCACGAACAAGAAAATCAGGACGGCCACGAGCAGACCGAAACCGATTTTGAGCGACTTCATTGTCCGTGACTCACTTCATATTTTTGCCGCAACGCGAGTTCGACTTGCTCCGGGACGAGCTCGGCGACGGACGCCCCGTATTTGGCAACTTCTTTCACGATCGAGGAGCTGAGGAACGAGTACTGGCTGTTCGTCATCATGAACAACGTCTCCACGTTCTCATTCAACTTTTTATTGATCGATGCGATTTGAAGCTCATACTCGAAGTCCGAGACGGCACGCAGGCCACGGACGATGGTCGCTGCCTCACGCTTGGCAGCATATTCGACGAGCAAACCCCCAAACGCGTCGGCGGTGACGTTCGGTAAATGTGTCGTCACCTCACGAATGAGCGACAGACGCTCTTCCACGTTAAAGAGAGGTGCCTTACTCGAGTTTTCAAGCACGGCGACGATGACTTCGTCGAAGATGGCCGCCGCCCGCTCGATGATATCTAAATGGCCGTTCGTAATCGGGTCAAAGCTCCCCGGGCAAATCGCGATACGTTTTGACATGTTCTCACTCCTCGGTCGCTGCATACTCGTAAAAGCTGATCGTAATCACGTCCGAGTAGCGTTGCACCTTGATTTTTTCCAACTGGCCGACTCGGTCCGGCAACGTCACGTCGCTGCCATGCTCGCAGACGACGACGCCGTTGTCCGTCAACAGCCGGTTCGTTTCAATGATCTGTAAAAACGGCACATGTTCCTCCGCATGATACGGAGGGTCCATGAAAATCAGTTTGAACGGCTGACCTTTGAGGACGAGTTGGTCGAGAACCGAGCGGGCGTCTTGTTGGAGCACCGTCGCTTTCGACTCGTAACGTGTCGTCTGCAAATTGTCTGTGACCGTCTGGACCGCCTTCCGTTGCTTGTCGACGAACACGGCATGGTCACACCCCCGTGACAACGCCTCGATTCCTAGACCGCCGCTCCCGGCGTATAGGTCAAGCGCATCGCCCCCGGCGAAATAAGGACCGATGATGTTGAATAACGATTCTTTTACTTTATCTGTCGTTGGTCGTGTGGCCGACCCCGGGACCGTCTTGAGTCGGGTCCCTTTTCGTTCTCCTGAAATCACTCGCATATCCGTTCTCCTTCACCACAAAAGATGAAGGCGGTGCCGCCTTCATCTCTGTGTTATTTCTGCTTCGATTCATACGTCTCCGCGACGAACGGCCGCTCACTGCGGACGACCGCTTCGACGAACGGCAACGCGCTCACTTGTTCGAGAATCGCCTCATGTCCATCAAGGTCGGTATACAAGAAGGCGTACTTCTCCCGCTTTGACACGTAATACAGGTTCGCATAGCGACGCAACGCCTTCACTTGTTTCAACGATTGGACGTAGACGACGAACCCGATTCGACCATTCAACTCAAACGTCTCAGATGGCACATCCACAGCTTCCGCCTCCACAACTTCCTCCGCCTGAACATCCGCCTTCGTCGAAGAACGGGTTTCCGGTCGGGACTTTGATTTTTGGAGAAACCGAGAAGGCCAACAGCTCACTCACTTCCCCGAGCAGTTTATCTAAACTGCGTTCCGCTTTTTTAAATGCGGCCACTTCTGGCTGGACATCGAGACGCCGTTTGACGAGATGCATCTCTTTTTTAATGCGATCGTGGTCCGGGTGATGTTTCCCGAACCGCTGTACGTACTCGTAATCTTCTTTCATCCGCAAGAACTCACGTTCCACGAGGCGCGCTTCCTCTGATTGGGCTCGCGCTTGTTTCGTGGCGATATATGTTTGGAACGACTCGCTCGCTTCAATCAAATCGGCTAACGATTCCGTTTGATCGAGCAGGGCGATCGTCTGTTCAGTAATAATCATGGCTTTCACCCTTTCTGCCATGATTTTAACACATTTGATTCCCTCTGTAAGCAATCGGCTTTATAATTGAACGTGACTGTCAAGCGTCCAACCAGAAAGGAAGTGAACAGGTGCGCACCTGCACCTCGCTATGAAAAAAGTCTCATTCAATATGATTCGCTCGGCCGGCATTAAAACCGACTATGCGAAACCTGAATATTATTACGACCAGCTCGATAAAGTAAGAGCAGCCGACCTCGTCTTGTTCCCTGAATATTGGATGGTCAACTCAATCATCTATGGACTCAACAAACCGATTTTCCCGTCCCCGGCCACGTATCATCTCGGACACGATAAGATCGAGATGACGCGCGCCTTCAAGGCAACGTTCCCGCACCGAATCCCGAAGACGCTCATCTACGGGAAAAACCCATATACGATCGAGCGTGTTTTGGAAGAGTTCGAGTATCCGTTCGTCGCCAAGACGGCCAAGTCGTCGATGGGACAAGGCGTCTGGCTCATCAAGCATGAACAGGATTGGCTCGAGTACGTCGACAAGCATGAGACGTTCTACGTCCAGCAATACATCCCGAACGACCGCGACCTGCGGATCATCGTCATCGGTGAAGAAGTCGTCGGTTCGTATTGGCGTGTCAGCGAGGCGTTCTTGAACAACGTCGCCCAAGGCGCCCAGTTCTCATATGACGATATCCCGGAAGACGTCGTCGCGGAAGTGCTCGACATCGCCAAGACGCTCCACATCAATCACGCGGCCTTCGACGTCATCGTCGCCGACGGTGAATTTTACATTTTAGAGTTCAACGTTTTCTTCGGCTCAGAGGGACTCATGCCGCTCGGAGTGAGGCTTTCGGACAAGATCGCCCAATACCTCGATCCCCGCGCTTGAGGCGTTCATCTTTTTTTCACAATTTGAACACACGTTATTCCAAGAACGTTTTCGAATATGATATGATGACATATGAGGTTTATTAGGGAAAAGGGGGATTATGATGAAATTTGAGCAGTTCCACATCGAGGGAAAAGAGATCCGCTTCGGTTTGCTCGAGACGATCATGGATCATCATCATTTCATCCGTGAAGGCGCTTGGGACTATGAGCGTGCAACGTATGACATGAAGTACGAGAAACAATCGACAGGCGAGACGTTCTACCTTCGCTTACCGGTATATGCAATCGAAGGCCAAATCGAGGACCGTCATGCGGTCGTCAAAATGTTGACACCGATTCTCGGAAAACATTATTACCCGCACGGCGTCGAGTACGACGAAGAGTTCCCAGAAGAAATCGTCCGTGATTGCGAGCGTCGTCTAGCCGCACTCGCTGAGACACTCGAAGTAAAACCCCTTGCATAAGCGAAGGGGTTTTTCTTATGGACACATATAACGAACCGAGGTAAGCATCGGCAGAGCAGATTACGCCGACAAGTCCTCTGATTGGATGATGGTGCAGCCCTTACCCTCGTAATACGCGATCATGTCGTCGATTTTCTTCAAGTCATAGCTCGTGATGCAATCCGACAGGACGCTGACCGTATAGTCGGATTTCCGCAGATTGTAACACGTCGACTTCACACAGGCGGTCGCATCGGCACCGGTGATATAGAACGTGTCGATGCCATGCTGTTCAATGAACGCCGCGAACGCCTCGCTCGTCAAGGCGTTGCCCTTGTATTTGGTGAATACGTGATCGGACACGATCTTCAAATCTGGCGCTAATTCCGCCCCGCGCGTCCCGGTTTTGAACGTTCTTGTCCCCGCAGATAAGTTCTCATGTCGGATATAGACGACGGGAATCCCCTTGTCGACCGCCCAATCGATCGATGTGTTGATGTTGTCGATGACCGCTTTGTAATTTTTCGTGATGTCATTCTGAATGTCGATGACGACCAATGCTTGCTGTTGCATCTGATTTCCCCCTCGATGAGTCGCGTATCGTGACTACTGCCTTCATCATACCAGAGTTCACCACTGGAAAATATAGACAACAATCATCATCAACAGACAAAAAAGGGAGGACCCGCCGAGGGCCTCCCTTTTGTCATGTCGCGATGACGTTGAGCGTCACATCGACTTGTCCGAGCAACAAGTCGAACTGGTCGCGCACGTACCGATATAAGCGTTCAGCCTCAACGAGTGAGACGGGTGCAACGATTTGATAATCGTATCGCTCTTTCGAGACGGACACGACCTTCACTTCACGCAATCCGAATTCGATTGCACTGCAAGCAATCAAATCCTCAATCGCCCGCTCAGCGATCGTCACATCTCCATAGGAATAATCATTTCCGATGACAGCCATCGTATCATTCATCTTCTTCACTCCTTTTCTGCCGCGAGTACTAACACGTCCTCCATAATGGTTTCGATATCGACGGGTTTTTCTCCTGCCGTGGCCATTTGGGCGACCGCACGGACGTCGTGCTGACGGTCGATGATATACATCGTCGTCGCATGCGTGACGAGTCCGCTGTTCGCTTTCGAATAATAGAATTGAAGCTGACGCGTGATGCGGTCGATATCGGCCTGGTCACCGGTCAACATCTTCCAGCCCGTTGGTTCGGCTTGGAACGCCTCCCCGTAATTCTCTAGGACCGGCACCGTATCGACTTCAGGGTCGACAGTGATGGCGACGAGCTCGACGTCCGTCCCGTACAAGTCGTTCGCTTTCAACTCTTGCTCGAGCTTCATGAAGTCACGCAACGTGAGCGGGCAGATGTCCGGACAGTTCGTATAGAAGAACGTGACGATTTTGACTTTGCCATTGTCCGAATTGTACGACTGACCGTCGAGCGCATTCGTCAACGTGAACGGGGTCGGCTCTTGGATGACGGGCAGGTCCTCTTCTTTAAAGAATAAGAAGTACGAGGCCACACCGATCGCCACCAGAATGGCGACCGTCAAGCCGACCGTCATATAGCTGTTCCGTTTCATCCTCATCCCCCTCTCTCGATTCACCCACCGATAATGGCACGGAAGACGTTTGTCGTCTCACCCGGGTCATAGGCGACATAAAGGAGGACGTATACCGTCACGCCTGTAATCGCTGTGAAAAACCAGACGACTGAGGCTTTCGGTCCGATTTTACGGTGTTTCTCGACTTTATTTTTATAGCCGAGGTAAAGCGTGATCAATCCGAGGACCCCACCTGTCGTCGCGAGCAGGATATGGAAAATCATGAACGCCAAATAGTAAGGCTTCACTGAATCCGGTCCCCCGAAGGCGGTATTGCCGACGAAAATCGTCCGTGAGACGTAGAGAATGAAGAATGTCGTCGCGGCGATCGCGGCGGCCGTCATGACTTTCTTATGTTTGTCGACGTTGCGACGATCGCGCGCAATGATCGTCCATCCGATTGCGACTAAAATAGCACTGATGACAATGAATGTCACACTGATCAAGGCAAGATAGTTCATCGTAGTTTCCCCTTTGATTTAGTTCATTTTTTCTCTTTTGGTTCTTGCGGTGTGAACGACATGCCTTCGTCAAGCGCAAGCGATTTCGTCCGGCGCACCCAACCGAAGAACGTCCAGCCGAAGAAGAAACCGTATACGACTTCTTGACCGAGCTTCATCAATACCCCGCCGAAGCGTTGGTCTTCAAGAGCGCTGTTCGTTGCTCCCATGAGCGCATTCAAATCGAGACCCGACACATCGCCGTTCGGCATACAGTAGCCGAGCACCGTCGCGAACGTCTCGGCGTCCGTATAGGCGTCATAAAGAATTCCTTGGCTGAAGATGATGAGTGCACAGGCCGGTGTCAACAGCACGCCGTTCGCGATGATGTACACCATCCGTCGCAAATCCGACATCCCTTCCTCTTCTTCTGAGAGGAACGGTGCGATGACCGGATACCACATCGTCAAACTGAAGACGATGAGAGCGCCGTGGAAGATACGATGCACTTCATAGTTCGTCAAGACGTAGTCAAAGATGAATGGCATGTGATACAAGGTGAACAATGCATTGAACAAAACGAGGGCGATCAAAGGTTTTGACATAAATCTGAGCGTCGGCCCAATCACCTTATAGCCAAATAATTTCTCGAACACCCAATATGGCATCCCGTACACGACGAGCGCCGGTGCGAGCACATAGACGAGCACCATCTGCAACATGTGCACCGAGAAGATGATGTGTGCAAGGACATCGACCGGACTTCCGAAACCGATATAATACAATACAATGGCGGATAACATGCTGAACTTTTGTAGTAACGTGGTCGACTCGTACCCTCGCTTCGCCATTTTCTCTGTGACGACCGCATAGAGGACGTACAACCCTACCATCAACAATCCGAACCATGGACTCCAAAGTGTCATCCAATCGAACTGTTTGAGTAGCTCTGATGTATTCCAGAGCATCCCTTCACCCCTTTTCTTTCTCTCCCAAACCGATGAAACCGTTCACTTCAAGATTACTATTCCTTTATTTTTGAAGTAAAGCAAAAAGGACTGAATCATCTGTGTTTCCACAGATGTTCAATCCTTTGTCACATTTACCAAATGAGCAAGCGAAGTGCAGCGACTGTAATGATGGCGACAAAGATGCCAAGCCACATCATTCCGACGATCCACGTGTTGCCACGGTTGTTCATATGCATGAAGATATACAGCTGCAAGAACACTTGGATGATGGCGAGGATGATTAAGAAACCACCTGCTGCCCACACCGGCATGAGTTCAGCGTATACGGCGCCGAACGCGACGAATGTGAGCAAGATCATCATCGCGAAGCTGATCAACTGGAGTTGATACTCGCGGCGTGACTCGGCTTTTACTTCGAGCTCTAACTGTTTGTGTGATTCGTTGATTGGTTGTTTTTCCATGTTAGCTCACCATCCCTAAGAGGTAGACGATTGAGAAGATGAAAACCCAGACGACGTCGATAAAGTGCCAATATAGGCTCGACACGTAAAACTTCGGTGCGTTGTACACATCGATCGGACGGTTCCAGTTACGAATTAACAACGTCGTAATCCAAAGAAGACCGAACGTGACGTGCGCGCCGTGGAAACCGACGAGCGTGTAGAACGCAGATCCGAACGCGCTCGACGTGAACGTGTGACCGATATGGTAGTAGTGGATGAACTCGTAAATCTCAGCTCCAAGGAAACCTGCCCCGAGGAGAAGCGTGATCACCAACCAAAACTTCATGCGGCCTGGATTGTTCGCTTTCATGTTCATCATGGCGAGAACACTTGTGAGCGAACTTGTGAGGAGGAGCATCGTCATTAAGAAGACGAGCCCCATCTCAAAGATATTGTATGAACGAAGTTCCTCTGGCGCACCAGAGTTGAGTAGACCGACATACGTTCCGAAGAGCGAGGCGAAGAGAACGGTCTCTCCACCGAGGAAGAACCAGAAGGCTACATATTTATTTTTCCCTTCCAGCGTGGCTTTCTCTGGATTGGCCGGAATTCCGGTCACCGGGTGTTTTTCGACTGCATGTGCCATTTATTGGTCTCCTTTCTCACGAATCGCTTTCAAATCCGCTTCGATCTTCGATTTTGGAATGTAGAAGCCATGGTCGTCAATCCATGAACGGAGGAACATCGACACGAATGTGATGAGCAATCCGATCACGATGAGTGACCAACCGACAACTGCGTTATCCATTTGGAAAATCGCTCCGAGTCCGGCGATGAACAAGCCGAGTGACATGAAGAACGGGATAATCGAGTTGTTCGGCATGTGGATGTCTGCTACTGGTTCAGCGACAGATACCCGTTTGTTGCCCGCCATCTTCTCGAGCCAGAACGTATCGAGACCTTTGACGAGCGGTGTTTGTGCAAAGTTGTACTCTGGTGTCGGTACAGGAAGCGTCCACTCCAATGTACGACCATCTTCCCAATGGTCAGGCTTGACGCGTTGTTTTGACAAGAATGCTTTCACAACAGCGACGAGCAAGACAATCGTCGACACACCCATGAAGAAGGCACCGATTGTCGACAGCAAGTTCATCGTCTCAAACCCTTGGTTCGGAAGATATGTGAAGACGCGGCGTGGCATCCCGAACAATCCGAGGAAATGTTGCGGGAAGAACGTCAAGTGGAACCCGATGAAGAACAACCAGAACTGCCAGTAGCCAAGCTTCTCAGAGAGCGCTTTGCCGAACATGAGCGGGAACCAGTAGTAAAGTCCTGCAAATAGACCGTATACAACCCCACCTACGATAACGTAGTGGAAGTGAGCGACAACGAAGTAACTATCATGGTATTGATAGTCGGCCGGTGCGACCGAAAGCATGACCCCTGTCATCCCCCCGACGAGGAATGATGGAATAAATGCGACCGAGTAGAGCATCGCGACGTTGAACTTGATTTGTCCGCCCCATAGTGTGAACAACCAGTTGAAGATCTTGACCCCTGTCGGCACGGCAATGGCCATTGTTGCGACAGCGAAGATCGAGTTGGCGACCGGTCCAAGACCGACCGTGAACATGTGGTGGACCCAAACCATGAATCCGAGGAAACCGATGAGCATCGTTGCGAAGACCATCGTTGTGTAACCGAATAGGCGTTTACGAGCGAATGTCGGAATGATTTCCGAGAAAATACCGAACGCCGGTAAAATCAAGATATATACTTCCGGGTGTCCGAAGATCCAGAAGAGGTGTTCCCAGATGATGACGTTACCACCCATTGCCGGGTCGAAGTAAACGGCCCCGAACAAGCGCTCGAACATTAACATGAACAAGCCGACTGTGAGCGGTGGGAACGCGAAGACGATCAACGCCGAAGCGACGAACGTCGTCCACGTGAAGAGCGGCATCCGCATGAGTTTCATACCTGGAGCACGCATGTTCAAAATCGTGACGAGGAAGTTAATCCCGGCCATGAGTGAACCGAAACCTGAAATTTGAAGACCAAGGGCGTAGAAGTCGACCCCTGATGCTTCCGGTTGTGTCGAGAGCGGCGCGTACGCCGTCCAGCCTGCGTTCGGTGCAGCGCCGAAGAACCAGCTAAGGTTCAACATGACACCACCGAAGAAGAACAACCAGAATCCGAGTGAGTTAATGAACGGGAACGCGACATCGCGTGCCCCGATTTGAAGTGGTACGACGGCGTTCATGAATCCGAATAACATCGGCATGGCCGCTAGGAAGATCATCGTCGTCCCGTGCATCGTAATCAATTGGTTGAACGTTTCGCCGCTGACGAAGTCGTTCATCGGACGAACGAGTTGCCACCGAATAAGTAATGCTTCAATTCCACCGAGAAGGAGGAAGAAGATTCCTGAGAACAAATACAAAATACCGATTTTTTTGTGGTCAACCGTCGTAACCCAATCCATGATGCCATTGTATTTACGCGGTTGCTGCAATGCAGTGGTCTGTGCCACGTGAAATCCCCCTTTTCCCGTTAGTCAATCTTCTGATCGTACAAGAAGTCAACGAGTGCATCTAACTCTTCATCACTGATTTGGCCTTCACTGAAGCCAGGCATGAGCGCGCCTTCTTTCAATTCTTGTGGATCACGAATCCATTTTTTCAAGTCGTCCTCGTTGTTTTCGAGGTAACCGATCAACCATTCGCGATCACCAAAGTTTGTCAAGCTAGGCGCAACTTTCCCGCCCCCGTGACAGCTCAAGCAGCTCTCGACGTACACGGCCTCACCTGTCGTCAAGTTTTGGTTATCTGCAACAAGGTTTTCTGTGTTCGCGTCTTGCTGTGCTTTCATGTCTTCGAGCCATTGGTCGTAATCTTCTTGCTCGAGTGCGATGACTTTGAAGTCCATGAGCGCGTGTGACGGTCCGCAAAGCTCGGCACATTTCCCAAAGAACGTACCTGGTTCATTTGCATGCAACCACATTTCGTTATCAAGGCCTGGGTTCGTATCCGTTTTACCAGATAAAGCCGGTACCCAGAACGAGTGGATGACGTCTTTCGATGTCAAGTTGATGCCGACACGTTTGCCGACCGGGATGACAAGTTCTTGTCCCGTGACGACGCCTGCGTTCGGATATTCAAACTCCCACCAGTACAAGTTAGCCGTAACATTGATTTCTTCTTCTTTTTTCGCTTCTTTCGCTTTCGCGAGTTCGACAGTCGTCGTGATTGTCGGTACAGCGAGAATGATGAGCAAGATGATTGGTACGACTGTCCAAATCATCTCGAGCGTGCTGCTTCCTTCGACTTGCTTCGGAATCGAATCGTCTTTACGACGGAACTTCATGAGCACGTAAACGTAAATGATCGATACGATGACGAGTACGAAGAGCATAAGTACCAAACTGATGATAATGATCCGGAGCTGAATTTCAGCGCCTTCTCCCATCGGCTTCAATGCAGACAATCCCTCAACGCCGCACCCTGATAATAGCAGTGCGAACATCATCATCGGGACGATGCCAAACAGAAGCTTTTTAAATGATTTCACAACAATCCCCACTTTCTCCCAAAATGATGTGTAATGGTTTCTATATAGTGAGTGTGATTACGCTAGTGCTGCCGTCAAAATCAGCGCGACAATCCACACGACTAAATAAATTAATGAATAAAAGAACATTTTGTTTGCCCACTTGATTTCATCCTCGGCTTTAAAACCTTTCAACCCGAGATATAACCAGTAGCCCCCAAGACCGGCTGCAATGATTACGTAGACTAACCCGTAATGCATGAACAAGAGCGATGCTGGAATCAGCGTCGCAATCCACCAGATGATTTGACGCTTTGTAATCGCAAAGCCGTTGACGACCGGTAGCATCGGAATGCCGGCCGCTCGATACTCCTCGGTACGCCGCATGGCGAGCGCGAGGAAGTGTGGCGGTTGCCACAAGAACATGACGAGGAACATGAGCCACGCGTCGATATGAAGCGCGGGATCGATGGCTGCCCAACCGATGAGCGGCGGTACCGCTCCGGAGATGCTACCGACGACCGTGTTCAACGTGTGCGTCCGTTTAAGCCACATCGTATAAATGACGACATAAAAAAATGCCCCGATTAAACCGAAGACTGCTGCCACATACGAGACGATCAATAAGAGCAATGTCCCGATCGCAAGCTGCGTTAATCCAAGGAGCAAAATCCGTTCTCCCGAAATTTTACCGGTGACACTCGGCCGATTGTCTGTACGTCCCATCAAGTAATCGATATCACGGTCCACGAAGTTGTTTAGGTAACAACTCCCGGAGATGACGAGTGCGCTTCCTAACATCGTTAATAAGAGCTGCGGCCAAACCTCAAATAAATAAAAGACTGGCGTATCACTCTGATATGTTGCTGCTACAAAGAAACCGGCGAATACCAACAACAAGTTGGCGCGAACGATTCCCATTTTTGCCAGAGCAACATAGTCGCGGAACGAGGCGGATTCTGTATATTCTACTTCTGCCATTGTTCCTGGGTTGACTTTTGTCATACTGACCCCCCTACTAATCACGAAATCCACGTATTCTTTTCACAGAAAAAACACAATATGAACAAAGTTCACCTAACTCATAACAAAGATACCATATTTTCAAAAAGAATACGTCGTTTATGCTTGTAAAATAGCTAGTTTTTTGTGACAAACGTGTGATAATTGTCACAGTAAAAACGCCATGTTAATACTAGAATAACGATTTTGATAGCGATTGCAAGCTTTTCCGTTTCGTTTTTACGACGTAAAGCCGTATAATAAGTATGGCGAAAAAAATATAAACTTACAAGGCACAATTCTAGTGATTTTTCTCAAAAGCAGGTGGAAACGAATGCATAAAAAACTCGCACTATTTTCAGCGCTCGTCACGCTCGGGATGATGCTCGTCCTGATCATGGGTGGAACCGTGACAAAGACGGACTCCGGCGACGGGTGCGGAACGGATTGGCCGCTCTGCCACGGGAAACTGATCCCGACCAATCCGAGCGTCGAAACGATGATCGAGTACAGTCACCGTGTCGTCTCTGGCATCGAGGGACTGCTCATCATCGCCTTGACGATTTGGACGTTTGCGGTCGTCAAGAACCGGTATGATGTCAAAGTGTTCGCGTTCCTCGCGTTCATTTTCATGCTCATCCAATCGATTATCGGTGCCGGGGCCGTCATCTGGCAACAGTCGGACGCGATTCTCGCGCTCCACTTCGGTATCTCGCTCGTCTCGTTCGCATCGCTGCTCATCTTGACGATTCTCTTGTTCGAAGGGGAACGCGTGCATCGGGCCGTCTCCGAACGATTGAAGGTTCACCTTTACGGCTTGACGATTTATACGATGGTCGTCGTCTATACGGGCGCTTACGTCCGTCACCTCGGCGCGACGTACGCCTGTGTCGGCTGGCCGATTTGCGACCAGAACGTGTGGACGTTCGAGTCATACGTCCAAATGGGGCACCGCATCATGGCCGGACTGCTCGTCTTCTATACGTTATACGTCCTCTACTTGGCACGTCGGGAGACGAACCGACTCGTCGAGACCGGCATGTGGGCCTCGCTGTTCTTCATCCTGCTTCAAGTCGGCACGGGTGCGTGGATCGTCCTTGGGGGACACGCCACGTACGTCCCGCTTCTCCACGCCTTCTTGATTACCTGCTATTTCGGGATTATCTCGTACTTGGCATATCATGCGTATCGGAGTCAGAAACAGACGACCGAGGCCGCACGACAACAATCCATTTAATCTTAATAACGTACACAAAAAGGAGCGACGGCATCGCTCCTTTTTTTGATGCCTATTTACTGCGCGTCCTTGAACCGCTCGAGTGCCCGGGCACGCGCTTCCTTATGGTCGACGATTGGGTCGACGTATCCATCCCGCTCGGTCAAGTCAGGGAAATGAATCGCTTTTTTGTCGAGATTCACGAGTTCGGGCACATACTTCCGGATGAACGTCCCGTCCCCATCGAACTTCTCGGACTGCGTCGTCGGATTGAAGATACGGAAGTACGGCACCGCATCCGTCCCGACCGAAGCCGCCCATTGCCAACCCCCGATATTCGAGGCTGCTTCATAGTCGATCAGCTTCTGTTCGAAATAGCGTTCCCCTTTCCGCCAGTCGATCATCAGATGCTTCGACAAGAACGAGGCGACAATCATGCGAAGCCGGTTATGCATCCAGCCCGTCTCATTCAATTGCCGCATCGCCGCGTCGACGATCGGGTAGCCCGTCTTTCCGTCACACCACGCCTGGAAGTTCTCGTCATCGTTCTCCCAATCGAGATGCTTATACTTGTCGTTGAACGGACGGTCTTTCAGTCCCGGGAATTGGACCATGATCATATAGTAAAATTCGCGCCATAACAACTCATCGTAATATGTGTCGCGTCCGCTCGATTTCGGCGCCTTCAACACCGCTTCCGTCACGGTTCGGATGGAGAGCACCCCGGTCCGGAGATACGGAGACAGACGGCTCGTGCCGGCGATGGCCGGGATGTCGCGGTCTTCATCGTACGCATCGATCCGATTCGCGACGAAGTCGCTCAAACGACGTTTGGCTGCCGCTTCGCCGAGCGCTTTCCACGAACGCTCACAGCGATCGAACTGACGCTTCAATTCGACCGGGACTTCATGCCCTGTCGTCACGTGACGCTTCAATGCATTCACGTCGACCTCATACGGCGCGGGCGGCGCCTCGGCATAGGCTGCTTTTTTAAATGGCGTGTATACCTTATACGGATCGCCGTCTTTTTTCGTGAACGCATTCGGGGCGAACAAATGGCGGTCGAGCAGGCGGATGACTTTGACCGCTTCCCCGAGCGCCTGGATGACGGCGTCGTCCCGCTGTTTGAACGGTTCGACATACTCGGCGTTGAAGTAGAGCACATCGAGCTCACCGAGCGCTTCGACGAACTGTTCGGCCGTATCGGCCACGATGACCCGAAGTCCGAGCCCGCGTTCTTCCAACTCGTCCATGAATTGACGCATCGTCGCGAAAAAGTAATCGTGGCGCGTCTCGAACGGCTCGCAATAGTTAGGGTTGAGCCAAAAAACGAACTCCATCTCATCGTCGGAATCAGCGTCTTTCAAGGCCCGGTGTAACATATGATTATCTGTCAATCGAAAATCCGATCGAAACCAGCATACTCGTCTCATCTCTCCCACTCCTATCTAAAAAAGAAGCATAGCGCGGCTATGCTTCTTTTCATTATACAAACTCAATCAATAAGTCGTCACTTTGGATTGTGTCGCCTTCTTTAATATGGACCGCTTTGACTTCTCCGTCTTGCGCGGCTTGGACCGTCGTCTCCATCTTCATCGCTTCCGTGACGAGGAGCTGTTCCCCGCGGTGGACACGGCTACCCGGTTCGACGAGCACTTTCAACACTGAACCTGGCATCGAAGCGCCGACTTGTTTCGGGTTCGCCCGGTCTACTTTCGGACGGCTCGTCGTCGCCGACTTCACGTTCACGTCTTTAATCTCGATTTCACGCGGGACGCCGTTCATCTCGTACGAGACGAGACGGATGCCGTCCTCGTTCGCCGCACTGATTTGAACGAGTTTGATGATGAGTGTCTTCCCGGTCTCGATTTCAACTTGAATCGTCTCACCGACGTTCAATCCGTAGAAGAACGTCAACGTGTCAAGCACCGATACATCCCCGTACGTCGTCGAATGCGTGACATAGTCTTCAAACACTTTCGGATACAATGCGTTCGAGAGCAATTCGAAATCTGTTACCGGACGATCGAGTTTCTCGAACAGCTTCGACTGGGCCGCTTCAAAATCATACGGCTCAATCAACTTACCTGGACGTACGTCAAGCGGCTTCTCACCTTTAAGAATCGCTTGCTGGACATCGGTCGGGAACCCTCCTGGAGGCGTCCCGAGTTCGCCGCGCATCATCTCGACGACCGAATCCGGGAAGTCGAGTTGGTGACCGCGGTCAATCACATCTTGTTCGCTCAAGTTATGCTGGACCATGAATAGCGCCATGTCGCCGACGACTTTCGACGACGGTGTCACTTTGACGATATCCCCGAACAACATGTTGACACGGGCATACATCGACTTCACTTCGCTCCAACGGTCACCCAATCCGACCGCTTTCGCTTGTTGCTGCAAGTTCGAGTACTGTCCGCCCGGCATCTCGTGCTCATATACCGACGGGTTCGAAGCGCGCATGTCGCTCTCGAACGGCTCGTAGTTATGACGCACGTCTTGCCAGTAATCGCTGATGACCTCGTAATGCTTCGCATCGATTTTCGGTTGACGCGCGTGATGGTCAAGCGCATAAATCAAGCTGCCGCCTGAAGGCTGTGACGTCATCCCCGACATCGAGCTCGCAGCCACGTCGACGATATCGACGCCCGCATCTGTCGCCCGGGCGTAAGTGAAGATTCCGTTGCCCGACGCGTCGTGCGTATGCAAGTGGATCGGCAAGTCGACGGCATCTTTCAATGCCGAGACGAGCGCGTACGCCGATTCCGGTTTGAGCAGGCCGGCCATGTCCTTGATGGCAAGGATGTGAGCCCCGCTCGCTTCAAGTTTCTTCGCCAAGTCGACGTAATACGGCAAGTGGTATTTCGGACGGCTACCGTCATACAAGTCACCCGTATAACAAACCGCTGCCTCGGCGACTTTGCCGGTCGGTAACGTCGCGTCAATCGCGAGTTGAATCGACTCGAGGTTGTTCAAACTGTCAAAGATCCGGAACACGTCGACGCCGGCATAGGCCGCTTCGTGGACGAATTTCTCGATGACGTTGTCGGCATAGTTCTTATACCCGACGGCGTTGGCACCGCGGAGCAACATTTGAATCAACACGTTCGGCATCTTCTCACGGAGACGCATGAGGCGTACCCAAGGGTCTTCTGAGAGGAAGCGATAGGCGACGTCGAACGTGGCCCCGCCCCATGCCTCGACTGAGAACAGCTCCGGCATGAGCTTGCTCGTCGGTTCGGCGATATTGATGATGTCTTGCGTCCGCATCCGTGTCGCGAGCAGAGACTGGTGCGCGTCGCGCATCGTCGTATCCGTCAATAACAGTTCGGGCTGGCGCTTAATCCAGTCGGCGAGGCCATCCGGACCAAGTTCCGTCAAAATCTGTTTCGTGCCCGGTTTGGCTTCAGCCGGCAGGTCTTGCGGAATCCGGACCGAGCGGCTGATCGGCTTGTCTTTCAAACCGACGCCCGGGAATCCGTTCACCGTGACATCGCCGATATAGTTGAGCAATTTCGTCCCGCGGTCTTTCCGTTTCGGGAAGACGAACAGTTCCGGCGTCTCATCGATGAACGACGTGTTATAGTCGCCGCTGATGAAGTTCTGATGCTTCATCACGTTGATTAAGAACGGGATGTTCGTCTTGATGCCACGAATCCGGAACTCGTTCAAGTTACGGACCATCTTCGAAGCGGCCTGTTCGAACGTCATGCCATGTGTCGACAGCTTCACGAGGAGCGAATCGTAATATGGTGAAATCTCGGCACCGACGTAGGCGTTCCCACCGTCAAGTCGGACGCCGAAGCCGCCCGGAGAACGGTAGGCCATGATTTTACCGGTATCCGGCATGAAGTTGTTGGCCGGGTCTTCCGACGTGACACGCGATTGGATCGCGTAACCGAGCAATTTGATATCTTCTTGTTTCGGCATGTGGATGACGTCGCCGTGGAGCGACTCACCTTGTGCGATCATGAGTTGCGTCTGGACGATATCGAATCCGGTCACCATCTCGGTGATCGTATGCTCGACTTGAATGCGCGGGTTGACTTCGATGAAGTAGAACGACTCGTCTTCCGTGACGAGGAATTCGACCGTACCGGCATTGATGTAGCCGACATGGCGCATCAGTTTCACGGCTGCGTCACAGATTGCTTGACGCGACGCATCCGATAACGTCACACAAGGTGCGACTTCGACGACTTTTTGGTGACGACGCTGAACCGAACAGTCACGTTCGAACAAGTGAATGATGTTCCCGTGGTCATCCCCGAGGATTTGGACCTCGATGTGTTTCGGGCGTTCCACTAGTTTTTCTATGTACACTTCGTCTGAACCAAACGCTTGCTTCGCTTCTGACTTGGCACGTTCAATCAAATCTTTCATCTCGGCTTCCGTACGGATGACGCGCATCCCGCGACCGCCTCCGCCCATCGCGGCTTTGACCATGAGCGGGAAGCCGTGCTCGTTCGCAAAGTCTAAAGCGTCCTCGTAAGACGTGAGCGGTCCGTTCGAACCTGGAATGACCGGGAGTCCGGCTGCGATCGCACTTTGACGGGCCCGAACTTTATCTCCGAACGCATGAAGGTGCGCTTCGTTCGGACCGACGAAAATGATGCCTTCTTCACGGCAACGACGTGCGAGTTCAATATTCTCAGACAAGAATCCGTAACCTGGATGAATCGCGTCAGCCCCCGACTGTTTCGCGATGCGGATCACGTCCTCGATATCGAGATAGGCGTCAATCGGTTTTTTATCGAGACCAATCAAATAAGCTTCATCCGCTTTAAAGCGGTGTAACGAGCCGCTGTCTTCTTGAGAATAGACGGCGACCGTGCGCATCCCTAATTCAGTGGCGGCACGGAACACGCGAATGGCGATTTCACCACGGTTGGCTACGAGTAATTTGCTAATTGATTTCAACATAAATCCCCCCATTTAAGTAGTTCAATCCTTTTTACCTTACAACATGCAATGATGAACTTTGAACGTTTTCTGCGGATTTCTCCCGAATTTCTGCCCGTTTCGTCGCTTCCCGGTGCCGATTTCGCATCGAGATGCTACTGAGCACACCGAGAATCCCCATCGTCATGATGAGTGACGTCCCGCCGTAACTGACGAGCGGGAGCGTGACACCTGTACCCGGGAACCAACCGGACATGGCACCGATATTGATTCCGGTCTGGACCATGATTTGAGCGGCGATGCCGAACGAGACGAACATCGCGAAATGACTATCGCTATGGTTGGCGATATTGACGGCCCGGAAAGCGATGAAGAACAGCAAGGCGAGGACGACGACGACCCCGATAAAGCCGAGCTCTTCAGCGATGATGGACATGATATAGTCCGTCTCCGGTTCCGGCAAGTACCCATACTTCTGATAACTGTTCCCGAGACCGACGCCGGTCAAGCCCCCATGGACGATCGAGATGATCGACATGAGCAATTGGTGCCCGTAGCCTTCAGGGTCCATGAACGGATTGAAGACGACTTCGATCCGGCTGCGCTGGTTCTCCGAGAAGATTGTCGTGAACATCAGATAGACAAGTCCAAACCCGGCGAGCACAGCAGGCACGATGATCCGAAGCGGTGCCCCGACGGCAAGCCACATGAGGAACATGATGGCCCCGAGGACGAACAAGCCCCCCATATCCGGCTGTCCGTTGATGGCGATGGCGTATGGGAAAAAGAAGTAGATGACCGGTATCATGAAGAAGGCACCAAACTGAGCCCGGATTCCTTTTTTAGTGATAGCGGCTCGCCCTAGTCGACCAGGCAACCCTTTCAGCTCCCCATTCCACAACTGGTGATAATAGTTGGCGAGCAGTAGAATCAACACGAATTTGGCGATCTCGACCGGTTGAATCGTAAAGCTGCCGATGATGAGCCAGGCCCGCGCACCGTTGAGCGGTGGCATCGCCCACGTGATGAACAACAGTACGACCGATACGAAATAGAGGCCATACAAAATATTAGGTTTTCTAAAGTTCTCATAGCGGAACATCGTCGCAATGAAGTAGACGACAATCCCGATCCCTGCGTAGACGAGTTGGCGATAGTACAAGCCGCTGTTCGCGTAATCGCCGCGATTCCACACGCTCGCACTATAAATCATGATCGAACTGATTCCGACGAGCATGAGCACTGCAATGAACAACGAGAAATCAAAATACCGAAACCGAGTTTTCATGTTTTCACTTCCTTATGTACAACAATCACTGACCCATTATAAAAAAATACTCAAACAGCGCCGCTTGCACAGTTTGAGTATAAGGTTCATAAATCTGAAGCTTCCGCGAGGGCGGACAGCTTTTGTTCCAATGAATCGAGCAGTCCTTTACCTTCAATGTCTGAAATGAGTCCAAGACGGACCGCAAAATCAATTTGGCGTGATAGACCGAACATATGTGTATCAAGCACCTCTTCATAAAGCGGGCACTTCGGCATTTTTAGGTTTTCTAACTGCACTTCAATCAAACAACGGATTTTTTCTGCGTCTGCCTCTAATAGTTGAAGCGCTTGCTCCCGTTGGACTGCAGCCAAATTTGTCGCCACTACGACCCCTCCTCCGTACAATGACAGACTGTTTGTCATAACTCAACTGTACATTATATTTCATCATAATTCAATGAACAGTCTGGATTCGCGGCGAGTTTCTCGCAGTTTCCCTTTTTCTGAGAAAGAGCTGTATAATGTACAGTGTATTGTGAATAAAGGGGGCGTATCCATGATTTTTCCACTAGACGGAGCGGTTCGTCACGCGCTGACGATCGACCCGACCGTATGGATTTTTGATGACCGCAAGCGAAACGTCGAGGATCTCGACCGCGCGGTAGAAAGTGACAACGACGCATACTATGCCAAGATGGGGAAGGCATGGGATGACGGCTTGACGCAAGGGTCACGCGTCGACCATAACAAACCGATGTCTCGGGCTGATAAGGATGCGGCGCTGCGCGACTCGTTCGCGATGCCGTTCGCGCCATTCCTTCAAAATGCCGAACCGATCGCCACGGCGACGCACGTCAGTTTTTATGGGGAGACGGTGCTCACGTTGCCAATCGACGAGGCCAGAAGCGTTTACTTACAGTTCTCTCGAGACGGAAAAGTACTCGCGGACGGTCCGGTGTACGTCTTGCACAATCAACAAGTATGGCGCGGTGTCCATCACATCGCCGTGCGAACAGAGGCATGATAGAGAAGGCACAGCGCCTTCTCTTTTTTTAGACTTTTTACTTCATAAAGTGTAACATATAAGGTATCGAAAAACTTCAATCTCGAAAGGTCGTGACGCTTACGTACCCTTTATGGAAGAAAAACTTAATCATCGTCTGGATCGGTAGCTTTTTGACGGCGGCCTCGATGAGTCTAGTCCTACCGTTCCTCCCCTTGTTCATCGAAGAACTCGGGGTCACCGATTCCGACCAAGTCGTTACGTGGTCCGCGGTCGCATTCGGCGCCACTTTCCTCGTGGCTGCCATCGTCTCCCCGCTGTGGGGACGGCTCGCCGACCAAAAAGGCCGCAAATTGATGCTCATCCGCGCTAGTCTCGGTATGGCCGTCGTCATGACGCTCATCAGTTTCGTCCAAGACGTGTATCAGCTCGTCGGTTTACGGCTCTTAATGGGTGCCGTATCCGGATTTATCTCGGCGGGGATCACCCTCGTCGCTTCACAAACGCCTAAAGAGAAAAGTGGCTGGGCGCTCGGCACACTGTCGACCGGTGGCATCACCGGCGGACTCCTCGGTCCCTTGATTGGAGGACTCCTCGCAGACTTGATTGGGCTTCGACCCGTTTTTCTCTTGACCGGCAGTGCCTTATTCATCACGTTCCTCATCACACTCGTGTTCGTCAAAGAGGACTTTGTGCCGGTGGCGCGCGAGCGGCTTGATTCGACGCGATCGATGATCGCCTCGCTCCGTAACCCGCAACTCATATTTAGTCTGTTTCTGACGACGTTCTTAATCACGTTCTCGGCCCAATCGATTGGCCCGCTGTTGACGCTGTATGTCCGGGAATTGAACCCGTATACGACGTCGCTCGCCTTTATCGCAGGGATCGTCGCGTCAGCTCCTGGTGTGGCCGCCCTCATTTCCGCACAACGTCTCGGTCGGCTCTCCGACCGCTACGGGGCCGAACGCATCCTGTTCTGGGCGCTCATCGTCTATAGCGCCTTCTTGATTCCACAGGCATTCGTGACGTCGACGACACAACTCGTCATCATGCGATTCGGCCTCGGCTTCGCCACGGCGGCACTCATGCCGTCGGTACAGTCGTTACTCCGCCAACATACGCCGAGCCGGGCGACCGGCCGCATCTTCTCTTATAACCAATCGGCCCAGTTCATGGGCAACTTGCTCGGACCGTTGTTCGGTTCGCAAGTCGTCGCCCACTTCGGATTCTCGGCACTGTTTATCGTGACCGGTCTGATTATGCTGATGAACGCCTTCCTGGAAAAATCGAACGTGCAAGTGGCACTCCATCCAAATACGAAATAAACGCCGAGCGGCCGCTCGGCGTTTATTTCGTTATAGTAAATCGGCGGCCAACCGGGCGAGCGACGAGCGCTCCCCTTTGATGAGTTGGACGTGTCCGAATACGTTTTGACCTTTGAAGCGTTCGACGGCGTACGTGAGACCGTTCGAATACTCGTCCAAATACGGATGGTCGATTTGATACGGGTCCCCGACGAGGACGATTTTCGAGTTCTCGCCGACTCGGGTCAGAATCGTCTTAATCTCATGTTTCGTCAAGTTTTGGGCCTCGTCGATGATAATGAACTGATCCGGCATGCTGCGGCCACGGATATACGTGAGCGCCTCGAGCTGAATCGATTTGATGCCGGCCAAGATGTTCCCGAGTTCGTCTTTCGAGTTGGCGTTGAACAAGAACTCCAAGTTATCATAAATCGGCTGCATCCATGGCCGGAGCTTCTCTTCCATCTCACCGGGCAAATAACCGATATCGTTCCCCATCGGGACGACCGGTCGGGCCACGACGAGCTTGTTGAAGCGACGTTCGTCTTCGACGAGCGACAGGCCTGCCGCGAGCGCGAGCAACGTCTTCCCGGTACCGGCCTTCCCGAGCAATGTCACGAACGGAATATCGTCCCGCAACAACAAGTCGAGCGCCATCCGTTGCTGGACGTTACGAGGATGGATGCCCCACACGTGTTCGACGTCTAGCGAGAGCGGACGGAGGATCGGTTGCAACCCATCGACGACCGCGAGTGCGCTCGCTTTCGAGACGTTACTCTTTAAGACGACGAATGAGTTCGGATATAGCTGATTTTTTGAAACGGCTTCTAGCGGAAGCTGTCGGACTTTATAAAATTCATCGATGATGGCTTGATCGACTTCGATTTCACGATAGCCGGCGTATAAATTCGTCGTATCGACGATATGGTCGGTCAAGTAATCCTCGGCTTCAATGCCGATGGCGTCCGCTTTGACACGGACGAGTATATCTTTCGAGACGACCACGACTTTACGGGTCCGGTCGTGCTCGTATTGTTTCATCAGTCCAAGTGCCACGGTCAGGATACGATTGTCGTTCGTCATGACGTCGAACGGGAAATCGACAGTATGCTCGTGACCGATCTCGACGAACAATCGTCCGCCGTTCTCGAGCGGGACCCCGTCGTGCAGTTTACCGGTCGTCCGCAATTGATCGAGCACGCGCGCCGTTTCTCGGGCGTTGCGGCCGACTTCATCCATATTACGTTTTTTACCGTCAAGCTCTTCTAAAACGATGGCGGGAATGACGACATCGTGCTCATCGAATTGGAACAAGGATAGTGGGTCGTGTAAGAGTACGTTCGTATCGAGCACATACGTTTTTTTCATAGACTTTGCCGCCCCTCGAAAATTGTTGGTGATCAAGAATTCAAACTCTCCTTGACTTCACGGTCCAACTTTTCTGCTGCTTCGACATCGTACGTCTTGACGATGTCCGGTTGTCCATAAGTCGCCCCGTAAAAGGAAATGTTACGGACCTCTTCGACTTTCCCTTCAAAAAAGCGAAGGTGTAACGCCGGCTTCACGCTCGGCTCGAATTCGTGTACGTGTGACAGGGCGATACTGTAGGCAAGTCCCCCTTCAAGAAAGATGAGACTCGCTGTCTTCTCATACGAGAGCAACGTGATCACATGCGAATTCTTCGTCAACGCCAAGCGAATCGTCCTCTCGTTCGGCGCTTGCACCCAGCTGATCGCATGGGTGATCGGCCACCGTTTCGGCTCATCAAACGTGACTAAGAACGTCAACGGCATCTCGTTCAATACGTCTTGTTGCGCCCTCGAAAGTTCGAACGCAGCTTTACTCGCCATAGACTCCCCTCCTCCCGAACGGGTATACGAAATGGATTCGCCCTTACAAACCTCTTTCCCTGCTTTTCTCTCCTGAAATCATGCTATAATCAACGAAGAGGAAGGTGAGACCATGCGCGTAAAGTGCTCTCTTTGTGACAAAATCGATACGATTGATTCGTGGTCGTTCGAAGCGAAACGACTTCGTAATAAACCTGCTAAAACGTATATGTGCCAGACGTGTCAAGAACGCATCACCGCGCGAACAGCGGAGCGTGCCGCGACCGGCCAATTCCACCTATATCCATCGTTCCGCCAAAAACGGAGATGGTAAGCAAAAATGGACGTTTCGCCCGAGGGCGAAGCGTCCATTTTTTAATGTGATTCGATGCCTTGTCGACGGTTCCACCAAAGGCGGCCCCGGTAGATTGCCAAGACGACAGCCATGACAAGGAGAACTTCTGGAATCGGCCATGTGAAGAAGACGAGCGCCATCGTGCCTGCCCCGAGTGCGAGCAGCATATAGACGACGAGTGATTTCCACCACGTCAATTGTTTCGCAAAACCTAATTTAAACACAAGGATTGTTAATAAGATGACCGTGATGATTAACGCGTTGAACCCGACCGAGAAGTCGTTCGCGTCACTGCCGACACCAAGTAGCGAGGCAATCCACGGCACATCAATTTGTGTGATGTCCATCGTTTGAGAAGCTTTCAAGCTGATAATCCCCCTTTATTTCCTACACAACCATTCTACACTATCCAAAACAAAAGGGAACGCCTAGGCGCTCCCTTTTTTAAGACTTATTCTTTACCAAGTTTACGACGCTTGTCAGCTTTCTCGCGTTCGTTCTTATTCAAGACTTTTTTACGGAGACGGATTGACTCCGGCGTGATTTCACAGTACTCATCATCGTTCAAGAACGTGAGCGATTCTTCGAGTGAGAAGACGCGTGGACGTTTCAAGACTTGTGTCGAGTCTTTTGCTGAAGCACGCATGTTCGTCAACTGTTTCCCTTTGACGGCGTTGATTGCGAGGTCGACGTCACGGTTACATTCACCGATAATCATTCCCTCGTATACTTCTACACCTGGCTCGATGAAGATCGTTCCACGGTCTTCAAGGGCACCGATCGAGTAAGCCGTCGACTTACCAGGTTCGATACAAACCATGACACCACTGCGGCGTCCGCCGATGTCAGCAGCGATGAACGGGCGGTACTCTTCGAACGTGTGGTTCAAGATTCCGTATCCGCGTGTCGCTGACAAGAACTCGTTACGATAGCCGATGAGACCACGTGAAGGAACGATGAATTCCATACGTGTTTGACCGTTGTCGTTCGTGTTCATGTTGGCAAGTTCACCTTTACGGAGACCGATTGATTCCATGACTGAACCTGTGTACTCTTCTGGCACGTCAACGATGACGCGTTCGAACGGCTCAATTTTCGTACCATCTTCGTCTTCACGAATGATAACTTGTGGTTTCGAAACTTGAAGTTCGTAGCCTTCACGACGCATGTTCTCGATCAAGATCCCGAGGTGAAGCTCACCGCGGCCTGAAACGACCCATTGGTCAGGTGAATCAGTGTTCTCGACACGGAGTGAAACGTCCGTCTCGAGTTGTTTCATCAAACGCTCTTCGATTTTACGTGCCGTCACGAAATCGCCTTCGCGTCCTGCGAACGGTGAGTTGTTTGTCATGAAACGCATTTGAAGCGTCGGCTCATCGATGCGGAGAAGCGGAAGTGGCTCTTCTTTACCGACTGGCGTGACCGTCTCACCGACGTTGATGTCTTCCATCCCAGCGATGGCAATCAAGTCACCAGCTTTGGCTTCTTCGATTTCAACACGTTTGAGGCCAAAGTAACCGAACAATTTAGTGACGCGCAATTGTTTGATTGATCCGTCTGTTTTGCAAAGTGACACTGATTCGCCGACTTTGATTTTCCCACGGAAGACGCGACCGACACCAATTCGGCCGAGGTAGTTGTCGTAGTCGAGCATCGTGACTTGGAACTGAAGCGGCTCATCCGAGTTATCGATTGGTGCCGGTGTGTTCTCAAGAATCGTGTCGAGCACGTACGTGATTGTATCTTCTTGCTTCTCTGGATCAGGATCGAACGAACTTGAACCGCTGACAGCAGACGTATAGACGACAGGGAATTCAAGTTGATCTTCATCTGCTCCAAGGTCGATCAACAAGTCGACAACTTCGTCGACGACGTCGAGTGGGCGTACCATCGGCTTGTCGATTTTGTTAACGACAACGATTGGACGGAGACCTTGGTCGAGTGCTTTTTTCAATACGAAACGCGTTTGCGGCATGCAGCCTTCACGTGCATCGACAACGAGGATAACGCCGTCAACCATACGCATGATACGCTCTACTTCACCACCGAAATCGGCGTGACCTGGTGTATCAACAATGTTGATGCGTGTATCTTTATAATCGATTGCCGTGTTTTTCGCGAGAATCGTGATTCCGCGTTCACGTTCGATGTCGTTCGAGTCCATGGCGCGTTCTGCGACCATTTCGTTTGTCCGGAATGTACCAGACTGTTTCAATAATTCATCGACGAGCGTTGTTTTACCGTGGTCAACGTGGGCGATGATGGCTACGTTCCGAAGGTTAGTTCTTACATTCATGTAGTTAGTCCTCTCTTATTTAAAAAAGTTTCATCTTTTATTCAACTTTAAGAGTATAGCACACGTCCCACCACCTTTGTCGAGTGTTATCAACTGTTAACGTTTTCAAACGCATCATTTTTGACTACAATGAAGAAGACTAGCGAAAGAAGGGGGAATCTCCATGCAACTCATGTTCGTTTTAATCGCGACCGCGGTCGTCGCCGGCTTCGTCGGTATCGGCATCGGTGTCGCTGAAGGAAGTGCCGCCATCATCATCGGCAGTCTCGCCTTGAGCGGCATCGCCACATTTTTTGGAATCAACTTGCGCCGCCGGGTCCTCTCGAACCGACGTCCATAACACAAGGCCCGGGCAAAACGCCCGGGCCTTCTTTATGATTTTGTCCTTTTTGCGCCCACGCTTATAGGTCGCGCTTCAGACAGATGCGGTCACGCAAGGCGAGCCCGTCCTCTTCGATTGGCGGATAACCGTGGTCCGGGAAGTAATCCCGCTCGACTGATTCAAAGCGGAAACCGGCTTGTTGATAGAAGCGCAACTGGACGATGCTCGAGTTGCCCGTACAGACGAGCATTTGCTTCGCCCCGCTGCTCTCGGCCCGACGAATCGCGTCTTGGAGCAGGCGTTGCCCGATCGTCTGGTTCTGCCGTTCCGGTTTGACGGCGATATTGACGAGCTCGATTAACGTCTCGCTGCGTTTGACGAGCATGTACGCCCCGACACGTTCCCCGCCGAGCGTGGCCTCATATGTCGTCCCGGCTTTGTATTGATCGCGGACCATCGTTTCATTCGGGTTGGCCAGGACGAGCAAGTCACGGACGCGGTCGTAAGACCCGTTGATTCCAATTTGCAAGTCCGGCTTCACTTCAGGGGTCGCGCCCTTGGCGATGACGTAATGCTTCACCACGTCCTTGACGAACGTCTCGCTCCCCGCGAGAACGGACGTCTTCCCGTCATAACGGACCGGCTCCCCATAAATCGAGACGACCCGTCCCCCGACTTCTTCGACGAGCAGTTTACCGGCAGCATAGTCCCACGGCATATTGCGCATCGTGATATACCCGTCGACTCGTCCCGCTGCGAGCCAGGCGAGTTCGAGCGAGGCGGCCCCATGCGCCCGCGTGCCGACGGAATCGCGCACAATCGGCGCGAGCACTTCCGGTGCAATTTGCTGATTCGGCGTCACCCATGTCGCGTTCATACTGAGGAAAGCATCCCGGACGTGGTGCTCTTTGATGGTCGGGAGTTTCCGGCCGTTCAGCGTCGTCCCGACGCCACGGCGTGCGACGAACAGCTCATCCGCCATCACATCGTAAACGAAGCCGTACTCGACGACCCCATCGACCATGATGGCAATCGAGATGGCGAACATCCGCTTTTGATGGATGAAGTTCAATGTGCCGTCAATCGGGTCGACGAACCAGATCGTGCCCGACAAATCATCCGGTTCCGTCGAGATACCCTCTTCCCCGATAATATGATGCTCGGGATACGACTCACGAATCCGGTCGACAATCAACTGTTCGACGGCCCGATCGATTTCCGTGACCAAATCACCTTTCCCCGTCTTGCGTTCGATTCGATAGCTCTCGTCAATCTGTAAGCGGATATATTCCCCTGCCTGTTTAATCAAGTCAATCGCGAACCATTCCAACATGTTTATCACCTCTATTATGTATTGTACCAAACAAAAACCAGTATCCGCATGGAATACTGGTTGAATGGGTGGTTGTGGGTCAGGCTTCGAGACGCAATAGTTCTTGGCGATATTTCTCTAACCGATGCTTGCTAGCCTGGACAGTGGCATCATCTTGTGACGCCATTGCATCGAAGAGCGTTGCCAATTCATAATCAATCTCTAAGCGCAGCACCGGAATCCGTTTTTCTGCGTCTTTTCTTTTGAATGCCTCGATCACTTGTTTCATGAGATGCCACACTCCTTTAGTTGGGCTACAAGTTACGGTTTAGTAAGTTGAATTGAGTATATCAGATGAGATTCAAAAAAGAAAGATAATTGTCTGACTATTTTGAATTTTTTATCTTAGTGAGTATATTCCCATTTCAACTAAGCCTAAACCTGATTGAACTGTTAATGATATGTACCCTATTTATTAGAGAAATAACAAAAAAAGCATGAGAAAACGGTTACGTCCTCCCATGCTTTCCAGCAGTTACAACTTTATAATCTTTGCATTTGATTTTAGGGCCGCTTGGACCGTACGATAGGTAGAGTATCCGGTCTGCTCATCGTGAACGGCACTCAGCTGTTTCTCTTCTGACTTCGACGTCACGATTTGTTTGAACGACCGATACGCGTCCAAAAACGACTCCCGGTCGACACCGCCTTCATTGGCCAAGGCGACTTGGTTATAGAACTCGACGACTTCAATCAGTTCATCTGTCGTCCAGTCCGGATTAATCGGATAGTTGATTTGCATATTCTTCACCTCGACAACCATTGTATCAACAAAAAAAACTATTGCAAGTTGGGATAGAAATCACTATAGTTTTTTTGTTGCATTGTTTTTGAATCGAAATGTTCAGATTGCCCAAAGCTTGAAACCAAACCGACAACCCATATACACACTGTTATCAAGGAGGACTTACTATTGAAACTTAAAGGTGCTACACAGCTCGAGACACCGCTCTTTGACACGTTGCTCACGCATGTGGATACGAACCCGATCGCGTTCCATATCCCTGGCCATAAAGGCGGAAAAGGGATGGACCCTCAATTCCGTGACTTCATCGGCGAAAACGCCTTGAAGATCGATTTGATCAACATCGCCCCGCTCGATGATCTCCATCATCCGAAAGCGTCGATTGCCGAGGCCGAGCGCCTCGCTGCCGAGGCGTTCCGTGCCGACGAGACGTTCTTCTCGGTCCAAGGGACGTCGAGTGCCATCATGGCGATGATCATGGGCGTCGTCGGTCCGAACGAGAAAATCATCGTTCCCCGGAACGTGCATAAATCCGTCATGTCCGCCCTCATCTTGACCGGGGCCCACCCGGTCTTCATCCATCCGGAATATGATGAGACGTACGGGATTGCCCACGGGATCACAGCAAGCGCCGTCGAACGCGCCCTCGAGATGCACCCGGACACGAAAGCAGTCCTCGTCATCAACCCGACCTACTTCGGCATCGCCGGTGACTTAGAGCGCATCGTCGCCGTCGCCCATGCGCAAGACGTACCGGTCCTCGTTGATGAGGCACACGGTGTCCACTTGCCGTTCCACGACGAGCTCCCGCTCTCGGCGATGCAAGCCGGAGCGGACGTCGCGGCCACGAGCGTACACAAGCTCGGCGGCTCGATGACGGGAAGTTCGATTTTGAACGTCCGTCGCGGTCTCGTCTCCCCGGAACGGATTCAAGCAATGTTGTCGATGATTACGACGACGTCGACCTCTTACCTCCTCCTCGCGTCGCTCGACGCGGCCCGTCGTCAATTGGCGACTAAAGGAGAAGCGATGAACGAACGTGCCCTCACGCTCGCACGTACGGCTCGTACGGCCATCGACAATATGCCGCACTTATCGGTATACGGTCACGCCGAACTCCATTCAGAGTCGACGCACGCGCTCGACGAGACGAAAATCCTCGTCTCTGTCCGTGAGCTCGGGATCACCGGCTTTGAAGTCGAGAAGTATTTGCGTGAGACGCATCGCATCGAAGTCGAGATGTCAGATTTGTTGAACGTACTGTTCATCGTGACGAGCGCCGACGACGAATCGACGATTCAAGCGTTGATTGACGGCATGCGTGACGTCGTATCGGTTTACGATCAGTCAGGAAACGATTCACTATCGATCATGCTCCCTGAGATTCCACCGCTTGCACTCAGCCCGCGTGACGCGTTCTACGAGGAGACGGAGACGATTCCGCTCGAGAACGCCGTCGGACGCATCTCGGCCGAGTTCATCATGGTGTATCCACCAGGAATCCCGATCATCATCCCGGGAGAACTCATCACGACTTCGACGCTCGACTATATCATGGCGAACATCGAGGCCGGTCTTCCCGTCCAAGGACTTGAAGATGAATCGCTTCAAATGATTAAAGTCATCCAACAGACAAAAGCCATCCGTTAAGACGAAAGCGAGCCGGTCCATATGGACCGGCTCGCTTTGTGTCATCAAAAGAAAAGGTAGCTTATGATGATCGAATTGCTTCCCCTACGTACCATTATAAGAAAACGCTTACATTTTTTCAAGGGTAGAATTTGGCGATTGTTCTTGTTCTTGCCCACTTTCGTCCAGACAGAGTCGTAAAAACTCGGCGACGTGATCTGTATCACGCAACGCGATCCCGAGCATCGGATACAGTTGTCTCGGTTCTTCGAGCGCATGGATGTCAAGAAGGGCAGACTGCCCGGTCTGCATACAGACGACGAGCACTTTTCCCATGAATTGATGCGTATACACAAAGCCGAAATCATAACGTGACGTCTCGGTCTCGATTCCCGTGAAGCGGACACGGCTCGTCTCAGAGACGGTATATAACAATTCTTCATCGAACGCCATCATCGTTCCC
The DNA here is from genome assembly GCF_018618255.1 of Exiguobacterium sp. s56. NCBI lineage: Bacteria > Bacillati > Bacillota > Bacilli > Caryophanales > Exiguobacterium > Exiguobacterium sp. s56. Next base: position 190,210 of record NZ_JACSLR010000001.1, on the reverse strand, counting down.
TCCTTTCTCACTTCATTCCTTATTTTCCTTTATACTGAACGTACGAAACATAAGGAGGACGACTTATGAAGATTCGAAAAGCGAACGAACAAGATTGCGACGAACTGGTGCGACTCATGCGGCAATTATGGCCAGACGCGTCTGAAGCCGAACTGATCCCTGAGGTGCGGCTCGGGATTCGTTCCGGCAAGATGCACTATTTTATCGCGGAAACGGATGAAGCGGTCGGCTTTTGCCAGCTCAGCTTCCGTCATGACTACGTCCCCGGAACGACCTCTTCCCCGACCGCCTTTTTAGAAAGGATTTATGTCGTCGAAACCGCGCGGCAGCAAGACGTGGCGACACGGCTCGTCGAAGCCGCCTCCGCCTACGCCCGGTCGAAAGGATGCGACGAGCTCGCCTCCGATACGGAAGTCGAGAACGACGGCAGCCAACGGTTCCATGAACGCATCGGCTTCCGAGAAGTCGAACGGACCGTCCATTACGTAAAAAAAAAGCTCTCTCGCGAGTAAGCGAGAGAGCTTTTGACTTATTTAACGACGTGGATTGGCATACCCATTGCGATTTCTGCCGCTTCCATTGCCATCTCACCGAGTGATGGGTGAGCATGGATTGTAAGCGCGATATCTTCTGCAGTCATGCCTGCTTCGATGGCGAGACCAAGCTCGGCAATCATGTCTGAAGCGCCAGTTCCCGCGATTTGAGCACCGATCAAGAGACCGTCCTCTTTACGCGTGATGAGCTTCATAAAGCCGTCTGGCTCGTCAAGAGCGAGGGCGCGGCCGTTCGCTGCGAATGGGAATTTCGATACAGTGATCTCAAGTCCTTCTTCTTTTGCGAGTGGCTCTGTGTAACCGACTGTTGCAAGTTCAGGGTCAGTGAAGACGACCGCTGGGATTGCTGAGTAGTCGAGGTAAGCTGGCTTACCGGCAGCTGCCTCCGCTGCGACTTTCGCTTCGTAAGAAGCTTTGTGCGCGAGCGGTGGTCCTGGTACGATGTCGCCGATTGCGTAGATGTTTTCGTTCGACGTTTTGCACTGGTCGTCGATTTCGATGATGCCGCGGTCGCTGATTTTAACTTCCGCGTTTTCGAGACCGATGTCGCCAGTGTTTGGACGACGGCCGACTGTGACGAGGACGTAGTCCGCTTCAACAGACTGCTCTTCGCCGTTCACTTCAAACTTAACTGTTACGCCGTCTTCTGTTTCCTCGACGCCTTTTGCAAGAGCGTTCGTGTGAATCGTGACGTTGCCTTTTTGTTTGAGTTTCTTTTTGACGATTTGCGTCATTTGTGGCTCGAAGCCAGACAAGATGTCGCTTGCGCCTTCAACGACGACGACTTCTGTATCGAAGTTCGCGTACGCTGTGCCGAGCTCCATACCGATGTATCCGCCGCCGATGACGACGAGTTTCTTCGGTACTTCAGGAAGAGCCAATGCGCCAGTTGAAGAAAGGACGCGTTTTGACCATTTGAACGATGGAATCTCGATAGGTGTTGAACCAGTCGCGATGATCGCTTTTTTGAACTTGTAAGGAGTCGAGCTATCTTCTGTGATGACACGTACTGTGTCTTCAGATGCGAAGAAAGCTTCACCTTGAACGATTTCAATCTTGTTACCTTTCAAAAGGCCTTTGACGCCGCCAGTCAATTTGTTGACGACCGACTGTTTCCAGTCTTGGACTTTTGTGAAGTCGACTGACACGTTATCAGACGTGATCCCCATTGAAGAGTGACCTTTAGCGTGCTGGAAGTTGTGACCAGCAGTGATCAATGCTTTCGATGGGATACAACCGACGTTCAAGCAGACGCCACCAAAGTTTCCTTTTTCGACGATTGTGACTTTAAGGCCGAGTTGTGCGCCACGGATGGCTGCGACGTATCCACCAGGACCGGCGCCGATGACAAGCAAATCAGTTTCTTGTGCGAATTCTCCTACTACCATGTTCTTATCCCTCCATCATTAGAAGTGCTGGATCTTGAAGCAAGCGTTTCACCATGTTGAGTGCGTTTTGAGCTGTTGCACCGTCGATGAGGCGGTGGTCAAAGCTGAATGAAAGCGCGAGGACTGGAGCCGCTACGATTTCACCGTCTTTGACGACAGCTTTTTCAGCGATGCGGCCGATACCGAGAATTGCAACTTCTGGGTGGTTGATGACAGGTGTGAACCATTGTCCACCAGCTGAACCGATGTTCGTGATTGTGATCGATCCGCCTTTCATGTCGTCCCCAGCAAGTTTGCCTTCACGTGCTTTACCGGCAAGCTCATTGATGTTTGTAGCGAGTGCATAGATTGATTTACGGTCCGCTTCTTTGACGACAGGAACAACGAGACCGTTGTCCGTATCAGCAGCGATACCGATGTTGTAGTAGTTTTTGTAGACGATTTCTTCGTTCACATCGTCGATTGACGCGTTGATCGCTGGGTAAGCTTTCGCTGCAGCAGTCAATGCTTTAACGACGAACGGCAAGTACGTGAGTTTCACGCCTTGGTCAGCAGCCACTTGTTTGAACTCTTTACGGAGTGCGACGAGTTTCGTGACGTCGACTTCGTCCATGAGTGTAACGTGTGGAGCTGTGTGCTTCGAGTTAACCATTGCTTTCGAGATCGCTTTACGGATACCACGGATTTTCTCACGCGTTTCGAGTTCAGGCGTTGCTGACTCGTAAGGTTTGATTTCCGTTTTCGCAGCCGCTGCTGGAGCTACAGATTCTGTTTTCTCTGTTGTAGCTTCTGCTGTTGGTGCTTCACCGTTTGCGAATGCATCGATGTCTTCTTTCAAGACGCGGCCGTTGTCGCCAGAACCTTGGACTTCACGGATGTCGACGCCTTTTTCACGAGCGTATTTGCGGATTGAAGGCATTGCGATGACGCGCTCCGATTTGTGAAGTTGAACTTCACGCGGGCCGTCTTCTTTCACGTCTTCTTTCACATCTTCAGTCTTCTCTTCAGCTTTAGGCTGTTCAGGAGCTGCTTCTTCTTCACCGGCTGGTGCGTCACCTTCGATATCGAACGTGATGAGGACGTCGCCGACGACCGCAACTGTACCTTCAGAGACTTTGACTTCTTTAACTGTTCCATCAACTGGAGCTGGAATCTCAACGACGGCTTTGTCGTTTTGTACTTCAAGAAGAATGTCATCTTCTTTTACTGTATCCCCTGCTTTTACGAACCACTTGACGATTTCACCTTCGTGAATTCCTTCACCGATGTCTGGTAATTTAAATTCAAATACTGCCACTGGTTTTTCCTCCCATCAATTAATCATGTAAACACAATGAGGGAGACAATTCTCCCTCATCGTTAAATGAACACGATCAGAAGTTGATAACTTCCTTAACTTTTGCAACGACATCTTTATGGTCAGGTAACCATGCGTCTTCACCTTGTGCGAAAGCGAAGACTGTGTCTGGTGCAGTTACACGAAGCACTGGTGCCTCGAGGTGAAGAATTGCGCGTTCTTGAATTTCAGTTACGACGTTAGCCGCAATCCCTGCTTGACGTTGTGCTTCTTGAACGACGATCGCACGGCCAGTCTTTTTAACAGACTCGACGATTGTATCGATATCAAGTGGGCTCACTGTCATGAGGTCGATGACTTCGACGTTGATGTTTTCTTTTTCGAGCTCTTCTGCCGCTTTGAGTGACGTGTGGACCATTGCACCGTAAGTGATGATCGAAACGTCAGTTCCTTCGCGTTTCACGTCTGCTTTTCCAAGCTCGATCGTGTATTCGCCTTCTGGAACTTCGCCACGGAATGAACGGTAAAGTTTCATGTGCTCTAGGAATACGACTGGGTCGTTGTCACGGATTGCTGAGATCAAAAGACCTTTTGCATCGTATGGCGTTGACGGGATGACGACTTTAAGACCAGGTGTCTGAGCCATCAAGCCTTCAAGGCTATCCGCGTGAAGTTCTGGTGTTTTAACACCGCCACCGAATGGTGAACGGATTGTGATTGGCTGGCTGTAAGCGCCGCCTGAACGGTAACGCATACGCGCCATTTGAGCTGCGATCGAGTCGAACACTTCGAATACGAATCCGAAGAATTGAACTTCCATGATCGGACGGAAGCCTGTAAGACCGAGACCGATGGCAAGACCACCGATACCAGACTCAGCAAGCGGCGTGTCGAAGACACGGTCTTCGCCGAGCTCGTCTTGGAGACCTTCCGTTGCACGGAAAACCCCACCGTTTTTACCAACGTCTTCTCCGAAAAGAAGTACTTTCTCGTCGCGCTTCATTTCAACGCGCATCGCATCAGTAATCGCTTGGATCATTGTCATTTGAGCCATAACTTACTTCGACTCCTTTGCTGTATATTCTTCAAGCTGCTCTTTCAAGTTTGAAGGAAGTGTTTCGAACATGTTGTTGATGAAGTCCGAAACTTTTTGTTTTGGTTCTTTGTCAGCGAGGCTGATCGCTTCTTTCACGTCTGCTTTCGCTTGTTCGATGACTTCATTCTCCATGTCTTCGCTCCAAAGCTTCTTGCCTTCGAGGAAGAGGCGGAAACGAACGAGTGGATCTTTCTCTTGGTACTCTGTATCGAGTTCTTTTGTACGGTAACGCGTTGGGTCATCCCCTGCGAGCGTATGTGGTCCGTAACGGTATGTGAGTGCTTCGATGAGCGTCGGAGTTCCGTCAAGTGCGTCTTTACGCGCTTGTTGTGTTGCGGCGAGGACAGCAAGAACGTCCATTCCGTCAACTTGGATTCCGTTGATTCCCGCTGCGACAGCTTTTTGCGCGATCGTTTTAGCTGCAGTTTGCTTCTCAACAGGTGTCGAGATGGCAAAGCGGTTGTTTTGAACGACGAAGATGGCTGGTGATTTGAATGCACCCGCGAAGTTCAATCCTTCGTAGAAGTCACCTTGTGATGAACCACCGTCACCCGTGTAAGTAATGGCGACGTTTGTGTTGCCGTTGCGTTTGAGGCCCATTGCCACACCCGCAGTTTGAATGATTTGTGCCCCGATGATGATTTGCGGCATCAAGACGTTAACGTCTTCAGGAATTCGGTTACCTGCGACGTGACCACGTGAGAACAAGAACGCTTGATAAAGCGGAAGTCCGTGGAATACGAGTTGCGGGATATCACGGTAGCCTGGAAGAATCCAGTCTTGTTTGTCGAGCGCATATTGCGTCCCGATCATCGTTGCTTCTTGACCAGCCACTGGCGCGTAGAAACCTAGGCGTCCTTGACGGTTGAGCGAGATGGCACGTTGGTCCCAGATTCGTGTATAGACCATGCGGCGCATAAGCTCCTGAAGTTGCTCGTCCGTTACATCTGGCATTGCGTCTTGGTTGACGACCTCGCCCTTCTCGTCGAGAATACGGAACGTTTGGAAGTTTTCTTCCACGTTTTGAAGTACCTGAACGTTGTTCATTCGTTTCACCTCATCCTTTCAACTATGAGACAATTGTCTTTTTTGTGATCAAACACTACCTCAAATCTTAAGTGTATCTGTCCAAAAAAGCAATCTGTATTAACGTGATTCAGGAAAGTTACACTTATCCTGCCGTTTCCTAGTCAGTATAAAACGGGTTGTTATAATAACGCAAAAAATATGCTCACTCTATAAAAACGCTTACATCAACACATCTTTTCCCTTATTTCGCCTCTGTATCATTTTCATTTCACCTTCTGTACCATCTAAGCGAAATGACTAATAAATATGATATAATTGGTCATATCGCAATGGGAAAGGAAGTTTTGCATGTTAACGATGAAAGATGTGATTCGTGAAGGAGACGAGCGGCTCCGCGCCCGCTCAATCGAAGTGCCGGTCCCACCGACGGCAGAAGACCTCGCGCTACTCGACGAGATGGAGACGTTCCTCGTCAACAGCCAAGATCCAGAGATGAGCGCGAAGTATGAACTTCGGGGCGGTGTCGGCATCGCCGCACCACAACTCGGCGTCAATCGCCGTTTCTTCACGGTCTTGCTCCATGAAGAAGAAGAGACGTTCAAACTATCCATCTTCAATCCGAAGATTACGAGTCACTCGGTCGAACAGACGTATTTGAATGGCGGTGAAGGCTGTCTCTCTGTCGACCGTGTCGTCAAAGGCAACGTCCCCCGCTATCGTCGCATCACAATCGAAGGGTTCGACCGTGACGGCGCCCCGATTAAATTGCGGCTCCGCGGTATGCGCGCCATCGTCTGTCAACATGAGCTCGACCATTTAGATGGGGTGCTCTTCTACGACCGCATCAACACGACTAACCCGTTAGAGACCTACGGTGAGCCGATTTGAGGTGACGAGCTTGAAGAAAAAGGCACTGTTGTTAGTATTCCCATTTCTGTTTCTTTTAATCGGGGGATGTGTCCGAATCGAATATGATGCGACCGTCCACTACGACCAATCGGTCACGTTAGAGACGACGTATGCTTTCCGCGACCATCCGGTCATGAAGCTGCTCAATTTGCGGCTCGATTGGGATACATGGAAACAACAGGCGAATGAGAACGGGTATGCGACACGTGACTACTCGAGTCAAGACGACTATGAAGGCATGGTGCTCAAGAAGACGTTCGACAACGTCGATGACCTCCAAAACATTAAAGAGGAGTGGAAGACCGGCCCGGCCGGTATCCTCGTCCCACCTGATATGAAGTTTGATGTCGACAAAGAAGATGGGATTTGGTTTGACTCATACGTCATGAACACGAACCTCGACCTGCGGCTCGACCGCGTCGATTTGCCAGGTCTGAATTTAAGCGGCTCCCCGAAACAACTGGCCGAACGTTACGTTCGTCAAGCCGATATCCGGTTCAATCTGACCGTGCCGACCGGGGTGTTCGTCGAAGACGGTACTGGACTCGATGTACGGTCGATGAAACATGTCGAGTGGCAAGTTTACGGTGGCCGTCAAAATAATATGACGCTCGTCGCCCACGTGCCGAACGTCAAGGCGTGGATTATCACAGGCGTCATCATCGTCGTCCTTGGCCTGGTCGCTTTCTTTGTTTGGCGGAAATATCGTCAAAACGTCGGCGATCCGGACAAGACGTCGATTCGTTCTCGCATCTTCGGCGGCTTCATCCTCGTCTTGACCCTCGCGTTGATGATCGTGACGATTCGAGACGAGTTGACGACGGAACGGAAATCTGAGGCGATTCGCCAGGCGGCGCAGACGGACGAGTTCATCCCGACGTTCGCCGTTCACGGCTTGCTCGGGACCGACCGCACATTCCTCCGCTTCTCGCAGTATATGGAACAGCGTGGGCTGGCGAAAGATGGTGCGCTCTGTACCGTGACGGTGAAAGGCGCGGCCGATTGCGTCATCAATGACTACAGCTCGAACCGACCGATTGTCCGGATTGAATATGAGGATGCCGAGGCATCGCTCAACAACCAGACGAAGTGGTTGAATGCGGCGATCGAACGCTATAAACAGGAACGAAACCGTTCGTTCGACCGGATGTATTTGATCGGTCACAGCATGGGCGGTGTGGCGGCAGCGAACTATATCTTGAATCAAGACGAATACATCGTCGATAAGTTCGTGACGTATGATAGTCCGTTCGCCGGAACACGACTTGCCAACTTCGGTCTGTCCGCCAGTAATTTCGGGATCAATACCGGCAGTCCTGCCATCCGGGATTTGTCCCCGAGTTCTGACGGGTTGCAGGCGTTCCAAGAAAAACTTGAGACGTGGCCACGCTCCGTCCAAGTGTTCTCCTTCTCGGGACGCGGTGGCGAGTTCAACTTGATTGAGCCAGCGAGTTCGCTCTTGCTCGAAGAATATACGAACAACATCGAGACGGAAACCGTCCCATACGATCACTTCTCGCTCCACCGGAAGACAGACGTCCTCCGCGACACGGGCCGGTTCCTTTACGAGTTCACGAACGAATTCAATCCAGTCGAAACGAAATGATGAAAACCCGCCTTCACATATTATGAGGGCGGGTTTTGTTCGTCGTCATGTCGATGGTAGCCCGTCCACAACAAAGCCCACCTTCACAGGAAGGCGGGCTTGTGTCAGTAGGTCATCGTCCAAGTGAGTTTCTGGATCCAATAAATCACATACTTTCCGATTGGCAAATCGGTCTGAATCTCATCATAGGCGAGCGTATACGTTCCTTGCTCGTTGTTCCAGAGACGCTTGAAGTACCCGTCGACCTCGCGGATGAACGCTGTCTCCTCGGTCGTGACGACTTCGACATCCGCCTCCAAGTTGTAATCGTTCATGTTGCGGGTCGTATAGTTGCCCGACCCGATGACGACGACTCGACGGTCCCCTTCCACGTACAGCATCTTCGGGTGGTACTGCTCTTCGCCGACTTCGTACCACCGAATCTCGATTTGCTCCGGGTTCACCGTGTTCAATTCCGCGGCGACCGGCAAGTTCGGCAATCCTGACTTGTCGCGCCCGAACGCGTTCGTATTCGGGTCAAGAATCAGTTTGACGAAGACGCCGCGCTCGGCGGCCTCATGAATGGCTTGAATGATGTTTCGGTCGGCCAAGTAGAACATGCCGATCCAAATCGTCTCACCTGATTCCGCTTCTTCCATCGCCTTGATGACGGCGTCCTGAATCTTGGATTCCGTGACGTAGCGGATTTGCATCGGGCCTTCCGACGGCTCGTCGCGCAGATTCGCGAGTTTCTCCTCGCTCGGGAAACGTTCGGCATCCCCTTTCGAGAACGTCGCGATCGCTTCCTCCCCTTCGAGGATGTCCGCTAAAATCGGGCCATCGAGCCGCACCCCGACGTTTGAATGATACCCGCTCGCATCATGCGGGTTGGCCGATAAGACGAAGCCGTCATTCTCGGTCACCATCACTTTGCGGTGGTTCGCTTTCACGTTCAACAGCCGTAAATACGACCGGATCGTGATGTCCGGTGCCGATTTGGCCATCGGGTTCGGCAACCAGCCGTTCTGGCTGTCCCCGAACCATTGGAACCCGATCCGATACAGCGTCGAGTATAAGATGTTCGGGTCGCGGAGCGCATCGAGGTTCGTGTAGACGATTTCCGCGCCCGCTTCCTTCAAGACGTCGAGATGATCGGACGCGTGTCCGTTATAGGTCGTATTGATTTCATCCGTGATTAAGACGACGTTCATGTCCGGATAGGCTTCCATCTGTTCGAGCAAAGCCGATGACAGTTTGGCCGTGATGTCCGGATATTGCCGGTCTTCATTCGAATATGGGTTGAATAAGAAAAAGTCCATGACGATATATTCCCGCGCCTCGCGGATTGACCGCTCGACGTCTTGAAAAATCTCTTGCTCGTTCACTTCCGTGTCTTCCCCTTGATACGTCAAATCAAATAAAAAATCGATTTGGTCATCCGAAATCGCGACCGGTTCCGACGCACGCGACACGCCGTCCGGCAACGGTTTGACTTGATGGTATACCATCGTGATGAGGAAGAGTAAGGCGAATGCGGCCAGGCCCCATTTCAACCAACCTTTCTTCCGTTTCTTGCGTTCCATCAGACACCATCTCCTTTATCTTTGTCCTCTAAAAAACGGGCTGTAGTCCCCTACAGCCCGCTCGTTCATACTTCCATGATGATCGGAAGAACCATTGGGTGTCTTCGTGTTTTTTGTGCCAAGTATGGCGTGAGTGTATCCGAGACGAGTTGTTTCAACTCCGACCACTTCATCTGTTTGTTCGACAACCCTTGCTCGACCGTCTTCTTGAGCAAGCGCTCGCCGTCACGAATCAAGCTGCCCGATTCGCGCATATAGACGAAGCCGCGTGAAATGATATCCGGACCTGAGACGAGTTTACGTGTCTTGCCGTCGATGCTGATGACGACGACGACGAGTCCGTCCTCTGAAAGGATGCGGCGATCGCGCAAGACGATATTGCCGATGTCCCCGATGCCGTTTCCGTCGACGTACACGGCGTTGGCCGAGATTTTCCCGGTGATGGCGGCCGAGTCGGCGTCGACGGCGAGCACTTCACCGTTATCCATGATGAAGCTGTTCTCTTTCGGGATGCCGACCGATTCGGCGAGTTCGGCGTGTTTCACCAACATGCGATACTCCCCGTGAATCGGCATAAAGAATTTCGGGTTGAGCAAGCGGATCATGAGCAATTGCTCTTGTTGCGACCCGTGACCCGACGTGTGGATGTTCGTCAATTTTCCGTAAACGACGTCCGCGCCGGCTTTATACAATTGGTCGATCGTTTTCCCGACCGAAATGGCGTTACCCGGAATCGGAGATGACGAGAAGATGACCGTGTCGCCAGGAATGATCGATACTTGACGGTGTGTTCCGTTGGCGATGCGGCTGAGCGCAGCCATCGGCTCACCTTGCGAACCGGTACAAAGAATCGCCACTTCATGCGGCTCGTAGTTCCGTAACTGATTCGCTTCGACGATCATGCCTTTCGGGACGTTGATGAAGCCGAGTTCTTGCCCGATCGTCATGACCTTGTCCATCGAGCGGCCGAAGATGGCCAAATGACGGCCTGTTTCGGCACACGCATCGACGACTTGTTGCAAGCGGTAGATGTTCGAGGCGAACGTCGCGAAGATGACGCGCCCTTCGGCTTTCCGGAACGTCTCACTGATCGTGCCGCCGACAACTTTTTCACTCATCGTGAAGCCTTCGACTTCTGCGTTCGTCGAATCGGACAAGAGGCAAAGCACGCCTTCTTTCCCGATGTCTGCCATCTTGGCAATGTCAGCCGGTTCGCCGACCGGTGTGAAGTCGAACTTAAAGTCACCGGTATGGACGATATTCCCTTGTGGCGTCTTCACGACGACACCGAGCGAGTTCGGAATCGAGTGAGTCGTGCGGAAGAATGAGATGCTCGTCTTTCTGAACTTGACGATGGCGTCCTCATCAATCTCATGCAGTTCCGCTTCCCGGAGCAACCCGTGCTCTTCGAGTTTCACTTTAATCAAGCCGAGCGCGAGTTTCGTCGCGTAAATCGGAAGCTTCACTTGTTTCAAGAGAAACGGGATGCCGCCGATATGGTCTTCGTGACCGTGGGTGATGAACACCCCTTTGACTTTGTCTTTGTTTTTAATCAAGTATGAGTAATCAGGGATCACGTAGTCGATTCCAAGCAAGTCATCCTCCGGGAACATGACGCCCGCATCGATGACGATGATTTCATCTTGGAATTGAACAACGTACGTGTTCTTCCCGATTTCTCCGAGTCCGCCTAGTGCGAACACAGCTGTTTGGTGGTTCTTTACAAACTTCATTTAATCTCTCCTTACTACAAGTAGTTGATGTTCATCTATGTGAAACATAAGTGATTCTCGCAATATAATTACGTTCCGTAAGATTCTTTCTTCATTATAGCTCATATTGTGACAATATTTCACTATTGACGTAAGATTGAGGGAGGTTTCTCGATTTCGTGTTATGCTTTTTAGTATACAACTGACTTAATCAAGACAGAGAAAGCATGGTGAAGAAAAATGGAAGATAAGAAAGTAGTCTTTTTTGACATCGATGGCACGTTGCTCCATGAAGGGTCGTACATTCCCCCTTCGACGATCGCGGCCATTCAGCAGCTACGCCACAACGGCGTCGAGACGTTCATCGCGACAGGGCGTGGCCCGGCGATGCTGTCTGATATCCCAGAACAGCTCGGCATCGACAGCTTTGTCTGCTACAACGGACAAATCGTCGTCCACCAAGGCGAGGTCGTCTATCGGAACACGTTGCCGACCGACGCGCTCCGTCGCTTGACCGAACATGCCGGCTCAAACGACCATACGCTCGTCTATCTCGGACAACACCGTGGCGGTGCCACGAAAGCGAACGACCATGTCGTCGAACAGTCACTCGGAGAACTTGATATGCCGATTCCGACATATGATCCGAATTTCCATATCGAACAGGCCGTCTATCAGACGCTCCTATATTGCGCGCCTGAAGAAGAACATCACTATTTGGATGCGTACGGCGAGTTTGATTTCATCCGCTGGCATCCGCACGCCATGGACGTCATCAATCGTGGCGCCAGTAAAGCCGACGGTATCCGTCACTTCATCGAGACGAACGGCTATCGGCTCGAGAACACGTACGCGTTCGGCGACGCCTTGAACGATTTGGCGATGCTTCAATACGTTGGAACGGGCATCGCAATGGGCAATGCCCGGGTCGAAGCGAAAGAAGTCGCCGACTTCGTGACGAAATCGATTCTCGAAGATGGAATCGAGTACGGCTTAAAATCAATGAAGCTCATTTAATGAAAAACGAGAGGCGCGCGCCTCTCGTTTTTTTATCTGGACCGAAGTGTGCGTTCGAGTCGATCCAAGTCCGTATCTTTCCCGATGATGATCAAGATGTCCTCTGGCAAAATCATCTCGTCGGCTTGCGGTGAGATGATGACGTCATCATTGCGGCGGACCGCGACGATGTTGACGCCGTATTTGGCGCGAAGGTCCAAATCGATGAGCGACTTGTTCGACAGTTTGTCCGACGCCTTGATTTCAACGATCGAGTGCTCGTTCGAGAGCTCGAGGTAGTCAAGGATGCTTTGGCTCATCAATCCGTTCGCAATCCGGATGCCCATGTCGCGCTCTGGGTGGACGATGTTATCGGCCCCGATGCGGCGCAGCACTTTCTCGTGATAATCATTCGTCGCCTTGACCGTGATGATTTGAACACCGAGCTCTTTTAAAATGAGTGTCGTCAAAATCGAGGCTTGAATGTTTTCACCGATGGCCACGATCACGTGTTCAAAGTTGCGAATGCCGAGACTTTTCAATACGTTCTCGTCGGTCGTGTCCGCGATGACCGCATGTGTCGCCAATCCCATAAACTCGTTGACGCGTTCTTCATCCGCATCAATCGCCAACACGTCATAACCGTTCGCCGATAGTTCCCGAACGATCGAGCCGCCAAACCGTCCTAATCCGATGACTGCAAATTCACCTGTCATAATTTCATACATCCCTTTCCTACGCTGTTTCTGTTCCCGATTCTTCGTACAGTGTAACCGATTCCCCTCAAAAAAACTATATAAAAAAAGACCGGAATATCCGGTCTTTACGCTTTACCACTCGAACGCTTTCCGCGTACATAGTCATTGTCGAACAAGAACAGGCGTAGCAAGAGATACAGCGCCGGTACGAGCAAGAGCAATCCGAGGATGAAGACGACGACGAGGGCGATGGCCATCGACTCGTTGACGACGCTTCCGTTGATGTCGATGTACGGATAAAGAATGTACGGCAAGTGCGTATATCCGTATCCGAACCAGGCCATAAAGAACTGACCCATGACCATCAAGAACGCGATGCCGTAGTTTCGCTTCATGTAGACGAGTGCAACGGCTACAGCGAAGAAGATGAAACTTGCAGCGAACCACCACCAGTTGCCCGCTAAGATGCTCTCATAATGCCAAGCTGCCTGCGACTTCAACCCGAAGAAGACGAGGCCCGACGCGACAATCGTCGGAACGCTCCAGAACAAGGCCCATTTTCGAACGAGTGGGACCGCCTGAGCGTCACGCGCCTTATCGGCATAGAACAAGAGGAACATGGCACTGATATAGAGCACCGACACGATTGCCAAGGTGACGACGGTCCAAGAGTAGAAGTTGGTGAACAACTTCATGCCGTCAAAAAAGACGCCCGACTCGGTCTCATTGATAAATCCACCTTGGCTGACGGTAAGAACGGTAGACATCGAGGCCGGGATTAACAGCCCAGTCGCCCCATATAAGAACATATAGAACGTGCTCTCTTTTGATCCATAGTTGGCAAACGCGTAGAAACTACCGCGAATCGCCAACAGAATCAACACGACCGAGGCCGGTACGAGAAGCGCCGTCCCGTAATAGTAAGCCGTATCTGGGAAAAACCCGACGATCCCGACGAAGAAGAAGACGAAGAACACGTTCGTCACTTCCCACGTCGGCGATAAATACCGTGCAATCAGACGGTTGATCTTTTGGTCCCGCTTCGTGTACTTACTATAGAAAGCGAAGAAGCCGGCACCGAAATCAATCGATGCGACGATGAGGTAGCCGTACAAAAACGTCCATAGTACGGCAATCCCTAATTCTTGAATCTGCATGTCATACCCTCCGATCACACTTCATCCGCGAACATCGCTTCACCGCGAAGCTCCGATTGTTTTAGTTCTTTCCCTACTGGGTTGTCTTTGAACAGACGAGTCAAGACGAGTACCGTGACCACGCCAAGAACTGCATACAGGATCGCAAAGGCGATAAGCATCCATCCTACGTTTGCCGATGTCGTCGCCGCTTCACTCGTGCGCATCAAATCATAGAGCGCCCAAGGCTGGCGACCGAACTCTGCGAAGAACCAACCGAACTCGATGGCCATCATCGCGAGCGGACCGCCTGCGGCGATGGCGATGAGCATCGGTTTACTGAATTGAGGCAGTCGCTTGATATACCGTCCGAGCACGAACAAGAACGAAATCAATGCCAGCAACATCCCAATCCCGACCATCGCATCAAACAGGTAGTGGATGAATAGTGGAGGTTGATCTTCTTTCGCAAATTCATCAAGACCGGTCACCTCGTAGTTCGGCACACCGCCCGCTAGGATTGACAAGGCGTACGGAATCTTCAAGGCGCCACGTACTTCGTAACCGCCCTCTCCGTCTTCCTCGAGCCATCCGCCTAGAATCAGCTCGGCCTCCGAGGAGGTTTCAAAATGCCACTCCGCAGCCGCCAATTTTTCCGGCTGGTACTTCGCCAAGTATTTACCTGAGAAGTCTCCGACGAGTGCAGTCGCAATCGCGAAGATGAGCGCGACGGTCATCGTCAAGCGAAGACCTTTTTTATGATACTCGATTGATAACTTGTCGAGTTGGTTCCGTCGCTGACGGAGCAACTGGACAGCGGCGATAGCAGCTAAAATGAACGCCGATGTCAGAATGGCCGACGTCAAGACGTGCGCCATTTTGGTCGGCATCGCCGGGCTGAACATCGCCTCGATTGGACTCACGTTGGCGAGTCGACCGTCGACAATATCAAATCCGACCGGCTGGTTCATGAAGCTGTTGACGGTCGTAATGAAGAACCCTGAGAACAAGGCACCGACCGCGACTGGAATCCCGACTAGCATATGGTGCCACGGGTTTTTAAATCGATCCCACGTGTACAAATAAATCCCGAGGAAGATCGCTTCAAAGAAGAAGGCGAACGTTTCCATGAACAGTGGAAGTGCGATCGTTTGACCGGCGACCCGCATGAGGTTCGGCCAAAGTAAAGACAGCTGGAGCCCGATTGCCGTACCTGTCACGACACCGACCGCTACTGTGACGACATATCCCCGTGACCACCGACGGGCCATCAAGGTGTATTTCGGATCTTTCTTTTTAATACCTAGAAACTCTGCCAATAAAATGAGTAATGGAACCCCGACGCCGATTGTGGCAAATATCACGTGGAAACCCAACGTGAGTGCCGTTAACGCCCGGCTCATCAGGACAGGATCTTGAAACATCTATTGATTACCTCCTATCTCTCTCTAGCGCTTTAAACCAATGTCTATCGCGCAACATCACAGATGATTTCCCTTGGATACCCTTATCATAATGATTTTATATAGCGCTGTAATGTTTCAATGCTTGAGTTCGCAAAATGTTCACATTTGAGCATGCTTAACAATATCGACGCTTTACAACTCTTACTTTTTTCCCAAATCTTTAACGGTTCACGCACAATTCTACACATTTCATACAAAAAAGCGGACACCGTCGTGTCCGCTTGCTTCACTTAATGATGGCCGTTCTAAAGAAATGATCGAACAGCTCGATGGCGACATCGATGGCCCGCTCATCCGGGTTGAGCGTCGATTGGTGAAGTCCCGACCCCATATCGTTCACGCCGAGCCAGACCATAAAGCCTGGAACTTGTTTCAGCATGTATCCGAAATCTTCACCGGTCATGGCCGGTACGCACGTCTTGTATGAGTATCCGACTTCCTCGACCGCTTCTTCGAATTGGAACAAATAACGTTCGTCGTTGACGACCTCGTGGTACCGGTTGCCGAACTCGAGGTCGATGTGGACGTTATACGTCATCTCCACCCCGGCGATGATTTGACGGATGCGTCGTTCGAGCACGACCATCTCCTTGTCCGACAAGGCCCGAATCGTACCGTCGAGCTTCGCCGTGTCCGCGATGATGTTCTCTTTCGTCCCAGCCATCACTTTCCCGATCGAGATGACCGCGCTGCCCATCGGGTCGATGTTCCGCGAGACGATTGTTTGCAGCTGCATAATCAACGCGGCCTGGACGATGACGGCATCAATTCCGGCGTGTGGGAAGGCACCATGCCCGCCTTTCCCATGAATCGTCAGATGCAACTCGCGCGCACTCGCGAATAATACACCTGGACGCGACGCGATTGTGCCGACAGGATATTCTGGTGCGACGTGAAGTCCGAACATCGCATCGGGACGGAAATGATAGAACAATTCCGACATGGCCATCGGCTCAGCTCCGCCCGGACCTTCTTCGGCTGGTTGGAAGAAGATGACGAGGTGATGGTCGAGCGGCTCTTCGACGGCTCGCTTAATCAACCCGAGAGCGATTGCCATATGAACGTCATGGCCACAGGCGTGCATCATCCCTTCATGGACCGAGGCAAACTCGAGGCCCGTCTCTTCGGTGATCGGTAAGCCGTCCATGTCGGCCCGGTAACCGATCGTCTTTTCACCGGCAAGCCCGTCGATGCGGACGAACAAACCGGTACGCCAATGCGAGATGTGCACGCGCGGCGAGTTCAAGGATCGAATCAGTTCCTCAAGCGTCGCCTGTGTCTTGAACTCTTCATAACCTCGTTCTGGAATCAAATGTAATTGCCGTCTTGCCTCAATTGCCCAACTCATTCCACACTCTCCTTCGTCACTTCATCAACAATCTCCCAAAACGCCTTCACTTGCGCCAACTCGAGCATCGACTCGGTCGATAACATCCACGTATCCCGGACGAGCGGAATCCCATCCGACGACGTGAGCGGAATCTTATTGATTGCCTCGACGTCGCGAATCGTCGACTCAGGTAAAATCGCGAATCCGATTCCGTGTAACGCCATCTGTTTGCACGTCTCGATTTGGTCGACGACGAGCGTCGTGAGCGGCGGGCTCGAGAAGCGCTCTTGCCACCACTCCAAAATTTCTTGATAATACGTCGAGTCGCTCTTGAATTGAATGAACGAACGCTCGTTATTCTTTAATTGTTTCAAATCGGTCATCCGCAAGTCGACCAGATGAAGCGAATCTGAGAACAATTTCATCTTCTCACCGCGCCAATCCGGATTCCCGCGAATGATGCCGATATGGAAATTTTCCTCTAGCATATAGCGCATCATCTCGCTTGACCAGCCCGTGACGAGTTTGACTCGAACCGATGGATACCGCTCGACGAATCGCTTCAAGACGCGCGGTAGCCAATACTGACCCATGATGGATGCGACAGCGATTTTTAATGTACCGTACACCTCACCTTGTTGCGCTGTCAACTCCCCACGCAGCTCCTGCTCCTCGCTATACATCTTCTTCGCGAAGTCGATGATTTTTTCACCGTCCGGCGTGAGCGCGAGGCCCCGTGTCGAACGGACAAAAATTTTCTTGCCCCACTGATGCTCGATTGTGACGAGGCGCTGACTGAGTGCGGGCTGGGAGACGAACAAGCGCTCCGCCGCTTTCCGCATATTCAACTCTTCGGCGAGGACGATTAACACTTCCACTTCTGATACTTGCATGACGTCACCTATTTCTCTATCGTTTCAAAGATTGTATACTGGATACGTTATTGCTTCACTGTATCATATCATGTTTGTCGATTAGTTTTGAATCGTCAGGAGGAAATCAGATGCAACGTCATCATTTTGCCTTTATTGTCGCCACCATCGCGACGCTCGGCAGTCTTTATTTCTCGGAAATCATGCTGTACGTGCCATGCAAGTTATGCTGGTTCCAACGCATATTTATGTATCCGCTCGCCATCTATTACTTGACGGTGCTTCTCTCGAACCGTGCTGTGAACAAATTGTTCGTCGGTCTCATGGCCGGGGCGGGTTGGGCAATCGCCCTCTATCACGTCATTCTCGAACGCATCCCGAACGGCGACGCGTTCTGCAGTAATGACTGTTTGATTCGTTGGGTGAACTACTTCGGATTCATCACGATCCCGCTGCTCAGCTTGATCGCGTTCACACTTATCTTGCTCATCCAATTCGTGCCGACACGCTCGAAGCGCTAATCTGTGATACACAAAAGAACCGGTCTACCGACCGTTTTTTTTGTTTGATTTACGATTGCTTTGGCCGGCATCCTTCGTTTCTGGGGCGATGCGGATGCCTCCGCAGCGCGAATCGCGCTTTACGGGGTCGTCCTTGCATCGCTCTCCCCTAGGAGTTCGGTTGCCGGCTTTTGGCATCGATTGATTTGTAGCATAGGGAAGTCCCTTCGATCCGGCCCGTGGCGCCCTGACTCATGCAGGAAAGCAATCCGACGAAGACCCCGCAGTGCCGGATTCGGCGCGAGGAGGCTACGGGATTGCCTGCTGAAAGCATGGGCGCCTAACGGGACGGTTCGAAAGTTACCATATAAAAAAGAACCAGCCGGGGGCTGGTTCTTAAGATCACTGCCACCACTCGTCATAGAGCGAGGCCGGCATATGGTGTTTATGGCGCGACCGTTTGAAGATTGTCTCAATCCGTTCAGCGATGGCTGGATCGACTGATTTCCCTTCGAGATAATCATCGAGTTGATCATACGTCATCCCGAGAGCGACCTCGTCCGGGAGTCCCGGTTTGTCATCTTCCAAATCAGCCGTCGGCACTTTATAAATCAAGCTCTCATGCGCTTCAAGTTCATGGAGCAACGCTTTCCCTTGGCGCTTGTTCAATCCTGTGAGCGGCGTCAAGTCGGCCGCCCCGTCCCCGTGCTTCGTGTAAAAACCAGTGACGTATTCGGCCGCATGGTCCGTACCGACGACGAGGGCACCGTACGTGGCTGCGATGTCGTATTGCACTTTCATCCGCTCACGCGCTTTCGTGTTCCCTTTATGGAAGTCGCCAAGTTCGAGTCCCGTCGCTTCATGGAACGAGTTGGCTGAGGCATCGACGGCCGGTTTCACGTTGACCGTGAACGTTTTGTCCGGTTGAATGAAGTCGAGGGCACGTTTGGCGTCGGCCTCGTCATGTTGCTCGCCATATGGCAGACGGACGGCGTAGAATGTAAAGTCCGCACTTGTTTCCTCACGCAATTCTTCCATCGCCAGCTGGCAGAGCTTGCCGGCGAGCGTTGAGTCCTGTCCTCCCGAGATGCCGAGGACGAGCCCTTTCGCGCCTGCTCGTTTGACATAAGCCTTTAAAAAATCGATTCGGCGACGAATCTCTTCGGCTGGGTTGATGGATGGTTTGACGTGTGTCGTCTCAATAATATGTTGCTGCATTCTCAACTTCCTCCCTATCTGATATCGGTTTGCCTAATTGTCTGACAATCTATGAATGCCGTCAACTTGTTTCATTCCCGAAACAAAACGACGGAAACCTAAGTTTCCGTCGTCCGGTTATTGAATGCGGAACGATGCGACGTCGCCGCCGATCGGTGTCATCTCCAAGAATAATGCTTTTCCTGCCGGTGGTTCTTCATCCATTAAGACACCAAATGTGAAGCTGCCACTTGTCACTTCGGCCGCACCTTGGGCATATAGATTATGACCGTCCGACACGCTCCATTCGAACTCTTCGACGTCCGTGTATCCAGAAACATCAATCGCGTTACCGTTCAATTTGATGGCCACATCGCGGAACGAACCTTCCGTTTGCGCGGGTTGGTCGCTCGGCTCTTCAACGGGTTCTTCTGTCGTTTCTTCCGTCGTTTCTTCGGCCGGCTCTTCCGGTGTTTCTTCAGTCGGCACCTCGGAAGCTTCAACGGTCAGCGACTGTTGATCGGTGACCGCCATCTCAGGTGCACCTTCGACTTGGGCCAGACCGACGAAGTCCACCGTGTACTCACCCGCTTCGAGCGTGAGTGGGAATACTTCATCGAACACTTTCTTCTCACCTGGTGCCCACGTCTCTTCGATAATCGATTCTGTGAACATATATTCACTGCCATAGTCGAAGATGGTCGTATCCCCGTTCATCACCGTCATCTGAAAGCGTTGCGACGAATTGAACGTCACGTTGACGGGCTCCTCGTTCGGATTCGTCATCGATACCGTCGCCGACAACTGTTTGGACTCGGCATCGTAGCTCACGTCCGTCTCGAGTGTCAATAAGGCAGGCGGTGTCGACGCGTTACCGTCCACATCGCTCGGGTTCGCTTCTTCTTTGCTGCAAGCCGCGACGACCAACATCATCGCCGTAACGATTGCCAATAACCAAGTTTTCTTCACGTATCCCACTCTCCTCCGAAAAATAAAAAAACGTCTATAGCACTAGTGTAAACGTTCGTGCAGACGTTTGTAATGGGTTTACGGATATTATTCACCTTTATTATGAAACTTGGACGTTTTCCACGTATTGCTGCCATCCTGTCATGAACAACGCGTCAGCGACGTCGATATCGGACCGAACTTGTGCAGAGATCGAGAACGTCTCGCTGTGAATCGACTCAAAGATGACCGTGATCATACCATCGACGACTTCCTTATAGGCTACGAGTTCTGGTGTTTCTGCAAAAAGCATCATGAGTGTGGCTCCTTTTCGGTTATAAGATATGTATAGTGTATCAACGATTATATTGAGAATAACGTCCCATCGTTCGACAGGCCAAAAGACCCGTTTACCCAACTGTCGAATTGCTGGTATCGATTGTTAGTCATTTGGATGAATTATCAAATTATTCGTGCAAAAAGAGAGACGAATCGCAATCCGATTCGTCTCTCTTCCTGTAACTGTAAATAAATTAAATTCATGATTGTCGAATGATTTGTTACTTCGTTCGGTTTGAAATTTGTTGCCACACTGTCCCGAGTGCCGTTTCCCCGCTCGTGATCCGTTCTTTGGCAAGGCGTGCCTGCAACGACACCTCGAACTCACGATCGTCTTCGGCGATTTTGAGGGCGGGTACGGCCTGTTCATCTCCGCAGTCGAACAAGAATCGAGCGGCCCGCCACCGGACGAGCTTGCTCTTATCCTTGAGCGCCTCAATCATCGACGGTTGCGACTGCGGCAACGCCCAATCGGACACCGTGTCGCCGGCCGTACGCCGTACAATCGGTGACGAGTCGACGAGCGCCTGTTCGATATACGTGACATACTCTTCCCGATTCTCTTCGAACATGCCAATCATGACGACCGCTTGTCGACGGATGGCCATCACCTTGTCCTCGAGGGCGCGGCGGAAGTACACCATGTTGTCCGGGGTAATCTCGAGCTCGTCCAAGAACGCCAAACGTGCTTTCCAATCGTCTGATTGCAATTGGTTCGCATTGGCTTCATAGTCGGCTTCCCGGCCAAACGCCCGGGCGACGATGCGAGCGACCCGTTCTTCAGGATACGCCGCCTCGAGCTCTTCTTGCGCGACGACACTCACATCCTCGAGCTCGCCGTAACGCGGGGCTTGTTCGACCCAGCGTCGGTCTTGGATGACGTTTTTCACTTGGGCCTGCACGTCAAGTGCGGCGTCGACGAACCGTTTTGACAGACCGACCCGTTTTTCCGAATCGCCTTTGACGAGTTTCAATTGCATCGGCACATCGAGGACGAACTGGACCGAGACGTGCACCGGTTCGTAGTCCGCCGCCATTTGGCTTGCCTCGACTTCCGGCACGTCTTCCCCGAACGCGCGGCGAATCTCGTTCATGACGTCGTGCCAGTCATGTTTCGGATGGCGTTCGACGGCGAGGAAGTCGGAGACAGCGTAGACCGACTTGACCCCGCGTAAGCCGACGATGTCTTCAATGATCGGCGGCATATCACGGCTCGCCTTGTCATACGTGACACCACGGCCCGTGAACGCCGGTTCGACGATAATCTTCAAGTTATTTGGACTTGGAGTTGGTTCGATTGCTACTAATTTCATTCTCATCACCTCACTCTCAATCGTGACGAAAACGACAAAAAAACGCAAGCGAGTCGCTTGCGTCGTGAACAATCAAAATAGGGCGATGAACTGTTGGAGCGAATACTCTTCTCCTTCGACGATGAACGTATCATCTGCTGACACAGGCTCAAGGAAGAAGCGCTTCTCCCCATTGACTTTGACGTATCCGAAGATATGGCTCGTTTGATAGAACAATTCCACAATCGTCACCCGGCCGAACGTCATCCCGTCATTGATGATTGCCCGGTCCTCCAACTCGCCGCCATTATACAGTTCAATATACGTTTGCATGTTTGTCGTCGCTCCCTTTGTGTTTGTTTTCACAATTCATTTCTATCAAACAATCAGGGCGACTTCAAGTTAATTTTTTGCGTGACGCTTCCAAAAATCAATCCAGTTATAATACTCGGATAACACTCGGTCGATTTGTTGCCGAGACTTTTCATCATGTAATCCAGTATCATCAATCTTTTCTTTACAATGCGTGATAAAGATTTCATTTCCTGGTAAAACGTTAGCACGATTTGTGGCAAATACTTGACGGAGATGAATTTGACATCGCGCCGTCCCAAGCATACCCGGAGACGCCCCGGCAATCATGACCGGTTTCTCACGGAGCGGCGTGCCTGGTTCGAGCGACAGCCAATCGATTGCGTTCTTCAACACACCCGGGATGCTGTGGTTATATTCCGGGGTGACGACGAGCAGACCGTCCGCCTCACGCACGGCTCGTTTGAAGTCGCGCACGACTTCGGGTTCATCCGGGTCGATCAAGTCGTCGTTATAGAGCGGCATCTCAATCGAAGCAATCTCGACGTCGAACCGATCTTGGCCAAGCTCGATGATGGAATGGAGCAGCGCCGTGTTGTATGACGCCTTACGAAGACTTCCTGATACGGCAACGAGTTTGAATTTAGACATCCTGTACCTCCTTGAGCCAATCATTGATGAGTTGCGCTTCTCGTTCTGGCTGTTCCATCATCCCCATATGGCTAGCCGGTACCGTCTGTTTCGTATGACGGTCCGCCCCTAGGAAAGCGCGTTCCGCATCCATGTTCGGATCACTAGATCCATAGAGGAAGAGACCGGGCAAGTTCGTCGACCGGACCGTCTCCGTTTCATCGGCACGGTCGCGAATGGCCATCTGCGCGGAAATGATTCCTTCTTTTGACATCTCGTAGCCGATTTGCTTGGCGCGTTCAATCAACGCGGTGTCGGAATCAGCGGCAAACACACCCGGAATCATCGTGTCGATGAACGGATGTACCCCTTCTTCCATCACTCGTTCGATGGCTTCATTCCGCTTCACTTTGGCCGTCTCTGGATCAGCCGCCGCCGTCGAATGAATCAATCCGAAACCGGATAGCGCGTCCGGATGACGGCGGACGAGGTTGGTCGTGATGTAGCCCCCGAACGAATGACCGAGCACGATTGGACGCTTGAGATTGCGCAGTTTCATCTCAGAAAGTACCCAATCCGCAAACTGATCCATCGTCTCTGGTCCGGCCTCCGTCCCGGCATGTCCCGGTAATGTCAGCGCGTATACGTCCGCGTCCATCAATGGGATGAGTTCCTCAAAATAATCAGGTGATCCACACAATCCATGTAACAGCACAACTTGTCTCAACGTCATTCCTCCCTTTCGTTCCATTCGTCTTTCAAGAGACGATACATCGTCAAATCCATGAAACGTCCGTGACTATAGGCATAGTCATGGAGCAATCCTTCCTCCGTAAAGCCGAGCTTTTGCACCAACCGGTTCGACCCTTCGTTCCCTGGAGCGACGAGCGCCGAGATCCGATGAAACTTGAACTCGTCAAACCCGTATCGAATGACGGCAGACGCCGCCTCGAACGCGACACCCCGGCGCCAATGGCTCGGCGCGACCTCGAAGCCAATTTCGGCCCGAAAATACTGCGGGGTCCAGTTGTGAAAGCCGATCGTCCCAATCAGTTCGTTCGTGTCGCGGTCACAGATCGCCCAGCGAATCGCTTTTCCTTGCTGAAATTGATCTTTGAAATAAGCGATGACGTTCTTCGCCTCATAGACGGCCAGTAAAGGATCGGACCCGTAATAACGCATCACTTCCTCGGTCGAAAGAATAACATAGAGCGCCCTCGCGTCACGGGGTTCGAGTTCCCTCAAAATGAACCGGCTCGTCACGAGCTCGGGAAAGCTTTTTTTCAACCCCCACATATGGAATCCGCCTTTCTGCTTCTTTTCCTCAATTATAACCATTTTCCCAAAAAAACCATCATCTCAATCCTCTAGAACCGCTCAAACATGGCGCGCCACGAAGGGATTTGCTAAAATCAAACTATAGTGACTTCGAACTGAGGGGATAATTATGTCAAAACAGTTGTTCTATATTAAACAAGACCGAGAACTGCAACGTTTTACACTGCATGGCGTCACTTTAAACGATGTCACCGAGGCGTTATCACTCGCCCGCCCGATGATTATTTGTCGGACGGACATGAAAGGGATGAGACAGTCGTCCCGGACCCGGTTCCGCTATATCGAGGCGCACGAACTGTCGACGTTCTCGACCAAGTATTTAAATAACCAAACGAGTTTCACCGCCATCGACTTTCCTGACTATCATCTGCTTGAATCGTTATCGGATCACGAGATCGCTGAAATCTTGTTCCTCAGTCATATGGAACGTGGCTTAAAAGGACCTTTCCTGAACTCGATTCAAAACGAGATTGCCTTCTTCAACGAATCGAATGATCGTCATAGCAGCCTGTACATAAAAGACTGGTCGACGATCTCGCACTTCTTGCAGAGCGTGCTGCAAAGCAAGCTCGACCGCGACATTCGCAACATCAGTTTCGTCCCAATCCCGCTCCCGGTCATCGATGAGATTTTGGCGTTATCACCGCAAGGGTTGATTATCGATTTCGATCATACGAAGCGGAGCCTGTTCAATCGGCAAGTCTCGATTGCCTTCTATGTCGCCGGGCGTTACGAGGACATGTCGGTGCTCGAAGAAGACTTTGATGCGAAAAAAGAATCGATCGCGTTGAAAGGACAATTGACGTATCGCCGTCGTACGTGGGAGATTGAACGATTTTGAGTTCACCCGTGCAATAATCTTTATCGAACCTGAGCCAATCAGGTTCTTTTTTGTTATCCCGCTCATACGGATTACGTTTCAAATCCCATCACCAAGCGCCTGAGACACTATTTTTATAAATTGATAACAAATTGTCTTAATTTTTCGTTAAATTAACTCTTTTCTTTTATCGCGAGGAGGGTATACTAGGAATAACCTTCTGGAGGAATGGAAGGCAATATAGAGAAAGCGAGGTGAAAATCTATTCATCACGCGGATGAATAGATACACGAGATGGAACAACTGAAAGTACAGGGAATGTCTTCGTTCACCAAGTTTGCGACGAATGGAAAAATGCTGAAACTAAAAGATGCAGTAGCCGGCGAGCAACGGATTTCGCTTCAAGAAGCGACCGATATTCAAGTCTCAATGCTCGACGAGGACCATTCGCGCTTCACTATATTCGGTCAGTCACACCCACTTGTCGAACTGACCCTTCCTCACCATTCTTGTGAAGTGTTACATGCCTGGTTATTACACAAGTTAAAACGACAAAAAATCAAATTGGCTTCTAACGCCTAAACGAACAAAGCGCGTTCCTCTTATGAGGACGCGCTTTGTTCGTTTTTCCGATAAATCGTCACGCCGCCGTGTTTCGCTTCACCGACGACTTCAAACAGCCAGCCCTTGTCGACCAAGAGCGAACGGACCGTCAAAAAGTCGTCTTTCGGGACGATGAGTTCGTCGACCGTCCCGTAGAGAAGTTCTTGAATTTTTGGTTCCCACTCGTTCATTTCACTTCATCCCTCTCCGTTTGTTGTCGGTTTGCCCAGGCGAACAATCGTTCACTCGTCTGCATCACATTTTCCGGTACGAACACATCTTCCGGCACCTGAGGATGCGACGCGACCGGCTCATCGATGGCGAGCACGACCGTTTCACCGAGTGCCCGCTCCACATAATCGACTACAAACGCGATCCGTTCACCGTACGTTTTTGGCGCAGCGTCGTCGAGGGCGACCGCATAGGCCACATCCACTTCGTTGTCCTTTAATAAGACTCGGCCCGAATCGAGGATGGCGAACGGCGGAACCGCGTCGACATGAAACACTTCATAGGCTCGATACGCCGTCTCATCGCACGATAAGAGCGGCACGAAGCGTCGTTGTCCCGTCCACTTCTTGAGTTGGAACAACGTTCGCATCGCCGTGAATGACTTGGCCCCGGACGCATCTTTTTCGACCAAAATCGTCGGGGCGTCGGCGGCGTCCGCTCGAGTTTGGTCCATGAACAACCATGTTTCGACTTGTGAGACTAAAATCAATTTCGTTTCCTCCTTATTACTTCTGACCCTGCCACGATGACGAGCGCGACGAGCCACCCGCCGATGACGTCACTGAAATAGTGGACGTTCAAGATGACCCGGCTGAACGAGACGGCCAACACCATCGCGACAAGCAAGCCGAACCCGATCAAGTTTTCATTGCGGCGGTACATCAAGATCGCCAGCATACCGTACAAGGCGAGTGATCCAGAGGCGTGACCGCTCGGGAAGCTATAAGTCGTCGCGTCGAGCGCGGCATCGATTGACGGTCGGTCAACCCCGAACACGAGCTTCAACACTTGTGTCACGAGAAGCGTGGCAATGACGACAATCGGCAAACGGAACGCCTCAAAGCGGTTCCCTCGCCATAAGAAATAGAGCATGCCAATAATGGATAGACCAATCAACACTTTCACACTGCCGAGCTCGGTCACATAAACGAACAATGGTCCAGCGAGCGGTTCAAGCGAAGCCGTGACGAAGCGGTCGACCGGTACGACCCAACCTAAAACGACGACCACCGAGAAGAGAACGAATCCAATCGTCCCGGTGATCGCCAGCTCTTGTAAGCGAGAAGTCATCAATACAACCCTTTCCGTTCCCGCATCTCGTCTTCGCCGAAGTCGGTCATGTCACGCAGACGGTGCGCCAACCGACCTGAGGCGTTCGCCGCGATGGCACCGACGAGGTCATCCATGAACGTATGGACTTGGCCGTCGTCCATTTTCGTGTCGAGCTGTTTGATGATCCCGATTTTCGCTTTGTCTAAGTATCCGAACGTCGTCACGGCAATCGAACCATATGTGTTGACGGCCCCGATCGCAATCGTCTCATCGACACCGAACAACCCTTCATCCGACGCCACGATTGACAAGAGCGGCTCCGACAATTGCCCGCGCTCGGCGAGCATGTCGAGTTCCGACCCGACGAGAATCGCGTGTTGGAGCTCGCGTTTATCTAACACGGCCTCGACCGAGTCCATGCAGTCTTTCAATGATAAGTGTGGCGAATACGGTGCTTGCATTTGATAGACGATTTCGGCGATCGATTCGATCGATACGCCCCGTTCAATCAAGCGAGCCCGTGCCGCGTCGCGTACATCGCGTGAGTGTGGTACATGTTTCATCATAGATGCGGGAACATTCCCGCTACACATCCTTTCATCTCGAGAAGAGCTTCTCGAAGTACTCAATGTCTATTATACTGAAAACTCGAAAAAAAGACTAAGCCCGCTTTGACTTCATTCATTAAATCGGTCATCATAAAAAAGTAGACCACTTTATAAAGGGGGAACTGGAATGAAGATTGGGGTAGTCTTATTTCCATCAAAACAAGTTCAAGACTTCGCCAACTCGTATCGGAAGCGATACGACACGAAGTATGCGTTGATCTCACCTCACGTGACGATCAAGGAACGCACTGAAATCGACGAGGCCGATTTGCCGAAAGTGC
Source organism: Exiguobacterium sp. s56 (assembly GCF_018618255.1). Taxonomy (NCBI): domain Bacteria; kingdom Bacillati; phylum Bacillota; class Bacilli; order Caryophanales; genus Exiguobacterium; species Exiguobacterium sp. s56. The sequence continues at coordinate 162,407 of NZ_JACSLR010000001.1, read as the reverse complement.
TCGAGTATCTCCAGCAAGTCGCAGACTCGACCAAACCGGTTCAATTGAAAATCGACGGGGTCCGCTCGTTCGCACCGACGAACAACGTCCTCTACTTAAAAGTATTGCCGACGCGCGAACTGTCAGCGCTTCACGACAAACTGCACGACGGTCTGCTCAAGCAGCCTCCGAAATACGAGTTTCTGCCGCATATCACCATCGGTCAAGATTTGACCGATGCCGAACTGTTCGACGTGCTCGAACGGATGCGAATGGAACAAGTGCATTTCGAGGAGACGATCAATCGCATGGCCGTCATGTATGAGCTCGAAAACGAAACATGGAACGTCTATGAGACGTTCCGGTTCCGCGGATAAGATTACACGCTCCGGTCGACGAAACGACCGGGGCTGTTTTGTTGTTCGGCTTCTAACCATTCTTCTTGACGGGGCCGGATTCGTTGGACACGTTGAATGCGTGTGACCGGCTCGATATTCGCCCGTTCTGTTGGTTGAACTTGGCGATTTCCATATTGGACGACTGTGAAATCAATCTGATAAGGACCCATGATCCAACCTCCTTCACAAGTCCTTACCCGAAATTCTTCAACGATAATACAAAAAAAGAGCGTATCGCTACGCCCTTCCCCATCTTTATAAAATGTGATAACCGCTATCGACGTGGATGACTTCACCTGTTACGCCACTGCCCATGCTCGACAAGAGGAACAGGCCGGTCGAGGCCACTTCTTCTACCGAGACGTTGCGGCGCAATGGCGCTTTTTGCTCGAGTTCAGACAAGATGCTGTTAAAGTCGCCGACTCCTTTAGCCGACAACGTCCGAATCGGGCCAGCCGAGATCGCATTGACGCGGACGCCGTGTGGGCCGTACTCGTTTGCCAAATATTTGACGCTCGAGTCGAGCGCCGCCTTGGCGACACCCATCAAGTTATAGTTCGGGACGACGCGTTCGCCGCCGAGATATGTGAGCGTGATGACCGATGCATCTTCTGCGAAGTACGGTTTGGCCGCTTTGACGACAGCCGTCAAGCTGTATGCCGAAATATCGAGCGCTTGCGCGAACTGGCCGCGTGTCATCTCTGAGAATTCACCGCGGAGTGCTTCTTTGTCTGCGAATGCGATCGAGTGCGCAATCCCTTGAATCGGGCCTGCTAGTTCATGAATCGCCCGGAACGTCGTGTCGATGGCTTCGTCGTTCGTGACGTCACACTCTAACAGCAAGGCTTCTCCGTTCAAGTCGGCTGCAAGCGACTCGAGTCCTGACTTGAAGCGTTCGCCCGCATATGTGAGCACGAGCTTCGCGCCTGCTGCGTCGAGCGTCTTCGCGATTCCCCAAGCGATCGAGCGTTTATTGGCGATTCCCATGACGACATACGTCTTATTCGTTAACGTTGGATAGATTGACATCGTAAACTCCCCTTTTTTAGTACCTGGTGATAATATCTGTTATCAGATTACAGAATGGTGTCTGTTTTGTCAACTAGCGCGTAACGTATTGCGATTTTTTTAACTTACGGTAAGATAAAATACGTAGAGAAAGGGTGAGACGACTTCATCATGAACCGCATTCAATCTTATTTTAAAAGTTTAGACACAACACTTTTGACAATCGTCTTTTTCTTGATGATCATCAGTTTAGGTGCCATCTATACGGCCCAACCGATGTTGCCGACGCGATTGCAACATATTAATTTCGCATTTGACCAAGGAATCCGCTACATCATTGGGTTCTTCGCCATGTTCGCCATCATGACCATCGAATATGAACAGTTGCGAAAAATACACTGGTATTTGTATGGCTTCGGGTTATTGCTACTAGCCGGTTTGATTCCGCTCCGCGATACGACTCTCGTTCCGAACATCAACGGGGCGTACGGCTGGTATAACGTACCGGGCTTCAGTTTCCAGCCAGCCGAATTCATGAAGTTGTTCTTACTTATTTCCATGGCGACGATCGTCTATGACCATAATAAACGCTACGGTTCGTCCCAACAGGACACATGGCTATTAATGAAATTGGTGCTTCTCGCCATTCCGCCTCTCGCGCTGATTGTGACGCAACCAGACTTAGGCACAGGGCTCGTGTTGATTACGATGCTCGGAGCGATTATCATCGTGTCTGGTATCGGGTGGAAGTGGTTGCTCGGATTGTTCAGCGCCGCTGCCTTAACGATCGGTGGCTTCATGTATTTGTTCTTCTCGCATTTCGAGTTGTTACAAAGTTTCGTGCCAGGCCACGCCTTGAATCGATTCCAAGCTTGGATTTACCCGTATGAGTATTCCGATGACCTGGCGTTCCAGTTAATCAAATCGCTTCAAGCGATTGGATCTGGCCAAATGTTCGGGGCCGGCTATGGACAAGGGCTCGTCTATCTTCCTGAGTCGCAAACCGACTTCATCTTCGCCGTCATCGCCGAGCATTATGGCTTTATCGGGGCAGCGATCGTGATTATCGTTTTCTTCTTGTTCTTGTACCGAATGATTCATATCGCCCTCGAAGCGAGCAGTCCGTTCGGAAGCTACATCGTCACGGCCGTCATCGCCATGTTCACGTTCCAAATTTTCCAAAACATCGGGATGACGATCGGCGTCCTCCCGATCACCGGTCTGACGTTACCGTTCATCAGTTATGGTGGGACCGGGATCATCATGAACATGATCGCCATCGGGCTCGTCATGAACGTCGCCTCTAAATCAAAAACGTATATGTTCGACGACGACTAAACAATAGTCCCGCACTCATCCGAGTGCGGGACTATTGTTGTTACAGGATGAATTGGAAATCAGCCGGGTCAGGGGCTTGGATGAACAGCTTCTCGCCGGTCAATGGATGATTAAACGCCGCCGAAGCGCTATGGAGCGCATGACGGTCGAGAACAGTCTTGCCACCGTACATCGTATCCCCGAGCAACGGATGGCCGATATGGCGCAGATGGACCCGGATTTGATGCGTCCGACCGGTCTCAAGGGCAATCGATAGTGCCGTATATGCGCCATGCGCCTCCGCTTCGAGAATATGTGTGACAGCATGCTGTCCGTCCGCTGTCACGATTCGCTCCATAATCGAATCGGGGGCGCGGCCGATTGGGGCATCGATCGTCTGTGGTTCAAGCTGCCCTTCGACTAACGCGAGATACGTCCGCGACAAGCCGCCAGTCTGTTGCAACTCGCTAAAGCGATGATGCACGTATGCATATTTTGCGAACAGGACGACCCCGCTTGTGTCACGGTCGAGCCGGTTGATGACGTGAATCGCCGACTGCAATCCAATCTGTTCATAATAGCCGAGCACGGCGTTGGCGAGTGTATCATCCGGATGGAGCCGGGACGGGATTGTCGCAATGCCTGCCGGTTTGTCGATCGCGAGCAAATAGTCATCCTCAAATAGGATCGTGAGCGGCCGCTTGGAACGGACCATCGTCTCTGCGGGCTGTTCGACCGGGAAGTGGACGGTCACTGCCTCCTCTGCTCGGATGTCATAGCGGACGGTGCGAGGCTTGCCATCGACGAGGATGAGGCCACCTTGTTTGATTTGGGTCAACATCTTTCGTGAGATGCCACAGTCTGTCATTAAAAAGTCGCGCAACGGGACGGTTGTCTCCGCGACGCGACGCAATGTAAATCCGTACATCGGTTACTTCCCTTCTTCAATGAACGATTCGCGGACCCGTCGCCAAAATGGGAACGGCCGGAACCGGGCAAACGTCACTTTTTCTTTCGCGACCGCACAGCGGATGGAGCGCACGTTCGACCACGACAACGCTTCTTGATGATCGAACGCGAGTTCAAACTCGGTTTTCGTGTGCGGAGCAATCTTCACTTGATGATGTTTCGGCAATAAGAGCGGTGACCCAATCGTGCGGTACACCAAGTTGTTAATCGACGCCATCTCCGTCACTTGAATTGCCTCGATGGACGGATGGACGATGGCCCCGCCGAGCGCTTTGTTATAGGCCGTCGACCCGGACGGCGTCGAGATGCACAACCCGTCGCCCCGGAACGTCTCGAAGTAATCATCGCGAATCGACAAGTCACAGACGAGTGTGCGCTTATAGTTTTTAATCGTACATTCGTTCATGGCGAGCTGTCGATCGGTCGTCCCATCCTCGTAATCGATGAGTACCTCGACGAGCGGGTATGACACCGGTTCGAACGACTCGCTTGTAATCATCTCCGTCAACTCATCGAGTTCATCCGGTTGCCAGTCGGCGTAAAATCCGAGATGGCCTGTGTGGATGCCGACGAGCAACGTCTGATCGAGCCGGTCGATATACTCGTGGAACGCCTGCAGCATCGTCCCGTCGCCTCCGACTGAGACGACGATGCGTGGCTCTTTCGAAACCGAATGCCCCGCTTCGGTCAATTTATTCGTCAACTCTTGCGCGATGTCAGCCGACCGCGCGTCTCCCCGTGCTACAATCGCAAACTGCATGCCGTGGCCCCCTAGTCTTGGTCCGTCTGGACGTTCATTTCTTTATCCCGGAACACTTGCTGTGCATCTTGAATCTCGACGCGAAGCTGGCTCATCTCGGCATCCAGCAAGAACGCCGCCTCGGCCGCTCGCCGCAGACGCTCTTGAACTTCGAGCGGCATATCCCCGTCGTATTTATAGTTAAGCGAATGCTCGATTGTTGCCCAGAAGTTCATCGCGAGCGTCCGTACTTGGACCTCGACGAGTGTCGGGAACTCGCCATGAATCGTTTGCACCGGGTACTCGAGAATCAAATGGTACGAGCGATAGCCCGATTCCTTTTGGTTCGTGATATAGTTGCGTTCCTCGACGATTTTAAAGTCGGTCCGATGATGGAGCAGTTCGAGGACGTGGACGATATCGTCCACGAATTGGCACATGATGCGGAGTCCGGCGATATCTTGCATCTCCGTCGACAATTTGTCATAAGGAATTTGCTTTCGCTTCGCCTTCTCGAGGATGCTGCCGACCGGCTTCACTCTTCCGGTGACAAACTCGATGGGAGAATGGTCATTTTGAGATTTATATTGCTTTCGAATCGCCTTGAATTTCACTTTCAGTTCATCGACCGCGATTTGATACGGCACTAAATATTGATCCCAATCCATGGATTGCATATGCTGTCACCACTTTCGTTCGTATCGGAAAGCCCTGCTTTTTCCGTATGTATCCGATTGTATGGTATCATAAACCAACAATTGTTCATAGAATGGAGCGATGATTTATGACCCAAGAAGTGGAAATTGAATTTAAATCGATGTTGACAAAAGACGAGTACGAAATGTTGCTCGCCGCCTACGATTTGACAGACGAAGTGAAATGGCAAGCCAACGACTACTTTGACACGCCGACGTTCGAACTGAAGAACCATGGTGCCGCCCTTCGCATCCGTGAGAAAAAGAACGGCCAAGTGCTGACACTGAAGCAGCCGCATGAAGTCGGCTTGCTCGAGACGCACGCCGCCATCAACGAAGAGGAAGCCGAGAACTTGTTCAAATACGGCATCATCCACGATGATCAAATGACGGCCGCGCTCGCTCCATTCAACTTGTCTGGACCGCTCGAACACCTCGGCCGTCTCGAGACGAAACGGGCCGAAATCGCGACACCGGACGGCCTAATCGTCCTTGATGAAAGTCATTATTTGGAAATTCACGACTACGAAATAGAATTTGAAGTGACCGACGAGGCGAGAGGGAAAATCGCTTTCGAACAGCTCCTTCGCGAGCATGGCATTCCCCTTCGTCCCGCTAAAAATAAAATCGTTCGATTCATGGAAGAAAAGGTGCGTCGAAATCAAGGTTGAGCAGATACGTTGCCAACCTTTTTTTTTCGTTGCTACAATGAGCATACGATATATTTGATTTTTGTTTACGAGAGGAGGCGACACAATGGAACTAGAACAATGTAATGAGTCATCCTGTTCACTGGAAGAATCTCCTATCCAAGCAACCTATAAACCATTAGAGTTATTCTATTTCATGGACATTTCTGATCCAGATGGACTTCATGTGATGACGCTCATTAAAAAGCTCGAACTTGAATACGGGCATTTGATTCGTTTCCGTATGGTTTCGACGGTTCCTAGTTGTGTTGGCGGATGTCAAGAAGAGGTTCGCCTTCTCACGATGATTAAGGCTATGGAGTTACAAGGGAAACGTCATGCGATGCGCTTCTTACGCCATCTGCATATAAACGATATCTTTTTGAAGGATGGCTCTAGCGACAGCGATTTGTGGGAAATTGCCCGCTCGTTCGTCGATTACGGGCTCGACATCGAGGAGTTGGCGGCCGATATCCAATCCAATCAACTGCTCAGCGCTCTAGCTGTTGACCATGAGATCTTAAAAGATTGGGAAATTGAGTCACTTCCTGCTTTGACGTTCGTCACGCGTGACGAAGCACTCAAAATCGAAGGATTGTACCCGTACGACGTCTACCAGGCCGTCATGGCCGAACTGCTCGGTTACGTCCCAACCCGGGAGTCCGAGTGGAACGTCGAGAAAGTATTGGGGCGCTACGATGCCTCGACCATCACCGAGCTCGCCTTCATCTTGGAGCTCGAGAAGCCGGTCATCGAGAGAGAACTGAAAAAACTGTCACTCCAGCAACGGTGCCGACCTGTCCCAGGTTGCAGCGGACAAGCTTGGGCGACGAATAAATGACACAACAAAACCCACGGCCGGGGAGCCGTGGGTTTTTTGCGATGTTCTCCGCGGGGACGGAAAACATCACGACCCGAGTATCTATACAGATCACAGGTTGGGAGAAAGTTTACGGTCAATAAAGGGGTTTGTGATTGATTTCACACTTATAATATACCGAGACAGGCGCGCCGTGACAAGCACTTTGTTCATATTGTCACATAATGTTCACGCATCCACTCATTGGAACAATAGCGTCTCCATCTCGTCGAGGACGGCCTCGAACTGATCGAGTGCTGCGAGCACCGGCGCTTTCGTCGTCATATCGACGCCGGCCGCCTTCAATACTTCAATCGGATAGTCGCTCGAACCGGCCTTCAAGAACTTGTCGATGTAACGACGGACAGCTGGTTCGCCTTCTTCCATGATCTGTTGCGACAACGCGGCCGATGCTGAGATCCCTGTCGCGTACTGATAGACGTAGTAATTGTAATAGAAGTGCGGGATACGGGCCCATTCAAACGCAATCTCACCATCGATAACGAGTTCGTCTCCGAAGTATCGCTTGTTGAGCTCGAGATACGTCTCATTCAAATACTCAGGTGTGAGCGAGACGCCTTCTTGGGCCGCTTTATGAATCATGTGCTCGAACTCGGCGAACATCGTCTGACGGAACAGTGTGCCCCGGAACGTTTCGAGCTGATTGTTCAACAGATAGAGCCGCTCCTGGCGGTCCGTGCGCGTCTTCAACAAATAATCGTTCAAGAGCGCCTCGTTCGTCGTCGAAGCCACTTCGGCCACGAAAATCGAGTAGTCCCCGTACGGATACGGCTGCGTCGCCCGCGTATAATGGCTATGGACCGAATGGCCGAACTCATGGGCGAGCGTGAACAAGTTGTTGACGTTGTCCTGCCAGTTCATCAAGATGAACGGTTGCGTGTCGTACGCGCCTGATGAATAGGCGCCACTACGCTTGCCACGTGTCTCACGAACGTCGACCCAACGTGAAGCAAGTCCGTCTTTGACGATTTGGACGTACTCGTCTCCGAGCGGCGCGAGCCCCTCGACCATCAAGTCTTTCGCTTCGTCATAAGGAATTTTCATGTCCACGTCTTTGACGAGCGGCGTATACAAGTCGTACATATGCAACTCGTCCACACCAAGTGCCCGTTTCCGGAGCGCGACATAACGGTGCAACAAGTCGAGACGTTCGTTCACCGCCTCCACGAGCCCGTCGTATACGGATTCTGGGATGGCATTATGATGAAGCGCCGCTTGGCGGGCGCTCTCGAACTTGCGGACCGTCGCATAGAAGTTGTCTTTTTTCACGCTACCTGACAACGTCGAGGCGAACGTGTTCAAATATTGCTCGTACGTCCCGTACATCGCCTTGAATGCGCCTTCGCGGACGCTGCGGTCACTTGATTCGAGGAACGTGATATAGCGGCCATGCGTCAATTCGACGTCTTCGCCTTTCTCGTTCTTCACTTTCGGGAACTTCAAGTCGGCGTTGTTGAGCATGCCGAACGTCGAGCTCGACTGCCCGAGGACGTCACCGGCTTGGGCGAGAATCGCCTCTTCCGCTTCCGTCAACACGTGCGGACGTTCTTGTGCCAACTCGTCGAACGCGTGGCGATAGACGTTGAGTGACTCGTGCTCACTCATGAACGCCTCGATTTGGCTTTCGTCGATGGCGAGCAGCTCTGGCGTCATGAACGCGAGCTGAGCCGAGATTTGGGCAGCGAGCGAACCGGCACGGTCGTTCAGTGCCTGATAATGGCTGTTCGACGTATCCTCGTCGTAGCGCATATGGGCGTATGTATACAGTTTATGCAATTGACGCGAAATGTCGTCGCGCAGTTGCAGACCTGCGAATAAAGAAGCCGCTGATTCTCCGAGTTTCCCTTTGAACTCGACCAAGGCCGGTACGCTTGCTTTTAGCGCCTCAAAATCTTGTTCCCAAGCTTGATCGTCTGCATAAATCGTCTCTAAGTTCCACGTCTCCTCGACGGGTACTTGTTGTCGTGTAAGTACTTCTGACATATGTCCACTTCCTTTTCTTAGTTTGTATACGATTTCGCCATGAATCGCTGAAACCCTTGAAAGTATCGAAAATCGTGAAGCAACGCCGTGTCTAACGTCTTAGGCACGTGCCAATCGCGCACCGCCTCCGTCACGTCGAATACGTTCAACAGCTGTCTCCATTGTACTTCAAACGCTTGCAGAAAGTCGCTTGTCGGGGTCACGTCGAACTGGCGGCACGTCTTCTCGATGCTCCAATTGACGGAGTCTCCGGGGCAATCCCGTCGATTCAAGTAGAGCACCGTCTGGAACATGAACGGATGGACATGGACCCCCCACAGTGACGGCAACGGCAAATAACAGTAGCTCGGTAACAACGAGGGCAACATCCCGAGCGGATACAGTCGGTTCAAGATGAGGCGGCGATACTGTGGCGTCGGATAAGGTGGCGTCATCCGCCTCCGCCGAATGACTTGGGTCCAACGATGGGCATCGAAGCCATAATATGCCGCGAACGGCGAGACATCGAACGAGGTCGCGACCTGCCATTGCCCGACGCCCGCTCGGATGGAGACCGGAAAGCCGACGAAGCGGTATAACGCCTGTCCGGTCGGGACGACCAGGCTATGTCGTCGGGCCAGTTCGGCCCGCATCCACGGTTTGAACGTTGTCACACCCCCGGGCTGCAGCCCGCTCGCCAGCCAGACGACGTCAAGTCCATTGTCGCGATAATGTTTCGTCCGGTCGACGTAAGACTCGATTGAGAGCGTGGACGCCTGGATTTCGACGACGAGCCGTGTATCGTCGCGTACTGCCACCAAATCGGCACGACGTGCGCCGATGACGACTTCTTGCTCGACTTCATACCCTTGCCCTTGAAGCCATTGCCGCACTCCCCATTTGTCTTCATGGTGTCCGGTCGACTCGCCGCATCCGCAAGGATTGACGTGGGCGAAATGGAGACGCCGTTTCACACCTTGCCTGACGATGACCCGTTCCCCGCATTCTGGGCACGAAAAAGGGGCAAACGGTTCAATCCGCCCCCGACTGAGCGTAAGGGCATCCACATACCCTCCAGTTCGACCGATGGCAAATCGCATCCCGCTTCCCCCTCATAATAGTGGTGAAAACATTCGGGCCAATGATTCGACGAGTTTGATGAAGTAGGATCGTTCCGAGAACGCCCGAATCTCCAACTCGTGTGACCCTTCAAAGTCTTTATACAAATCTTGTTTGAGCTGATGGACGGAGTTCGTGTTATACAAGAGCGCGTTCACCTCGAAATTGAGGTGGAAACTTCTGAAGTCCATATTCGCCGTTCCGATTGTCGCCAACCCATCGTCGACGACGATGACTTTCGAATGCATGAACCCTTCCTCATACAAGTAAATCTTGACCCCGGCGCTGAGTAGTTCCTCAAAATATGAGCGACTCGCATAAAAGACAATTTTATGGTCCGGATAGCTCGGAAGCACGATACGGACATCGATACCTGATAACGAAGCGGTCTTGAGCGCGCTCATGATGTCCTCGTCTGGAATCAAGTACGGGGACGAGATGTATACCGACTTCTTGGCCGCATTGATCAGCGCGAAATAAATCGATTTCATCGTCTCGTACGGCTCATCCGGTCCGCTCGCCACAATCTGTACGCCGCCACTCGCACTTCGCACCGTCTCGAGCGGCTCTAGATAGAACGGCGTGAATAGACGCTCACCCGTCATGTAGTACCAGTCCTGCAAGAAGATGAGCTGGAGTTCCGACACCCCTTCCCCTCTGACGTATAGATGCGTGTCACGCCAAAAACCGAACTTCGAATGCTCGCCCAAATATTCATCTCCGACATTCAACCCGCCTGTGAACGCCTCTGTTCCATCGATGACGACGATTTTCCGATGGTTCCGATAGTTCGTCTTACTCGAAACGAGCGGCAGGACGACCGGGAAGAACGCTTTGACATGGACACCTGCTTGGCGCATCTCGTCAAAGAACGTCCCGCTCGTATGAATCGAGCCGACCGCGTCATATAGAAAGCGCACCTCGACCCCTGCCTTCGCCTTCTGAATCAAAATCCGTTGAATTTCCCGAGAAATACGATCTTCCCGGAAAATATAATATTCGAGATGGATGTGGCGGGTCGCCCCTTTCAAAGCGGGCAACAACTTCGAGAACTTCTGTTGTCCATTCGTCAGCACTTGCGTATACGTGTTCGACGAAACGGGTAATTGATTCAGAGACGACGTCAAATGGAGCAACTTCTCATAATCGTCATGAGAGAACATGAGCGACGGCGACAACGTCATCGCCTTCTGTCGATAAGCGAGGTACGTCTCTTCGTCCAACATGGCCTTCTCTTTGAACATGCGCTTCCGGCGATAGTTCTGTCCGAACACAAAATATGCGAACAGCCCGACGACCGGGAAGCCGAGCATGACGATGGCCCAAATGAGCGTCCGCTGCGGATTTCGATTCTCGAGCAGGATGACGAGCAGGATGCTGAACGTCGTCAAAAAGACGAGCACCGAGAACAACCCGATCACTTGCGAGCTCCAGTAATACGATAATACGGCAATGAGACCTGCGAGCAAAATCAGGGATAAAAGTACTTGTATGCGTCGCAACATATTATAAACTGACCTCGTTTCTGTCTTGTATTATCATAATTATACAACTTAACACCATCTTTTGAGGGGAGCGAACAAAATATGGGCACATTTTTGGTTACAGGAGCGACGAGCGGGATTGGACGGGCCGTCGCCCTTCGTTTGGCTGAGGACGGACATGACGTCATCGGCATCGGCCGCGACGAGACACGAGGTGCCGCACTCGAAGACGCCTCACCACGCATCACTTTCCTTACATGTGATTTAGCCGAATCCGAGCAAGTTGAAGCATTGATGGACCGCTTGAGCGAGGACAAGGTCGTCCTCAACGGATTATTCAACAACGCCGCGACGTTCGGTCGTCCCGGGACACCGGAGCGGTTGCCAGCGACCGCGTTTGACGACGTATTCGAACTGAACGTGTTGGCTGTGAACCGGCTTATCCAACGCGCCATCCCGCTGTTGGCGACGGGAGGGAGCGTCGTCAATAACGCTGCAATCGTCGGCCACGTCAAATTTCCGCCGATGCTCGGTCCATACGCCGCCTCGAAAGCGGCCGTCATCGCCTTGACGAAGACGTTCGCCCATCGGATGAAAGGCAAAATACGTTTCAATGCGGTCTGTTTCGGTCCGGTCGATACGCCACTCAGTCATAAACTGTATGGCGGTGAGGCCGAATTCCAAGAGGCGATGACCCATCATTTCCGGGGACATGCCGCCAAACCGGAGGAAGTCGCACCGGTCGTCACATTCCTATTGAGCGAAGCGTCAAGCTATATTAACGGTCAAGCCATCACGGTGGACGGTGGATATACACTCTCATAAGTACCAAAAGGGAGGGGTCTCGAGTGACCCCTCCCTTTTACGTCTGTACTTTTCGGGCACGCATCATCTGATTCGTCAGAAACGCGCGTTCTCTCGGATGCAACTCTTCAAAATCGAGCGACTCCTCGAAATAGTCGATGAACCCCTCGAACGTCTCTTCGTGTGAGGCATGTGCTTCCAGTCGGGCGATTCGGATCGCCTCGAACACGGATGCCATCACAAAGATGTCATGGCTCGCATACGTCTTGATTGGGGTGAGCGCCTCGAACAACGTCGCCTCCATCGGTTTACGTTTGGCGTGCCAGTTGCTCTTGTCATTGGAAAATAAGAAATCCCCTTCAGGTAATCGGCTCAGTTCTCGCAAAATGTCGCCGATGTAATGAATGGCGTGAATCGCAGTATTCGGATCGTTAATCCCGGGCGAGATGCCTTTCAACGCGATTTCACTCAATTTCTCGATGACGAAGGCCGGGTCTTGAATCGAGGAGCGAATCTCCCCAATTTGGAACACGTCGACATCGAGCGCTTCTTCTCCGAGCCAATAGCCGAGCAAGTCTCCTTTCGCCACGAAATCCCCGACGGCCACGACCGACTCGAAATCGACATCATGGCTTTCTTGTTTCTCGCTTGCGAACAATTGGATATAGCCGGTGCGCGGCGCATAGATGGCCTGGCCCTCGAACGTGTGGACCGAACGTTCGGGAACGATGTGCATCTTTCCGTCCTCCACCGCTTGCTGTTGCGTCTCGATGACGGACAACGCCTCGCGATGCAGGGCTGACAAGAGACGTTCGGCTTGAATTGAGACGCTTATCGTTTGTATGAACTTGACGAACGCCCAGATGGAACTGACGACGAGCAACACGCTGACGCCCGAGGCGAGTACGACATCCTCATCCGACGTCCGAATTAAAAATAAGTTCGTGATCCCGTACACCGTCGTCATGATGAACAAGCCGAGCGTATGTTTCGATGCCGAGTTCGTCAAAAAGTTATTGATTGTTCGTGGTGAGAACTGTGACGAGTACGTCGTCAAGACGACGAGAATCGTTGAGAAACTAAACGTCATCATCGTCATCAGACTCGTAAAGGACGAGGACAGCACGGTTGCTGCCGAATCCTTATCTAAATAGACGATTTCGGGCAACAGTTCCCGAAAGAAGTTTCCGAAGTATTGGGTCAGGAACGTCAAGGCAATCCCCCCGACCCCATATAAAAACGGGACAAACCAGGCACTATCGGCCAACATCAACTGCAAACGCTTGAACATCACGACACCTCGTTTATGTATTAGTTAGAAAAAAATCGCCTGTCCATATGAACAGGCGATTGGGGTTTAGAAATAGTGACGGACTTTAGCGAAGACATCCCCATCGAGGATAAGCTTACCGTATTCTTCGAGCATCGCTAACGTCTGCGTGCTGAACGTCAAATACTCGGCCAAGAGACTCAATACGTTCTCTTCTTCCTCTGGTTCCATCTCTTCCGGGAAATCGATCCACAAGTAATACTTCTGATCGTAGTGGAACAGTTTGAGGTCGACGTTGCTTAACGTCTCTCCCGCCCGTTTGCTGAGCGAGATGATCGCCTCAAAGTCATCCGTTTCCATAGCGAGCGGAGCCCACGCCTCCTGCTCGGTTTCTTCATCGAGTTCACTCAACTGGTCGAGCACCGATTGTTGATCGCGTGCCTCATCAATTGCCGAGCGTAGGAGTGATCCGAGCTCAGAATCGTCTTCGGCGCCAATCACGTTTTTCGCGATCGTCACGGTCACTTCGAGTCCTTTTTCAAAAGCTTGTACTTGTATCCATAGTGGACCATCAAACGAGATATCTTCTCGTTCGTGCGCTTCGTCCATCATCTGCCAGAACAGCTGCTCACCACGTTCTCGGTTATACCAGATTTCATCACGAGCGAAACCGCGTTTTTCGATATCGACATACGTAATGAAAAATTTGACGGTATTGTCATTGATGCGCTCAATTTTCACGATTGTCCACTCCCTTCTCACCTCACTCCTACTTCAACAATTAAGGAGGAGAGGGGAAATTGTCTTGTTATCATAGTACCCTTTTTTTAACGTGTCAATCTATTGATGATGGGGTTGTTACTATTATTTTATCGGAAAAACGGAATAATAAAAAGCACACTGCTTAGACAGTATGCTTCCTCACTCGTTGACGAGTCGTTGCGCTTCTTGAAGTTGGAACGTCCGGACCTTGCGCGGCAAGAATCGACGAATCTCATCTTCGTTATACCCGACTTGAAGACGTTTTTCATCAATCAAGATTGGACGGCGAAGCAATCCAGGATACTCTTGAATCAAATCGTATAGTTGTTGAAGCGAGAGCGCATCGACCGATACGTCGATTTTAGAGAAAACTTTAGACCGGGTCGAGATGATTTCATCCGTCCCGTCCTCTGTCATACGTAGGATTTGTTTGATCTCATTAAGTGAGAGTGGTTCTGAAAATATATTTCGTTCCGTAAATGGGATATCATGCTCTTCAAGCCAAGCCCGTGCTTTTCGGCACGATGTGCAGCTCGGAGACGTGTAAAGTGTGACCATTTTCGTTCCTCCCTGATCAAATGTTCGTTCATCTTTTTCAAGTGACTCTATTTGTATACCCAAAAAATCGTTCACTTAATTATAATAATTCTTATCAATTGAAACTTCAATGATAACTTTTCTCACTCGGGTAAGAAAAGAGGACGCATTCTCGAGAATGCGACCCTTGATCGACCGTTCTAGGACGCCGGCATTCGAGAAACCGGTTGTGATACCGTCTCTTTGCCTGGCTTCACTTGCAAGTCTTTCAATTTCTTCTTGAGGACTTCTTTCAGAAGTTTCTTTTTCTGTTCCAATACTTTGTTACGTTCTTTCATGGTCTCTCACCCCCAACGCTAAAAGGACCGGACCGACCGTTACTGAATCTGAAAATCTTGAACTTGCACTAATCTACAATTAAATTATAGCACATTCTTATGAAAATGGTTGAACAATTTCCAAGTTTTTCATCATTTCACACGTTCCAGATTTGCTTTTCCTATTTGATTCCCGTATAGTTAATAGAAATAACCTTTGAAATCACCAAGGAGGAGAGCGATGATGAGAATTACGTTAGAGACGATTATGCAGCACCCGGTCACCCAAAAATACTTGACCCGTTCTGGCTTGAAACACGCCGTCGATGTGTGTGAACGCGCTCTCGAATTGGCGACGCGACGAGGCCTCGATACGGATTTGGCGACGAAAGCCGCCCTGCTCCATGACATCGGTCATTATGAATGGTACACCGAAGGGAAATGGAATTATGATTTGTATCGTCAAAACGATATCCATGCCATTAAAGGCGCCGAACGCGCCCACAAGCTGTTGATTCGCCTTGGCGAAGATCCAGCCCGCGCGAAAGAAATCTCGGTCATGATTTTACTTCACACCGACTCCTACTTGCCGCCCAACCGGATTCAACGGACGCCGCTCCAACAACTCGTGCATGATGCGGACACGTACGTCGAACAACCTGGCGGACTTCACCATTATGAGACGATGGACATCGAAGACGCCCTGGCCCGCGTCCGCTTGATCGATGCAGTCGTCGACCGGCTTTCGAATTTGCCACGTATCTCAAACGCCTGACACCGTCATCCTAGACGGTGTTTTTATTTGCCCAAAAAAGTCCCGCATCCGGTTGGATGCGGGACTTTTGAATTACACGAGTTGTGCTTTGTACGCTTCGTACTCTTCGTCTGTCAATGAGACGTAATGGCCTGGCTCGACTTCACGGAGTGGCGGGATGCTTGAATCCTCATCCGAACGTCCGACGGCACCGAGTGACTTCGACTCATACACGATCCGTTTACGTGTCCGCTCATGCTCTGGATCCGGAAGTGGGATCGCCGAGAGGAGTGACTTCGTATAGGCGTGGAGCGGGTTCTCGTACAAACGCGCTGCAGGAGCGAGCTCGACGAGGTGACCTTGATACATTACTCCGATTCGGTCCGAGATATACTTGACCATCGACAAGTCGTGGGCGATGAACAAGTACGTGAGATCACGGTCGCGTTGCAATTCTTTCATCAAGTTGACGACCTGGGCTTGAATCGATACGTCGAGAGCTGAAATCGGCTCATCGGCGATGATGAAGTCCGGTTCGACCGCGAGAGCGCGGGCAATCCCGATTCGCTGACGCTGACCGCCCGAGAATTCGTGCGGGTAACGGCTCGCGTGCTCTTTCGTAAGACCAACTGTCTCGAGAAGGTCATAGACGCGGTTCATCCGGTCTTCTTTCGTCTTGGCAAGACCGTGGATATCGATGCCTTCGGCGATGATATCAGCGACGGTCATACGCGGGTTGAGGGATGCATATGGGTCTTGGAAAATCATTTGCATCGCCCGGTTAAACTTCAACTTATCGGCGCTGCTCTTCTTGCCGTGGACGTTCTCACCTTTGAAGATGACGTCCCCGTCTGTTGCATCGTAAAGTCCGATGATGGTACGACCTGTCGTCGATTTCCCACATCCAGACTCACCTACGAGTCCGAGCACTTCACCTTTATAAATATCGAACGAGATGCCGTCGACAGCTTTGACGACGCGGCCTCGGCCAATTTTAAAGTGCTGCTTCAGGTCTTTTACTTCGAGTAATTTCTCGCGTTCCATTATTCAGCACCACCTTTCAAAATCGATTTCGCGAACGCGCTGTCCGGACGATACTTGAGCGCAAGGTCACGGATCGCTTTCGGCGGGCTCACTTGCGGGGCTTGTGGGTGCAATAACCAGCTCGCCGCATAGTGTGTGTCGCTAATTTGGAACATCGGTGGTTCTTTTTCAAAGTCGATTTTCATCGCATACGGGTTACGTGGTGCGAAGGCATCGCCTTTAGGTGGGTTGAGCAAGTTTGGCGGTGTACCCGGGATGGCCGGGAGCGCCTCGTTCGGGTCATCGGTCGGACGCGGCATCGATCCGAGCAAGCCCCATGCGTATGGGTGACGTGGCTCGTAGAAGATTTCGTCGACCGTCCCTTTCTCAACGATTTTACCAGCGTACATGACGGCAACGCGGTCTGCCATGTTCGCAACGACACCGAGGTCGTGCGTGATGAAGATGATCGCTGTGCCCGTCTTTTGCTGGATATCTTTCAACAGCTCTAAAATCTGAGCTTGAATCGTTACGTCGAGTGCCGTCGTCGGCTCATCGGCGATTAATACTTTCGGGTTACATGCGAGCGCGATCGCGATAACGATCCGCTGACGCATCCCACCTGACAATTGGTGCGGATATTGCTTCAGACGTGCCTCTGGGTTTGGAATCCCAACGAGTGTGAGCAATTCAAGCGTACGCTTCTTCGCATCCTCACCCGTGAGTCCTTGGTGTTGCTTCAAACCTTCGGCAATCTGTTTGTAAATCGTCATCGTCGGGTTGAGCGATGTCATCGGATCTTGGAAGATCATCGCGATATCGCGCCCACGAATTTTAAGCATTTCTTTTTCCGACAACTTCGCCAAGTCTTTTCCTTCGAACAAGATTTCTCCGTTCGTGATTTCACCTGGCGGGTTTGGAATGAGACGCATAATCGCTTTCGATGTGACGGATTTACCAGAACCCGATTCCCCAACGATGGCGAGCGTCTCGCCTTTTTTCAAATCAAACGATACGTTGCGAACGGCTTGTACCGTTCCAGCATACGTATGGAACGAGACCGCTAAGTCTCGGACAGATAAAATCGTTTCCATGCACGAGTCCCCCTGTTTCTATAATTATTTACGCATTTTCGGGTCGAACGCATCACGCAAGCCATCGGCGAGCAAGTTGAAGCTTACCATGAGCAAGACGATGATGACTGACGGGATGACGAGCAAGTACGGGAACGTCCGTAGCTCTTTATATCCATCGTTAATCAACGTTCCAAGCGATGCTTGAGGTGCTTGCAAACCTAGACCTATAAAGCTGAGAAACGCTTCGAAAAAGATAGCCGACGGGATCGTGAACATGAGCGTGATGATAATGGCGCCAAGCGTATTCGGAATTAAGTGTTTAAACACTAATCGATTGCTTGAAGCACCGAGTGTACGGGCAGCCAACACAAACTCTTGGTTTTTCAATTTCAAAATTTGACCGCGGACAAGTCGACTCATCCCAATCCAGCCGGTGATTGTCATCGCGAGGATAATGGAAAATACGCCAGGGTCGAAAATTAAAATTAATAAGATAATCAAAATCAAGTTCGGAACACCTGTCAAAATCTCAACAATCCGTTGCATAAAGTTATCAACACGTCCGCCGAAGTAAGCCGAGATTCCACCGTAGGCGACACCGATGACCGTATCAATCAACGCAGCCACAAAACCGATGAAGAGCGAGATGCGTGTCCCTTCCCAAACACGTGACCAAAGATCACGGCCGAGATAGTCTGTACCGAACCAGAAGTTCTCTTCGACATTTTTCTGTTCGTAGAAATCAATATCACGGCCACCGAGGTTGGCCATGCCATCAAATCCTGCCCATTCGAGTCCAGTGACTTTAGGCGGGAGTTTTGCTTGTGAGATGTTTTGAGTATAGGCGTCGCGTCCAGACAGCATCGGACCAAACAACGCAAGAAAAATCACAATTAAAATAACAGTAAGTGAAATTATAGCAGCTTTATTCTTTTTCAGCCGCATCCAAGCGTCTTGCCAGAAGCTTAAACTTTTACCACCAATTCGTTCAGCGAGCTGTTCGTTCATCTCGACACGTTGGAACATGTCTTGGTCGAACTGCTCGAAATTCTTTTTATTTTCAATCATCAGTTATTCCCCCCCCAAACGAATACGTGGGTCAACGACTCCGTAGAGCAAGTCGACAAGCAAAATGATAATAATGAACAAAGCTGAGAAGAACAGTGTCGTGCCCATGATGACCGAATAGTCATTCAACGTGATGGACGTAACGAACAATTCACCAAGCCCAGGTACCGCAAAGATTTTTTCGATAACGAACGTACCTGTCAACAGGCCAGCCGTCATCGGTCCGAGAATGGTGATGGCAGGAATCATCGCATTACGCACCATGTGTTTCCAGACGATGGCATTCCCGGTCAACCCTTTCGCTTTCGCGAGCGTGACATAATCTTGTCCGGTTACTTCTAGCATCTCAGTCCGGACGAAACGGGCGATGGACGCCGTAACCCCGAGCGAGAGCGAAATCGTCGGTAAAATCGTATGCGCCGGGGAATCCCAGAACGCAACAGGGAGTATTTGCAATTTAACCCCAACATAGTACTGAAGAAGGGCTGCAAAGACGAACGATGGGACAGAAATCCCGATTACCGAGATGAACATCGAACCATAGTCGATGGCCGTGTTATGACGAATGGCTGCCACGATTCCGAGCAACAATCCAACAAACGTCCCAAGCACAAGTGCTTGAATCCCTAATTGGGCTGACGGTCCGATTCGTTCCATAATCAATTCCGTCACTGGCCGGTTGGCCGTACGGAACGATACACCGAGGTCCCCTTGCACAAGGTTTCCTAAGTAAGTCGCATAACGAACTGGAAGCGGATCATTGAGTCCGTAACGGTCGTTCAAGAGTTGAATTTGTGTCTCCGTCAGTTTCTCCTGGTTTTGGTACGGCGAACCTGGAAGCAGGTCCATCAGGAAAAACGTGAACGTCGCAATCAAGAAGAACGTGATGAGGCCGTAAGTCAGCCGCTGAAGAATATAACGTCCCATAAATAAATACCCCCTGTTTTTCTAATGTGTCTATGCTTGCACCAACAGCGTCACTATGACATATTGCTCTTTTCTTGAATTCACAAAATGAAAGGAATTTTCTGAAAGAATAGGTCAAACGTCATCTCAAGGCTCTTAGCACAGCACATGAAAATCGAAGAATCCTTAGTTTGTAAAGTATTCTGAATTTTCACTGTTACTACATTATACTTTACCAACAAAACTTTTGAATAGTTTTTTCTCTGATTTCTAATTTTTTTTTAGAAAAGGGGGGACATGCATGGTGCATGCCCCCTTCTCATTTAGTTGATATCGACGTATTTGTACTGGTAGTCAGCACCGAATAGTTGACGGTTGAAGTTTTCGACGTTCGGACGGAGCAAGTAAGCGACACCCGCTTGGTAAAGCGGCATGATGGCTTGGTCTTGTTCAATCAAGAGCGTTTCTGCTTCTTTAAACTTGTCATAACGCGCATCGATCGCTGTTTCAGCTGATGCTTCATCAATCAATTTGTCGTATGCTGCCGACTTGTAGTTGATGTCGTTCTGACCG
Source organism: Exiguobacterium sp. s56 (assembly GCF_018618255.1). Taxonomy (NCBI): domain Bacteria; kingdom Bacillati; phylum Bacillota; class Bacilli; order Caryophanales; genus Exiguobacterium; species Exiguobacterium sp. s56. The sequence continues at coordinate 142,078 of NZ_JACSLR010000001.1, read as the reverse complement.
TTGTCAGATGTGAAGATGCCAAGGTTTGTGAGCGGATCTTGATAGTCAGGTCCCCAAAGGGCGAATGACATCTGATACTCTCCGTTCGCTTCGAGTTCGAGCTTGTTGTTGAACGGTTGTTGTGAAATGTTCACGGTCACGTTCGGCAAGTTCGATTCGAGTTGGCCTTTCATGTACTCTGAGATTTGTTTCGCTACTTCGCTATCGAATGAGAGAAGTTCGATTGTGACAGCTTCGCCGCCAGTCGCCTCTTCCCAAAGTGATGCTGCTTCGTCAGCGTTCGTCTCAAAGTGTGTCACGCCTTCTGCATAATCCGTTCCGTCTTCATACTTGATGAATTCTTTAGGGACAAACGAAGTCGTTGCGATTGAGCCGTTGTTCAAGAGTTGATCGATAATCCCGGTTGGATCGACCGCACGAGCAACTGCTTTACGGGCGTTGACGTCAGCAAAGAGTTCATCTTCGTGGTTGAACTTGAAGTACCCGACTGTTGAACGAAGACCTGTGCTGTAGTCATCGTTCTCTTGGAACGCGGCAACTTGTTCAGACGAGAGGCCGGCGTAGTCGACTTCTCCTGCTTCATACAAGTTGACGACTGTCGATGTGTCTTTGACGACACGAACGTCGACTTTCTCTAAAGCTACATTCTCTGCATCCCAGTATGATTCGTTTTTCGCCAACACGTATCCTTGCTCGCGATCCCACTCCGACCATGTGAATGGGCCGTTGTAGATGTGGTTTTCTGGTGACGTTGAGAAGTCCGCACCTTTTTCAGTGGCGAACGCTTCGTTGATTGGTGTGAACGTACCGAACGATGTGAGCGAGATGAACGATGGGTCTGGACGCTCGAGTGTGACTTCAAGTGTCTTCTCATCGATTGCCTTCACACCGAGCTCTTCTTTTGGAAGCTCTCCCGTGTTGATGGCTTCGGCATTTTTAACCGTGTTCATGATGTACGCATATTGTGAACCTGTTTCAGGATCCACAGCGCGTTGCCAAGCGTAGACGAAGTCGTTCGCTGTGACAGGTTCGCCGTTTGACCATTCCGCGTCACGAAGTGTGAACGTGTAGACCGTTTCGTCTGCACTCACTTCTGGTTCTCCTGCGGCGATAGCTGGAACGGCATTTCCGTCTTGGTCAAGACGATAGAGACCTTCCATCGTGTTGGCGATCAAGTTGAACGCCACAGCGTCCGTCGCGAGCGCCGGGTCAGCTGTTGTAATGTCAGACGTGTCCGTCAAGCGGAGAATCTTTTCTCCGTTCGAAGACGAACCGCCGTCAGAGTCTCCGCCAGTCGAGCAAGCGGCGAGCACTGAACCGAGTGCCAAGATGAGTGTCATCATGAGCAAAATCGATTTTTTCTTCATTGCGATGTCCCCTTTCTGTATCGTGAAGCATGGCGTTTTGTCGGACCGTAACATCTTACTTTTTCTTTAATTTTCTGAATATTTCATTTTGTATCCGACACAAGAACGTTAGGGCTATTGTAAAAAATTTTTAATCAAACTGTCAACTCCCCAATAAACCGCTGTCATTTTTGACACGAACTTCTCGCCATATATACCGAACAACGGGTATCATAGAGCCAAAGGGCGGATGACTCGAAGAAGCGCATCCACATTGAAAGGAGTTTGTCACATTGAAAAATTTTAGAAGTATATTAATCGTTTGGGGAATTGTCACAATTGCCTATACGATTTGGTCCACTGTCTCCTACTATCAAGACGAGACGTTCTGGTTCCATTTGAGCGGCGGCTTGTTCGTGGCCGGCATCCTCGTCTTCGCCGTCGGTATGTTTTCTCATATGGGTGCCACCGGGTTATTCGACGGATTCATGTACGGGTTCAAACGCAATCGCCGGGCCAAGCTGAAAGAAATCGATCCGGACTACGAGGAAGACGAAGAAGCGTCACCGGAAGAACGAGCCGACCAAAGACGATCGGCGTGGCGTTGGGTGTACGTCGGTGTCGCGAGCGTCATTCTTTCCTACGTGATCACGCTCGTTTGACCTTCCGATTTCGCGGTCGATATGCTACACTATGGCTAGAACAATAGGAAACACAAGGAAGAAGACAAGTACCTCGAATCCCCTTTCCCCCAGAGAGTCTACGTTGCTGCGAGTAGATGGAAAGCGTCGAGCGAATGGACTTCGGAGTGGCTCGCCTGAAAGAGAGTACGGCGAGACGGTCACGCCCGTTAACGCGATCAAGTGGCATGAGTTTCATGCAAATTTGGGTGGCACCGCGGTTATTCGTCCCGATTTATCGGGCGGGGAACCGTGGTTTTTTATATTCTCTGGAGGTGCAATCATGGCAAAAATCTTTTCTGGCATTAAACCGACCGGCGTCGTGACGCTTGGTAACTACTTAGGCGCGATGAAACAGTTCGTCGAGTTACAAGAAGAACATGAAGCGTTTTACTGTGTCGTCGATCTCCATTCCATCACGGTTCAACTCGACCGCGTCGAGTTAATGGATAACACGCGCAAGCTTGCGGCACTCTATCTTGCTTGCGGACTCGACCCGGAGAAGTCGACGATTTTCGTCCAATCGGAAGTGAAGGCCCACGCCCAACTCGGATGGATGTTGACATGTATCGCCGGCATGGGTGAACTGAGCCGGATGACACAGTATAAAGACAAATCACAGAACAGTGAAAACATCGGCGCTGGCCTGTTCGTCTACCCAACATTGATGGCGGCCGACATTCTCTTGTACGGCACGGAACTCGTCCCGGTCGGCGATGACCAAAAACAACACGTCGAATTGACGCGTGATTTAGCCGAACGCTTCAACAAGCGATACTATGAGACGTTCACGATTCCTGAGCCGCTCATTCAAAAAGAAGGCGCACGCATCATGAGTTTGACGAACCCCGTCAAAAAGATGTCGAAGTCAGATGCGAATGTGAAAGGATTCATCTCGATGCTCGATGAGCCGAACGTCATCCGTAAGAAAATCAAGAGCGCGGTCACGGACTCGAGCGGTGTCATCAGCTTCGACCGCGAGAATAAACCGGGCATCTCGAACTTGCTTGAGATTTACTCGCTTTCGACTGATACCCCAATTGATGAACTCGTCGAGCGTTACAAAGATTCGAATTATGGAACGTTCAAGCAAGACGTCGCCGAAGCGGTCGTCGCCATGCTCGAGCCGATTCAGAATCGCTATCACGAACTCGTTGACTCAGCTGAGCTCGACGCCATCCTCGATGCGGGACGTGAGAAAGCAGAAGCCGTCGCCAACAAAAACCTCGCCAAAATCGAGAAAGCGATGGGGCTCACCCGGAAACGGGCCAAAGTGAAGAAATAACATGAAGCCGCCTTTTATAATCAAAGGGCGGCTTTTTTGTGCAAAGTGGCTCAAATTGAAGGCACAAAAAAAGAGACAGGCGTCCCCGTCTCTTTTTTTGTATGCTTGTTGTTTCTTATTGCTCTTTGCCTTCGATGTAAGCCCACTTGTACGAGTAGTCAGCGCCGAACGCGTGCTCAACGATTCCTTTAACGTATGGCTTCGTGAGGCGAGCCGATCCACGTTGGTAAACTGGTGAGATCGCGTTCTCTTCAAGAACGATTTTCTCTGCAGCTTGAAGGTCAGCCCAACGCTGTTCAGCATCTGTGCTTGATTTCGCAGATTCGATGAGTTTGTCGAATTCTTCGTTCGACCACTTACCACGGTTGTATGGTCCGTCAGTGACGAAGAGGTCAACGAATGTCATTGGATCCTGGTAGTCAGGGCCCCATCCAGCGAATGTCAACTCGAACTCACCTTTGTTCTCAAGGTCAAGTTTGTTGTTGAACGGTTGTTGCTTGATTGTAAGCGTAATGCCTGGAAGGTTCTTCTCAAGTTCACCTTTGATGAACTCACCGATTTGCTTCGCAGATTCTGAGTCATAGTTGAGGAGCTCGATTTCGACAGAGTCTTGACCGATTTCTTCAAGTCCTTTTTCCCAAAGTTCTTTCGCTTTGTCCACATCGTAGCCGCCGATGTCGCCGTTCGCTTCACGGAAGTCTGCGCCGTCTGGTCCAGTTACGAAGTCTTTTGGTACGAGGAAGTTGGCAGGGATTGAACCGTTCGCAAGGAGCGTTTCAGAGATCGCTGCTTTATCGTATGCCGCGTCGATCGCGTTACGGATGTTTTGGTTGTCGAGTGCTTCAACCGCAGTGTTGAACTGGAGGTAGAAGAGTGTTGGCTCAAGGACAGTCGAGAAGTCTTCGTGGTCTTGGTATTGAGCAACGAGTTCAGAAGTCAAACCAGTGCGGTCAACGTCGCCGTTTTCGTACAAGTTAACACCTGTTGAAACTTCTTTAACGACTTTAACGTTGATTTCGTCAAGTTTGACGGCTTCAGCATCCCAGTAGTCGTCGTTTTTGACCATTTTCCAGCCTTGCTCGCGCTCCCAGCTTTCGAGTTTGAACGGTCCGTTGTAGAGAGTTGTCTCTGCAGATGTACCGAAGTTCTCGCCTTGCTCTTTGTCGAACGACTCAAGTTTAGGCATGAATACGCCGAAGCTTGTGAGACCGAGGAAGTACTTAGCTGGTGCAGTCAATTTAACTTCAAGTGTCTGCTCATCAGTAGCTTTGACGCCGACAGCGTCCCGCTCACCTTCACCTGTGTTATAGGCTTCAGCACCTTCGATGATTGACATAACGTAAGCGTATTGTGATGCGTTGTCCGGGTTAAGGACTTCTTTCCAAGCGTATTCGAAGTCGTTAGCCGTTACAGGCTCGCCGTTAGACCAAGTTGCGCCTTCACGGATTTTGAACGTGTACGTTTTCCCGTCTTCAGAAACTTCGTGTGACTCCGCGATCCCTGGTGTCGGGTTATCTTCGTCGTCCATACGATAGAGACCTTCGTTAACGTTGTTCAAGACGTTGAATGAAACTGCGTCTGTTGCAAGCGTTGGGTTAAGTGAAGGGATGTCTGAGCTATCGAGCAAGTTGAGGACTTGCGCTTCATCAGTATTTTCTGATGCATTATTATCAGTTGTTGCTCCCTCTTCCTCACCTGTCGAACATGCCGCTAGGAATGCGCTAGATAGAAGTGTTACCGACGTTGCTAAAGCAAAACCTTTTTTCTTATTCATTGCGATGACCCCCTGATTTTTTTCGTTTTAACGAAATGAACGATGGTAGAAAATTCTGATAGTTCACTTTACAAAATTTGTTACCACAATCCCGTTGAAGCAATAATACAATATTCTGATAATTTTGCAAAGTGTTTATTTTGATTTTTCTAAAAAATTTTTACTATAGGCTAAAAGCCCGCCTACAGAGACGAGCTTTTAGCTCATTTTTCATAAACTTTAGAAAATGTTAGGACGTACGAAGGACCGATGACCGGAAAGCCGATTTCCGCATATTTGGAATCGACCGTGTAAGATCTTCCAGCTTGGTAGATTGGAATAACGACAGCTTCTTCCAACAGTCGTTTTTCCGCCTCGCGATACACGTCGTTGCGGGCTTCAAGCTCTTCGGTCGAACGGGCCTGATTCATCAATCGATCAAACGTTCGGTCGGCAAATCCGCTCGAATTCAAATAATTATCTGTCTCGTATTGGGTCAAATAGGCACTGAATGCCGGATAGTCCGGTTGCCATCCAGAAAGGGACAACGCATATTCGCCTGCGACTTCTTTCCTAACCTTGTCCCCGAGAGGGAGTTCGACGACGTTCACTTGCAGACCCGGAAGTTGTTCAAGTTCCGTTTCAATCGTCTGGGCGATTTGTCGCGCTTCATCATCGACAAAACTGAGCAACTCGATTTCAATCTCGTCTTCCTCGAGCCGCTCGAGCACTTCCTCGAACAGCGCGGCCGCTTCCCCATCGAGTGAAGGATTGAGTTCCGCTTCATCGGTGACGAGCAATCGTTCGGTCGTCACTTCGGCCCGGGCGAGCGAATCGTCCAAGGTTTCCCGATTTAAAGCGAGCGCGAGCGAGCGCCGGAAATCGGCATCATCGAACGGATACTCATCCACATTCGGTTTCAAATAGAAGACGCCGCTCCGCGGGACGTCGACGAGCTTTCCTTCAAGCGAATCGATGGTCGCTTCGTCCGTGCCGTACGGAATCGGATGGATGCCATCCGGTTCTGAATCCAATCCTTCATCCGCCAACAGCATAATCTTTTCAAGCGTGACACGGTCGGCATCATAATACGCCACGTTTTTCGTCAGTGTGATTTGGGCCGCATCCAACGATTCGATTTGAAACGGTCCGTTCGCATCAAGCTCTTGCCATTCGCCGACCATCGTCTGCGGCAGAAAGGCCGGCATCGCCAAAATCTGCTCGAACCCTTCCATCGGACGTTCGAGTGTCAACTCGAGTGTCCGCGCATCGACCGCCTTCACGCCGAGCGTCTCTGGTTCTTTCGTCCCGAGACTGATCGCTTTCCCGTTCAGAACGTCTTCCAAAAGGAAACTGAACGGAGAGTTCGTGTCGTCATCAGCGAGCATCCGGAAATGATCGACGAACGTCTCGGCCGTGACCGTATTCCCGTTCACGGTACGACTTTCTTTCAACTTGAACGTGTATGTCGCGCCGTCTTCCGATCGGGTCATCGTCTCGACGAGTCCCGTTTCGATTTCCCCGTCCGCACCGAAGCGATACAATCCTTCATAAATATGCGATAACACGGTCTGTGAGCTCGGGTCGATGGCGAGCAGCGTATTCGGTTGCTCCGGTAATATCTCCCCATGAATCGTCACGATTTGTTCTTCAGGTGGTACTAATTCTCGTGCCTGCTCTCGTTGTCCGTACCATATAACGAAAAAAAGGATAAGGACTGAACTCAACAAGGCGGCACCGATGAAAAATCGTTTCATCTGGCATTCTCCTCTCTGTTAGCTCAACCCTTATACCCTACCCGTTTTTGCCACTTTTTTCTACTATTAGTCGTTTACTTTTGCGAACGCGAGCGTCGCGTTATGGCCTCCGAAGCCAAGTGAGTTGCTGAGTGCGTACTGGATATCAAGTTCCCGATTTCCGTCACGGACATAATCTAAATCGCAATCGTCTGCCGGTGTCTCACAGTTGATGGTCGGATGAATCCGTCCCTCATGAATCGATAGCGCCGTGATGACGGCCTCGACTCCGCCGGCGGCACCGAGCAAGTGCCCGATCATCGATTTCGATGAGTTGACTGCCAAGTTGTGCGCGTGCTCCCCGAAGACGTTGTGGATGGCTTTCGTCTCCAACATATCGTTGAGCGGTGTGCTCGTCCCGTGAGCGTTGATATATTGAACGTCTTCTGGACGAATCCCCGCGTCCCGAAGCGCCTCGTTCATCGCTTTCGATCCACCTTCTGCCTCAGGTGACGGTGCCGTGATGTGATAGGCGTCTGAGCTCATGCCGTAACCGACAACTTCCGCATACATTTTGGCACCGCGCGCTTTCGCATGCTCGTATTCCTCGAGAACGAGCACGCCCGCACCTTCACCCATGATGAAGCCGTCACGGTTCGCATCGAACGGTCGGCATGCCGTGTTCGGATCCGGATTCGTCGATAGCGCCTTGTTGGCACAGAATCCTGAGAACGAGAGCGGTGTGATTGGCGCCTCGGCCCCACCCGCGAACATGGCGAGCGCATCGCCGCGTTGAATGACTTTGAACGCTTCCCCGATTGAGTTCGTCCCAGAGGCACAAGCTGTGACCGAACAGTTGCTTGGCCCTTTCGCCCCGAGATAAATCGAGACTTGACCGCTCGCCATGTTCGGAATCATCATCGGGATGAAGAACGGGCTGATGCGGCGTGGTCCCCGCTCATGCAAGATGCTCGCTTGTTTGTCGATCGTCTCGACCCCACCGATTCCACTTCCGATCCAAATCCCGACTTCGTCCGCGATTGCTTTCACATCTAGACCGCTATCTCGATGCGCGGCGTCAGCGGCTAAAATCGAGTATTGGATGAACGAATCCATCTTGCGCGCCTCTTTCGGCTCGACCAAGTGATCGATGTTCCATTCCTTGACTTCTGCCCCGACTTTGGCCGGATATTGGCTAATATCAATCTTCGTTAACGTATCGACTGCATTGTCCCCGTTCAACAGTCGCTCCCACATTACCGTAACATCGTTCCCGAGCGGGGATACGACTCCTAATCCTGTGATGACTACTCGTTTCATGCGTTAATCTCCTCCGTGATGTTAGCGTTATTCCATGTTAGACAACTCGCTCCCCATGTGAGCCCGGCGCCGAATCCGGCGACGACGACCGTCTGACCGTTTGAAATCTTCCCGTGCTTGACCGCTTCAGCCAAAGCGAGCGGAATCGAAGCGGCTGACGTGTTCGCATGGTCTTGAATCGTGACGACAACTTTTTCTTCTTGAAGCCCTAACCGTTCAATCGCAGCGTCGATGATGCGACGGTTGGCTTGGTGCGGCACAAGGACGTCCAGGTCATCAATCGATTTCCCGGCTCCTTCTAATGCCTCGAGCACGATATCCGGCATTTTACGAACAGCGAACTTGAAGACTTCGCGTCCGTTCATGACGATTTTACCTTCTTCGTTCTCATATAAGAACTTTCCGCCGGTCCCGTCGCTGCCGAGTACGATGGAATCGATGGCGGCGACGTCGTCTTCACCGAGGACGACGGCACCTGCCCCATCACCGAACAAGACGGCCGTCGAGCGATCGTCCCAGTCGATGAGGTTCCCCATCTTCTCGGCCCCGATGACGAGCGTCCGTTTCAAGCCTTTCGCCTGCATCATGCTCTTCGCCGTATCCATTGCGAAGATGAAGCCGCTACAGGCGGCACTGACGTCGAAAGCGACCGCTCGCTTGGCTCCGAGGTTGGCCTGAACGAGACACGCTGTCGCCGGGAACGAGGGCGCCGTCGCCGTCGCACAAATAATCGCGTCGATATCTTCAATTGAGACGCCTGCGCTTTGGAGCGCCCGCTCGGCAGCATGTGTGGCCATATCGGCGACCGAGAGATCAGCGTCGGCCAAATGTCGCGCCTCGATCCCGGTGCGGGTCCGAATCCATTCATCGCTCGTATCCATTCGTTTTTCCAAATCGATGTTCGTGACCCGATGCTCCGGAAGGAACGAACCGATTCCAATGATTCCAATGTTCATATTGATGACCCCTATTCTTAGTATCTGGTACTAATATAAGGGAATAAAAAAGGGATGTCAACGCATCCCTCTCGATTATTCACTTTGACCGAGTCGTTTCGTGACGGCCATGACCATTTTTGCCGAGTTGATTGATGCCGTCTCTAAAAATTCGTCGAACGACAAGTTTGCTTCTTCGTCGGCACTGTCCGAGATTGAACGGGTCACGACGAACGGAATCCCGAACTGATAGCACGTCTGCGCAATCGGTGCGGCTTCCATCTCGACGGCCGCGACGCCTTCGAAATGCCCGAGGATGTCGGCGACACGTTTCGAGTCGTTGATGAACGAGTCACCAGTCACGATGAGACCCGTATGCACGTTCACATCATGGAGGCTCTCAATCACTTCTTTACAGACATCCATCAGATGAGCATCAGCTTTGTACGCTGCCGGCATGCCTGGCACTTGGCCATACTCGTAGCCGAACGCGGTCACGTCAACATCGTGATGACGGACTTCGGTCGAGACGACGACATCTCCGACTTTCATTCCTTTTTTGAAGCCACCCGCCGAACCGGTATTGATGACGACATCTGGTTTGAACTTATCAATAAGAAGCGTCGTGCCGATGGCCGCGTTCACTTTTCCGATCCCTGACTTCAAAATGACGACTTCGACGTTGCCGAGGTACCCTTCGTAGAAGTGATAGTTAGCGATTTCCGTGTCCGTCCGTTCTGTCAATTCGTTGCGGAGCAAGTTCACTTCTTCTTCCATTGCTCCAATGATTCCAATTTTCATTATAAGTGCCTCCTCAGAAAGAGAGCGACATCCATGTGGAAGTCGCTCATTTGTGTTACTTGATTTCCTTGATTTCGACGACCATGTCGCCGCCTGGCGTTTGCACGTTGACGACATCTCCGACCGTACGGCCGAGAAGTGCTTTTGCAATCGGTGATTCGTTCGAGATTTTCCCTGTGAACGGGTCAGCCTCAGCGCCACCGACGATTGTGTACGTCTCGTTCTCGTTATCTTCTTGAATGAAGAACGTCACGGTCTTTCCGATTGCGACCATCGAGTTATCAGCCACATCGTCTTGGATGATGACTGCGTTACGAAGCATCTCTTCGAGTTGAGCGATCCGTCCTTCGACCATTGCCTGCTCTTCTTTCGCTGCATCGTATTCAGCGTTCTCAGACAAGTCTCCGAAATCGCGGGCAATCTTAATATTCTCAACGACTTCTTTACGGCGCACCGTCTTCAGTTCGTTCAATTCATTTTCGATTTTCGCTTTTCCGTCTAACGTCATGTAATGTTGTTTTTCAGCCATTTCTGTCACTCCTTCATTGTCTCCTAGTATATTACAGAATTTACGAACGGGAAAGCCCATATCCGACACATCCCGTTTTTAAACATGGGATAAACGTGAGTTCGGACGTTCTCCATATCCGACATTCGGTTAAATCTATCGCATAGACACATACAAGTCTCTAAAACACCTTTGTCCACCGACCTTTGAAAATCGAGTCCGGCAGCAGACCGATGATACGATGCTTGTCGTCATGCTAAAGACGCTAAAACATCAAGTAGGCACACCTGTAACGACCTGTGGTAGATGGTCACAGTCCACCAACCTGGGGACCTATAGAGTCTATCTCGGTAGAGGTGATGGCACACTCTCATTTGAAGGCTTGAACAAAACAAAAATGAACTGCGTTCGCACAAGCACTTCAGAATCCCACGGTTTCAATGGTGAGAGTGTCAAAGCTCTTTTAACTAAATTTGGCGAGAATTCTCCCACCTCTAAACGTCGAATAGGGAAGGCCCAGCGTAGGTGGAAGATGAACCGCCTGCTTGCAAATCCTTTGGATATCCCTGTGACAGATATAACGAACGAAGGTTCGTGATTCTGTCAGATTCTCTCGCCCCCACCGCGGGTATCGGAATGGGACGAGACTCATCCTGACACCGCCCAAAGGAGGGACGGACATGCTGAAGGGCTACAAATACCGGCTCCACCCGACGGCGGCACAGGCCGAGTTCCTGATCCGGACGATCGGCTGCGCCCGGTTCATCTACAACAAGCTGCTCGAGGACCGTATCACCATCCACGAGGAGGCGAAGGCGGGCGGTGGGCCGAGACGGAAACCGCCGACACCCGCCTCCTACAAGCCACTGTTCCCGTTCCTGTGCGAGGCGGACAGCCTCGCGCTCGCGAACGCGAAGCTGCACCTCGATGCGGCGTTCGCGAAGTTCTTCGCCGGGACGGCCGGCTTCCCGGTGTTCAAGTCGAGACGGAAGGCGCACGCGTCCTACACGACGAACAACCAGCACGGAACAATCCGCATCGAGGGAGACCGGGTACGGCTCCCGAAGATCGGGTTCATCCGGTTCACACAGCACCGCAGTTTCAACGGGAAGATCCGATCGGCGACCGTGTCGATGACGAAGACGGGCACGTTCTTCGTGTCGCTCCTCGTCGAACAGGACGACGAGCCGTGGGTCCCCGCCGAGCACAAGGTCGGGATCGACCTCGGCCTCGGGCACTTCGCCGTCACGACGAACGACGCGCTCGTCACGGAGAAGATTGCGAACCCGCGCAACCTGCGAAAGGCCGAGGCGCGGCTGAAACGGGCGCAACGCGCGCTCTCCCACAAGAAGCCGGGCAGCAAGAACCGCGAGAAGGCCCGGCTCCTCCTCGCGAGGAAGCATGAGCAGGTCAGGAACCGGCGCAACGACTTCCTCCACAAGCTGTCGCGACGCATCGTCGACGAGAACCAAGTCGTCGTGGTCGAGACGCTGAAACCGAGGGAGATGATGCAAAACCGCCGCCTGGCGAAATCGATCGGGGACGCCGGGTGGGGCGAGTTCGTCCGCCAACTCGAATATAAATGCAGGTTCTACGGCCGGACGCTGATCAAGGCCGACCCATGGTTCGCCTCGACCCAAGTCTGTTCGAACTGTGGCGAGAACGACGGCAGGAAGGGACTAGACATCCGGGAGTGGACATGCGGCACGTGCGGCGCGCACCACGACCGCGACGTCAACGCGAGCCTCAACCTGTTGCGCCTCGCTGACCGAAACATCCCAGGGCAGGGACTGCCCGACGAGCTTGGTCCATAACCGCGGCTAGTAAAAGCACGGTCTTCCCAAGAAACTCCCACTTCAAGTTGCGAAACAAGCAAGTGGTGAGTAGTTCACATTGAAAACGATTTATTTCCCTTACGCGCGGTTACGTTCTGTCAGCACCCAGCGAATCTTCGTCACGAGCAAATCGATGGCGACAAAGTTCTCTCCGCCTTCAGGGACGATGATATCCGCGTAGCGTTTCGTCGGCTCACAAAATTGAAGATGCATCGGCCGGACGACGTTCGTATACTGGGCGACAACCGAGTCGATTGACCGGCCCCGCTCATTCAAATCACGTTGCATCCGGCGTAAAATCCGCACGTCCGCGTCCGTGTCGACGAATACTTTAATATCCATCAAATCACGGAGACGGTCGTCCTCGAGCGCCAAAATACCTTCGACGATGACGACATCGACCGGTTCAATCAAAATCGTCTGATCCGAACGTGTGTGTGCGGCATAATCATATACCGGCTTCTCAACCGCCTTATGTTCTTGTAACTGTTTGATATGTTCAATCAATAAATCGTTATCGAATGCGAACGGATGATCATAGTTCGTCTTATACCGTTCTTCCATCGTCATCTCTGACTGGTCTTTATAATACGCGTCTTGCTCGATCATGACGACCGATTGTCCTTTGAACGCATCCACGAGCGCGCGGGCCACGGTCGTCTTGCCTGATCCGGTGCCCCCGGCCACGCCGATAATGACGGGTTTATGTTGCATCAAAGTTAAATCCTCCTCATCGTAATTTACGACTGATTGCTAGGCCATCACCAAGGGGCAAAATTGCAGTATGATAATCGGTCCGTGCCATCAATTGCTCAGTAAACTCTTTTACGAGACGGACGAGCCGGCGGCGACGGCGGTCAAGCACTGACACGTCTTCGAGCAGGACGTCCCCTCGTAAAAATAAATTATCGCTGTAAATCGTACCACCAATTGGTACTAAAGCGCCATACCCATCAAAGAATTTTTGATACTGGCCTTTGGCCGCATCGATAAAGACCGCATCGAATTCTCCTTCAATCGTCCCAATCAATTCGACCGCATCTCCATGGATGACGGTGATTCGGTCCGACACGTCCGAGCGTCCGATAAAGCCGAGCGCCTCTTCGTGACGTCGCGCATTCCGCTCGATTGTGACGATTTCAGCGTCCGGTAACAGCTCGGCCATCCGAATCGCGCTATAGCCGATGGCTGTCCCGACCTCGAGGATGCGGGCCGGGCGCTGCAACGCCAGAAGCGACAGCAACACTTCTGAACCGGTCAAGTCCATGATTGGCACGTGGTGTTCTTTCGCGAACGCCTCCATCTCCGCCAAGAGCGGGGACCGCGGCGTGACCAAGTTTTCCACGTAACCTTCATAGGATGAATGTTCCACGTCGTACACCTCTTACTCTCTATTCATTCAAACGACCGGAAGCCTAGGCTTCCGGTCGCATATCCGTCAATTGTTGTTTGCTTCTTCGAACGCTTCCCACTCCGGACGGTACTTGTTGACGTTTTGTTGGTGCGCCTCATATTCCACTTCGAACAAGACTTCCCCGTTCGGGAATCCTTCACGTGGTGGTCGGGCGTAGAAATAAACGTTATCCGTATCGTTCGGGTTGAGTGTGGCGACGAACGCGTCACGACTGACCGAAGCGATCGGCCCAATCGGGATGCCTTCATAGCGGTACGTGTTGTAGAGCGAATCGTTTTGAAGGTCGTTAAACGACGTGAAGATTGACGTCTCCCCGGTGCCGTACCAGACGGTCGGGTCAGACTGCAATTTCATGCCATCGGCCAAACGATTTTCAAACACGCCGGCAATCTCTTGTCGGTCTTCCGTCGACACGGCCTCTTTCTCGACGACCGAGGCGAGCGCGAGCGTCTCATGGAACGTGCGCCCTGAAGCTTCGACTTCACTTTGATACTCGGCATAGAGCTGTTCGGTCGGCTTCAACATCTCATCGATGATTTGTGTGAGTGTGACACCTTTGTCGAACTCATACGTGGCCGGGAACAAGTACCCCTCGAGTGGATGATAAATCCCATCGGCGAGTACTTCGTCGGTCAACATCTCATGCTCATTGACGAGCGAGCGGATATACTCCTCGTCGCTCAGCTGGGCCGAAATCTCTTCTTTCGGAATCTCCGCTTCTTTAGCGAGACGTGAGATGACCTGGTCAATCGTAAAGCCTTCCGGAATCACCAATTTGATGTCCGGGACGACGATGACTTTCCCGGTCTTCAGCGTAGCAATCAACTCGTCAAGCGACTGTGACGGAGACAATGTATACGTCCCCGCTTGGAACGATGATTCATTTTTAAATCGTGTATAAAAACGGAAAATCGTGCTATTCCTCACGAGCCCATTCTCTTCGAGTAGTTCGCCAATGTACCCTGAACCTGCACCGAGCGGGACCTCGACCTCGACCGATTCGGTCGAAGACGGGTCGACGGGTTCGAGCGATCGTTTCACGAACGCATACGACACCGCGGCACCTGTGGCGATAACTAGAAGAAAGACAGCAAGGATGATGACCGTAATTCGCCGAACGATCCGGTTACGTGCACGCTTCTCATCAAACATCGATGGATGGTTCATGCGCATTTCTCCCCTGTTCTTCTGTTATGAAGATGGGCGACGAGGGTTTCCCCTAGCCGCCCGCCCACGTATTAGTCTAATCCTACTTCGTCATTGACGATATCGAACGCTTCCATGACTTCCTCGAAGTCAGCGTCGTCTTCGACGATCTTCAAGACGAACTCTTCGTCTTCAAGTTCTTCGATTTCGAACGCGTATACTTCGATTGTGTCTTCATCTTCCGTTTCCGGGTTACCGACCGGCTCAAGAACGACAAACGTCTTGTTCGTGCGGTCACTCGTCATACGGAAAATTTCTGCGAATAAATGCTCGTCTCCATTTTCATCTGGAATACGGTACATTTCTTCTTCGTTACGGCTAAGTTCTGCCATACGTAATTCCTCCTTATTTGCCTGCGCGATCCAGGTAGTTTTGTAAAATCATGACGGCTGCCATCTTATCGATGACGGCCTTTCTCTTTTTTCGGCTGACGTCTGCTGAAATCAGCATCCGCTCCGCTTGCATCGTCGTCAAACGCTCGTCGACGAGAATCGTCGGCAAACCGGTCGCCTCGGTGAGGGCTGCGGCAAACGCCTGTGACGCCTCGCCCCGAGGTCCGATCGTCGCGTTCATGTTCTTCGGTAGACCAACGACGACTTCTTTCACATCGTACTGCTCAATAATCGGTTGAAGCAGACGGACAGCTTCTTCAAAATCCGGCTCGGTCCAGTAGACCGTCTCCACACCTTGCGCCGTCCATCCCATGAGATCGCTCACAGCGACCCCAATCGTCTTCGAACCGACATCGAGCCCCATGACTCGCTTCATATTAATCCTCTCTACGATCGTTCAAATACGATTTGACCAGCTCTTCGAGCAGTTCATCTCGTTCGATTTTGCGAATTAAGTTTCGCGCATCGTTATGACGCGGGATGTAGGCAGGGTCACCTGACAACAAGTATCCGACGATTTGATTGATCGGTTGGTAGCCTTTCTCCTCGAGTGCTTGATACACCGTGATCAGCGTTTCCCGAGTGTTGGCTCGATTATCATCTTCTGGAAAATTGAATTGCATCGTGCGATCCATTTGGCTCACAAGAATCCACCTCTTTCCGTTTGCACTTCACATTCTATTATGCCAGTGATTGAACGTAATGTGAAGCAAACTTCAATGCTTCGTCCAGTTTTGTCGCGTCACGGCCTCCGGCTTGTGCCATGTCAGGACGGCCTCCACCGCCACCGCCGCAACGTGTTGCCACTTCTTTAATCAATTTCCCGGCATGGAAGCCACGGTCGTTCAAGTCTTTCGTCACCCCTGCGACGAGGTTAACCTTGTCGCCGTTCGCCGAACCGAGCAAGATGACGGCTGAGCCGAGCTTGCCTTTCAATTCGTCGACCATGCCACGAAGGGCGTCCATGTCTTGTCCGTCGACGCGCTTGGCGATCAATTGGACATCGCCGAACGTCTCGATGGCGTCAGTGAGTGACGACGCTTCGATGTTCGCAAGCTTCGCTTTGAGCGATTCGCTCGCGCGTTCGAGTTCTTTCATTTCAGCTTGAAGCGCTTGGACACGTGTTGGCACTTCGAGCGGTTTCGTCTTGAGCAGTTTCGCTGCATTCTCGAGCGTTTCGATATGCTGGTTCATCACTTCGTAAGCCCCAGCGCCTGTGACCGCCTCGATGCGACGTGTACCGGCTCCAATCCCTGACTCCGACAAGATTTTGAAGAGTCCGATTTCAGCCGTGTTCCCGACGTGGCAACCACCGCAAAGCTCGACCGAGTCACCAGCCGCGACGACGCGGACGACGTCCCCGTACTTCTCCCCGAAGAGTGCCATCGCACCTTTCGCTTTCGCGTCGGCAATGTTCATCTCTTCGATATCGACGCCGATTGACGCCCAAATGCGTTCGTTCACTTGACGCTCGATTGCCTGAAGCTCTTCAGACGTCACTTGACCGAAGTGCGAGAAGTCGAAACGGAGACGGTCTGGTGTCACGAGTGAACCGGCTTGGTTGACGTGCTCACCGAGCGTGTCTTTCAACGCGCGATGCAACAAGTGCGTCGCCGTATGGTTTTTAATGATCGCTTGACGTGAGTCGAAGTCGACCGTGGCCGTCACCGCGACCTCTGCCTTGGCGACACCCGATGTAACCGTGACCGTATGCAAATTTTGGCCGTTCGGTGCTTTCGAGACGTCTTTGACGTGAAGGACGAAGTCCGACCCGACGATTTGACCTTTGTCACCGATTTGTCCGCCGCTCTCGGCATAGAATGGCGTCTGGTCGAGAATGACTTGCGCTTCTTCCCCTGCAGCGACGACGTCGACGAGCTCACCATCGTGAATCAAGCTGATGATTTTAGCTTCTGTGCCGAGGTTCGTGTAACCGACGAACGATGACGCGAGCGTGATGTCTGCGAGTACGCCTGACTGGATTTGCATCGACTCGACGTCGGCGCGGGCTGTCCGGGCACGTTCGCGCTGTGCGTTCATCGCTTGTTTGAAGCCGTCCTCGTCGACTGAGAGGTTATGGTCTTCCGCGTATTCGATCGTCAATTCGAGTGGGAAACCGTACGTATCGTATAGACGGAACGCGTCTTCCCCACTGATGACGTTCGAACCGGCTGCTTTTTGTGCTTTCGCGACTTCGTTCAAGATGGCAAGACCGTCATGAAGCGTCTCGTGGAAACGTTCTTCTTCATTTTTGACGACTTTCTTGATGAAGTCTTTCTTCTCACGGACTTCCGGGTAGAAGTCGACCATGATGTCGCCGACGACGTCGACGAGCTCGTACATGAACGGACGCTCGATGCCTAGCATCTTCGCATAGCGGACGGCACGACGGAGCAGACGACGAAGGACGTAGCCACGGCCTTCATTCGATGGGAGCGCCCCATCCCCGATTGCGAACGACACGGTCCGGATATGGTCGGCGATGACTTTGAACGCCACGTCTTTGCTGCTGTCGGCGCGATACGTCTCGCCGCTGATTTTCTCTGTCTCACGGATAATCGGCATGAACAGGTCCGTGTCGAAGTTCGTCGGCACGTCTTGCATGACGCTCGCCATCCGCTCGAGACCCATCCCTGTATCAATGTTTTTCCGTGGGAGCTCGGTATAGTTCCCGTGCCCGTCATGATTGAACTGACTGAAGACGATGTTCCAAATCTCCAAGTAGCGTTCGTTCTCGCCGCCTGGGTACAGTTCCGGGTCAGTCGGGTCGTCGCCGAACGCCGGTCCGCGGTCGAAGAAGATTTCTGTGTTCGGGCCAGACGGGCCTTCCCCGATTTCCCAGAAGTTCTCCTCGAGCGGGATGATGCGGTCAGCCGGAACGCCTAATCCGAGCCAGATTTGTTTCGCTTCTTCATCTTCCGGGTGAATCGTCACGGAGAGACGGTCCGGATCGAGTCCGTACCACTCGTCACTCGTGAGCAGCTCCCAGCCCCATTTGATCGCATCTTCACGGAAGTAGTCGCCGACCGAGAAGTTCCCGAGCATCTCGAAGAACGTATGGTGACGAGCCGTCTTCCCGACGTTCTCGATGTCGTTCGTCCGAATCGACTTCTGCGCATTGACGATGCGGGGGTTGGCAGGAATGACGCGGCCATCGAAGTATTTTTTAAGCGTCGCGACACCTGAGTTGATCCAAAGAAGCGTCGGATCCTCAACCGGTACGAGCGAGGCACTCGGCTCGACACTGTGTCCTTTTGATTTGAAGAAATCTAAATACATTTGGCGAATCTGTGCGCCAGTTAATGGTTTGAGCGGTTTCATCAACAATTCCTCCTTCAGTTTAAACGAAACGAAAAAAAGCGATGCTCATCCCTGTGGAAAGGGACGAAAGCATCGCTTCGTGGTACCACCCTCGTTCGCACGGCAAAGCCGTGCCTCGAACATCCGATAACGCGGATGAGGCGCCCAGGGTGAGTGGGGACTCCAGACTAGCTTCGGTCGACCGGACCCCCATCTTCTCTCAGCCTAGGAAGATGTCTCTGGTGAGGCGGTTACGACGTACTCATTTCCTTCATCGTCTTTAATCGTTTCAGTTTTCTATTGGTCATTATCACACGTCAATCAGGAGACGTCAAGACTTGCCGCCTAGCCGCTCGACGAGTTTCGTCCGCCGCACCGGTTCCTCTTCCCGTGTCGCCGCCTCGAGCGCACGCACGTCCCCGAACAAGAGCAGGCTCTTCTTCGCCCGCGTGACGGCCGTATAAATCAAGTTGCGCGACGAGCGGAAGCCGCCGTTGAAGAAGACGGGCATGAGCACGATCGGGAACTCGGACCCTTGCGACTTATGGATGGTGATGGCATAGGCGTGGGTGAACTGGTCCCATTCGCTCCGGTTATACTCGACCTCGGTTTGATCGAAACGGATATAGATTTTATCGACCTTGTCGACGTTCTCTTTGGCGTAAAAGATATTCGTGATTTCGCCGATGTCACCGTTGTAGACGTTCTCCTCGGCGTTATTGACGAGTTGGAGCACTTTGTCCCCGTTTCGATACGTCCGGTTGCCGTGCTTCACTTCCCGGGCCGCCGATTTCGGATTGAACACGTTTTGAAGTGCCTCGTTCAAGCCGTCGATGCCGCATACCCCGCGGTACGTCGGCGCGAGCACTTGGATATCGAACGGTGAATAGCCTTTTCGTAGCGCGGCCCCTGCCATTTGGCAGATGGCTTGAAGTGCCGTCTCTTGGTTGGCCGTATAGAAACGGCGGTCCGGCAGCGCCGCGAGCAAATCGTCCGGCATCTGTTTCGCGTTGAGCGCGTGCGCCAGGCGCAGGATGCTCGACTCGGACGCCTGCCGATGGACGACATCAAGGCGGACGACCGGGATGCCGTCGGTCGCCATCAAATCGGCGAGCACTTGGCCCGGTCCGACCGAAGGCAATTGATCCCGGTCCCCGACGAAGAGAATCTTCATCCCGTTCGGCACGGCCCGGAGCAGACTCCGGAACAAGAAGATATCAATCATCGACGCCTCATCGACGATGAGCACTTTTCCGACGAGCGGATTCGTGTCATCGACTTGGAATGAACTGCCGTCAAACTTGAGCAACCGGTGAATCGTCGAGGCCGGCAGCCCCGTCGACTCACTGAGCCGTTTCGCGGCCCGGCCGGTCGGTGCGGCGAGCACGAACGGGAACGGTTGATTCTGTACGGGTTCGAGCTTCCAATCGAACACGTCGCTGAGCGCGTGAATGATGCCACGGACGACGGTCGTCTTCCCGGTCCCCGGTCCACCGGTGAGCACCATGAGCGGCGACTTCAAGGCGAGCTCAATCGCTTCCCGTTGTTGCGTCGCATATTCGATTGAGAACATCTCTTCGACGCGTCCGACCGCATCGAAAATCGTCGTCATATCGACGTCTTCTGTCGTCGAGGTCGACATGATGCGCGCGAGTTCTTCGGCCGCTTTTTGTTCGGCCCGGTACACGCGCGGATGATAGACGACCCCGTCTTCGACGATGACTCGCTCATCGTTCGCGAGCGTCTCGAGCGCCGAGACGAGTGCCTCACCCGGGTCGCCGCCGATGATGCGCGGCATCTCGTTCGCGAGTTGGTCGGCCGTGACGAACAGATGCCCGTTTCCTTGCTCGAGCTCGAGCACGTATAACACGGCCGCAGCAATCCGTTCCGGATGAATCCCTTGAATTCCGAAGTGAGCGGCGATGGCATCGGCCGTCTTGAAGCCGATACCAGGGACATCATACATGAGGGCGTATGGATTTTTTTCAATCGTCTCCATCGCCCGTCCTTCATACTCTTTGTGAATCTTTGAGGCGAGGCGCGGTGTCACGTCGAACGGCGCCAAAAACAATAGCAACTGGTCGACCCCATACAAGATGTTCAACCGTTCGGTGATGACGCGGGCTTGTTTCTCTTTCAAGCCGTCGACGTTTGACAAAAGGCTCGGATGCTTGACGATTTGATCGATACAGTCGTCTCCGAGTGCGTCAGCAATCTTCTGGGCCGTCTTTTGGCCGATCCCGGGGAACGAACCGTTCGTCAAAAAGCGGACGGCCGCGCGCTTCTTCATCGGGACGACACGACGAATCCACTCGGCCTTCATCTGTTTCCCGAACCGGGGATGGTCGACGAGACGCCCGTGCGCTTTGTATGTCTCACCTTTTTCAATGCCGACGCCGACACCGGCGATGACCATCTCGGTCTCGTCTGTCTCAAAATTCTTTTCTTTTATACGTACGAGCGCGATCGTGTGCGCTTCTTCTTCCGATTGAAACAGGACGCGGATGACTTTTCCTGTCAACTCGTAAGGTGCTGCCATCATTCGAGCCACCTCCAGCTAGTTTTCCATCCCCCATTATAGCCCGAGTTGAAACGATAGGACAAATCGCCTAACTGAACAGGTTCAAGATGCGCTCAAGTTGATCGAGGTCGACCCGTTCGAGGATGCGAATCAGTTGATCGACGTCGATTCGGTTCAAAATCCGTTCCAGCTGTTCCAAGTCCACATTCTCGAGCAACCGTTCGAACCGTTCCAGCTCCCCCGAATTAACGTAACCTTCGAGCCGCTCGAACATCTCGGTCCGTTCGATGCGGAACAGTTGCTCGAGCGACGGCCGCTGAATCAACAGCACGAGAACTGCGGCAACGACATGGACGCCCCAATTGAGCACGACATGACCGAGTCGCACCGTCTGTCCGACGAACGGGATGAGCGGGATAAACGACAGCTGCAACACGATGATGACAAGCTGGATGTATGGATTCGGGATGAACCAGGCGATGAGCGCGAGTACGGCCGGTACGACCCAGGCCACCCCGACAGTGCCGAGCGTCGCGGACCAAGAACGATGGGCCGACAGGATCCAATGCATGATTATGCCGAGCACGAAGAACGTCGCGAACAAAAGTAAAAGGACCGTCGTCGCCCGTTCCGACTCGACGACGACACGGAACAACAGATTGTTCGTCCACTCGCCCGTCGCGAGACGTTCGTCGACGGCCGCGAACAGACGCCCGAGCATGAACCATTCGATGATAAAAAAGACAAGGACACTGACCAGACTGATTACACGCATACACTTCTCCCCTCTCAATTGTTATCCCATTTCCCGAACAATCGGACGGCTATGCACGTTTTTCGTCGAATCAAAGCGGGAACTGTTCGAGTGAACCTATGAAGGAGGGACTATGTATGAAGAAACGTATTCCAATCAGTGGCCTGTGTGAACTCGTGTTAGAAGTGACCGATATGGCGGAAGCTGTCGACTTTTGGCACGGCAAGCTTGGACTGCCCGTCGTCGAGCAATGGGTCGGTGACGATGCCGAGCCGAGCGAGGCGCAGGAACAGGCGAACGAACCGTGGGCGACGTGGCTCTATGTCGGCGGGAACACCCGCCTCGGCCTTTGGTTGAAACGTGATTTCACTTCAGAAGAAGAATCAAACCGACAAGAGGACGTGACCGAGTGGGATACGCTCTACGACGAGGGCGGCGCCCACGTCCATTGCGCGTTCTATGTGCCGATGGACTCATTCAATCAAGCGCTCGAGGTGTTAGAGGCTTCAAATATCTCGACAAAACTCCGGACGTGGGACGAGGATGAGACGGTCAACGGCAAAGAGCGCTCGGCCTACTTTAAAGACCCGAGCAAGAACGTCATCGAGCTGTATACGAAAAACATGGACGAGGCGTACGAAAAGTTCGGCGGCGAGCCCGTGAAAATCACGACGAAGCAACTTTGATTCACATATACGCTCGACAACGCACATGATAAGATGAGAGAAAATGGAAAAGGTTGTGTGTTATGCGTTTCTTTCCGCTTCTCATCGTGATTGGTTTAGGGTTGCTCACGTATGGACTGTCTTTCATGGTGGATACATTCCCCACGCTCGATCGTCTAACTTCTTTTGCCACCCTATCGTTCGTTTCATTCGGTGCAGCCTTGCTCATCTTAACGGATGGTATACGCCGGGCTAAATCAGGCCGACGCGTCGGTTGGAACTATATCACGCTCGCCTTCGCATTATTATTGACGATTTATAATCTTGCGGTTTGGATGATCGGGGAGGTGGTTTCATGACGCTCATCTTACCAGAATGTATCACTGGCTTTTCATACGGCGACTGCCCCGCCCCCGAGTTCGATAATCAATCATTCCAAACGGTTTGTTTCGATTACGCTCGTCGGAAAGGCGGCACGTGCAACATCATCCTTGGGGACTCGGTCACTCCGAACTATGACCAAGCGACGATCACCATCCGTGGACGCAGCATCTATGTGCTGCTCAGCAGAGTGTATCCCATCATTGGCATCTCAAAAGTTGAACCGTTTCAGTACGAGTACATCGATGTACCCGAACTGACCGACATGTTTCCGGATTCCTATCAAATCCCATCAGCGGCGGAGCTGAATGAACGATTTGATGTGACGCTACAGCCGTTTCTGAACAAGGCAGAACGTGGAGAAATCAACTATTGGCAGCCAAAGACAATCGGCAACGTCATCTTCCATTATTGGGACTAACGAAAAGCGCTTCTCGCAAAATTTGCGAGAAGCGCTTTTTTGATTCAGTTGCCGAGCAGCTCATCCATCTTCGCTTTCGCGTCAAAGGCGAGCGCATGGTCCGGTTGCAACTCGAGCACACGCTCAAGTTCAGCATATGTCTTATCTTGTTCACCGAGGAACGCATAGGCGATCGCCAAGTTATAACGGGCGTCGGTATGGCTCGCGTCGAGGTCGAGCGTATGCTCGAGCGCTTCGACGGCCATATCGAGCTGTTCGTTCTGTGCGAGCGCGAGCCCGTACTGGAACGAGATCTCGACGTCTTCCGGCGCCTGCTTCATCGCCTCGCGAAGACGTGGCAACGCCCGGACGAAATCGCCCATCGCCTTGTACGTCAAGCCGAGCATGAAATGAAGGTCGGCGTCGTCCATCCCGGCAAGGAGCGCCTGACGAAGCGAGGCCTCGGCCAAGTCGAGCTGTTCGAGCTCATAGGCGAGCGCTCCCTTCGCATAGTGCGCCGCGCCGAACGCGTTGTCGAGCTCGAGCGCCTTATCGTAAAAGACGACGGCCCGTTCATGGTCACCGATCGCTTGCAACAGCGTGCCCATGTTGACGAATCCGGTCGGGTCCGTCGGGTTCGCCTCGATGGCGGCATTGAACTGCTTCGCCGCCTGTTCGAACTCACCTTGTTGCATCGCTTGGATGCCTAATTCGTTTGCGTTCATCCTCATCACCTCATCCGATATAGTCGAGTCGTTTTCCGTTTCGATACGCTTCGTCAATCGTCGCACCGCCGAGGCAGATGTCGCCGTCATAGAAGACGACCGCCTGGCCTGGCGTGATGGCGCGTTGCGGCTCATCAAATTTGACGAGCACTTCGCCGTTCTCAAGTGGCGCAATCGTCACCGGTACGTCTTGTTGACGATAGCGGAATTTCGCTGTCGCCCGGAACTCACCTGTTGGTACGGCACCTGTCCATGACAGCTTCGAGGCGAGCAACGCGTCCGAATAGAGCGCGTCATGATGGAACCCTTGGCCGACGTACAAAATATTTTCTTCGACGTTCTTGCCGACGACGAACCATGGGTCCCCGTCGCCGCCGATGCCGAGGCCGTGGCGTTGGCCGAGCGTGTAATACATGAGCCCGTCATGGTTTCCTTTTTGCTCCCCATCAAGCGTCTGCATGATGCCTGGTTGTGACGGCAAGTACTCCGAGAGGAACTCTTTGAAGTTGCGCTCTCCGATGAAGCAGATGCCCGTCGAGTCTTTCTTCTTCGCTGTCGCGAGTCCCGCTTCTTCGGCGATGACACGGACGTCTTTCTTGTCCATATGACCGATCGGGAACATCGTCCGCGCGAGTTGGTCTTGTGACAACTGGTTCAAGAAGTACGTTTGGTCTTTGTTGTCATCTTTCCCACGAAGGAGGCGATGCTCACCGTCGACATACTCGACCCGTGCGTAGTGCCCGGTCGCGACGAAGTCGGCTCCGAGGCGAAGCGCGTGGTCAAGGAACGCCTTGAACTTGATTTCCTTGTTACACATGACGTCCGGGTTCGGCGTCCGTCCGAGACGGTACTCGGCCAAGAAGTATTCGAACACACGGTCCCAATATTCTTTCTCGAAGTTGACCGCGTAATACGGGATCCCGATTTGGTTCGCGACCGCGATGACGTCTTCATAGTCTTCGGTCGCCGTACAGACACCGTTCTCGTCCGTATCATCCCAGTTTTTCATAAAGATTCCGATGACGTTATACCCTTGCTTTTTGAGCAGATGGGCCGTCACCGATGAATCGACGCCGCCTGACATCCCGACGACGACCGTCGTCTCGGCAGGGGCTTTTGTGCGTAAGTTCATTCGTTATCTCACTCCGTTCGTGAATGTCGAGACGACCTCAGAGAGTCGTTCGGCGAGCCGTTCCACGTCTTCGACCGAGTTACCGTGTCCAAAGCTGATGCGGACGGACTGTTTCGTCCGCTCCGACGTCCCGAACATCGCCGTCAATACGTGTGACGGTTCAATCGATCCGGCCGTGCAGGCACTGCCGCTCGAGATGGCGAAGCCGCGCATGTCCATCATGATGAGGAACGGTTCGAGCTCGATGCCCGGGAGATACAAGTTGACGATGTGCGGCAAGCGATTCGCCCCGTTCACGTCATACTCGACTCCGAGTTCATCGAGTCGCCCGAAGAGCGCCTCAGCCATTTGCCGGTACGTGTTCACCCGCTCGGCTTGTTCGATGTTAGCCAGTTCGGCTGCTTGTTGGAACCCGACGGCACCCGGAACGTTTTCCGTGCCGGCTCGACGTTTCCGTTCTTGTTGTCCTCCAAAAGAACGCGTCGCTAATTTTACACCTGTTTTCATAAAAAGAAAACCGATACCTTTCGGGCCATTGATTTTATGGGCCGAGGCCGATAATAAATCGACACCGAGCGCCTTGACGTCAATCGTTTCCGTGCCGAGCGCTTGGACCGCGTCCGTATGGAAATAGGTCTGATGGTCGGCGAGAAGCGCCCCGATTTCCGCAATCGGTTGCAGTGTGCCGACCTCGTTGTTGCCGTACATGACCGATACGAGAATCGTGTCGTCCCGGAGTGCGGCACGAACGGAATCAAGCGTCACCGCACCCGTCGCGTCGACATCGAGATACGTCACGTCGAAGCCTTCCCGTTCGAGTTGCTCCATCGCGTGCAGGACGGCGTGGTGCTCGACTTTCGTCGTAATCAAATGTTTGCCTTTATGTTGATTCGCATACGCCGTGCCGAACAACGCATAGTTGTCCGACTCGGTCCCGCCCGACGTGAAGACGATCTCGTTCGGGGTCGCCCCGATCCACGTGGCGAGTGTCCGGCGCGAAGCGTCGAGTGCGGCACGGGCCGTCCGTCCGATGCCGTGGATGCTCGACGGGTTGCCATATTGCTCGAGCATATAGGGCGTCATCGCCTCGAGTACCTCCGGACGCATCGGCGTCGTTGCGGCATGATCAAAGTAGTTCATGTTCGTTCACCTCACCTTTAAATATAGAACATATAGCCATCGGAATCTTCTTCAGCGAGATCGGCGAGTGTCGTCTCTTCGAGCACTTTCTCGATCGCGGCTTTGATTTTATCCCATAGCTTCCGTTTCACGGCATCGTCCGCTTCCGAGTCCTCGACGATCGTGAGCGGCCCTTCGAGCAAGCGGATGATTTCGCCCGCCGTGATGTCCGTCGCCGGTTTGACGAGCTGATAGCCGCCATACGCCCCGCGGACGCTCTTGACGAGCCCACCGTTGCGGAGTGGACCGATCAACTGCTCTAAGTAATGTTCCGGCAAGTCATGCCGGGCCGCAATCTTTTTCAAGCTGAGCGGTTTGTTGTCCGTCTCCCGGGCCAATGCGATCATAATCGTCAATCCATAACGACCTTTTGTAGATATTTTCATCTTCATGTCTCCTTCTGCTATACTAATCGAACAAACGTTTGTCGAAAGGAATGTGTACGTATGAGTGATTTATTTCAGCAATCGAATAGCGGCCCACTCGCCAACCGGATGCGGCCGGAAA
The DNA here is from genome assembly GCF_018618255.1 of Exiguobacterium sp. s56. Taxonomy (NCBI): domain Bacteria; kingdom Bacillati; phylum Bacillota; class Bacilli; order Caryophanales; genus Exiguobacterium; species Exiguobacterium sp. s56. The sequence goes on along the minus strand of NZ_JACSLR010000001.1, from coordinate 115,303 downwards.
CGTTAGACGAAGTCATCGGTCAACGCCACATCATCGGCGAAGGCAAACTGTTGCGCCGGGCCATCGAGGCCGACCGCCTCGGCACAATCATCCTGTATGGACCGCCGGGAACGGGCAAGACGACGCTCGCCCGCGTCATTTCAAATTATACGAAAGCGACGTTCGTCCAATTGAACGCCGTCACGGCCAAACTCGATGAACTGCGAAGTGTCATCCGTGAGGCCGAGTCCCGGTTCGACTTCGAACAAGAACGAACGATTTTATTTTTAGACGAGATCCATCGGTTCAATAAACTGCAGCAAGACGCCCTGCTCCCGGCACTTGAAGCCGGCAAGCTCATCTTGATCGGGGCGACGACCGAAAACCCGAGTTTCGAGGTCAACGCGGCGTTGCTGTCACGCGCGACCGTGTTTCGGCTCGAACCGCCTGGACCAGACGAACTTCGTGTCGTCTTGGAGCGGGCCCTGTCTGACAAGAAAGGACTCGGCAATTATCCGGTTCACATCGCGGAAGCCGCCGTGGATCATTATATCAAAATGGCGGACGGTGACTACCGCGTGCTGTTGAACGCCCTCGAACTGGCCGTGTTGACGACGCCCGAGGTTGACGGCAAAATCGACATCACGCTCGAAGTGGCCGAAGAGTCGATTCAACAAAAAGCGATCAAGTACGACAAGACGGGCGACCGGCATTATGACGTCATCTCGGCGTTCATCAAGTCGATTCGTGGCTCCGACCCGGATGCGGCCCTGTACTGGCTCGCCGTCATGATTGAGGCCGGCGAATCACCGCGCTTCATCATGCGCCGCCTCTACGTGCATGCGGCCGAGGATATCGGCCTCAGTGACCCGAACGCGCTCGTGATCGTCGATGCGGCCGCCCGCGCGAGCGAACACGTCGGTTTTCCGGAAGCGCGCATCCCGATGGCCCAAGCCGTCCTCTATCTTGCGACGGCACCGAAATCAAACGCGGTCATCACCGCCATCGACAAGGCGATCCATCACGTCCGCACGGTCGAGGGCGGTCCGGTACCGGTCCATCTTCGCGACGCCCATAGCCCGGGTGCGCGTGAGCTCGGCAACGGTGCCGGCTACAAGTATCCGCACGACGAGAAAGATGGCTACGTCTCGCAAAACTATTGGCCGGAAAACCTGGCCCGGAAACGTCCTAAATATTATACACCGACGAGCCGTGGCTTCGAGCAACAGCTGCAAAAACGGCTCGACTATTGGGAAAAACGACGCTGACTCTGATGAGCCGGCGTCGTTTTTTTATTTCTGGATGCGGTTGATCTCGACACCCGCTGTCTCGAGCATTTGATTGATGACATAGCCCGCAGCGACGAGGCCTGCGACCGAAGGGACGAACGCGTTCGAACTCGGTGGCATCTTCGCTTTACGGATCGGGGCATCTTTCTTGCCGACGACCTCGTTCACATCTTCGCGTGTCACGATCGGTGACTCGTCAGAGAAGACGACCGGGACGCCTTTATGGATACGCTCTTTGCGGAGACGCGTCCGAACCATTTTGGCGATCGGGTCGTACGTCGTATCCTTGATGTCGACGACTTTGATGCGCGTCGGGTCCATCTTGTTAGCCATGCCCATGCTGGAGATGACCGGGATGCCCCGGCGTTTGCACTCGACGATCAAATGAATCTTATAAATGATCGTGTCCGAAGCGTCGATGACGAAATCGAGGTCTTGGGCGAAGAAGTCTTCGAACGTCTCTTCTGTATAGAACATCTTCAATTTGACGAGCTCGAGCTCCGGGTTGATGTCGAGGAGACGTGTTCCCATCGCTTCGACTTTCGGTTGCCCGACCGTCGACAAGAGCGCGTGGATTTGACGGTTGACGTTCGTGATGTCGATGTCGTCCTTATCGACGAGGACGATGCGTCCGACTCCGCTCCGCGCGAGTGCCTCGGCCGCGAACGACCCGACACCGCCGACGCCGAGGATGGCGACAGTCTTACCTTTTAAAGCTTCTAAACCTTCTTGACCGATGGCCAACTCATTACGTGAAAACTGGTGTAACATACTCTTCCTCCAAATGAATCCTATTTTCTCACACTATTTTACTCGGAATTATAATCAAAAAAAAGACGTCTAGCGACGTTTTTGCAATAAAATCGATGGGGCCCGGAGTGCCGTGACGATGCCCTGCTTTTGAACCTGCTTAAGCAGGTGGGTGACCTAGCGTCCCCTTCACAAGTCCTCCTGCACGTGATGAGGCAGTTGATCTGGATGGCAGTTCGGTCTCCCGTATTCAAAGTGTTGGCTCAAAATAACGAAGGCGGCTCTCGTACACCTCAGGTATCCCATCTGTTGCCTTTACTATAGCCTGTCTATAAAAAGAAGTCAATCAGAAACGATGACTTCTTATGACAGTTTCGTCACAACCAGCTATTACGAAACGCACCGGTCGGGTCGTACGTATCTTGTTGCCGCGTGACGTTGAAACGACGGTCCCGCGCGTCGTTGCCGACGCCGGCCTGGTACGCCCAATTGCCATAATTACTCGCCACATCGTAGTCGATCAGCATCGATTCGAAATAGGATGCGCCGATGCGCCAGTCCTGCCCGAGCTCTTTCGCAAAGTAGCTCGCGACGATTTGCCGGCCCCGGTTTGATATCCATCCCGTCGCGTTCAATTCGCGCATGAACGCATCGACGAAGTCGACGCCCGTCTCTCCCGCTTGCCAACGCCCGATGACGTCATCGTCCACGCGCCATGTCTTCTGTTTCGAACGGATGCCTTGGGCGCGGAACAGTCGCTTCCCTTGCTCGAGGGCGACCCATTGGAAGAACTCGCGCCACAACAGTTCGAAATAGAGCCAATACGTCGACTCGTTCGCCCCGTGTGACCGCTCATGTTGCTCGAGCTCGTGCAATACCCGGCGCGGTGACAACGAACCGTTGGCGAGATAAGCCGACAGTTTCGATGAGTCGTCGACCCCGAAACCGTTCCGTGTCTCTTTGTACGTTCGGACCGGACCGGCCAAATAGGCGGCGAGACGCGCTCGCCCCGCCCGTTCCCCGCCTTGGAACGGGAACGCAGTCCGTGCATCCTGTCCCGGCTGTTCATAAGCGACCGGAAAATCGATGGCACGCCATTCCTTCGCAGGCGAACGTTCGGCCAATCGATCCGGTCTCGCATCAGCCTCGACCGCTTTCCGAAACTCGGTGAAGAGGAATGGTAGCTTCTCAAACGGAATCTCGTCCCGCGAATAGAGGGTGAATCCGTCGAACGACTGACATTCGCCTTGCCACGCGGTCATGACCTCACGTTCACGTCTCCGTTCGTTATAGCCGATCGACCGTTGGAACAACAAGCGGTCGGTCGGTTCGAAGACGTCAAGTGGATGTCCGACATGGACGAACAGCGGGATGCCGAGCGCTGCGAGCGAACCGGCCAAGTCGTCGAGTGCCTCGTTTAAAAACTGGAGTCGCCGCGGCCCGAGTGGAATATGGCCGAAGCGGTTTTCAATGAGCTCTTCTTGCGCAATGACGTAATGGCCCTCAATCGGATCGTCATGACGGAGCGCCTCCTCGAGCGGACGATGGTCGTCGACCCGCAAATCGTTTTGATACCAGATAATCGTCTTCATCTTTTTCGCCTCCTTCCCCCATTATGGGACATGGCTGCCGGTGTTCGCTTAGACGAAACTGTAGGAAACATGTTTTCATTTCCGAAACAGGTGGAATATACATCATTAGAACAGAAAGGGGTGCAGCAACATGGCTAGAAAAGGTAAATTTGGTACACTCATTAAAGTCGCGACGGCGGTCGCACCGTTCGTCTACGATTACTATAAAAAGAACAAAGCAAAAAAAGCATCGACACCTAAAAAGTGAGCCAAGCGCTTCGGACCTCGTCCGAGGCGTTTTTTTCTTGCGTGGAAACGAGATATGATATGATGATGGAACATTTTAGGGAATCGAGGCGACCATCATGCACGCGGTATGGGTACAATCTTTACGAATCAGTTTGAAATGGGCGTTATTCATGAGCGGCCTGTTCCTGCTCGCCCTCGGGTCGTCGATGATGATCACGGCCGACCTCGGCGTGTCGACATGGGACGTGCTCCATCTCGGGCTCGCCCGGCACACCCCGATTTCCGTCGGGACGATCATCTTGCTCGTCGGTCTCTTGCTCGTCCTCTGCAAGTACATACTGGACCGGATTCGGCCCCAGTTCGGGACGCTCGTCAATGCCGTCTTCGTCGGCGTGTTCATGAACTTGATTCTCGACCAGCATTGGTTGCCGCAGCTCGACGGCATCGCGTTCAACATCGCCTGGCTCATCCTCGGCATCTTCGTCATCGGGATGGGTGCCGGGTTGTACGTCGCCATCGGTTATGGGGCCGGCCCACGGGACGGGTTGACGCTCGCCTTGGCCGATCGGTTCAACACGTCGGTCCGCATGATGCGGACGTGGATGGAACTGACGGCTTGCCTCATCGGCTGGGTGCTCGGCGGACCGGTCTTCTTCGGAACGGTGCTGTCGATTTTCCTAATCGGCCCGTTCTTCCAGTTTTGGCTTGAACAGTTCCGGCGACTCGTCTCGGTCATCGACCGGGCGAAAATTGCGGCATAAAAAAAGAGAGGACATCGGACACGGTCCGGTCTCCTCTCTTTTCGTTATGGGACGAGGACGATTTTTCCGAACTTGCCCCGTTGCTTAAAGTACGTCTGCGCGTCCCGCGCCTCAGCGAGCGGGAACGTCCGGTCGACGATGGGCCGAATCTTCCCGGCTTCAATCGCCTCGAGCATCGCTTTGAACTCGGCCCGCGTGCCGAGCACGGAGCCGTACATGGTGATATGTTTCAAATACATCGTCCGGAAGTCGAGGTTCGTCTGTTGACCCCCGGCCGAACCGGAAATACAGAACTTGCCGCCATTTTTCAACACCTCGAGCGATGTCGCGAACAAGGCATCGCCGACGACATCGAGCACGGCATCGACCGGTCCCCCGTTCGCTTCGAGAATCTCGTCGGCGAGCGTCTCGGAACGGTATGAAAAAACACGGCTCGCCCCTAGTTCTTTCAGCTTCGCTTCATCTTTCAAATCGCCGACGATGGCGAATACGTTCGCGCCATGCACGTTCGCCGCGATTTGGACGTTGAACGAACCGACCCCACCGCTCGCACCGGTGACGACAATCGTCTGCCCCGGCTGAATCTCAATCTGTTCATTCATATGCCACGCTGTCAACCCGCTCACCGTGAAGACGGCGCTATCGACGAAACTGTCGAGCGGCATATCGTAACAGAGTGCGGCCGGCCAAGCGACATATTCGGCATAACCGCCATCGTACTCGGAACCGATGAACGACATATCGTCAGCGATATGCTCTTCCCCGTCCTGCCCGCTCGATGTGAACGGGAACAGGATGACGCGACGTCCTACCATCGTCTCCTCGACCCCGCTGCCGACCTTCACGACTTCACCCGTGATATCTGAACCCGGGACCCGTGGGAACTGGACCCCTTCCGGCCGCCAGCCGGACTCTTTGTCCGTCCCATACGCCCCTTCTCGCATCCAAATCTCGGTATTGTTAATTCCGCACGCCTTCACGCGCACGAGCACTTCTCCTTGTTTTAGGCTCGGAATCGCGACATCGACGACTTGTAATTGATCGACGTCACCGTAACCGATGACCTGTATTGCTTTCATCACTTGTTTTCCTCCTCATCACAACTATATTCCTGTCTATACCCCACTAACGCACGACAGCCACCAAAAATTATTGGTGGCTGCCCATTCCTTATAGTTGTTGGCGTCTGAGCAATCCGGCGAACACGCCGCCTTTCATGCTCAATTCATCGTGCGTCCCGTCCTCGACGATGCCGTCAGCGGTGACGACGAGGATACGGTCGGCATTTTTCACCGTCGCTAAGCGGTGGGCGATGATGAGCGTCGTCCGGTCGGCCGCGAGTTCATTGAGCGAGTCTTGAATGATCGCTTCCGTCTCCGTGTCGAGCGCGGACGTCGCCTCGTCCAAAATCAAAATCGGTGGATTTTTGAGGAACATCCGGGCGATGGCAATCCGTTGTTTCTGTCCGCCCGACAGCTTCAAGCCCCGTTCCCCGATTTGCGTATCGAGGCCGTACTGCAACTCTTCGACGAGCGAGTTCAGATGTGCTTTCTCGACCGCATGCATAATTTCCGCGTCGGTCGCGTCCAGCTTCCCGTAAGCGATATTCTCACGGAGTGTTCCCGCGAACAAGAACACGTCCTGTTGCACGATTCCGATTTGGCGTCGCAGACTCTCTTTCGTCATATCGCGGATGTCCATACCGTCAATTGTGATGGCGCCACTCGTCACGTCATAGAAACGCGGGATGAGCGAACAAATCGTCGTCTTCCCGGCCCCGCTCGTCCCGACGAGGGCGACCGTCGTACCCGACTTGATGTCGAGGTCGATGTCGGTCAACACTTGGCGATAGTTCGAGTAGCCGAACGAGACGTTTTGGAAGGCGATGTCGCCTTTCAGTGCCGTGACGTCGACGGCGTCCGGACGGTTCTCGATGTCCGGCGCCTCGTCCAATAGTTGCGTGAATCGTTTGAAGCCGGCCATCCCTTTCGGATACATCTCGAGGAGGGCTGTGATTTTCTCGATCGGCTTGATGAGCAAGTTCATATAGAGGATGAACCCGACGAGCTGCCCGTAAGACAGTTGACCTTGATACGTCAAATAGGCGCCGTAAACGAGTACGAGCAGCGTCATGAGCCGCGTCGTAATATAAATGCCCGCAAGCGATTTACTCATGACTCGATACGCCTCGATTTTCGAGCCGCGGTAGAAGTTATTGTCTTTCTGGAATCGGTTGATTTCGAACGTCTCGTTCGTGAACGATTGGACGACACGCGCGCCGGAGACGCTGTCCTCGACACGGGCGTTCACTTCACCGATGTTCGTATACATCTTTTGCCACGCCTTGTTCATGTTTTTGTTGGCGTACGTGATCATGATGACAAGGAATGGCACGGCGACGACCGTCACGAGCGCGAGTTGCGGGTCGATCGAGAACATGATTCCGAACGCACCGAGCAGTGTCATGATGGCGATGAAGAAATCTTCAGGACCATGGTGCGCCACTTCGCCGATATCGAACAAGTCGTTCGTCACCCGACTCATCAGATGGCCGGTCTTATGATTATCGAAGAACCGGAACGACTGTTTATGGATGTGGGTGAACAGCTCTTCCCGCATATCGGTCTCGATATTGATGCCGAGCTTATGCCCCCAATAGTTGACGACGTACTGCATCATCATGGCGAGTATGTAAAGAATCAATAGGCCGATGCTGATGATGATAATCCAATTCCATTCCCCACCCGGCAACAGGTCGTCGATGAACCATTGTACGGCGAGCGGAAAACCGAGCTCGAGCAGGCCGACGAGGATGGCGAACGAGAAATCGAGGATGAATAACTTCTTATGTGGACGGTAATAACTAAAAAAACGTGAGATCATGTCGTTTCCCCCTTCTAAACAAATAGTTTACGCCTTTTTGCAGGAAGTGGAAAACGGGAAGCACGTCTTTTTCAATCTTTTTTCCAGCGAGGTATAATAGAGTTAAGGAGTGATACACATGAACGTACAGATTACAGAACGCGCTCAGGCGCGGATTGATGCCTTAAAAGGCGACCGTGACGGACAAATGCACTTGTTTTATGAGACGGAAGGTTGCGGCTGTGGCAATAGCGGCATCTTCGAGATTCGCTACGTGACCGAGACGACACCAGAAGATGTCGAGATTGATTCGAACGTCGGCCCGATTCTCATTAAGAACTGGACGAAAATCTTTTTGGACGAGGACATGATCATTGACTATCGTGACGATAAACGGACGCTTGTCTTGAAGAGTAACGGCCAAGTGTTCAACTCGAACTTACTCGTGACCGATGGGACCGGTTGCCAGTTGAACGTCCCGAGCCGATGAAGCAGGCGTTACGCGACCATCCGAGCCTCTGGCTTTGGTTTATCCTCAGCTTCGGGCTCGGCCTGTTCGGCATTTACCTGGCGTTCGCGGACTCGGTCTACACGATGACGGCCGTGATCGCCTCGCTGTTCGCCTTCGGATTCGCGCTTCAGCGAACGGCGAAAAAGATGAATGACCAAGAGGAAAACTAACAACAGATAAAGAAATGAAGAGAAGGTGTCGGACAATTCGGTCGACCCTTCTTTTTTAATACATACGATTTGGAGGAATTTGAAATTGAAACGCTATATGATTCATTGCCAGGACATCGATGTCCGCGTCACCGAATGGGGCGAACGCGACAAGCCAGTCATCTTTTGTTTGCACGGCCTCGGCAGTACAGCACTCAGTTTCATCGAAGTTGCGGACAAACTACAACACCACTTCCGCATCCTTGCGATTGATGCACCGGGTCATGGGATGTCCCAATCTTTTCAGGATGACCATGCATACGACTTCCCTCGCTTTTGTGAGTGGCTGAATCAAGTGCTCGACATGCTTGATGTGAACCGTTTTTATTTCCTCTCCCATTCCTGGGGGTCTTTCATCCACCTCTACTATTTGATCGATCAAGGCGACCGCGTCGACGGTTCAATTTTGATCGATGGTGGGTATCAAAGTAAGCGGCTGCGCGGACGCTCTTCAGAGAAAGAGGCGGCGTATTACGAAACAGATTTTGAAGTTTTTTGTGAGACTTGGGGCGAATTCGAATCGATGGCGGTCTACGATGGGATCTCGAGACGTTCCCCACTCCTAGATTTGGCCGCGCAAGACCTTGCCGTACATAGAGACAACCGCTACTATTGGCACGCTCGCGGAAAAACTGGTGCAGCCATCATTCGATCGATGTATCGCGATGAGGTGCTCGATTTTTCAAGCCGGGTGCAATCGAACTCGATCATCCTGTTGCGGGCGACGCTTCCAGAAGCAGATGAGCCATTTAAAATCGATGCATCGAATCAAATCGCCGAATTGACCGGTGCCGTCGTCAAACCCGTCCCATCCGCTTCACACATGCTCCATTGGGAAAATCCAGATCGTGTCGTTCAAGAAGTCAAAGAAAACTGGGTCACATCTGTTTCCGTGTAAGTAAAAGGAGGTTCGCCGCGGCGAACCTCCTTTTGATTGCTTATTTCTTCTCTTTCAATGCGGTACGAATCGACAACTCTTGGAGTTGCGCGTCCGCGACCGGGCTTGGTGCTTGTGTGAGCAAGTCGCTCGCCGACGCCGTTTTCGGGAAGGCAATCGTGTCACGAAGGTTCGAACGACCCGCGAGGATCATGACGAGACGGTCGAGACCGAGCGCGATACCCGCGTGTGGCGGTGTGCCATATTCGAACGCTTCGAGCAAGAAGCCGAACTGGTCGACTGCTTCTTGTTCTGTGAAGCCGAGCAATTTGAACATGCGCTCTTGAATGTCACGCTCATAAATCCGTTGCGATCCGCCACCGAGCTCATAGCCGTTCAAGACGAGGTCATAGGCAAGGGCGCGTACACTCGCTGGATCCGTCTCAAGCAAGTGGAGGTCTTCACGGTTTGGCATCGTGAACGGGTGGTGGTTGGCGTAGAAACGTCCGTCTTCTTCTTCGAACGTGACGAGCGGGAAGTCCGTCACCCAAAGGAAGTTGAATTTCGACTCGTCGATGAGCCCGAGCTCATGACCGAGTTTGACGCGAAGCGCGCCGAGGCTGTCGGCGACGACTGTCGGTTTTGACGCCACAAAGAGGAGCAGGTCGCCCGCTTCTGCGTTCGTCGCTTCCATCAACTTCTGAGCATACGTCTCGTCGAAGAACTTGGCGATCGGTCCGTTCAAGCCTTCTGGCGTCACTTTGAGCCAAGCGAGACCTTTCGCGCCGTAGACGGCCGTGAACTCTTGAAGCTTGTCGATGTCTTTACGCGAGAACTTGTCCGCTTCACCTTTGACGTTGATCGCTTTGACTTGTCCGTTTGACTCGAGCGCCATGTCGAACACTTTGAAGCCGGCACCTGTGACAGCGTCCGCGACGTCGATGAGCTCAAGACCGAAACGTGTGTCCGGTTTGTCTGAACCGAAACGGCGCATCGCCTCTTCGTGCGTCATCCGCTCGAACTTGGCCGGTGTGTCCGTGCGACCGAGCGTCGCTTCCATGACTTGGCCCATCATCGATTCCATCATCGCCATCAAGTCTTCGACGTCCATGAAGCTCGTCTCGATATCGACTTGCGTGAATTCCGGTTGACGGTCGGCCCGAAGGTCTTCGTCACGGAAGCAGCGTGCGATTTGGAAGTAACGGTCGAATCCAGCCACCATGAGGAGCTGCTTGAACAACTGCGGTGATTGCGGGAGCGCGTAGAATTCGCCGCCGTGAACACGGCTTGGGACGAGATAGTCACGCGCGCCTTCTGGTGTCGACTTCGTCAAAATCGGTGTCTCGACTTCGAGGAACTCCTCTTCCGTCAAGAAGTTACGGATCGTGTTCGACGCCTTCGAGCGGAGACGGAACGTCTCTTGGAGCGCCGGACGACGGAGGTCGAGGTAACGGTATTTAAGACGGAGGTCTTCCGATACGTTCTCGGCCTCGTCACCGATTGGAATCGGCGTCATCTTCGCCGCGTTCAAGATGTTGATTTCAGAGGCGATGACTTCGATGTTCCCGGTCGGCATATTCGGATTCTTGTTCTCACGTTCGAGGACAGTTCCCTTAATATCAAGTACGTATTCGCTGCGGATCGACTCGGCGAGCTTGTGCACCGCTTCGTTTTCTGGGCGAACGACGACTTGGACGATGCCTGTGCGGTCACGAAGGTCGATGAAGATGAGGCCTCCGAGGTCGCGACGTTTTTGTACCCATCCTTTCAATTGTACGTCTTGGCCGATGAGTGATTCTGTCACGCGGCCGTTCATATGTGTGCGTCCAATCATTGTCCTGCTCCTTCCGATAGTTCACGAATTTTGTCTGCGACAGCCGAAAGCGGCACGTCGACTTGTTCCCCGGTCGCCATGACCTTGAGAGAGGCCGAGCCGCGTTCGACTTCATCGTCTCCGAGGATGACGGTGAACTTCGCGTTCAAGCGGTCGGCTTGTTTGAATTGTCCTTTGAACTTGCGGCCGAGATAGTCGCGGTCCGCCTTGAAGCCTTCGATGCGAAGCAGTTGCAACAGGCGTGTCGCCGTCACTTCGACTTCTGATCCGCCTTGGGCGACGACGAAAACATCAAGTCCCGTCTCGAGTGCCGGGAGCACCCCTTCATTCTCGAGAGCGAGGATGAGACGCTCGAGCCCGATCCCGAAACCGATGCCCGGCATGTCCGGTCCACCGATGTCTTGGACGAGACCGTTATAGCGTCCACCGCCGCATAGCGTCGTGATGGCGCCGAAGCCTTCTGCCTCTGACATGATCTCGAACGCTGTGTGCGTATAGTAGTCGAGACCGCGGACGAGCGTCGGGTCGACGACGTAAGCGACGCCGAGCGCATCCAAGTGCGCGAGTACTTTCTCGAAGTACGTCTTCGACTCTTCGTTCAAGAAGTCGAGAATCGAAGGTGCCGACTTCATCGACGGGTGGTCGCGGTCGACTTTACAGTCGAGGACGCGAAGCGGGTTTTGGTGCAATCGCGTCTGGCAATCTTGGCACAGCTCGTGCTGGACCGGTTCGAAGTGACGGATGAGCGCTTCGCGGTGAGCGTTGCGGCTCTCGGCGTCACCGAGCGAGTTGACGACGACCTTGATTTGCTTCAGGCCGAACGATTTGTAAATCGTGTAGGCGAGGCTGATCACTTCTGCGTCGACGGCAGGGTCACTGCTACCGATCGCCTCGACACCGTATTGGTGCAGTTGGCGGAACCGGCCTTTTTGTGGACGTTCGTAGCGGAACATCGGTCCCATGTAGTACAGTTTCGTCGGCTGGTCGGGGCTGCCGAACAGCTTGTTCGTGACGAAAGCGCGGACGACCGAGGCCGTCCCTTCCGGACGGAGCGTATACTCGTCCTTGCCTTTCTTGACGAGCGTGAACATCTCTTTTTGGACGATGTCCGTCGTCTCGCCGACGCTGCGTGTGAACAGGTCGGTCGTTTCAAAAATCGGGGTACGAATCTCTTTATAGTTGTAACGGGCGCTAATGTCGCGTAGTTTCTCTTCGACATACTGCCACGTCTCGACCGTGCCCGGAAGCAGGTCTTGTGTGCCGCGTGGTGCTTTCATCTAAATTCCCTCCTTAGAATACAAAAAGGCTCTCGTCCGCAAAGGGACGAGAGCCTGTTAAAGTTTCCCGTGGTACCACCCTCGTTGCAGAGCCATAATCGATACTCTGCCACTCGAAATCGGTTAACGCCCGATGAAACGGCTCCCCCTACTAAGAGTTCAAGGAAGCACCTCCAAAGTGTCGTTCGGGTCATCATCCAGTCGATGCTTTCAGCCTCGGCATCGCTCTCTTTGCTGGTGGGGTGACCGTACTTTTCTTTATCGTAGGTGTTAGGTTATATGGTTCATGATGCCGAATCACGCCTGCTTCTGTCAAGCGTTTTTTTCGAGCATGAGCGTGACCGGACCGTCATTGACGAGCGCGACATCCATCATCGCCCCGAACTTCCCGGTCTCGACGACGAGCCCGTGCGTCCGCAAACGCTCGTTGAACTTCTCGTAAAGACGTTCGGCGATATCCGGCTTCGCTGCTTGCGTGAAAGCGGGACGACGGCCTTTGAGCGTGTCCCCGTAAAGCGTGAACTGCGACACGGACAACACTTTGCCGGCGACGTCTTGAATCGATAAGTTCATCTTCTCGTCCGCGTCCTCGAAGACACGGAGTCCGGCCACCTTGTCGGCGAGCCAGTTTACTTCCGTCTCGGTGTCCTCGTGCGTCACCCCGACGAGGAGCAAATAACCGGCCTCGATTTGACCGATCGTCTCCTCATCGACGGTGACGGATGCTTCTTTTACTCGTTGCAACAATACACGCACAGAAATCTTCCTTTCGTCACGTCATCATGACTCGGCTGACCGAGTACACGTCCGAGATTTGCTTAATCCGGTCGACGACTTTTTGCAGATGGTTCACGTTCGGAATCGAGATCGTCATCGAGATACGGGCCTGTTTGTTCTGGTCCCCGCGTCCGCTCACCGCCACGATGTTCGTGTTCGTCGCCGAGACGGCTTGGAGCACGTCGTTCAACAAACCGGAACGGTCGTAGCCGGTGATCTCGATGTCGACGTTATAGTTCTTCTCCTTCGCCTGACCGACTTCCCACTCGACCGTGAGGAGTCGCTCCGGGTGCTGCTCATTGATGATGTTCAAGCAGTCCTTCCGGTGAATCGACACGCCGCGTCCACGTGTGATATACCCGACGATTTCATCGCCCGGCACTGGGTTACAGCAGCGGCTCATGCGGATCAGCATGTTGTCAATCCCTTTCACCGAGACGCCGGCCTCGGCCGTCTTCTTCTTCGGCGACTGACTGACTTTCAATTCGTTGATCGCGTCCGACAGCTCGAGTTTTGGCTCTTTGCGCTGCTTCTCCGTCAACTTGTGGGCGACTTGGGCGGCCGTGATGCCATGATAGCCGACCGCGGCGTACATCTCTTCCTCGTTCCCGAAGTTGAACTTCTCGACGACGACGGCGAGCGACTGGTCATCGATCACTTCTTTCGGCTCGAAGCCGAGCTTCTTAATCTCGACGTCGACGAGCTCTTTGCCTTTCTCGACGTTCTCTTCACGCTGTTGGCGCTTGAACCATTGGCGAATCTTGTTCTTCGCCTGGCTCGAGACGGCGAGCTTGAGCCAGTCCTTGCTCGGCCCATAGCTATGTTTCGACGTGATGATCTCGATGATGTCACCTGTCTCGAGTTTATGGTCGAGTGGCACCATCCGTCCGTTCACTTTCGCCCCCGTCATCCGGTGACCGATCTCGGTATGGATGCGATAGGCGTAATCGATCGGGACCGATCCTTTCGGCAACTCGAAGACGTCCCCTTTCGGTGTGAAGACGTAGAGCATGTCGCTGAAGAAATCGACTTTGAGCGATTCCATGAACTCCTCGGCGTCGGTCGTATCTTTTTGTAGCTCTAAAATCTCGCGCAGATGGGCGATCTTTTCATCGAACCCGTTCGTCGCGACACTCTTTCCTTCTTTATAGGCCCAGTGCGCGGCAATCCCGAACTCGGCGATGAAGTGCATGTCCTTCGTACGGATTTGCACTTCGAGCGGCTCACCCTTCGGTCCGATCACCGTCGTGTGGAGCGACTGATACATGTTCGGTTTCGGCATGGCGATATAATCCTTGAACCGGCCCGGCATCGGCTTGTATTGCGTGTGGATGATGCCGAGGACGGCGTAGCAGTCGCGAATCGAATCGACGATGATGCGGACGGCCATCAAGTCATAAATCTCATTGAACTCTTTCTTATGCTTCACCATCTTGTTGTAAATCGAGTAGATGTGCTTCGGACGGCCGTTGACGTCGGCCTCGATGCTCACGTCCTCAAGTACGGTGTTCACTTCTGTGATGACCGAAGTGACGAGCGCTTCCCGCTCGGTCCGCTTCTGTTTCATCATCGAGACGATTTTATAGTATTGCTGCGGATTGATATAACGTAACGAAATATCCTCGAGCTCCCATTTGATCGTCGAGATCCCCATCCGGTGGGCGAGCGGCGCGAAAATCTCGAGCGTTTCTTCCGCTTTTTGAACTTGCTTCTCTTTCGGCATATGTTGAAGCGTCCGCATGTTATGCAGACGGTCGGCGAGTTTGATCAAGATGACACGTACGTCTTCAGCCATCGCGATAATCATCTTGCGGTGATTCTCGGCGAGCTCTTCTTTTTTCGATTTATATTTGATTTTACCGAGCTTCGTCACACCGTCGACGAGCATGGCCACCTCGACCCCAAACTCGTCAGCGAGCTGTTTGAGCGTGATGTCCGTGTCTTCCACGACATCATGAAGAAGCGCACCGATAATCGTCGTCGCGTCTAACCCGATATCAACGAGAATACCGGCCACTTGGACCGGATGCAGAATGTAGGGTTCGCCGGAACGTCGGAACTGACCGGTATGATGCAGTTTTGCGTATTCGTAAGCGCGTCTCACTTCGGCAATCTCGTCTTCACCCATATACTCCCCGAGCGCGTCGAGAAGGTCCTCAATACTTACGATTTGTTTTTTGGTCATAACATTCGACACCCTTTTTCTTACCGCTCCAATCGACTCGGAAAAGTCGAAGCATGGTAGTAGTTAACGTACACATATATATTCTAATTTTACTTTCTATTATCGAAAAAATCTGACGACCTGTCAAAGGTTGTGGGTTATTTTCCTCAAAAACTATTCAAAAACGGGAAGCTAATCGCTTCCCGTCTAGGTCAATCTTCGTAACGGATGAGTGAGAACACGTCGTATCCTTCGAGACGCTCACGTCCACCAAGTCCATCAAGTTCAATTAAGAATCCAATCCCCGCGACGACGCCGCCGAGTTGTTCAATCATTTTGATGGTCGCTTCAATCGTGCCGCCTGTTGCGAGCAAGTCATCCAAGATGACGACTTGTTGGCCCGGTTTGATTGAATCTTTGTGCATCGTCAAAATGTCTGTGCCGTATTCGAGGCCGTATGCGACGCGAACCGTCTCACGTGGCAACTTGCCTTCTTTACGGACCGGGACGAACCCGAGTTCAAGTGCGTACGCTGCCGGGCAACCGACGACGAATCCGCGTGCTTCCGGACCAGCGATGAGTTCAGCACCGCGCTCCTGAGCGTAAGCGATGAGCTCATCGACCGCTTTTTTGTAAGCCGGCCCGTCTTGCATGAGTGACGTGATGTCTTTGAAGCTGATTCCTTCTTTCGGGTAATCCGCTACTTCTTTAATATGCTGTTTGAAATCCATTTTATGTGTAAGCCTCCTGCATCTTGTTCGATCGCAATGATTGTAACCGCTCTTTCAGTTCTGCCAACGACGCATAGATGAAACGCTCCTCGAGTTGGACTCGTCCGACCCGGCGCTTATAACACGGCGCTTCGGTCAAATCGCGTTTCGGCGCTTCTGGATTCACTCCAGGCAGTCCGTCTTCCATTGTAACAAGAAATTCGAGTTCAGAGAATACTTGATGCATAAATTGAATCGTATTTTTTGACCATTTTCGCTCGATTGACAAACGAATCAAGTTTTCGCGCAGGTTTTTCCGTTCGCACGTCGCCATGTGGACGTAGTATGTTCGGAAATCTTCACGCGTCGGCAACTTCTCGAAGAACGAGCCGCCTTGTCCGAACGCACAGTAGATGCGTTCGACGTCCTCGGTCAACAAGTCCGCCAATACGTCTTCCTCGTCCGGCAAATCGAGCAAGACGACAAACGGCTTGAGCGGCGTATCAAGGTCGTGGAGCGGGAAGTCGTCCCGCCCTTGGAACGAGATGAACGACGTCGTGTCGCCCGGGAGCTGTTTCAATTCGTCGAGCGAATTTTTCTTGCCCCGATAATCGAACACTTGGAACCCGTCGACACGGATGTCTTGAATCATGAGCTGCGGCTTGCGCATCCCGTTCCATTCATTTACTTGCAGACTGCCCATGACCGAGACGTGGGCCATCTTCGAGATTTCAGAGACGACGTGACCGAAACCGAAGCCGATGCCATCAAGTTCCCGCTTGTCCCCGGCGAGCTGAACCTTCAAATGGGTGTTGTCGCGCCCGATTTGACGGATGTCGCGAAGTCTAGCGTCTGCCACGACGACACGCGGTGACGGATTACCCATCCCGAACGGGGCGAGCTTGCCAATCTCTGAAATCAAGTCGAGCGACACATCGTTCACGTCGAGCTTCAAGTCGACGTTGACGCGGGCGACGAACGTCTCGTCCGGAATCGATTCGGCTTGTTCGTTCAGACGACGGCGCAGTTCGGCCACGTTTTCCGATAACAACGTCATCCCGGCTGCGGCCGGGTGGCCACCGAAGTGCGGCAAGATGTCTTCGTTCTTCGATAGTTCTTTGAACAAGTCGAAACCGTCAATCGACCGGCCCGACCCTTTCGCCTTCCCTGTCTTCGGGTCATGGCACAAGAGGATGACCGGACGATAGTACGCCTCGACGAGACGTGAGGCGACGATTCCGACGACGCCTGGGTTCCAGCGTTCACTGGCGACGACGAGGACGCGGTCGTCCGTCATCGAGGCTTCGACGAGTTCCGTCGCTTCTTTGGCGATCGTCTTGACGATGTCTTGGCGTTCTTTATTCTGTTTGTCGAGCTGTTGTGCCAGTGCGAGCGCTTCTTCCTCGCTCTCGGCGAGCAACATCTGGAGCGCCGGCATCGCCGAGTCGAGACGACCGGCGGCGTTGATGCGCGGACCGAACGCGAACCCGACCGATTCCTCGTTCAATGTCCCGTCCGTCAACGCACACACTTCACGGAGCGCCAAAATACCCGGGCGTTTCGAATCATCGAGCGCCTTGAGCCCGAGCTTGGCGAGCAGACGGTTCTCCCCATCGAGCGGGACGAGGTCGGCGATCGTGCCGAGGACGGCCAAGTCGAGAAGCTCGTCCGGCATCCGGTCGAGCACGGCGTGCGCCACTTTGAGGGCGACGCCTGCCCCGGCGAGTTTGTCGTACGGATACGACGGGTCGATATGAGGATGGATGATAGCGAACGCATCCGGTAACGTCTCTTTCGGTTCGTGGTGGTCGGTGATAATCAAGTCGACCCCGAGCTCTTTCAAGAGCGCCGCTTCTTCAATCCCCGAGATGCCGCAGTCGACCGTGATGATGAGGGTGAACCCTTCACCGGCGGCCCAGCTGAACGCCTCTTTGTTCGGTCCGTAGCCTTCGGTGAACCGGTTCGGGATATAGCATTCCGCCATGACGCCAATCTCGGTCAAGGCGTGCCACATGACGGCCGATGCGCTGACGCCATCGACGTCATAGTCGCCATAGATGAGCACCATCTCGCCTTCGTCAGCCGCCCGTTTCAAGCGTTCGACGACTTTTGGCATCTGTTCAAATAAAAACGGGTCGTGGAACGTCAATTCATCCTCGACGTATAAAAACGCCTTGGCCGCCTCGACGTCGCGGTGCCCCCGTTGTGTGAGGAGCGTCGCGAGTTGCTCCGATATATTCAATTCTGTCTGTAACAGTTCAACAGCCGTTGTATCCGTCTCCGGATACACCCAACGTTTCTTCGCATGATACATAATGCCTCACTCCAATCAATTGTAGATTATATCAGAACGAGCGAGTGAAGTGCCGTCTTGACATTCAAAAAGGTCCCCCGATTAATTCGGGAGACCAGTGGTTACGCCTCTGGGGCAGCTGATTTCTTTTTGTTGAGCGACATACCTTTGATGAGCAACCAAAGGTACGAAGCGATGAAGATCGACGAGTACATTCCCATGATGAGGCCGACGAGAAGCGCGAGCGAGAAGCCGCGAATCGATTCGGCACCAAAGATGTACAAGGCGATGACGGTGAACAATACAGTGACGACCGTATTGATCGAGCGGACGATCGTCTCTTGAATCGCTTTGTTCACGAGCATACGGTACTCGTCCATCGTCTTGATTTTCCGTTCTTTCTCATACGCTTGAATGTTCTCGCGCACCCGGTCGAACGTAACGATTGTATCGTTGACCGAATAACCGATAATCGTCAAGATCGCGGCGACGAAGTACAAGTTGACCTCGATGCCAAAAATCGAGAACGCCACAAGCATGAAGAACGCATCGTGGAGCATGGCGACGACGGTGGCGACACCGTAAGAGAATTGGAAGCGGAACGTGATATACAAGATAATCCCGAGCGATGCGAGCGAGACGGCATAAATCGCATTACGGGCGATGTCTCGGCCAACCTCGGCTGAGACGGTGCTGATGTTCGGGTCGTTCCCGAACGTCTCCGTGAACACAGTCTTCACCGAAGCGACTTCATCTTGAGTGAGCTGCCCGACGAACGTCACGTTCGCGAGCGTCCCGCCTTCTGCATATTGGACAGAAGAGATGTCTTCATCCACGCCTGCCTCGGTGAAGGCGGCCGCTAAATCGTCTTGCGACACTTGCGACTCGGTCTGGACTTCGACCCGCGTTCCAGACGCGAAGTCGATTCCGAGGTTCAAGCCGCGGAAGAACAAAATCCCGAGTCCGATGATGACGACGGCACATGAGATGAGGAACAACGTGCGCATCGGTTTAATATAGTTTAATTCAGTGAGCTTAAAGTTCACGGATTTCACTCTCCTTCACACCAAACCAGCCTTTGCGCTTGTCGAAGAGACGACTTGCGACGAGGAGGTGCATCAAATAGCGCGAGATGAAGACGTTCGAGATGAACGTCATCGCGATCGAGATCATGAGCATGAGCGCGAACCCTTTGACGGAACTCGTTCCGAAATAGAACAAGACCGCTGCCGAGATGAGCGTCGTCAAGTTGGCATCGATAATCGTACTGAGCGAGCGACGGTTACCGGCACGGAACGCCGATAGGACCGACTTCCCTGAGCGGAGTTCGTCTTTAATTCGCTCGGCCGTGATGATGTTGGCATCGACTGCCATACCGATACCGAGGACGAGACCGGCAATCCCCGGGAGCGTCAAGACGGCGTTAATCCCGTTAAAGAACAACATAATCAAATTGATATACAAAATGAGTGTGATGATCGAGACGAGACCGGGTAAACGATAGAAGAACAACATGAACAAGAAGATAGCGACGACACCGATGACCGAAGCGAACACGGTCTTCTCAAGTGCATCTTGACCGAATTGGGCCGAGACCGACGTCGAGTAAATCTCTTCAAGTTTGACCGGGAGTGCCCCGGCGTTCAAGATGTCAGCGAGACGTTGACCACTCTCGGCGTCGATATCCCCACCGGAGATGATGGCTTTATCCGAAAGAATCGGTCCGTTGACCGAAGCGTCCGAGACGATTTTCGAGTTCTCTTTTTGAATCTCTTCTTCGTACGAGTCACCTTCCTCATAATCGAGCCAGATGACAAGGCGGTTTTCCGGTGCCGGGCGCTGAGCGATCTCAGACGTCACTTCACCGAACTGTTCTGCCGATTGGAGCGTCAATTCAACGACCGGGTTGCCTTGCTGATCGTAGCTGATTGAGGCACCGCGCGGCGCGAGATCTTTTCCGTCGAGCAGGACGTTGTCATCGATGTCGCGGAACGTAAGCTGCGCCGTCGACGACAGCACTTCTCGGGCATCGTTTTGGTTCGATACACCCGCGAGTTGGACACGAATCCGGTTATCATCCTCAATCCGAATGTCCGGTTCAGACACACCGAGCACGTTGACCCGGTTGTTGATAGCGCGAACGGTTGCATTCATCGCAGATTGATCGATGACATCGCCGTCTTCAAGCGGCTGGACTTCGTACAGCACTTCAAATCCGCCTTTGAGGTCAAGGCCAAGGTTCGTGTTCTTCACGACCCATGGTGTCGTCAAGACGGCGAGTAGGATCGTTGCAATCATGATGACCGCAAAGATCGCGATATTCCCTTTTTTGTACATACGACAAATTCCTTTCTAAACACATGTTCTCGTAAAAAACTTCTCTCGTTAACATTACAAATATTCTAAACATTTATCAATCGTTTTCCTAAAATTGTAACACGGGAGCGTTGATTTCCCACGTTTTTTTTTCGTATGCGACTAAAAGTTGCATTAGGGCAAAACTTGAGCTATGATGTGATTATCAACTTACACTACACGTAAAGGAGTCCTTTTCAATGGATAGCACGATTATCTATGCCTTTTTACTGACGTTGTTCGCTGGACTCGCGACGGGGATCGGAAGTATGATCGCCTTCTTCGCCAAACGGACCAACACAGCCTTCTTGTCGGTGTCCCTTGGCTTCTCAGGCGGGGTCATGATTTACGTATCCTTTATCGAGATTTTCCCAAAAGCGCTCGATGAACTCGTCGGCGCCCATGGCGAGCAGACCGGGACACTTTATACGGTCCTCGCGTTCTTCGGCGGTATGCTGTTGATCGCCTTGATCGACAAGTTCATCCCGTCTCCCGAGAACCCGCATGAAGTCAAATTCGTCGAGACGATGCAAAACGACCCGTCGTCCCAAGAACTCGCGACGACGGCGACCGAACGCGTCCCATTGAATCACGAGACGAAACAGCGGCTTCATAAGATGGGAATCTTCATGGCACTCGCCATCACCATCCATAACTTCCCGGAAGGTTTGGCCACGTTCATCTCGGCTCTCGATGACCCGGCCGTCGGTTTAGCGATCGCCATCGCTATCGCACTGCACAACATTCCGGAAGGGATCGCCGTCTCGGTCCCGATTTACTACGCGACCGGCTCTCGGAAGAAGGCGCTGAAACTGTCCTTCTTATCCGGACTCGCCGAACCTCTCGGCGCGGCCGTCGGCTTCCTGTTGTTGATGCCGTTCTTAAGCGACACGGTGTTCGGAATCATCTTCGCGGCTGTCGGCGGCATCATGGTGTTCATCTCGCTTGATGAATTGCTCCCAGCCGCCCGTGAATACGGACGGGCCCACCATGCGGTGTACGGCATGGTCGCCGGTATGATGGTCATGGCAGCCAGCCTGATTTTGTTAATGTAACCGAAACAGCGTCCCCTCGATTGTCGAGGAGACGCTGTTTTTATGCCTTGAATAAGTGGACGAGGTCTTTCAACTCGACCGACATATGACTCATCGTCTCGGCGATGCCGTTGATTTCTTGAATCGCGGCGAGTTGCTCTTCGACGTTCGCGCCCGCCTCTTCGACGCTTCGTTGCGTTGAGACGGCGTTCGTTGACATATCTTCGACCGAGACGGCGACCTCGGTCGTGTTCGCACTTACTTCTTCTGTCGCTGCCGCAATCTCACTCATTTGACGGGACGTCTCTTGAATGACGGTGACGATTTCACGGAACGCACCGGCGACTTCGCCCATTTGGATCACACCGCTTGTCACATGCTGGCTCGTGACATCGAACGCCGCCTCGACTTCCGACGTGTCGCGCTGAATATCGACGACGACCGCTTGAATCTGTTTTGCCGACTGTTTCGATTCTTCGGCCAGTTTTCTGACCTCGGCCGCGACGACGGCAAACCCTTTGCCGTGTTCCCCGGCCCGAGCCGCTTCAATCGCCGCGTTCAAGGCGAGCAGGTTCGTCTGTTCCGTGATGGCCGTGATGGAACGAGTGATTTTCTCAATCTCGAGCGATTGATTCGATAAGCGCTCGACCATCTGTTGCGTCAAGTCGTTCGCTTGTTGAATCTCCCGCATCTGCTGCTCGGCCAACTGAATTGTCTCCAGTCCCCCACTCGCCGCTTCGAGTGTATGAATCGTCTGCTCGTTCACGCCTTGCGAGGCAGCGGCGATTTGGTTCAAGCCGACGACGGCTTGATTGACGCCGGACGTCCCTTCTTCGGCCCGTTTCGCCGACACTTGGGCGGCAAGGTTCATCTGTTCAAATAGACCGGCTACACCTTGCGTCGTCGTGGCGACGTGGTCCGTGCTGGCATACAGTTCTTCCGAGTAGGCCGTCACTTTGTCTGAGGCCGCCCCGACTTGACGAATCAAGCCGACAAGGTTGCGTTTCATATCGTTGAACGCCGTGACGAGGTCACCGAGCTCATCGTTCGAACCGACCTCGATATCACCCCCGGTCAAATCACCTTCGGCGACGACGCGCGCTTCGTTCACGAGTCGATTGATCGGCTTCAAGAACAACTTTTGGAGTGCTACTAATGAAAGTAGACCGACAGCGACGCCGATGATGCTGATGACAACCATCCAGATGATCGACTGCCCGGCACTCGCCTGGACCGCTTCCGACTCAGCTGCGAGCGCTTCGCCTTGATACGTGACGAGGTCGGTCACCGTCATCCGGACGCGATCCGTCGTCGGTGTCACGCTCGTATTGAGCACCGTCTTGTATCCGATCTCGTCTTGTTGTTGACGGAGGTCGATGACGCGCGCCATTTCCGTGTCGAGATGTTGATTGAACTTCTCAAGATCACCGATCCAGGCGATGACTTTCGAATCTGACGACGACTGCTTGAGCGTATCCATCAGTTCGTCACGTTTTGTCTGCGCCGCTTCGAGACTAATCAGTGTCTTCGGGTTCGAGACGAGCAGATAGTAGTTCAAATAACGCTCGGCATCGGTCACGGTCAACGCCAAATCTTCGGCGACGAGCATATCTTGGAGCCGCTCGTTCAAGACGCGGTCATACTCTGACGTCGCATTCTGTAATTGATACGAGCCGAGCGCACCGACGATCAATAAGGCGATCAGTGTCGGCACGAGCGCCATCGCCATCTTACGGCGCATCGACGAGCGTCCTTTCACGCGGTCAGGGCGACGTCGTACCTTCCAATTTTTGAGTGGGCGTAGCAATCGTTTCACATCCATGTCTTCTTCTCCTTCTTTCCAATTCTTCTCAACTTGACGATAATGCAAACGTTTTCACGATTCAATTTGATTTTTGGAAATAAGGTGGATGATTCGTCGGATTGACGAAGTTTGTCAAAAATAAATCATTTTTCAAAGTATGACAAAAAAAAGACGCCTGACCAGGGATGGTCAGGCGTGGTTTGGTTACTCAGCGAATGATGAGTTGCCTTTTTTCGTCACTTCAGCAATCGCACTGCGATTGAACTTGAGGAGTGACTGGTCACATTTCAATGTGACTTGTGTGTCTTCGATTTGGTGGACGACGCCGTGAAGGCCGCCGATTGTTACGACGTGATCCCCACGCTCAAGCGCGTTTTGCATCGATTGTACTTCTTTCTGACGTTTCGTCTGCGGACGGATCAACAAGAAGTAGAACACGACGAAAATAAGGATCATCGGTAATAGTGCTACGAGAGTTTCCATGCGTAAAATTCACCCTTTCCTTCAATATCAGGTTCATTATACCGTGAAACTGAAACGTTGTCACATAATCGCTGTCAGAACAATTAGAAATTCTTGGCGTTTGGTTTGTTATACCCATATTCTTCGAAAAACTCTTCCTTGAAGTCCAAGAGACGGTCTTCGCGGATGGCTTGACGTACTTGACTCATCAAGTTCACGAGGAAGTGAAGGTTGTGTGTCGAGCAGAGGTGAAGCCCGAACATCTCGTCGGCACGAATCAAGTGGTGGACGTACGCACGTGAATAGTTCTTACACGTGTAGCAATCGCACTTCTCGTCGATTGGGCCGAAGTCCGTCTTATGTTTCGCATGTTTGATCGTGACACGGCCTTTCGATGTCATGAGCGTCCCGTTGCGGGCGATTCGGGTCGGCAAGACGCAGTCGAACATGTCGATGCCGCGAATCGAGCCTTCAATCAACGCATCCGGTGAACCGACGCCCATCAAGTAGCGCGGCTTGTTCTCCGGCATGAACGGTGTCGTGAACTCGAGCGCGCGGTACATGACGTCTTTCGGTTCGCCGACCGATAATCCACCGACAGCATAACCTGGGAAATCAAGCGAGACGAGGTCGGCCGCACTTTGACGACGGAGATCTTCGTACTCGCCGCCTTGGATGATACCGAACAATGCCTGGTCTTCCGGACGTTCGTGTGCCGCGAGGCAACGCTCAGCCCAACGGCTCGTCCGCTCGACCGACTTCTTCATGTACTCATGTGTCGCCGGGAACGGCGGGCACTCGTCGAACGCCATCATAATATCCGAACCGAGCGCGTTTTGAATCTCCATCGCTTTCTCCGGTGACAAGAACAACTTGTCGCCGTTCAAGTGGTTGCGGAAATGGACGCCTTCTTCTTGGATGTTGCGCAGGTCGGCGAGCGAGAAGACTTGGAAGCCGCCCGAGTCTGTCAAAATCGCGCCGTCCCAGTTCATGAACTTATGAAGGCCTCCGGCTTGTTTGACGACTTCGTGTCCTGGACGAATCCAAAGGTGATACGTGTTCGAGAGGATGATGTTCGCTCCCATCGCCTTGACTTGTTCCGGGGCCATCGTCTTGACGGTCGCCTGCGTGCCGACCGGCATGAAGACAGGTGTCTCGAACGAGCCGTGCGGCGTATGGACGATTCCGTGCCGCGCTCCCGTCTGTTTACATGTGTGGATATGTTCGTATGTGACTGCGTGTTTGGTCATTTGTTCTCTTCCTTCCTCGTGATGAGCATCGCGTCTCCAAAGCTGAAGAAGCGGTAACGTTCTTGTACCGCCGTGCGGTACGCGTTCAAAATGATGTCGCGCGACGCGAACGCCGAGACGAGCATGACGAGTGTCGACTTCGGCAGATGGAAGTTCGTGATCAGTCCATCAATCGCCTTCAACTCGACGCCTGGGTAGATAAAGATGTCCGTCCAGCCCGATGACTCGACGAAATCCCCATGGTCGCGCACGATCGTCTCGAGCGTCCGGGTCGATGTCGTCCCAACTGCGAAGATACGGCCGCCGTTTGTACGGACGTCACGGAGCGCCTCGGCCGAAGCGGCCGACAGCTCGAAATACTCACTGTGCATCGTGTGTTCTTCAATCGTATCCGCCGTGACGGGACGGAACGTGCCGAGCCCGACGTGAAGCGTGAGCGGAATCAACTTGACGCCTTTCGCTTCTGCCGCTGCGAGCAGTTCTTCCGTGAAGTGAAGACCTGCCGTCGGTGCGGCCGCACTCCCGCGTTCACGGGCGTACACCGTCTGATAACGGTCTTGGTCGTCGAGCTGTTCACGGATGTATGGCGGGAGCGGCATCGTGCCGAGCTCATCTAAAATCTCATAGAAGATGCCGTCATAATCGAACTTGAAGCGGCGTCCCCCTTCCGGCAGCTCTTCGACGCATTCGGCCCGGAGCAATCCGTTGCCGAACTCGACGATGGCGCCGACGCGCACTTTCTTCGCCGGTTTGACGAGCGCTTCCCAGACATCATCTTCCGTCTGCTTCAAAAGAAGAAGCTCGACTTTCCCGCCCGTCTCTTGCTTCGCCCCGAACAGTCGAGCCGGGAGCACGCGCGAGTCGTTGACGACGAGGGCATCGCCTGCCTGTAAATATTCGAGCACGTCGCGGAAGTGGCGATGCTCGATGTCGCCCGTGTCGCGGTCGAGGACGAGCAGTCGTGAGCTCGTCCGATCGAGGAGCGGTACTTGGGCGATCAGTTCTTCCGGTAAGTCAAAATCATAATCGTTTACGTTCAATTGAATGTCTTGCATATCGTTTACTCCTCTTCATAGCCAAAATGCGTCTTTGCGTACTGGGTGATCATGCGGCCGCGCGGCGTCCGTTGCAGGAAACCTTGCTGCAACAAATACGGCTCATACACGTCCTCGATCGTCTGGGCATCTTCCCCGATCGTCGCGGCAAGCGTCTCGAGTCCGACCGGTCCACCGCCGAACCGTTCAACCATCGCCCGTAAGAGCCGGTGGTCGACTTCGTCGAGCCCGAGGGCGTCGACGTGTAACCGGTCGAGTGCGTCTGAGGCAAGCACCGGATCGATTTCTTTCGTTCCTGCTACTTGGGCGAAATCACGAACCCGGCGTAACAGCCGGTTGGCAATCCGCGGCGTGCCGCGTGCACGTTTCGCGATGGCACCGCTCGCCTCTGGTGAAATTGACAGGCGGAACAGTTGGGCCGTCCGACTGACGATGGCGGCGAGCTCATGCGTCTCGTAGTATTCGAGCTTTAATGTCACACCGAAGCGGTCACGGAGCGGGGCCGACAACATGCCGGCTCGCGTCGTCGCGCCGACGAGCGTGAACGGTGGCAAGTCGATGCGGACGCTTCGCGCCATCTCGCCTTGTCCGTAAACGATGTCGAGACAGTAGTCCTCCATCGCCGGATAGAGGATCTCTTCAATCGTGCGGCTCAAGCGATGAATCTCATCGATGAACAGAACATCGCCCGGTTCGAGGGTCGAGAGGATTGCGGCGAGGTCACCCGGACGTTCGATGGCCGGGCCGGCCGTCGTCTTGATGCCGACACCCATCTCGTTAGCGATGATTTGGGCGAGTGTCGTCTTTCCGAGTCCCGGGGGACCGTATAGGAGGACGTGGTCGAGTGTTTCGCTGCGGAGCTTCGCGGCTTGGATGAAGATCGACAAGTTTCCTTTCGCCTTCTCCTGTCCGATATATTGCTCGAACTTTTGCGGACGCAAGCTCCACTCTTCAGAGTCTTCATATTGTTGATGGGATTGTGACAACAATCGTTCGTCCATGGTCTCCTCCTTATTTCAATAGCAATTGCAGGGCGCGCTTTATGTAAGCGTCTGTCGTCAATATTTCTGAATTCAGTTCCTTGCGGACACGGGTGATCTCACGCTCTGAGTAACCGAGCGCAACGAGCGCTTCGCACGCCTCGTCTAGTTCGGACGCGCCTTGGGCGAACAGTCCGGTGTTCGGTACATAATCCGGGGCGAGCTCGGACAGCTTGCCTTTCAAGTCGAGCGCCATCTGTTTCGCCGTCTTCTTGCCGACACCTGGGAACTTCATCAAATACTTCTCGTTCTCAGTCTCGATTGCGTCGATGAGCGCATCCATATCGCCCGAGGCGACGATCGCGAGTGCGCCTTTCGGTCCGATTCCGTTGACGCCGAGCAATTTATTGAACAGTTCGCGTTCGCGACGTGAACGGAAACCGTACAGCGTCTGTTGATCTTCGCGCACGTAATGGTGCGTAAATACGATTACATGTTCGTCTTGTTCACGATAAAAAAACGGGTTAGGCACATGTACTTTGTAGCCGACGCCCGAAACATCCAACGTTATATATTCCGCGCACACATAGGCGACGGAGCCTTTTACGAATTCAATCACGGTCATATCTCCTCTTCATAGGAAAACTGCATTCATTGTACCATAACCGTCGCCACGAAAAAAGGACAGGCGATTGCCTGTCCTTAGCGTGCGAGCATCCGCTCGAGGGCGAGTGTCGCCCACTTTGTCGTCTCTTGATCGACGCGAATAATATTTACGGGATCGGTCTCGAGTGACTCGAGCGCCCAGAGCAAATGAGGCAAATCGATTCGGTTCATCGTCAAGCACGGGCACATGTACGGGTTGAGCGAATTGATGTCGAGCTCAGGGTGCGTCGCCGCAAGTCGATTGACCAAGTTCATCTCGGTGCCGACGGCCCACTTCGTCCCCGGCGCGCTCGCCTCAATCTGGTCGATGATATATGACGTCGACCCGGCCTCGTCCGCTGCCTGCACGACATCGAACGTGCACTCGGGATGGACGATGATGCGTCGCTCCGGGTCGTTCTTCCGTAACGCCTCGATTTGGGCGACGTTGAACTTCTCATGGACCGAGCAATGCCCTTTCCATAAAATGACGCGGACGTCCTCAATATCGCCTTCATAGACGAGTCGTTCCCGGAGCGGGTCCCAGACGGCCATCGCCTCGAGCGGCACGCCCAAGTCATATGCCGTGTTGCGTCCGAGATGCTGATCCGGTAAGAACAAGATCCGTTCGCCCGCTTCGAGTGCCCAACGCACGATGTCATGGGCGTTCGACGACGTGACCGTCGCCCCGCCATGCTTGCCGACGAATGCCTTGATGGCCGCTGTCGAGTTGACGTATGTGATCGGGACGATACTGTCGCCGAACGTATCGGTCAGCTCTTCCCACGCAATCTCCGTCTGATCGATATCAGCCATGTCGGCCATCGAACACCCGGCCCGCATATCCGGTAAGATGACGAGCTGGTCGTCACGCGTCAACATGTCGGCCGTCTCGGCCATGAAGTGGACGCCGCAAAAGACGATGAATTCGGCCTCGTTCATCTGTTCGGCGAGCCGTGCGAGCTGGAGCGAATCTCCGGTCGCGTCCGCGAACTGGACGACCTCGTCCTTTTGATAGTGGTGGGCCGGTAAAAATAGGCGGCTGCCGAGCCGTGCTTTAATGGCTTCAATCCGTTGTTCCATCTGTTCAACCGTCAAGTCAGCGTATAGCGCTGGCATCGTTCCGAGTAACTGCATGTTTGATTCCTCCTACGAGATTTAAACTACAATCGAGCGCCGTCACCGAATGGGTCAACTGCCCGATTGAGATGACGTCGACGCCCGTACCGCGATACGAGGCGATCGTCTCGACCGTGATGCCGCCTGACGCTTCCGTCTTGATATGACTTGGGACGAGCGCGCGCCACGCCTTCAGTTCTTCTGGCGTCCGGTTGTCGAACATGATGATGTCGGCGTCCGCCGCAATCGCCTCATGCAACTGTTCGAGCGTCTCGACCTCGACTTCAATCGGCGTCGTGTGGCCAGCAAGCATCCGGGCCCGGGCGACCGCGTTCGTGATCCCACCGAGTGCCGTGATGTGGTTGTCTTTAATCATGACGGCATCGTCGAGCCGGAGCCGGTGGTTCTTCCCACCACCCGAACGGACGGCATGCTTCTCGAGCATGCGGAGTCCAGGTGTCGTCTTGCGCGTGTCCGTGACGGCAATCGTCGGGTCATTGAGCTGTTCGACGCAGCGCCGCGTCATCGTGGCGATCCCGCTCAAATGTTGGATAAGGTTCAATAACACCCGTTCCGTCTCGAGGAGCGTCCGTGTCTTGCCCCGCAACGTGAACAGTTCATCTCCAGTCGAGACAACCGTGCCGTCCGGTTGGCATGACTCGACGACGAGCCGTTGCATCTGGGCCAGCTCCAGGACGACATCCATGCCACAGAACACCCCATCCATTTTGGCGGTGACCGTGGCGAATGACGTCTCGCGCTGATCGATCAGTCCGCTCGAGATATCGCCAAAGCCGATGTCCTCATGTAGAAATGCCGTCAGCTGTTCGCGCAAAGCAATCTTGTTCATAACCATCCTCCGTCCTCATCATGGCACGAGCCAAAAGCCGTGCCGCTTCTATACTCAATGTCTGTTCACTTAATTGTCTTGTCACGTGTTTCGTCCGTGGCAGTTGTTGGGTATTTTCTAAGAAACTTACGATTTTGCCGAGTTGCGGCGAGATTGTCAGCCATTCCCCAATCTGTTGCCGATAGCGGCCGAACAGATCATCTGAAACCTCAAATACGGTCGTCTCGTTCACCGCGAACGGCTTCTCCTCCAAAGTCATCGTCGCCGCCACCCGCTTCCCGAACACCCAGCATTCAAGTAACGAGTTTGACGCGAGTCGATTCTTCCCATGGACGCCCGTATCGGCGACCTCCCCGACCGCATATAGTCCCGCTACCTTGGTTCGTCCATAGGCGTCGACGTCGACACCGCCCATGTGGAAATGCAGTCCCGGCCGGACCGGGACGCGCCGGATGTCGATGCCGTGCGCGTCACATGTCGCCACCAGTTTCGGGAACCTCTCATCGAGCCGTTCGACACGACTCGTATCCAAGTACACCGGTCCCACATGGTTCGTGAGCGTTCGTGCGACCTCATCCCTCGGGGCGAGGCTACCGAGCGGATGTTGTCCCATCACATGATTCCCGGACGTATCGACGAGCGTGGCTCCCGCCCCGCGTAGCGCTTCCGTCACGAGATGGGGTGAATCGACCGCGAGTAGCGTCGGATGAAACTGAATCCGGGACAAGTTCGTGAGCCGTGCCCCGACCGCTTCCGCCAAGACGAGCCCATCTCCTGTGACCGAGCGACAATTCGACGTCCAGTCAATCAGACCGCCGATGCCACCGGTCGCGAGGACGACGGCCCCGGCCTGAACGTGGAGGCGCGTCTCACCGTTGAAGCCGGTCGCCCCGCTCACACGGCCATCGCTTTTCGTCAACGTATCGATCAGGACATGCTCCATGACGGTCACATTGTCAGGCAGTTGACGCCGCAGCGTCGCCATCACGTGCCGTCCCGTCTCATCGCCACCGACGTGAAAGATTCGATTCATGCCATGGGCACCTTCCCGACCGACCGCGTAGCCAGTCGCGTCGCGATCGAAGACGACGCCGAACCGCTCCAGCTCCTGAATCGCCGTCCGCCCTTCCTCGACGAGTGTATAAACACAGTCGGGTACGGCCGCAAGTTTCGAGGCGACGAGCGTATCCCGCTCATGGTCGACGCTCGACGGTTCCAAGTACGAGCTAGCGATTCCGCCTTGAGCCAAGTCCGAGTTCGCACTCGTCACTTCATGCTTGGCGACGAGCAGGACGTTCAACGTCCGGGGCAGATGGAGGGCGACCGTCACAGCGGCCAATCCGGCCCCGATAATCAACACATCGACCCGTTCAAACTGTAAAGACATCTGTATATCACCTGTTTTTCATATGTAATGTTGACTTGTAAACTAGTTTCGCATAATTTTGTGAAGAAGACAACATAAGAAAAGGGGAACTTTACGATGAACCGTTACTTTGATTATGCGGCGACGCACCCGATGACAAAATCCGCCCTCGACCATTACGTCGCCATGGCGCGGAGCGTATACGGTAATCCGTCTTCCCTCCACACGCACGGATATATGGCCGAAGATTACTTGACCGAGGCAAGGCGTTTGGTGAAGCAGGCTCTCGGGCTCGACATGCTCCGCGGGAAGTTGCTCTTCACCGGCAGCGGCTCGGAGAGCAACTATATCGCGCTAACGAGTCTCCGTAAGCGCATGAAAGGCAGTGAAGTCATCACGTCGTGGCAAGAGCACGACTCGGTCGCCCTCCTTCTCGACGAATGGGAAGCGGAAGGCGTGACCGTCCATCGGTTGAAACTAAAAGACGGTCGCTTCGACCAAGAGACGTTCACGCGTCTGCTCGACCGTGATATCGGGCTCGTGACGTTCCAGCACGTCAACTCCGATACCGGATGGACGCTGCCGCTCCACAACATCCTCTGCCAATTGAAATATAAGAAAGTGTTGCTCCATATCGACGGCGTCCAGGCGCTCGGCAAGATTCCTGTCTCGGTCGACGGGATTGACGCCTATTCGTTCAGCGCCCATAAGGTCGGCGGTCCAAAAGGCGTCGGCGGCCTCTATATGGAACGGCTGTTGCCACCGCCCTATTATCCGGGACACCATCAGTACGGCATTCGTCCCGGCACGATTGACGTCCCCGGCATCTGTGCGTTCGTTAAAGCGTTCACCGATCGGCACGAGGCACGGACACGTCATGAAAGAAATTTCTTGGCGTTTCGTGCTATCTTGAAAGAGAAGACATCGTCTTACGTGGACTGGCTCGAGTTCGACCAGCAGAGTCCCGCCATCTTCTCGTTCGTCTCGAATCAGCGGGACGGACAATGGTGGATGACCGAACTCGACGGTCTCGGCTTCCAAGTCTCGGCAGGCTCGGCCTGTCGGGCCGGCCAGAACGGACCGAACCGGATGCTCGAGTCACTCGGCTATGAGACGAGCGCCTGCCACGGCCTCGTCCGCATTTCCTTCGGTGAAGACACGACCGTCGAAGCCACGACGGCACTCGCCGAAGCCATCGTCACTTTAGCAAGGAGAGTCGGATCTTATGAACAAACGCTTAGCCGGTGAAGAACGCCGGCGCACATTATTGGAAATGATTGAACAGAGTTCCGAGCCGATCACCGGCTCCGAACTCGCCCGCCGTGTCGCCGTCAGCCGACAAGTCGTCGTCCAAGACTTGTCGCTCTTGAAGGCGAAGGGCCATCAAATCGTCGCGACCGCCCGTGGATACGTCTATCTACCGGGCGAGTCGTCACCGTCCGCCTACACCCGTAAAATCGTCTGTCGTCACGAGGCCGAGGCCATGGAGGCCGAAATGAACGCCATCGTCGACGAAGGCGTCACGATTCGGGACGTCATCATCGATCATCCGGTCTACGGTTCGTTGACGGGCCAGTTGATGGTGAAGAGCCGTCGCGACGTCCGTGCTTTCCTCGAACGGGTCGAGGCGAACCAGGCCGCCCCACTTTCGCATTTGACGGGTGGCTTGCATATCCACACGCTCGAGGCCGATAGCGAAGATGCCATCGATGCCGCCGTCTCGGAACTCGAGCGGCTCGGCGTCCTTGTCTCCGAGCTCGACTAAGATGTCACAAATACGTGACATCTTTTCTTTTGCTTTCGGTCCATGTCCGTTATACTGATGGATGGAACAAAGACCGTACAAAATTTGGAAAGGAGGGAACGGTCATGTGGCATTTCTTTGAACAACTGTTGCTCGGCTGCGGCGTCTTCAGCGTCCCGCTCGGTATCTTCATCCAATTCATCCCGAATGAGCTCGTGCTCGCCTACGGTGGCCACTTGATCGGTTCTCTCGACGTCTCGTTCCTGCTCGTCTTCCTCCTCGCGTGGTCGGCGATCGTCCTCAGTCAAATCGTTCTCTATTGGATTGGCCGTTACGGCGGTCGTCCTGTCGCCCTTCGGCTCTACAAGTCATTTCGCATCAGTGAGGCGAAGCAACAACGCGCCGAGACATGGTTCGATACGTATGGCGCCTGGATCGTCTGTCTGAGCGTCATTTGGCGCCAGCTGTTCGCCGTCAGCGCCGGCGTCATGCGCTTGTCGTTCCGGAAATTTTTGACGGTGACCGTCGTCGTCTTCGCCGTCTGGTCGTTCGTGTTCGTCAAACTCGGGATGATGCTTGGTAGCAATTGGCGTCATATCGGCGAAGTCACGCACGGGTTCTTGCCGTACGTCGGCACCGCCATCGGACTATATGTCCTCATCCGCTATATCCGCGCGAATCCGCGTCTATTTAAAAAGTCAGCCTGAGCAGATTCGCTCGAGCTGACTTTTTTGAATAGAGGGAAAATCGGATCTGGTACCGAATTAAGAATAGTGAGGAAAGCGTTTTTTTCTCGGAATAGAGATTACCACCTTCAAAGGAGGAATTACCATGTTCCATCGTCGAAAAACGTACACCATCCGTCCTGAACGCTTAGATGAATTCACCGAGTTTTTCCATACATACCTGTATCCGATACAGGTATCGCACGGCGCCCGTCTCGTCGGTCGTTGGGTGACCGAAGACAAGGACGAGGTCATGGCCCTCTGGGAATATCGTGACCGCGAGCATTACGAACAAGTCGAACGCGATTACCGCTCAAGCAGCCTGCGCCGCGAGGCGATGAAGAAGCGGGCCCGTCTCGGCAAAGATTTATATATCAAGTCGAGCGAGGAGTTCATGATGCCGACCGGTCACTACACACCACCGCGCACCATCGTCTCCGTGACGGCCTACGTCACGAACGCCGACGGCGAGGTGCTCCTCGTTCAGAACACGCACCGGAACGATACGTATGAGATGCCGGGCGGACAAGTCGAGGAACATGAATCGATCGTCGACGCCGTGCATCGCGAAGTAAAAGAAGAGACCGGGATTGAGATCGAGGTCGACGGGATCACCGGCATCTATCAAAACGTATCCTCACGCGTACTCTGTGTCACGTTCCGCGCGCGCTACGTCTCGGGCGACCTGCAACCGCAGGAAGGTGAGACGCAAGAAGTCGGCTTCTTCAAGGTCGACGCCTCGAACGTCGGCGACTATATCAAGCGCAATCACTTCCAGATGCGCCTGCTTGATGCGATCGATCCGACGTATATGCCGCACGCCATCTATAAAGTACGCCCTTACGAGCTGCTCGAACGCGTCGAGCGCCACCACACTGTATAAACAAAAGGAGGGACCGCCGGTTGGCGATCCCTCCTCTGTTCGTTTACGCTTGTTCCGCCGCTTCGGATTGACCCGTTTCGACGAGCAATTTGCGAATCCGACGCTTTTCGACGTGGAGAACGGTGAACGTCATGTCTTCATACGTGACACGCGCACCTTTCTCTGGAATGTCTCCTAACAGTTCGACGATCCAACCACCCATCGTGTTGGCATCTACTTCAGGTTCTTTAATTCCCATGTCATCCGCAAATTCATCGACATCCATGTCGGCCATACACTCGTAGACCCCGTCACGGAGTCGTTTGAGATAGACGATCGACTCATCGTGCTCATCCCAAATGTCTCCGACGAGCTCCTCGAGCATGTCTTCGAGTGTGATGAGGCCGGCCGTCCCACCGAACTCGTCGAGGACGATCGCCATGTGCGATTGTTTTTGCTGAAGGACTGGGAGCAGTTCAATTAATTTTGTCTGCGGTGATACGTATGTGAGCGGACGAATGAGCGAACGAACGTCCGTCACTTCATCCCGCATCATCGAACGAAGGAAATCACGTTCTGACAACACCCCGATGACGTTGTCAATCGAGTCTTTATATACCGGTAGACGAGAATGCCCACCGCTAAAGATCGTGTCTTTGATTTCTTCGAGCGTATCGTCGATGTCGACGGCGAGGATATCAATCCGCGGCGTCAACACATCGTCGACAGTGATGTCGTTGAAGGCGAAGGCGCTATGCACGAGTTCCGCTTCGGTCTCGCCGAGCACCCCTTCTTCTTCTCCCATATCCACGAGCACTTTCAACTCTTCTTCCGTCACCGACGGCTCCTTCGTACTCATACCGAACAGACGAAGCACGAGCTTTTTCAAGCCAGTGAAAATCATCGTGATCGGTTTCAAGATTTTGACGAGGAACAGCAAGATGCCGCTGATGAGAAGCGAATACTTCTCGGCGAACTCTTTCGCGAGCGACTTAGGTAAAATCTCACCGAAGATCAAGATGATGACAGTCGTCACGAACGTCGAGATGACGAGGCCAGTCCCGCCCGAGTAAATACTCGTGGCGATGGCTGTCGAGACGGTCGCTGCCCCGATGTTGACGATGTTGTTCCCGACGAGAATCGTCGAGAGCGTATCGTCGAAGCGGTCGACGAGGTGAAGGACGCGCTTGGCGCCCTTGTCCCCATCTTCCGACATACGAATCATCCGGACACGGTTCACACTCGAAAGCGCGGTCTCGGCAGAAGAGAAGAAAGCTGACAACATAACTAAAACTACATAAAGAATTAAACTAGACGAGGGCACAGGGTCCACGTTTACTTCACACTCCATTTCCTAATTAAAAAGATTATTCGACGAATTCGAATTCAAAGTCCAAGATGGCGACGACGCTACCGTCTTCGGCACCTAATTTGCGAAGGTCGTCATCGACGCCCATTTGACGCATTTGACGCGCAAAGCGCTTGATGGATTCGTCGTGATCGAAGTTCGTCATCTTGAAGAGCTTCTCGATACGAGGCCCTGTGATCACGAAGCGTTCGTATTCATCAATATGAATCTGATACCCCTTCTCTTCCTTCTCGTAACGATAAACGACACGTGGTGTGGCCGTCTTCTCTTCGAGCTCTTCGAGTGGGAACTCAGGTGTCGAGTCTACAAGATTAGCTACTTCGATGAGCAGGTTGCGAAGTCCTTCTTTGGCGAGTGCCGAGATCGGGAAGACTTTGACGTCGTCTCCGATTTTCTTCTGGAATTCTTCAAGTAATTCCGGCGCATCCGGCATGTCCATCTTGTTGGCGACAACGATTTGCGGACGCTCGAGGAGACGTAAGTTGTACGACTCGAGCTCGCGGTTGATCGTCGTGTAGTCTTCGAACGGGTCGCGCCCTTCCATGCCGCTCATATCGATCATGTGAACGATGACTTTCGTCCGCTCGATGTGACGCAAGAATTGGTGACCGAGGCCGACGCCTTGGCTCGCCCCTTCGATGAGTCCAGGAAGGTCGGCCATGACGAAGTCACGGTCGTCTGCCGTCTTGACGACACCGAGGTTCGGTGTGATCGTCGTGAAGTGGTACGCGCCGATTTTCGGGCGTGCCGACGAGACGACTGACAAGAGCGTCGATTTCCCGACTGACGGGAATCCGACAAGACCGACGTCAGCGAGCAATTTCAACTCAAGGCGCAATTCACGCTCTTGACCTGGCTCCCCGTTCTCGGCGATCTCTGGTGCCGGGTTAGATGGCGTCGCAAAACGACAGTTCCCGCGGCCCCCACGTCCACCTTTGGCGATCGTGGCCCGTTGGCCGTGCTCGGTAAGGTCGGCGATGACCGTATCTGTTTGTGCATCGAACACGATCGTACCTGGTGGGACTTTGACGACGAGCGGCTTCGCTTTTCGTCCGTGCATGCCTTTCGACATCCCTTTTTCACCGTCATGGGCGATGAACTTTTTCGAGAATCGGAAATCAACGAGTGTACGTAATCCCTCTTCTACTTCAAAGACGACGTCACCACCATGACCTCCGTCTCCTCCTGCTGGTCCACCGTCTGGAACATACTTCTCGCGGCGGAATGCAACCATCCCTTTACCGCCGTCTCCAGCTTTTACAAAAATATTAACCTGATCGACAAACATTTAATTCCCCTCCTTTATAACGAACGTAGAACATTCTACTGTTTGCTCGTACACTTCATCTGACGTGAACACGTCGTCCGGTACGTGACCGAAGACGCGGACCATCAGTCCGTCCGTGAACGTCACATGAATCGGTCCATCCGTTCCTGACAGAAGACGGACAAGCTTGTCCGCCACGCGCGCGTCGTCTAGCGACACGCGGTCGGCCGATACCTTATAGGTCAACCGCCCTTCCCAGTTCGCTTGCATGAGGACGAGACTCGTCGTCGGCATGTCCAAGCGAATGAGCGCACTCTCCTCGTCGGCGTGCTGACGATATCGCTCGTACAGCTCCTCAAGTTTTTCAGGCTCGAGCGCCGCGTACAAGGAGATCATCTGAAGCCGATTCATCCATTCGTGACGGACGGTCGATAATAGTTTCAGTGCTGCTTGTGAGTTCATGCAATCCTCTCCTAGTAAAACTAGTAAAAAAGACTCTAACCAAATAAGTGGCTAGAGTCTTCTGCGTGGTTCTACTTACGCAACTGGGTAAACGCTCACTTGTTTCTTGTCGCGACCAAGACGCTCGAAGCGTACTACGCCGTCAACTTTTGCAAACAATGTGTCGTCGCCACCACGGCCGACGTTTTCACCTGGGTGAATTTTCGTACCGCGTTGACGGTAGAGAATCGATCCAGCTGAAACAGTCTGTCCGTCAGCGCGTTTAGCGCCGAGGCGTTTCGAAATCGAGTCACGACCGTTTTTAGTCGATCCTACTCCCTTTTTCGATGCGAAGAACTGAAGGTTCAATTGTAACATGAGGTCCACCTCCTATTGTTCAATTTGGATATAATCACCGTAAC
The DNA here is from genome assembly GCF_018618255.1 of Exiguobacterium sp. s56. Classification (NCBI taxonomy): domain Bacteria; kingdom Bacillati; phylum Bacillota; class Bacilli; order Caryophanales; genus Exiguobacterium; species Exiguobacterium sp. s56. The sequence continues at coordinate 77,440 of NZ_JACSLR010000001.1, read as the reverse complement.
TATGGGCGATCGTGTCTAGTTGCACGAGCATCCCTTCTAATAACAGTTGGGTGCGAGTCATGTCCTCCGGTGATACGTCAGGATATGTCTCGACATAAAAGTAGCCACCCTCTGTTTTGTCTGCCATTTCTACAAGAAGCGATTGACCGGCAAGTACCTCGACAGCGTTATATGCCCCAAAGATGATGGCAGAAACGCCGGCACAGACCAAATCAGAACCGGGTTCAGCAAAGTTGGCGTGACCTGTCACTTCAACGGAACGAATCGACTTCGTCTCGTCTCGTCTGACCATTACTCGAATCATAGCTTACGCTTCGATTTTCTCGATGCGAACTTTCGTGTAAGGCTGACGGTGACCTTGCTTACGACGGTAGTTTTTCTTAGCTTTCATTTTGAAGACAGTGATCTTCTTCGCGCGACCGTGTTTAACGACAGTTGCTACGACTTTAGCGCCCTCTACGAGTGGAGCTCCGACTTTAACATCGTCACCACCAACGAAAAGAACTTCACCGAATTCTACAGTACCCTCGACATCAGCATCGAGTTTTTCGATGTAGATCTCTTGACCTGCTTCAACTTTGATTTGCTTACCACCAGTTTTGATGATTGCGTACATATACGTGCACCTCCTTATTAAACTCAGACTCGCCATCCAGGGCAGGGCGAAACCATTTCAACCCGTTCTGTGCGGTTGTAGCCATTTGGGTGCTTCCAAACGAACTAACGTTATAGATAATACCACTCTCGTTCAATCATTGTCAATGACGAGATACGAAATTTTGACATTCCTCGAGCGTCCCATAGAACGCCACATCCGGTTCTCCGTCGACGAGCAAGACCGTGCAGTCAAAACCGTCCCACGACGCGTCATGCCACTTGCTCGGGAGTGTCACGACGACACCCTCGGCTTGAGGCGCGAGCTCCATCAGCGTCCGCTCCAGCTGCGAGAAGACGGCAAGCTTCGACGGGTTACCGTTATAGGTCATCCGGTCTTGCATCGAACGTCCGGTTCGTTCTCGCGACAGTTCGAACAAGCCCATGCGCGTGAAGCCGTACACTTCGACACGGCGAGGATCGCGGGCACCGAGCTCTTTCATCTTCTTCAAGAGCCGGGCCTGTCCATCCTTTGACCCCCTCAAGAAGTCGATGACGACCATACCGCCGATATTGCGTAACCGGAGCTGTTCCATGACGGCGTAGAGCGCGGCCTCGTTAATCGTGTCGGCGGCGCGACCCTTGTCTTTGACGGCGACGTTCTTGCCGCTGTTGACATCGATGACGGTCATCGTCTCGACTTGTTCAATCAAGACGTACGAACCGCCTTCGAGCCAGACGACACGCTGGCCGAGCTTCTCGATTGCCCCGTCGAGCCGGACCGCTTCTTTCATCCGGCCTTTGCCGATGTGACGTTCGACGTTGACCTCGAGCCGCGTCAACCGGTCCTGCGCTTCCTTGTCATTCAACACGACCGATTCGACCGCATGGCGTCGCACGAACTGTTCGCACAACAGCTCATCCTGTCCCCCGCGTGCCGTGATGACGTCCTTGGCACGCGTCCGGAGCAAGTCGAGCTCTTCTTGAAGGTCTTCAGGGCTTGCCTGCCCCGACTCGGTCCGGAACAACAACCCTTCTGCCTCTTCGAGGTCGAACACTTTCGATAACCGGTCCTGGGTGACGAAATCGAGCTTGCGGCTATACAACTGGCGCCGACCATAAGGGAAGTAGACGATATACCGTCCGCCGAAGCGGATGTTCTCCGTCACTTTATGGTGTTTGCCGTTGATGCCTTCTTTCGTCACTTGGACGAGTCGCTTCTCACCGACGACGGCCGCCTGACCGATGGCTGGCACGTCCGGATACGCCTCGAGCGCTTTCAGCGTCTCGGCAATTGGCAAGAAGAGCGTCGTCTCGCCGGTCGTCAAAAACGCGGCGCCGAGCGACGGATGAATCCGTTCGATCGCGGCCTCGAGAATCGTCCCGATCGACAGTTGGTCGATGAAGCGTTCCTCGACTTCGAGCAGACGCTCCCCGTCGACGAGCATGGCCCGTTCGATGGACGGGGTCCGTTCATAGATCAATCGCATATGCGTCTCTCCTTTCGACACAAAAAGGCAACTTTCGTTGCCTTAGGCTTTTTTCATTCCAAATTTCATCATGAGTCGTGTCCAGAAGCCGACCGGTTTTTGTTCGGTCTGAATCGACATGAGCGGCACCGACTCCCCAAGAATCCGGCGCGTGATGTTGCGGTACGCCTGTCCGGCATTGTTATCCGGGTTCATCGTGACAGGTACCCCGCGGTTCGCGGCGGCGATGACTTCTTCATCGTCAACGACGACGCCAAGCAGGTCGATCGACAAGATGCGCATGATGTCATCGATGTCGAGCATGTCCCCTGATTCCACAAGGTGGTTCTTGACGCGGTTGACGATCAATTTCGGCGCAGCGACATGTTCCGCTTGCTCGAGCATCCCGATGATGCGGTCCGCGTCCTGAACGGCGGCCTTCTCAGGCGTCGTCACGACGACGGCCTCATCGGCGCCGGCGATAGCGTTCATGAAGCCTTGCTCGATGCCGGCCGGGCAATCGATCAACACGAAATCATATTCTGTCTTCAACTGGTCGATGATTTCTTTCACTTGCTCCGGTTGGACCGATGTCTTGTCTTTCGACTGGGCCGCAGGCAAGAGATACATCTCTTCGAACCGCTTGTCACGGACGAGCGCCTGATGCAATTTGCATTGGCCGTTGATGACGTCGACGAGGTTATAGATGCTGCGGTTGTCGAGTCCTAAGATGATGTCGAGGTTACGAAGACCGATATCCGTATCGACGAGACAGACCGAGTGACCAGACAATGCGAGGCCGGTCCCGAGGTTCGCGGTCGTGGTCGTCTTCCCGACGCCACCTTTCCCCGACGTCACGACGATGGACCGACCTTTCTTCACTTCTTTCGCTGTATGTACAGGCTCTACTACTTGCTCCATCAAACTCACCCTCTCTGTAATTCCATTGCATATGCGTCTTTCAGCCCAGTCATGACTTGACGGAGACGCGTCATTTCAATACCTTGATTCGTCTGATATGCGCATCCCATCTCGATCTCCGGAAGCTCTTCGCCGTCGTCCGACGCGAGCACGTGTTCACCGATCGCTAAAAACTTCGGATGGAGTAGACTGGCGGTGATGACCGCTTCCTCCCATCCTTCGACACCGGCACGCACATTTCCTCGTATCGTCCCTAAACAATAGATACTTCCCGTCGCCCGAACCTCGGACCCAGGGTTGATGTCTCCGATAATGAGCACCGAGCCATCGAAATCGAGCACTTGTCCGCTTCGAATCGTCCCGCTATGGTAGTGGAACGTCTTTTTGCCGTAGGTCGCTTTCGCTTCTTCGGTCAACATGACCTCGCTCGATAGCTCCTCGATATAAAAAACGCCATGACGAGCGACGACTTCACGAATTTGACGTGACAGCTCCTCGTCTAAATAACGAGTACCCGCGTGCAATTTGAGTGCAATCTTCCCAGAGGGCGGCTCCATTTCTTGTAACGTGGCCTCAAGCTCTCCGAGCACCTCATCGATGCCACTCCGTGGATTGAAGTGGATTGCAATACCGTTGCGATGTCCTTTTATCGTAATATGTCGTTTACGCTCCATCATGGCTACCCTCTTTTCGCTACAGGTCGCGGCGCCACGTATCGTGTCATCGGCACGTATAACAATGCGATGGCGACAGCGTTGGCGACGAGCGTCCCTGGAATCTGTTCAACTAATAGTGTTTGAATGGTCATGGTCGTCCCACCGACCGCCGTCATGACGCTAAAGATCCCGAAGGAAAATACGAGAATCATGAACGTGAACGTGATGACGACCGAGAAGAAGTTCTCACCTATATATTTTAACACGAAGCTGACTAAGAGAGGAATGAGTGAAAAAGTAAATAAGTAAATTCCGAGCAAGTCGGTGTAGACGATGTCATACAACAGTCCAAAGACGAGCCCGAATCCGAACGCCGCCTCGAAGCGACCATACAAACCGACGTACATCAAGCCGATCAATGTCAAATACAAGAACGGCGTCACATAGTGCCATGAGAAGATGGCGGCCCATGTCCCTTCAATAAGAAAGAGGAGGAACAGGGCGATGAACACTTTCATGTTACTCACCCGCTGCTCCTCCTTCCTCGGGACCCGTCAAGAACGGTTCGTCGAGCGTTCGATTGATGACGAACATTTGCGAGAACTCGTTGAAGTCCGCTTCTGGTTTGATGCGGGCGACTTGAGATACGCCATATTCATCCGTCTCGATCGACTCGACCGTTCCGATGACAAGACCGGCCGGATAACGGCCACCGAGACCTGACGTCGACACGATTTCGCCTTCTTTCAACTTGACGCTGTTCGAGACCTTCGTGAAGAAGAGCTCGTTCGTCTCGCTGTCGAAGCCGTCAATCGTCCCGTACGTCGCTTTGCCGTCCTCGTCCTTGACGACGGCCGAGACATTGTTCGTCCGGTTGTTGTCCGAGAGGAGTTGCACTTGCGACGTGTAGGCGCTCGTTTGAATGACGCGACCGACCATGCCGCCGGCGGCCGTGACGGCCATGCCTTTCTCGACACCGCGCTCTTCCCCGACGTTGATCGTCACATAGCGCTGCCAGTCGTTCGGCGTGCGCCCGATCACTTCGGCGGGAATCAAATCGAAGTCACGGAGCGATGTATCGGCCGCCTCGACCATTTGCCGCAATTCTTCGTTCTCACGGCGCAGGTCATCGGCTTCGACCGACACTTCCGCGTATTTCGTCAAATGTTGTTTCAATTGACGGTTCTCTTCATAAATATCGCGTACGTTCGAAATCGAGGACACGGTACTGTCCATCCAGCCGATCGGCACCGTGAACACTCGTTGGAACGTTCCGACCACATCACGCGTGACGTCCTGGTACCAGGCGGATTCCGACCGTCCTCGAATCGAAACCCCCAAGATTACTACGAATAAGATGATACCGATCAGCGTGATGATGAGCTTTTTATTCCGTACGAACCGGCTCATCGTGTGTCACCACTCATCGACGCGACGAGATGCCTGATTTTGAACGGAGGACGTCCATCATTTCAAGAGATTTTCCTGTCCCGATGGCGACGCAATCGAGCGGTTCATCCGCGACGAGTGTCGGGATGTGTGTCTCGTCCGAGATCACGTCATCCAAGTTTTTAAGGAGTGCTCCACCGCCTGTGAGGACGATGCCGCGGTCCATGACGTCAGCCGCAAGTTCCGGTGGCGTCTGCTCGAGCGTTTGTTTCACGCCTGCAAGGATCGCTTCGACCGTATCCGAGAGTGCTTCACACACTTCAGCAGCCGAGACTTCGATTTGTTTTGGAAGACCTGTCACGAGATCGCGACCACGGATTTCCATTTTCTCATTTTCGTTCGAAGCGTCGATGCGAGCCGAACCGACTTCCATCTTGAGCGTCTCTGACGTCCGCTCCCCGATCATGAGGTTGTATTTGTTTTTGATGTAACGAATAATGGCGTCATCCATTTCGTCACCGCCGACACGAATCGATTGGCTCGTCACGATGCCGCCGAGTGAAATCACTGCGACTTCGGTCGTACCGCCACCGATATCGACGACCATCGAGCCTGTCGGTTCCCAAACTGGGAGACCGGCACCGATTGCTGCCGCGAACGGTTCTTCAATTGTGTACGCTTCACGCGCGCCCGCTTGCTTGGCTGCGTCTTCCACGGCACGTTTTTCGACTGACGTGATGCCGCTTGGCACACAGATCATGACGTTCGTTTTCGATGAGAACAAACCGCTCTTCGACTTCTGAGCTTGCTCCATGAAGTATTTGATCATCGTCGCTGTCGTTTCGAAATCGGCGATTACCCCATCTTTCATCGGACGGCGTGCCGTGACGTTACCCGGCGTACGTCCAATCATATCCTTGGCCTGGTTACCCACGGCCTCAATTCTACCTGTATCTGTACGGAACGCCACTACCGACGGTTCACGAACAACGATGCCTTGACCTTTTACATAAACGAGCGTATTTGCCGTTCCAAGGTCGATTCCGATTTCTCGGTTAAAACTACGAAACATACGTGCTGCTCCTCTCTTGGTTACACTATTTTTTATTATAACGGAAAAATCATGTTTGAAAACGTTCATTCGATTACAGGTTATTTACAATAACGTTCATCTCAGTCCTGTCTCACCGTATATTAGTGTGCCTTCTTTTCGACAAAAACGCAAATCAAAAAGCAAGCGCGTGTAAGCGCCTGCCTAGATTGTTCCGGGTTCTCGTCAAATCTGCTGCAACGTCTCGGAGACGGCGGCTTGAAGCTTCGGGCGATTCACGTCCGCCAATTTCACGAAAAAGCTCTTCAGAAACGTTTTCACGTTATGGACGACGTGCCAATAGTACTCGGGCTCGAGTTGCTGTTTTTGCGCGCGCAATCGGGCAGGCAAATCTTCTAACAGGACGATCAGCTCATGTTCGTCCATCCCGCGCCCGAGCAAGGCGAAGATGGGATTCAGCAGGCGCTCGTCCTCGTCATGCACATAGACGCTCGGAATCATCACCTTGTTCCATAGCGCCGCGAGCATATCCCCGTATTCCGTCTCATCGAGGTGCGGATGCAAAGCGAGCTCGTCGAAGGCATCGGCCACATGGGCGATCGAATGGGCCCAGCCTTTCCCAGGTACATAGCCTCTCGTGTCGATTTCACAATCGAGATACGCCAGGAGCTTCGCCTTCAACATGTCGATGTCCGTCTCGGATAAAAATCCTCGTTGCCGGTCTTGATACACGAGCAAGGCGATCAACAGCGTCGAGAACGCCCGTGTGAAGACGGTATCCGATGCCGTCTCCCCGATGCCGTAAAACAAGTGGTATTTGAGCGTCGTTTGGAACATCTCCGTCAACTGTTCGTTCGTCAGTTGTTCGTCTTCGATGATGAATCGATAAAACACCGTGTAAATCAACTGATCTCGAAGTTCAGGGTCCGTCGAGCCGATGTGATGGAGCATCGATTGGATCACCCGCTCCTCGTCCAAGTCGTGCAACCGAACCGTCCCGTCCTTGATGTCCGTCAATATCAATTTCAAATTCTGTTCTTGGTAGATGGTTTCCTCACTCATGTCTGATCACATTCCCTCTCAGTTAGTCGTATGTAAACGCATACTCTCGGTGTTCGACACTATGTTTGATGACTCCTCCCAACACAAAAAAGCAGGCGTGGATGCGCCTGCTACGTTCGAAACATACTTAGAGGCCCGGTTGGAGCGGGAGCAATAGCATGGCCGCGTAAAAGAATACCGCGAAGATCAATACCGGGCGAAAGAACCGCGACGGTTTTTGTCGGGTCGCCCCCGCCATAAAGCTCGACGTCGTCACGACGAACACGTAAATTCCGGCATACATGAAGACGAGTTGCGGAATGACTCGCCACACTTGAAGGTCGAGCGAGGAATTGAACCAGGCGACAAATAGAGCCGCATACGCGATACAAGCACCAATCCCAATGCCGACACCGACAAGCGGGGACAGGCGGTCTAGCCAATGATCTTCTCGTTGGAACCGTCGAAACAGTACCACACTGATGAAGACGAACAACGCGAATACGAGAAGTGATAGTACGCGTGGGTCGAGCCGGACAAAACTTGCGACGAGTGCGACGACAAGCATCAATAACCAAATCAATTTTTCCAATGTAAACACCTCGTATGCCAGTATAGCAAACTGATGTCTCGTTTGGAAAATAAATTCCAGTTTCAACCGTTCATGTAGCCCTGCTGCTTCATACTGACGTAATGGTCCTCCCCGATGATGAAATGGTCGAGGCAGGCGATACCGACGATATTGCCCGCTTCGACTAAACGCTCGGACACGTCGATGTCTTCCCGGCTCGGTGTCGCGTCCCCGCTCGGATGGTTATGGACGGCGATGAAACAAGCGGCCGATAGTTTGAGCGCTTCGCGGAACACATCGCGCGTATGGACGATGGACGAATTGAGCCCGCCGACGAACAACGTCTTCCGGGCGATGAGCTGAATCTTCGTGTTCAAATACAGGCATTTAGACTAGATATAAATACTATTAATGACTTTTGGATACTCTCTATTCATTTTGCTTCCATTTTATTCATGGATTATAAGACGGTGCTCAAACACTCAGCTTCACTCATGATTGCCAATCTAACTTTGCAGCTCAGTCTAGGCTAACGGCAATGTACGTCTTGCAAACGAAATTGGTGCATATGAGGGCTCGCAGGTCCAACGCGTCGATGATGCAGGAGTTTACTTCTTCAATATTACGGCCGATGGCAACTGGACGATTAGTGTTGAATAATATACTCAAACAAAAAGAAACTCATCGCATCTGATGAGTTTCTTTTTGTTATTCAATTATCCACAGCCTTAGGCTTCTTATTGCCACCATAAAAAATCATGGATGCGGCGATAATAATACAAATCAAACCACCAAGACCTGTAGTAATTATTGAAAGCTGTTCGTCAAAAAATGCTTTGCTAATTCCAAGGAATATAAGAAATAGCCACCCTATTAGGTTAATCTTAGTTTTTTTAGACACTTTATTTCCTCCTAATAAACCAAAGACTTACTAAACTTTTTAAAGATCAATATCTTACAAGTGTAATGTATGCCGCTGGATAATTAGATGTCGTATTTGGTTTAACTGTTAACTTTACTCCAGTAATAGTACCTTTAAGTATCATAATAGCTGAATCTTTCCACCACGAAGTTTGACGATTCATCAAATCAGATGCAGTCCAAGCAGTCACAGTCGCGGCAATACCCGTGAAGTTCGACATACCAGCAATACGTGTAATTGCATAAATTGCAGCACTATCTGATAAAGGATTAGAGATATAAAATGGCCAATCAAACTTATTGTCAATCGAATCAATTACTCTTATCACTTCAGCCTTACGAAAATATCTTACATAACCAGATGTACCGCCGGATGGTGGTTGAACCACGGCCATTGGTGAAATGCTAGACTTTGATAAAGAAGCAGCTAACTTTGTAGGAGCAGTTAGATTTTCTTCTGGACCTACACTTTTTTGGATTTCTGAATTTCTAAATGCTGGATCTTCGAGCTTAGCTTGGTACTCTACTACGTGCTCTTTTGGAACTTCAGACATAATTACTTTGGTGTCGTCTGAATAGAGTACCACTTGAACGGTTTCTTCTAAACTTCCTTCTGTGCCACTTTCTGCAGATGCTTTTTGGAATGGAACTAAGGTTCCTATCATTAGCATCATAGCACAAAAAATCCCGATTAACTTCTTCACTTCATTTCCCCCTGTACCTCTATTTAAATTACCCACAAAAAGGTAACTTATGTTTAAATATTATTGTGAATTACCATTTTTTTCAACCTCTTAATACTTTTTATCGGGCTTTAGATACTTACAAAATAATTACTCCAGCCTAACGAACTATTTTGCTATTGATATTGAATAACTAAATAAGTGCAAACAAAAACCACCCGGATGAACTACTCCATAAAAGCCGGATTTTCAGGTCCAACTTTATGGGGAAATTCAGTTAAGATGGTTTTTACTACATTGACTTGAGCTTCCTAAGTGATTGAATGTCAGACACGGCTGCTGTAGTTTTTGATTTCAGATTCACTTTGAAAAATTCACTCTCGATTCCAGTAAGAGCATGCAAAGACTTGGAATCAGAAGCATAAAAGTTTGAAACAAGCTCCTCAATCGTCAATAACAAATTACAATCTAGTACTTGGAGAATACTCTTAAACTTTACAGGAGTAGCAATAGGGATTATATCGTCAAGAGGTTCTATCTGCCTGTATTTTTTCTGATTCATCACTCTCCAGAAATAACTACTTTGCTCTGGAGTAATCAAAGATAGTTCTTTTGCTCTCATTTGTAGCTGCAATAGCTGAATGGGAATCTACCAACTTAGGTGAACGTGTACAGCTCGGTCAGATTGAAAAAGCAAGACAAGGCGCATGGTCCGCTCCCGCTCTTTACGGTTTCAGTAAGAACAATCAAAAACGCCTGGAAGTAAATCCAGACGAGATTGAGGCAGTAAAACTCATGGTGCGTAAGGTTAAAGAAGGTTATAGCTTCCGCCAACTATCAATGTATACGCAGAACATTTCGTATAAACCGCGCAGAGATTATAAATGGCACATTGGCATAACCAGTGTTTTACGGAGCAATGCAATGTAATGATGAGGTGTATGAAAGCACCCATGAAGAAATCATGAGCAAGGAAAGCTTTATGAGTCTCTAGAAAAAGCAAGAAATGAATTAAAACCATTCAATCAACAAGAAGTAGACATTTTTATGCCTACCTCCCCTTCCTCAGCCATTCATATACCCGCGCTGCTTCATACTGACGTAATGGTCCTCCCCGATGATGACGTGGTCGAGACAAGCGATGCCGACGATATGACCGGCCTCGACGAGCCGCTCCGACACCTCGATGTCTTCCCGGCTCGGGGTCGCGTCCCCGCTCGGATGGTTATGGACGGCGATGAAACAAGCGGCCGACAGTTTGAGCGCTTCGCGGAACACATCGCGCGGATGGACGATGGACGAATTGAGCCCGCCGACGAACAACGTCTTCCGAGCAATGAGCTGATTCTTCGTGTTCAAATACAGGCAGATGAAATGCTCTTGATTCAACAGCCGGAGCTCATCACAGAGCAGTTCATAGGCGTCCTGCGGCGAACGGATCGTCGGCGTCTCCACTTTCGGTTCCTCGACATATCGGAGACCGATCGCGAACGCCGCGAGCAACTGCTCGGCTTTCTTCTTCGTCATGCCCTCGATCTGACAGAGGTCGCTAACGGACGCCTGCGACAGCGCCCGGAGCGTCGGATATACGTCGGACAGCCGTCGGGCCGTCTCGTGCGGGTCGCCACCCCTGCCCCCGATTTGGAGCAGCCGAGCGATCGCGGATTCAACACTTCGGTCGAGCACCATGGTCATTCCTTCACCAACTTTCGCTTCATTCACAGAAAGCGCGGCGATACCCCGTGTCGCTCGAGCGTCTCGACGAGCGGACGGATCGGCAGACCGACGACGTTATAAAAGTCCCCTTCGAGCCGTTCGACGAACAGACCGCCCGACGCTTGAATCCCATAGGCACCGGCCTTGTCATACGGCTCCGTCGAATCGAGGTAGCCGTCGAGCCACGCGTCCGGGATGTCGATGAACGTGACGTGCGTCGTCGTGACGAACAAGTCTTGCCGCTCGGGCCCGATGATGCTGACGCCGGTGAGCACTTCATGTGTCGCCCCCGATAGGCGTCGCAGCATGTCCCGCGCGTCGTCCCGGTCTTTCGGCTTCTCTAAAATCGTCCCGTCTAAGACGACGACCGTATCTGAGCCGATGACGACGGCGTCACGGTTGTCGCGGGCGACGTCCATCGCCTTCTCGCGGGCGAGGCGCCCGACATACTCGTCCGGATGTTCCCGTCCGTTCGTCCCTTCGATGACGTTCGATGGGATGACCTCATGGGTGATCCCGGCCTGGGTCAACAGCTCGGTCCGCCGCGGCGACATCGAGGCGAGGATGACACGTTTCTGTGTTGGTTTCATTGTAGCGACTCCTTCCATATGTGCGTAACGGGCTTCTTTCCCGTATCACACTTCACTGTTGATTGTAGGCAAACGGGCAGATGTTTACAATCCACGACGCCTCAAAAAAACGTCCCTTCTTTTCGAAGGGACGCTCGGATTATGGTGTCGTATAGTCGTACACCGGGATGTCTTTCGGGGTGAACGTCTGGGCCGGCACATAGCGGTCCTCGACGAGTTGATCGAGGTCCGGACGATAGAACGCGTCGAGTTCGACCGTGAAGTCGAGCGGCTCGGCCGTCTCGGTCGTGTTCGGTCCCGTCTCTGTCGGTCCGGTGAACTGGACCGTGCGCAAGATGTGAATCCGGTTCATCGACTCGACCGACTCGAGGAACAAGACGAGCGACTCGTACGTGTCCGCTTGGAGCGAAACCGTCGAGCGGACCGATGAGGCGTTGACCGGCGTGATTTCGACCGGTTCGGCCGGTTCAGCCGTCGCGCTCACGTCGTTCGGTTCCGGCTCGTCGATGTCTTCCGGCACTTCTGATTCGGCGATGATGCCGTCGGCGAAAGCGATGCTCGTCACACGGACGTCCGACAGTTGACTCGCCTGCGACAACGTCTCGACGACCGTGTCAAGGGCTGCTTCGGTCGGGACGCGCGTCTGCAGGCGCTGTGAGTCGGCGACGTCGACGACTTCGCCTTCTTGGCGCAACAGTTCGAGCTTCGTCTGTTCGAGCGACAGTTCCCGCTCGAGCGATTTGACGTTGCCTTGGTGGATGAAGTACTGGTAACCGAAATAAGAAGGTACGGCGATGGCCGCGAACAAACAGATTGTGAAAATCAAATAAATCGTCGAGCGTTTCATTCGCTCACCACCTCCTCATCGGTCGTCTCTTCCGTCTCGCCGTCTGGTGTCTCACCGTCTGGGGTCTCCCCTTCCGGTGCCTCCGGTTCGACGTCGAGGAACGTGAAGGTGAACTCACCGATGTAACGCGGGAGCGGTTCGTTCGTCGAATCGAGCACACTCGGCGACAGCGTCGAATCCGTTTCGGTATCCGTCTCTTCCTGTTCCGTCTCCGCTTTCGTCTCGGTCGTCACGCCGAGCAGTTTTACGTTCTCAAACCGTACGTCGTTCAAGAGCGAGCGTTGGAACACGTTCAAATCGGCGAGCGTCTCGAACTGGGTGCGCACGCTCATGAGCGAACCGTCGGCGTAATTATACGTCAACACGTAGCCCGTCGGCGGCAGTTGTTCCGTCAAGGCCCGCAGCGCCGGCACGGCCAACTTCTCCTCGGCCGTGAGCGCCGTCACCGTCTGGTCGAGCGACAAGACTTGCTGTCCCTTCGAGTTCACTTGCTCGGTCTGATAGATGCGGACGAGCTGCAACTGTTCTTCGAGCTGTGCCTCGTTCTGCTTCAATTCGTTCACTTCATAGAACAAGTAACCGGTCGCCCCGCCGCCAATCAAAAGCGCGAGCAGGCTCGCGATAATCGGCCACCGGAGTGTCACATCGGTCGAGTTGATGAAGTTGGCGTCGTGCTCTTTGTCGAGCGTCGCCATTCCGAGGAGCGGCAACATCTGGTGCGACAACGGTGTAGCGTGAGAGAGCGGGAGCGGGTCGTCGATCCGTTTGACCGGCACCATCGCCTCGCTTTCAATCGTCCGGACGAGGTCGTCGAGGTTCGGGACCGTCCCCGAGACGAGCAACTCGTCAATCGGACGACCGTCCGTCCGGAGCGAGTAGCGATAGAAGTCGAGGAAGCGTGCGAGTTCGTTCAACCACTCGTCCGTCTGCGTCGCGAGCGTCTCCTTCGAGCCGCTATATGTATACGTGATGATTCCATCCGTCGTCTCGGCGCGGTACGGGAGGTCGGTCTCGATGGCCCGGATGAACCGGACTTGCCCTTCCTCGAGGACGAGCAACTGGTGCGCGAACGGTGTCACGTGCCAGAGGAGTGTCGATTTGAGCGGGTCGAGCGTCTCGAGTCGGCTCACGCCGTTCGCGATCGCGACCGGGCGTGGGACGATTTTCTTCAATTGGAATCCACGTTTCTTCATGTAGGCGCGGATTGCTTTCGTCAAATCGACCGAGACGGCGTGGAGCATGACCTCGGTCTTCGTCTCCGTCTCGCCGAGCACCTCGTAGTCAAAGGCGACGTCGTCGAACGGCAAGATGATCGAGCTGCCGATCTCCATGAACAGATAGCCGCGAATCTCATCTTTCGGGATCGTCGATGGAATCTCGACTTTACGGGACAGTACCTCGGTCTCAGCCATATCGACGGCACAGACCATCCCTTTTCGTACTTTCAGTTTACGGCACAGTTCATCGAAGGCGAGACCGAATGCGTTCTCGTCTTCAATCCGTCCCCCCACGTAGGCGCCTTTCGCCAATTGGACGGACGCGCTGCGTTTGAACACGCCTTGTTTAATCACGGCCCCGTGGATGCTGAGCGCATCGAACGAGAAATACGCGACCGTTCCTTTCTCTATAGACCGGCTCATGCTGGTTTCCCCCTACATCAAATCAAAATACCAATCAAAAAAGCGTTCGCTGAACCAAAACGTCAGCATCGTGCCGAGTGCGATCGACGGCACGAACGGAATCGGCTGTTTGCGATCCATCCGCTTCAAGCCAATGAGCGTCAATCCGACAATCGCGCCAATCAAGCTCGATAAAAAGAGTGCGACGAGGACGTCGCGCGGCCCGAGGACGAGCCCGATTACTGTAAATAGTTTGACATCGCCGGCCCCAAGTCCCCCTTTGGAGACGAAAAAAACGGTGGCGAGGACAGCGAAACCGAGTGCAGCCCCGGCAATCGGGCTCCACCAGACCACACCCGCGCTATAGGCGAGCAACATGAGGACCGGTGCCGTGAACAGCAAGATGATGTTCGGGACGAGCATCGTCGACAAGTCCGACATCGCCAAGGCGAGGAGCGTCGATAAGAAGACGAAGGCGAGAAGCGTCGTGAGGCTAAAGCCATACAGCCAGAAGCTATAGGCGTAACCGACCGCTCCGAGCAGTTCAAACAGCGGGTACGTCGGCGCGATCCGCCCGCCACAGCCGCGGCATTTCCCGCGCAGGAACACGTAACCGAAGACCGGAATCAGTTCCCAAGCGGATAAGACGTGTCCACATGACGGACAGTGCGAGCGCGGTGTGACGATGGACTGTTTGCGTGGCACGCGGAGCCCGACGACGTTCGTGAATGACGTGATGACGGCCCCGAGGACGAGGCTATAAATGAGTCCAATAAGTTCAACCAATCAAGGTCACTTCCTTACTTGTAAGTATATGCCAAAAAAAGAAAACCGGCTAGGCTGAGCGAGTGCCCAGCGCCAGCCGGAGTTTCTTAGTTTACTTCAGCCAAAGAGTCTTTTTTCAAAGCATCTGTAGCTTTATCAACAAACTTAAATTCTGTCCCAGCTAAGTTTACTTGATAAGTGTAATTTCCACTACTCGGTGTTACTTTGACAGTAGCAGTTGTGTAGTCTGCGCCGCCAAATGGATCTTTCATGTCGCTAATATAAGATTTTGTTCCAACAACAGCTGCTTGTGGATTGTCTCCTGTTGTCGCTGCAGTATTTGTCGTTGCTTTATAATCTAAAACCGTTGCTTTATCGACCGGGTTAGAAGCAGTATATAACTTCGCTGCACTCACCATCTGCTTCGCATCGGCAACCATCGCGTCCTTCTTCGAGTTCTCGATAATTCCACCAATCGCGACAACAGCGATGGCTGCGATAATCCCCAAGATAACGACGACGACGAGCAACTCGACGAGTGTGAGTCCGCGCTCATCTTTCAATTGTTTGGCATCTTGCCAAATCATTTTCATTTTCTCTAACATGATTCATTCTCCCCTTTTGTGTGTTGTGCTGTGTTGTGTGCTGCATGCATTACCTTTGACCTAATACTAAGTAGAACAATTTTACTATACATTCAAAAAATAGGATTGAAAAGATACAAATCTGCAAATAAATAAAAAATTTCTACTGATTTTGGATATCGCCATAAATTTGGAACATCGGGACGACAATCGCGATGACGATGACGCCGACGATGCTCGCCAAGACGACAATCAACAGTGGCTCGATGATCGATTTCAGGCGGTCTGTCGTCGTCTCGACCTCGGTCTCATAAAACTCCGCGACCTCGTTCAACATCGAGTCCAAATCCCCGCTCTCCTCGCCGACCGCAATCATTTGCGTCATGAGCGGCGGGAAGCTATCGTTCCGTTCGAGCGGTTCGTGGAGCGGAATCCCTTGCGCCATCATCTTGCGTGCTTGAGCAAGACCTTTGCGGATGACCCGGTTCGAGACGATTTTCTCGGTGATCTCGATTGCCGATAAAATCGGGACCGCCGCTTGAAGCAAGACGGCCAAACTTCGCGTCAATAACGCAATTTGTGACTTTAAGACGATTGGCCCAAAAATCGGCATCTTCAACAACAATCCATCAATCACATACCGTTCCTTGTCGCGCTTCAACATCCACGTGAAGACGAGCAAGGCGATAAGGGCCCCACCGAAGATGAGCCACCAATAGGCGGCGACGAAATCGGATACGGCGACGACGATGCGCGTGATGAGCGGGAGTTCCCCGCCGAGCTGTCCGAAGATGCTCGCGAACGTCGGGACGACGTTCACCATCAAGAAGGCGACGACACCGATGGCGACGATTGAGACGACGAGCGGGTATGTCAACGCCGAGATGACTTTCCGTTTGACGTCATACTGTTTTTGGAGCTGGAGCCCGATTTGGTCGAGCGCCTCCTCCAAGTTCCCGCTCGCCTCACCCGCGAGTGCCATCGAGCTGAAGAAGTTCGAGAACACACGCGGGTGTTTCTTGATCGCTTCCGAGAAGGCGATCCCTTCGCGTAAATCATCCTCGACTTGGCTGAGCGTCTTCTTCAACACTTTCGATTCGGTCTGGACGCGCAAGATGGATGTGGCCCGAACGATTGGCACGCCGGCCCGAATGAGCGTCGCGAACTGACGCACGTACATAATCAAATGTTCAATCTTGACCCGCTCGGGGAGCAGGTTGACTTCTTTATTCAATCCGGTCGACTCGAGTTCAGCGAGCTCGGTGACGAGAATCGATTCTTGCCGCAGTTTTTCTTTCGCCTCTCGGAGCGAGACGGCGGTGACCCGCCCTTTCTTACGCTTTCCGTTCAGCAGTTTGCCTTCATATTGGAAGATGGCCATTCAGTCACCTCTCTTCATTTGGTACGGCGTTCGGGTTGATGACGCCTTGACGGACGAGCTGTTCAATCGCCATGTCCATCGTCTGCATCCCGTTCTGCCGGTTCGTCTGGATGACGGTCGGGAGTTGGAACTCCTTCTCGTTCCGAATCAAGTTGGCGACGGCCGGATTGCCAATCATAATCTCCATCGCAGCGACACGACCTTTCGGCACGTCGACGCGCGGGAAAAGACGCTGACTGACGACACCGAGCAGGACGTTGGCGAGCTGGGTCCGAATCTGGTCCTGTTGCTCGGCCGGGAACGCGTCGATGACACGGCTGACAGTCGACATCGCGCTCGACGTGTGGAGCGTCGCCATGACGAGGTGGCCCGTCTCGGCAGCCGTCATCGCCGTCGAAATCGTCTCGAGGTCACGCATCTCCCCGAGCAAGATGACGTCCGGGTCTTGCCGGAGCGCGGCCCGAAGCCCGTCGACAAACTTCATGACGTCGGAGCCAATCTCACGCTGGTCGACGATGCTCTGGTCGTGCGAGTGCAAATACTCGATCGGGTCCTCGAGCGTGATGATACGTTTGCGCTGCGTGCGGTTGATCTCGTGAATCATCGCGGCGAGTGTCGTCGACTTCCCCGACCCGGTCGGACCCGTAACAAGGATGAGCCCGTATGGCTTCTCAATCAACCGCTTTAACACTTGCGGCAAATCGAGCTCGTTCATCGTCGGGATTTCCCCGGAAATGGACCGGAACGCGATGGCGACCGTGCCCCGTTGGTAATAGGCGTTGACACGAAACCGCGATACGCGCGGCACTCCGAACGAGAAGTCGAGATCGCGCTGCATCTCCAGCCGGCCCCGCATTTCTTCGGTCATAATCTCTTTCAAATAGCTCTCGATATGGAGCGGCAACACTTTCTCGTCACCCATCGTGATGAGACTGCCGTCGACCCGGATGATCGGCGGCGAGCCGGCGGTCAAATGGATGTCCGAGGCGCGTTGTTCGACCGCTTTCGTTAAAATCACTTCAATCGACTGATGGATCATAGGCTCACTCCGTTATCACTGTTCTCAATATCTCTTCGGTGTTCGTCAGCCCGAGTGCGACTTTCTCGAGTCCATCGGCGAGGAGGAAGCGGACGCCTTGTGCTTTCGCATAGGCGACCATCTCGGCCTCCGTCGCTTGGTTCATAATCAATCGGCGCAATCCTTCGTCAATCGGCACGACCTCATGGATGGCGAGCCGGCCGCGGTACCCCGTGAAGTTACATGACGCGCATCCGTTGCCGCGCATGATCCGTTCGACAGGGACGCCTTCAGCCGCAAACAGTTCCTGTTCCCGTTTCGAGACGGGCTGTTCGTGGCCACAGTCCCGACAGACGCGACGGACGAGCCGCTGGGCGACAAGTCCGGACGTCGAGGCGGCGACAAGGAACGGTTCGACCCCCATGTCGATCAAGCGAGTGATCGAGCTGATGGCCGAATTCGTATGTAACGTCGATAACACCAAGTGACCGGTCAATGATGCCCGGATGGCAATCTCGGCAGTCTCGGTGTCACGGATTTCCCCGACCATGACGATGTTCGGGTCTTGTCGCAAAATCGAACGGAGACCCGACGCGAACGTCAAGCCGACCTTGGCGTTGACTTGGACTTGGTTGATGCCGTCGAGCTGATACTCGACCGGGTCCTCGACCGTGATGATGTTCTTCGATTCATCGTTCAATTCGCGCAGCGACGCATAGAGCGTCGACGACTTCCCTGAACCGGTCGGCCCAGTGATGAGGATAATCCCGTTCGGCCGTTTCAGCATGTCGCGGTACACCACCTCGTTCTCGTCGCCGAAGTCGAGTTTCGTCAAATCGGTCAACCCTTCCGATGAATCGAGCACCCGGATGACGATTTTCTCGCCATACATCGTCGGGAGCGTCGAGACGCGGAAGTCGTAAGGGCGGCCCCGAAGCGTATATTTGATGCGTCCGTCCTGCGGCAAGCGGCTCTCGGTGATGTCTAGGTTACTCATGACCTTGAGGCGCGTCAACATGACGCTTTGAATCTTCTTCGGATAGATGGCTTCGGTTCGTAAATCACCGTCGACTCGAAGACGGACATGCAGCTGCTTCTCGTGCGGATCGAAGTGGATATCTGAGGCGCGCTGGTCGATGGCGCTCAAGAAGAGCTGGTTGACGAGTCGGATGACCGGTGCGTCATCACGCGATGCGGTCTCTTCCCGGTCAAGTTCAGGCGCTTCTTCTTTTAAAATCTCGATGAGTGACGCGTCCATCTCGTAAAAGCGGCTAATCGTCTTACGAATCTGTTCGCGTGTGGCGATCCCGACCTCGATGTTCATCCCCGTCTGCAGACGCACGTCATCGATGGCGATCAAATCGAGCGGGTCCGCTGTCGCGATGAACAGCGTATTGCCTTGTAACGAAATCGGCATGATGTCATGTTTTTGGGCGATGACTTTCGGGACAAGTTTCGTCACGGTGACATTGATGTCTTCTGAATATAATGAAATGACCGGCACGTTCAACTGCTCGTGCAACACTTGAATCAGTTGCGTCTCGGTCAAATAGTTCAATCGCATGAGCGCGTCCCCGAGTTTCTCCCCGGTCCGCTTTTGAGTAAGTGCTTCGTCTAGCTGTGCTTGCGTGATCATCCCCGCCTCGACGAGCATCTCGCCGAGCCGTTTCTTCATTCGTCTCAACTTACTTCACCATCCTCTGTGGTACCTGCTGTGCGACGTCTCGCTGTTCGATGAACGCACTGAGTGCCGCACCGCCGGCCAAACCGAGGGCGAGGAGGACCCACGCCCACCACGTCCGCTCGAGCCCTTCGACATACAGGCTATACACGCCGAGCGAGAGCACGGCGACGAGTAACGAGATGACTCCTTTCGTCTCCCGCTTCCGAACGTATGGAATCGACAAGGCGAACACGGTCAATGTGGCAAGTACCCAAAAGGCGATCAAAATCAAATAACCGATCATCCGACTGCCCCCTCACTTGGCACCGGGTCTTGGTCATACACCGGTGGTTGTTCTTCAAACTCATTCAATCCGTCATCCTCTACATCGTCATCGAACGGGTCATCTTTCAGTGATTCGTCCGGGAAAGTCGGAATCACCGGTTCGACCGGTTCAGGAGGCGGGAGCGGGACGGAACTTTTCGTCACGATCTCCGGGATCGGCTCGTAAAAATCAAACCCGAGCAGTTCGAGCGACTCGCCCGTATCCGTGATACGAACACGATACAATTTGCCCGATTCCCCGGTCTGACCGGATTGGGTCACAGACGAACTGCCGGCTGTGAGTGACGGCGAGAAGCGGACGATGTTTTGATATGGGACGCTCGTCACGTCTTCGACGCGCGACTCGTACGCTCCAACGAATACCTTACCGAGCAATTGGACCGTCATCGCGTTCCCTTCTTCGATCACGATGAGCGCGTACGGTGTCTGTTCCGTGTTCTGTACGGCGAAGTTCGAGCGCTCGTCGACTTTGACATCATAGCCGAGCTCGATGCCGGTCGGGAGTGTCTCATGTTGGACCCGTTCTAGGATTTGGAACGGTGTCGCCGCGAACAATTGATACATCGAGGAACCGAGCGTGCTGAGCGCCTCAAAATCTTCCCCGAACGCTTTCAAGCTGAAGATGTCCCCGGCTTCCATCTCGAAGCCATTCATCCGTTCGAGTGCCGAGCGCATCGCTGGCGTCGGACTGACCGTGATCGAAGCGACGACTTCACTCTCCGTCGCCGTCATCTCGAGGACGACGTCTGAGTTCAAATTCGAGGCGGATTCGACGAGCGGCGGTGTCACCATCGAGAGCGTCACCGGTTGGTTCTCTAAGTACGGTGTCAATCGCTCTTCGTCGACCGTCGTGACGAGCGGATATGTACCCGATTCAGTGACCGCGTTGAGTGTCGCGTCGACGTTGAACGAGACGACATCTTTGCCGACCTCGATCGCCGTCCCATCGACGAGCGTCACCGTGAACGGCGTGTTGTTGAAGTCTTTGATGGCGTTCTCGATTCGGACGACCGCTTCTTCTTTCGTCATCCCCGACACGTCGATGCCGGCCACGGTCGTCTCTTTATATGTAGCAGTCGTCTTCGCCGAGGCATCGAGATAGTTCACGAGCCCGATCGTCGGCAACGACACGAGCAGGACTAGCCCCGCCAGGATGAACAGGTGCATCCCATATCGCTTCATTCCATTTCCCCCTCTATTTCAAGTCAAATGAGACTTTTGAATTACTATCCGTTCCCACTGTAACTTTAGTATAATATGCATTGTACAGAAAATAACAATTATTTCAGGTTAAAAGTCTCTTTTTTCCTATCATTAAATGAATTTTGAAAAGGAGGTCAATGCGGTGGACCGTTCCGAACAAGGTTTCACGCTCGTCGAAGTGCTCGTTTCGATTGTTGTCGTCTCGATCCTGGCATTATCGCTCATGAATATCTTCTCCCAAAGCTTGCGAATCACCTCCTCGGATCTTGACCGGACCGTGGCAAACCAAGTCGCCCAAAATACGCTCAACACGTTGAAGCGTCGGGCGGCCGAAACGCGAGACCCGATTGACATCTCGATCCTCCAGAAGACGCCGGCCAACGTCTGCGATTTGTGTGACGTCACCATCAACGGGCGCGCCTTCGATGTGACCATCCTCTCTCCAGGCAACGAACCGCCCGCTGACCTCGTCAACGTCGAGATTACCGTCGCCTCGGAGACGTTGCTCAAACCCATCACGTTGAAAGGAGTGGTGACGAATGCGACGCTTCAAGATAAATTCCCTGAGACGGACGTTCCAGAGCTTCCGTGACCGTGAGGACGGCGTCACGCTCGTCGAGTTATTGCTCGCGCTCGTCATCTCCGCCATCTTTGCCGGAATCGTGATCACCGTCTTCTTGACCGGCTCGCTCGGTTTCCGTCTGACGAACGACACGAGCTCGCTCCGGAGTGAGGCCGACTACTTGATCACAAGCGTCCTCCAGGACATCAACCAAACCGAGTTCGACGCCTTGACCGTCAACGGGGATACATATTCGTTCCATCGTCTCCATTCCCCGCGCATCTCGACGGAAGGCATTTTGTACCGTCAAGGCGACTATATGGAAGACGCCGTGTTCGAGCTCGCCCCGTCAAGTTTCGTGACAGACAACCCTGACGTCACCGTCCAAGCCGTCACCATCGACATTCAGGACGAAGTGACGGACGCAAGGAGCGGACGCGAGGCTTACATCGTGTCCGGACTGATGGAGATTCAAGTGACGCTCGCCTCGCGCGACGATGCCACGCTCACCAAGACGTTTACGAGTACCATCCCGTTATGAAAAGAGGGATCCAGATGAAACAAGATGAACGAGGCTACGTCCTCATCCTCGTCCTCGTGACGATGGCGGCGCTCGCCGTCCTCTCGCTCGCAGCGATTCAAGTCAACTTGGCCACGAACAAGCAGACGAATCTCCGTGTCGACGAGACGCAGCTCGATACCGACGTCAAAGGCGTGCTCGATGTGCTCGTCGCCGACCTCCGAGCGACGTTCCCGCTCCACGATGCGAATGTCGTCCAACCATATATGGAGAACGAGCAATTGTTCCAGGCGAAAGTCGAGACTGTACTCAAACAAGATACGTTGTATGCAGGAACGCGCCAATCGGGCGATAACGATATCCGCTACTCAATCACTCGCTCGACAGCGGACCAGGCGAACGCCCCGTTCACGACGGTGCTCACGTTGACCGCGACCGGGACGACGAAAGCGAAACCGGAACAGCCGATGCAGACGAGCTCGTATAGCCAAGAAGTGTATGTGACGGCGCTGCCGTCATTCCTCTATTACGTGCTCGGGTCGGACGACACGTTGACGGTCAACGGTCCACCGAAGATTGAAGGGAACTTGTTTGCGGGGACAAAGCTCGCACTCGAACGCGACGCGAAGTACCAACTGAAAGACCAAATCAACACGCTGAACAATAGCGCCTCGAGCCGGTTTTATCTCGATGGCCGCATTGACCTCGGAAACGGGGCGACGTGCGACGGCTGCGAGACGCCGAACTATTTCACGAATTCGACCACGCCTGGTGTGAACTATGAACCTGAGATTGGTCCGGTTGAGAGTACCTTTTCTCGCTTTAACTTGAATTACTCGGTCATCCAGTTCGCGAACCGACACCGTGCCACTGCCGGTAAATTGCCTTATACCAATTCACCGAAGCAAACGCTGTTTCAATCAACGTTAATCCCGACATCGACGATTTCACCCTTTCTCAAGCAAACTTACGTCGTCGATGGAGAGACAACGCCACGTGAACGGCCGACCGAGTTTATCGATTCCAGCCAGCTCAATTCGGTCCAAACGTTACAACTCGTCAATCTTCCAGTAGGTGTGACAGGTCCGATGGTCATCACCAAGTCGATTACGAACAGCACCGTCCCGCTTCTCTTAAACGGAGATGTCACCATCGACGCATTAGACACCATCACCATTAGCCGCCCACTAATCATTAATGGGGATTTGACGATTCGTGGGAAAGTCGCGTTCAATACGACCGTTTATACATTAGGAGACGCGTTCATTGATCGCGCGGATTTATTGCCGGTCGCTTCTGGTGCGAATGACAGTTCACTCGTCCTGCTCGCCGAAGGAAAAATTTTATTGAATCGAATCAATGAATTCCAGGACAGTTCTTCGACGCTCCAAGCATTTATGTACAGCGCTTCGACTGAACCGACTCGACTCTATTCTGTCGGCTCCATTGTCAACATGAAAGGCGGTCTGTATAGTAAAGGGCCGCTCGAAGTAAACACATTCCGCGGTTCGTTTAAATCATTACCGCAACAGGCGAATAAACAAGCTTATTTCGCTCCTGGGAATGTGATTGCCTCTCCAGACGTCGACGATTCACGTCTCGTCATGGAATATAATGAGGGTGTATTCCGCCAAATCGACACGCTCCCGGTCACAAACCAGCTCCAACTGTTCGTCGGTCAACAATTGAAGAAATGAAAAAGAGGCTGCTCTCACGAGTAGCCTCTTTTCTATGATTGAGATTAATAGAAATCGCCAGACGGATCTTCGGTTCCTGGGTTCGGATCCGTACCTGCTTTGACGCGGACGTAGAACGTTTGGCTGATGATTTTCGGACCTTCTCCTGCTTTAAATGATACACTGACGTCCTCTGTGACCAGACCGATTTTCGCGATACCCGGCTTCAAGAGTGTCAATACGCCATCTTTTGCGGTCATGACATCCGTTCCTTCGAGGACAGTCAAACCGTAACCCGTCACGTTTGCCGTCTCCGGCCAGAATTTGACCGGATAGCTATATGGGCTGTCTGTCATGTAGAGAATGACGTTCGGTGTCGAGACTTTTTGTGGATACTCTTTCACGTTAATCAAGACAGGCATCGTCTGTCCGATATAATCCTTTAATTTCGCAACGACCGAAACGTTGCTCGTACTCCCATGCTCGGCTTGTACGGTAGCAGACGTGTTTTGACTTGAGAGAATTTTCAAGGCGGACGAATCAGCGTTCCATTTTACAGCAAGCGGATTGGCAAGAGCTTGTTTATCTTCCACCAATTGTTCCAATGTCAATAAAGTCTGTTGCTTAACCAATGTTCCTGCTTCATTTTTGTACACCCAAAGTTCTTGATCATTTGTAGTTAATGATAAATCCGGTAGTTTTACGACAACCTTCATATCATTTGATTTAACTTTTTGACCGTTCGCGTATTCATAAACGGCTTTCACAGTCGCCTCACCGGCATCCAACGCTTTTAACGTAACGCTTTGATTCGTTGAATTCGTTTGATTTACGAAACTGGACTTATCAATTTCCCATGTGAGTTTCGCATTTGGTGGAATCGCCGCTTTCACAGTCGCTAAGTTAGCTTCTACCGTTTTTGAATTCCCCAAATAAATCGTCGTTTCACTTGGAACGTTGATTTTCAGTTCTTCTACCGTCACCGTCGTTTTTGTGAAGCCACTCCCAGCATCAGTGAACGAACGATTATGTTTTTGCGCACCGCTCCCATTCCCAGAATGGTCAGCTTCCAACGAATAGGCATACCGTCCGTTTTCGAACGTATAACTACCCGGTTTTTCTGCAATCAATTTGACGGTGATGAGGTCAGAGAATGCTGCATTCTTATAATCATTACAAGATTCAAGTCCGGAGTTTTTCTTTCCACAGAGTACATTGATTGTTCCCGTTAAGAGACGTGTTTTAGGATCAAAATTTAAATTGTGAGCTGTTGAAGGAGTTACGACTGCAGATAATCCTTCTGGAATTGTCTCTTCAATTGTCACAGCCCATTCTACATACTTGTAAGAATTGATGTTCGGACCGTTTGTAAAATCAAGAATGTTATTCAATGACAAGTCATATGTCAAATCAAAACTGTCTCCTATGAGCACAGCTTCTGGTGTAACTGTTCGAATTGTCTCATCTTTAATATCCGTTTGAAAAACAATGCCCTGTTTGTTTCCATTACCGTTACCATTATTGCCGTTATTGTTCCCATTTCCTCTTCCGTTCCCGTTATTCGCAAACGTTGATGTATACGCGAACAACAATAAGACCATCCCTATTACTATGAGGAACCCGTACTTGGATCTTAGCTGCCTCTTCATCGTTGTGCCTCCAGTCGGTTTGTCATCACACTTCTTCAGTTAATTCATACCCCTTTTTCTTCCTGTTCACAAGCGGTTTTTTTCAAACTTTGGAAATAGGTTCTGACTTCACTGATAAAGTAGAGAGACCCGGTCACGACGAGCGTCTCGGATTTCGGTGCTTCGAACCACGCAGCCAACCAATCCTGCCAGTCCACGTAACGAGCACCATCCGCAATCAGACTGTCTTTCGTCCGGGCACGCGGAAAATCGAACGTCGTCTCATAGACGCCCGCCACTTTCTGGAGCGACGCGACCATCGCTTCCCGGTCCTTATCGGCAAGAATGGCGGCAAGGACGGTCACGTCACGCTCAAGTTTCAGCTGTTCGACGAGTGCGGCGACGCCTTCGGCATTATGCGCCCCATCGAGTACGATACGAGGCTGTCTTGAGACGAGCTCATAGCGTCCCGGATGTTGCGCCGATTCGAGTCCCGCTTGAATCGTCTCTGTTCTCCAGCCGAGATGGCGCGCGACGGCGACAGCACACGCTCCGTTATACGCTTGATGGTGTCCGGTCAATCCGAGTGTCACCGGAGGCATCCCATCATACGTGACGACCGTGTCGGCCCCATCCTCTACGGATGAGACGAGCGGCGTGACGTCGTGAATCGACGCGTCCATCGTCTCACCTTGTTGTTCGAGCAACTCAATCAATCGCTTCTCCGTCAAGCTATGGAACATCGGGACACCCGACTTCATGATACCGAACTTCTCGAGCGCGATTTCTTCAAGCGTGTCACCGAGGATGCCTTGATGGTCATGCCCGATCGACGTCACGATTGTCGCGAGCGGCTTCTGTAACACGTTCGTCGAGTCGAGACGTCCTCCGAGCCCGACTTCCCAAATGACGAGGTCAGGCTGTTGCTCATGGAAATAGAGCCACGCCATGACCGTCAGCAGTTCGAACTCCGTCAACGTCTCTGGTGACGAGTTCGCACAGTCACGGACTCTATTGGCGATGCGGATGAGGTCCTCTTCTCGAATCGGTTCCCCGTTCAACATGATCCGTTCCTCGAACTGGATGATGTATGGCGAGATGAACGTCCCGACGTTCAAGCCCTGTTTCGTCGCCATGGCCCGCAAGAAAGCGACCGTCGACCCTTTCCCGTTCGTCCCCGCCACGTGAATCGACGGCAATTCCTTGATTTGTAGCGCGTTCAGCATCCACTCGATTCGTTTCAGGCCCGGCTTAATCCCGAACCGCAGCTGCCCGTTCAGCCATTTTAATACGTCTAGTCTCGTCTCCATCTTCCATCACTCCTGTTTTCACACTTCCCTCTCATCTTACCAAAATTCGCGAAGCGCTATGCAAGGAATCGGCTGTGCTATACTCGAGGCGAAGAAGGGGGAATCACCATGACAACTAATTGGAACTTCGAGGCGACCTACCTCGATCTCCGTGACATCTTTTACGACCGGGGACCGGTCCATCCGGTCGATAAGCCCGAGCTCGTCCTTTGGAACGAAGCGCTCGCCGAGACACTCGGACTCGACGCCGAAGCACGTCAAGACGTCGCACTCTTTGCCGGTAATCGCCAGACGGAGACGTCGTTCTCACAAGCGTATGCCGGCCACCAGTTCGGCCATTTCACAATGCTCGGTGACGGACGAGCACTCGTGCTCGGGGAACATGTCGCCCCGAACGGAAAGCGTGTCGATGTTCAATTGAAAGGCTCAGGTCCGACCGAGTATTCGCGTGGAGGCGATGGACGGGCCGCCGTTGGACCGATGGTGCGCGAGTTCCTCATCAGTGAGGCGATGCACGCCCTCGGCATCCCGACGAACCGGGCGCTCGCCGTCGTCACGACCGGTGAGCCGATCATGCGCCAAGGACCGAAGCATGGTGCCATCTTGACGCGCGTCGCGGCAAGCCATTTGCGCGTCGGTACGTTCCAATATGCCGCTGCGGCCGGATCGATTGATGACGTCATCGCTCTCGCCGACTATGCGATTCAGCGCCACGACCCTGATCTTGAAGGACAGCCGAATCGCTATGAACAGTTCCTCGGCCGCGTCATCACCCGCCAAGCGAAGCTCATCGCGGATTGGCAACTCGTCGGATTCATCCACGGCGTCATGAACACGGATAACACGTTCATCAGCGGTGAAGGTCTTGATTACGGACCATGTGCATTCATGGATACGTATCACCCGAACACCGTCTTCAGCTCCATCGACCGCGAGGGACGCTACGCCTATGCGAATCAGCCGTATATCGGGTCGTGGAACTTGGCCCGCCTCGCCGAGACGCTGTTGCCGCTCCTCGCTGACACGCAAGAAACCGCCGTCGATATCGCCAATAAACTGTTGAACGACTACACGGAAACGTATAAAGAAGCATACTTTACTGGCCTCGCCCATAAAATCGGGCTCTACGTCCGAAAAGATGGCGACGATGAACTGACAGACGAGTTGCTCCGACTCATGATGGAGTCTGAGGCTGACTTCACGAACACGTTCCGCGCGCTCACACTCGGCGACACAAATTCGCTTGCCTTTGCTAAGCAAGATGATGGCAAGGCGTGGCTGTCCGCTTGGCAAAAACGCCTCGGAGAGCAAGGTCTTCCTGATGAGGACGTCATCCGGCTCATGCGTCAGCATAACCCGGCCGTCATTCCGCGCAACCATCATGTCGAGGCCGCCCTCATGGTAGCCGAACGTGGTGACTTCGGTCCGACGCATGCACTGCTCGACGTATTGCGGAAGCCTTACGATTATGAAGCTGATTTCGGACGTTATATCTCATCAGGACCACCACGGACGTATCCGTATCAGACGTTTTGTGGCACGTGAACCATTCTGCTTCGGCAGGATGGTTTTTTTTGGAACCTTTTTCATTTTCGAGCGTAAAGTAGATAACATCACTTTTAGGAGGTTCAACATGCTTCTACTCACTTCACTCATTGCGTTAGGGTTTGCCTGCTTGATGTCAATCGAGCTATTGCAAGGACCATTCATAGATGACTGGGCCTGGCTAATGCCTGCCTTTTTCTTTGCTGTTTCCTTTTCCACCTTGATGAGACATTTGAATAACCTTGAATGGAATGAATCGAAATGAAGATGACTATCTTGCTCATGGCAATCATCGTCTTATCCACGTCCTATCTCGTCTACAGTTTTTATCTGTCATTTACGGGTCAGCCGATTCAGCCGCAAGTAACTGGACTCGCAATCGGCGTCCTGCTCACGTCCTCGTATTTCGTGACAACCGGTCGTCTTCCGTTTTGGACAGAACCGGAGGAAGAAGACGTATGAAGGTTCTTTATTCCGTCTTGGTAGGATTCGGAAGCATCCTTTATGTCGTCTATGCCATGCACCTATTCCGCATTGGTTATCCTCAACCGCTCCTCTTGCATGTTTTGTTTGCCGCCACTGTATTTGGCATAATCTACATCGAACGCAAACGAAACCCCGAACATCGATGACGATGCTCGGGGTTGTTCTTTTCTATAGACTCATAGTCCGAAATGAATCATGTCCTTCTTGTCTACTTGGGCTTGTGTGATTTTGGAAATAAGTCGATTCAGTTGTTCCGACTCATGCGTGTACATCATCGCTTTGACGACTTGATAGAACAGCGCCAGTGACTCATATGGAATGAGCGTGATCCCGCATTCGTCTAATCCGAATCCAGGACGGTCATAGGAGTGGAAATACGTGCGCATCTCGTTCAGCTCCTCGATAAACTCATCCACCCACTCCCCATCCACCGAGACACAATCGAAGTGTTCAGGTGTATACGTATCATATGATGATTGACGATTTGTTGAATCCAATACACCGAATTCGTGCGTGTATGGCATGACCATCCCTCCCTGTAAAAATATGTACACTTTAAATACCTTCATCGACTTAACCAAGTTTCGACCTACGTTCCTAACACGCATTCTCAATGAGAGTCTATGTAACGAATGGCAATGTATAATTATTTTCTTAGTCCGTTAAATCCCAAAATGAACCAAGTCTTTGCCTTCGCGTTCGGCTTGAATGATGAGACTCGCCAAATCGCTCAACTCTTCTGAACGATGGAATACACGTGACTGCGTGACGATGTCATAAAACATCGATAACGATTCGTTTGGGATGAGGGTAGTTCCGTAATAATCCAGCCCGAGATCAGGACGATGATACGAATGAAAATAGGTCCGCATAATCGAGCACGCTTCCATAAGCTCTTGGATAAAATCATCATCAACCTCAGTGTAGCCATTATAATCTGGATTACGTGTAGGTGCTTTCAATGTTCGTTCCCATAAA
Organism: Exiguobacterium sp. s56; assembly: GCF_018618255.1. NCBI lineage: Bacteria > Bacillati > Bacillota > Bacilli > Caryophanales > Exiguobacterium > Exiguobacterium sp. s56. The sequence continues at coordinate 47,708 of NZ_JACSLR010000001.1, read as the reverse complement.
TCAAATTCGTGCACTGGCAAATTAGAACTCATCCTTTCGCCTGCTTCAATTTATTCTTTAATTGGAAAATCCACCGACCACGCCTCCGGTAGCGAGTCCGAAAGGTCGAGCAACACCTCTTCCGACACATTGCCCGTCACGACGATGAGCTTGCCCTGGTCTACGTAAAACAAGCCGTTCCCTTCCGGTTGATTCAAGCGATACCGCTCATTCGAAACGTCACGCCGTTCAATCAATTCTCCGTCAGCCACACTGAAAGCATCGGTCACTAAAATCGTGATGCATTGCGTCTCATCATACAACGTCCACATCTCCACCGGCCGCTCGAGCTGACTCATCTCGAAGTTGTCGACAAACAGCTCTTCTTCAGGCAAGTCCAACCCGTGTCGGACTTTTTCGGCCGCCTCGGGAATCGTAAAGTTTTGAATCCCGTGCAACCCCCACTCCTCGTCCCGTGAATAGTTGAATACGCCGAACGAATCGTCGCGGTTTGGTAACTTAATGGCAATGAGCCCGAGATCATCGATGACGGTTTCATAGATTACACCGTCTCTCGCTGGTCGCTCGGACGTACCATCTGTATATTGAAGTGTGTATTGGGCCGTGACCGCATCAACTAGTCGAACGGTCCCTTTTGGCACGTCCTCAATCATCGAGCCGAACACTTCTTTGTCCGTCGTTACGGGAATATCCTTGGAAGACGTCTCTTCTGCACTTTCATTAATTGTCACTCCTGATTCCGTCGGTTCGATCGGTTCAGCTCGTTCCGCCACACACCCACTCAGTCCCATAACTGCCAAACTTAACATCATTCCGATTCGTCTCATGTCACACCACCTTTATATCGTCTCCTCTCCTAAATTCCACCAAACGACAAAAAAACCTTCTTCGGAGAACAAGTCTCCAAAGAAGGTTGATTCATTATTTACGCAACTCTTCCAAACGGGCGCGGACTGCGTCACGTTTGTCGAGGTAGTCTTTCTCTTTCGCCTTCTCTTCGTCGATGACGTGAGCCGGTGCCTTGCCAGTGAAGCCTGGGTTGCCGAGTTTCTTCTGAACGCGCTCGACTTCCTTCTCGTACTTCGCCACTTCTTTTTCAAGACGGGCGATTTCTTCCTCAAAGTTGATGAGGTCAGCGAGTGGGATGAACAGTTCCGCACCCGTCATGATGGCTGACATCGACTTATCAGGAGCCGTCAAGCCACGTCCGATTTCGAGCTCGGTCGCGTTCGTGAACTTGCCGATTGTCGTTTCGTTCGCGCTCAAGTAATCTTGTGTCGCCTCATCCGACGTCGAGATGAAGAGCTGAATCGGTTTCGACATTGGGGCGTTCACTTCCGAACGGATGTTACGGACCGAACGGATGACGTTCATGACCGCTTCGAACGCTGGTACCGAGTCCGCGAAGTGGAGCTCGTCGCGGCGTGTCGGGTAGCTCGCACGGACAATCGAGTCGCCTTCGTGCGGCAAGTGCTGCCAGATTTCCTCTGTGAGGAACGGCATGAACGGATGCATGAGACGCATGATTGAGTCGAGCGTGTACGCGAGCACTGAACGCGTCGTCGCTTTCGCAGCCTCGTCCTCACCGTAGAGCGTGAGTTTCGCCATCTCGATGTACCAGTTACAGAACTCTTCCCAGATGAAGTTGTACAAGTAACGGCCGGCTTCGCCGAACTCATACTTGTCGACGAGACGTGTCACTTGGTCGATTGTGTCGTTCAAGCGAGTGAGAATCCACTTGTCAGCGAGCGTCTTCTCACCTGACAAATCGATCTCCTCATACTTCATGCCGTCCATGTTCATAAGGGCGAAACGGCTCGCGTTCCAAATCTTGTTCGCGAAGTTCCATGTCGATTCGATTTTCTCCCAATAGAAACGAAGGTCGTTCCCTGGTGTCGATCCCGTAAGGAGGAACCAGCGGAGCGAGTCCGCGCCGTATTGGTCGATGACTTCCATCGGGTCGACGCCGTTACCGAGCGACTTCGACATCTTGCGGCCTTCCGAGTCGCGGATGAGACCGTGGATGAGCACGTCGTTGAACGGCTGCTTCCCAGTGAACTCGAGCGATTGGAAAATCATGCGAGATACCCAGAAGAAGATGATGTCGTAACCCGTGACGAGCGCGCTCGTCGGGAAGTAACGTTTGAAGTCTGCCGAGTCCGTATCCGGCCAGCCCATCGTCGAGAACGGCCAAAGCGCTGACGAGAACCATGTGTCGAGCACGTCTTCATCTTGATGCCAGTTCTCACTGTCCGCCGGTGCTTCTTTACCTACATAAATCTCACCTGTCTCATTGTGGTACCAAGCCGGGATGCGGTGACCCCACCAGAGTTGGCGGCTGATACACCAATCACGGATGTTCTCCATCCAACGGAGGTATGTGCCTTCGAACCGCTCTGGGACGAAGTTGACTTTCGTATCGTCATGTCCTTGCGCTTCGAGCGCTGCTTTCGCGAGCGGCTCCATGTCGACGAACCACTGTTTCGAAAGATAAGGCTCGATGACTGCGCCTGAACGTTCCGAGTGACCGACCGAGTGCGTGTGTGGCTCAATCTTGACGAGCGTGCCGTCTGCTTCTAGGTCTTTGACGAGTTGCTTGCGGCATTCGAAACGGTCGAGCCCTTCGTACTTGCCAGCATTCTCGTTCATCTTGCCGCCTTCGTCCATGACGAGGATGCGCGGGAGCTCGTGGCGGTTCCCGATCTCGAAGTCGTTCGGGTCGTGCGCCGGTGTGATCTTGACGCAACCTGTACCGAACTCCATGTCGACGTAGTCGTCAGCCACGATCGGAATCTCGCGGTTCATGACCGGAAGCATGATCGTCTTGCCGACGAGGTGCGCGTAACGCTCATCTTTCGGGTTAACGGCAACGGCCGTATCGCCGAGCATCGTCTCCGGACGCGTCGTCGCGATCTCGATGTGGCCTGAGCCATCAGCGAGCGGGTATTTCATGTGATAGAACGCGCCTTCGACTTCTTGGTAGATGACTTCGATATCCGAAACGGCCGTCTTTTGCGCCGGGTCCCAGTTGACGATATATTCGCCGCGGTAAATCAAGCCTTTCTCATAGAGGCGGACGAACACTTCCTGGACCGCTTTCGAGAGTCCTTCGTCGAGCGTGAAGCGCTCACGTGAGTAGTCGAGACCGAGGCCAAGTTTTGACCATTGGGCACGGATCGTATCGGCGTACTCGTCTTTCCATTCCCACGTCTTCTCGAGGAACTTCTCGCGTCCGAGGTCATAGCGCATAATGCCGTCCTCACGGAGCTTCTGTTCGACTTTCGCTTGTGTCGCGATCCCGGCGTGGTCCATCCCTGGGAGCCAGAGGACGTCATAGCCTTGCATGCGCTTGAGGCGCGTCAGCAAATCTTGGAGCGTCGTGTCCCACGCGTGTCCGAGGTGAAGTTTCCCTGTTACGTTCGGTGGCGGGATGACAATCGTGTACGGCTGTTTTGAATCGTCCTCGTCTGCTTTGAATACGTCGTTCTCTAACCAGTAGTCATACCATTTCGCTTCCGTCGCACTTGGATCGTACTTCGTCGGCATGGTGATTTCGTTTGTCTCGTTGGCCATATGCCCAACCTCCTCTAATAATGTGGACAAAAAAACGGCTACTCTCGTCCTTAACGCTAAGGACGAAAGAAGCCGTATCTTCCGCGGTACCACCTTAGTTCGCCACATGTGGCGCCCTCAAAATCGAATAACGGTCGATGGACCGGACCTTCCTACTTCGTTCAAAAGGTCAGCTCCGAGGCGACTTCCGCACCATCCCTCGCGGCCTCACACCAAGCGGCCGCGTCTCTGAAAAAGGATGTTGATTGCGTACTATTCCTCATCGTAGCTTTTGTTCGTATCTGTTAAACAATTGTAGCGACAGAAGCTGTTTCCGTCAAGATTACAATGAAAACTCTTGTTGCAGCTCTTTGAACGTCGCGTCGACCGCTGCGAGCGTCAAGTCGATATCTTCGTCCGTGTGAACGGTCGAGAGGAACAATCCTTCGAACTGTGACGGTGGCAAGAACACGCCGCGCGCCGCCATCTTCTGATAGTAAGCGCGGAACAAGTCGAGGTTCGCCGTCTTCGCCTTCTCGAAGTTCGTCACTTTCTCATTCGTGAAGAAGAATCCGAACATCGAGCCGGCCCGGTTCGTGTCGTGCGGGATGTTATACTTCTCGGCCGCTTTCGTATAGCCTTCAGCGAGACGGTCCGCTTTGCGTTCGAACTCGGCGTAGTGCTCAGGCTTGAGTTGCGATAACGTCGTGTAGCCGGCGATCATCGCGAGTGGGTTACCCGAGAGCGTCCCTGCCTGGTAAATCGGTCCTTGTGGCGCGATTTGTTCCATAATCTCGCGTTTCCCGCCATAGGCACCGACCGGAAGGCCGCCGCCGATGACTTTCCCGAGGCACGTCAAGTCCGGCGTCACGCCGAAGTAGCCTTGGGCACAGTTATAGCCGACCCGGAATCCGGTCATGACCTCGTCAAAGATGAGGAGCGAGCCGTATTGTTCCGTGATCTCGCGGAGTCCTTCGAGGAAGCCAGGTTGCGGTGGCACGAAGCCCATGTTACCGGCCGCCGGTTCGACGATGACACCAGCGATATCGTCGCCGAACTTCTCGAAGGCGATGCGGAGAGCATCCAAATCGTTATATGGCACCGTGAGCGTCTGGCTCGCCAAGTCTTTCGGTACGCCCGGCGAGTCCGGGAGACCGAGCGTCGCGACGCCCGAACCGGCCTTGATGAGGAGCGAGTCGCCATGACCGTGGTAGCAGCCTTCGAACTTCAAAATTTTCGTCTTGCCCGTGTAGCCGCGTGCGAGGCGGAGAGCCGCCATCGTCGCTTCCGTACCCGAGTTGACCATGCGCACCATCTCGATCGATGGGACGCGCTCGATGACGAGCTCGGCCATTTTCGTTTCGAGCTCGGTCGGTGTCCCGAACGTCCAGCCTTTTTCAGCTTGCTCTTGAATCGCCTTCGTGACGACAGGGTCACGGTGGCCGAGGATGAGTGGTCCCCATGAGAGGACGTAGTCGATATATTCGTTGCCATCGATGTCGTAGACGCGCGAGCCTTCGCCGCGTTCAGCAAAGATTGGCGTCATCCCGACTGATTTATAAGCACGGACCGGGCTGTTCACCCCGCCCGGCATGAGCGGACGTGCTTGTTCGAACGCCGCTTCTGAGCGTGTTTGTTTGTAGGTCATCTTTAATCGGCAAGGATACCCCTACTCCAATCGTGTCCCGGGCACAGCCCGACGATTAGTGGGGGGAGGAATTTCCATCATTTTCGGTATGGGACACAATCATGCTAAACATGTGCATGATAACCGCTTATGAACTCCTACCTTGCCTCCTCCCTTCTATGAGTTAAGTCAATTCATTCTCCGCTAAAAAAACGGGTATCGTTTATGTAGCGAAAGGTGGTGAGCACCATGTCTACAATCACTGCAAAAATACAAATCTATGTCCCAGCCTCTCAAGTGGCTACCCTGAGGACGACGATGGACGCGTACCGGTCGGCCTGTGACTGGCTGTCGGGACACGTCTTCGAGACGGGGGACCTGGACCAGGTCAGCCTCAACGACGCGCACTATGCCGAGATCCGGCGACGCTTCGGCCTGAAGAGCCAAATGGCCCAGTCGGTCATGAAGACGGTGGTCGCCAGATACAAGTCGGCGAGGTCGAACGGGCACGCGTGGTCCCGGGTCGAGTTCAAGCGCCCCGAGTACGACCTCGTCTGGAACCGCGACTACTCGCTCACCCGGGACCGGTTCAGCGTGAACACGCTGGACGGCCGGATCAAGCTGGACTATGCGCGCAAGGGCATGAGGCGGTACTTCAACGGGACGTGGCGGTTCGGCACGGCCAAACTGGTGCACAAACACGGGAAATGGTTCCTGCACATCCCCGTGACGAAGGCGTTCCCCGAACTCGCCGACGCCCGTGTCACCAACGTCGTCGGCGTGGACCTCGGCATCAACTTCCTGGCGGTCACGTACGACAGCCAGGGCGAGACCGCCTTCTACGACGGAGGAACGGTGAAGCACAAGCGAGGCACGTTCAAAGCGACCCGCAAGCAGCTGCAACGACGGCAGACCCCGTCGGCCCGCAAACGGCTGAGACAGCTCGGCTCGAGAGAAAACCGTTATGTGACCGATGTGAACCATCAGGTCACGAAGGCACTCGTCGACCGACACCCGAGGGGCACGCTGTTCGTGTTGGAGGACCTGACCGGCATCCGTGCCGCCACAGAGAAGGTGCGCGCGAGAAACCGCTACGTCTCCGTGTCGTGGGCGTTCTACCAGTTCCGTCAAATGCTCGCGTACAAGGCCGCGTTGAACGGACAGAAGGTGATCGTCGTCGACCCGAGACACACCTCCCAGACCTGCCCGACATGCGGGCACACCGAGAAGGCGAACCGGGACAAGAAGCTGCACCTCTTCCAATGCAAGAACTGCCGGTACCGGTCGAACGACGACCGGGTCGGCGCGATGAACCTGCATCAGAAAGGCATCGAACACATCGGTGCAGGTGCCACGGGAGCATGACTCCCGTGGCAGGGGCGAGGTCGGCCGTCCCGATGTTCCGCCACACGAAGGTAGGAGGCGCAAGCGCCGTCCGCACTACCGGGCAGGAACGAGCGTAACCGCACTCTACGAGGGTAGAGGCGCCGTCGGGTCCTCGACGGACGCAAGCCCCCGCTTCAAACGGACCGTCAGTTCGTTAAGTGGTGGGTTGTTGACGCGTAGTCTCCTTCCAAATAGCGACAGACGTCTTTTGCGAAATATGTGACGATGAGGTCCGCACCGGCCCGTTTGAAGCCGACCATCGTCTCCATGACGATGCGTTGCTCATCGACCCAGTCGTTCAAAGCAGCCGCTTTGACCATGGCGTACTCTCCGCTCACGTTATACGCCACGATCGGCATATCGAGCGAGTCGCGCATGTCACGGATGATGTCCATGAACGCGAGCGCCGGTTTGACGATCATGAAATCGGCGCCTTGCTCGACGTCCGATTGTGATTCGCGGAACGCTTCACGGCGGTTGGCCGGGTCCATCTGATAGCCTTTGCGGTCGCCTTCACCAGGTGCCGATTGCGCTGCGTCACGGAACGGTCCGTAGTACGCCGATGCGTACTTGACGCCGTAACTCATGATCGGGATATGGTTGAAACCGTTTTGGTCGAGTCCTTCACGGATCGCGGCGACGAAGCCGTCCATCATCGAGCTCGGCGCGATGATGTCAGCGCCTGCTTGCGCTTGCGTGATGGCCGTCTGGACGTGAAGTGGTAGCGACGCGTCGTTATCGACGTCACCGTTCTTCACGATGCCACAGTGGCCTGTCGACGTATATTCGCACAGGCATGTGTCGGCGATGACCGTGAGCTGTGGTGCCCACGCTTTCACTTTACGGATCGCTTCTTGGACGATGCCGTGGTCATGATACGCTTCCGTACCTTCCGGGTCTTTATGTTCAGGTACGCCGAACAAGAGCACCGATTGAATACCGAGGTCGACGATCTCGTTGATCTCGTCCTCGAGACGGTCGAGCGAGAAGTTGAAGACGCCCGGCATCGAGCTGACTTCGCGTTTAATGTCTGTCCCTTCGATGATGAAGAGCGGGTAAATCAAATCTTCTTTCCGAACATGATTTTCACGTACGAGTGCACGCATTGACTTCGATGAACGAAGACGACGATGACGGTCAAACTGGTTCATGAAAAATCCTCCCCTATACACTGTATTAATGCATCCATAGTATAACACTCAGGCACTCGGACCGGTAACGTCGACACTTCCCGGACGGCGCGCTCGGTCACTTCACCGATGGCGTACCACGTCCCGTGGAAATGGTCGAGATATGGCGTGAGCGCCCGGACGGCGGACGGGCTGAGCACGAGGAGCGCTTCGATTCCTTCGAGCGCCTCGACTTCCGTCTCTGTCAGTTCACGGCCAATCGTCTCATAGACGACCCAGTCGTGGACGTTTTCGAGTTGCGTCATGTGCGCCGTGTTCGCCAAGTCGCCCCGGGCGAACAAGACGACCTCGTCTGACTTTACGACAGTTGCAAGGTCATGGAACAACGCCTCGCCCGTAAACGTCTCCGGCATGAGCGCGACGGTGAATCCAACGGCCTCGAGTGCTTGTTTCGTTTTCTCGCCGACGGCCGCGACTTTGACGTCACGTGGGACGTCACAAAGCGCCGGTACCGCTGTCTGGCTCGTCACGACGAGCCAATCGAATCGGCTGATCGGCATCTGGTTGTGCGTCAATCTCGTCTCGATGAGCGGGACGTGATGAACGGAAAGACCGCTCGCGGTGAGCCGGGCTCGCTGCGAAGCGGTCAGTCGTTTTGTCCCTGTGTACCAGACGTCACGCATTGACCGAGGCGAGAATTTCGCGCCCGCCGCGTCCGAGCAAATCGTCTGCTACGTCTTTCCCGAGTGCGACCGCGTCTGACGACGTCTTCGTCACACGGAGCACTTCTTTGCCGTCGACCGAGGCGATGAGGCCTGTGAGTGTCACGTCGTCGCCATCGACCGTCGCATAACCGCCGACCGGTACGTGGCAGCTGCCTTCGATTGCCTTGAGGAACGTCCGCTCCGCTGTTGCGGCTTTCGCCGTCACGTCGTCATGGAGCAATTGTAGAATTGCCGTCACTTCAGCGTCGTCCTTCCGGCTTTCGATGGCAAGTACACCTTGTCCGACGGCTGGGACCATCATATCGGCGTCAAGCGCTTCGAAGTCGACGCGGTCCGTCCAACCCATGCGCTCGAGCCCGGCTTTAGCGAGCAAGATGGCGTTGAAGTTTTCTGTCTCGAGTTTTTTGAGGCGCGTGTCGATGTTCCCGCGAATCCATTGAATGTCGAAGTCCGGGCGAGCGGCGAGCATTTGGGCACCGCGGCGCAGTGAGCTCGTCCCGATGACGGCACCTTCCGGGAGCGTCTCGAGCGTATAGCCGTTCTCGCAGATGAGCACATCACGGGCGTCGACGCGTTTCGGCATGCAGCTGATATAGAGCTCTTCCGGCAACTCGGCCGGGACGTCTTTCATGCTGTGGACCGCGAAATCGATGTCCCCGGCGAGCATCTGTTGCTGAATCTCTTTGACGAACAACCCTTTGCCGCCGACTTTCGAGAGTTGCACGTCGACGATTTGGTCCCCTTTCGTCACGATCTCTTTGATTTCGAACTCGTTTTGAGCCCCGGCTTTCTTCAATTGATCGATGACCCATTTCGTCTGTGTCATCGCAAGTTGTGAGCGGCGTGAGCCGACGATAATTTTACGCATGATCGGTTATCCCCTTCATAGAAAAAGGCGACGAGATCCGCCGCCTTTTTTTGTTTTGTATTAGCGCATCAAGGCGCGAAGTGGTGCTTTCGCTGACATCGCTTCGGCTTCTTCCGTTTCCGGTTCGGCGTCAGGGACGTCGACATCTAGACCGAACGTCTCCACGAACTGATTGATGCGTGTGTTCGCATCTGGTTGCGCAGCGGCGTCTTTGATGTAATCAATCGGTTCACGAAGCATCTGGTTGATGATTGACTTCATATGCTTGCCGATGACTTTTTTATCGCGGTCCGACAGATGATCGAGCTTGCGCTCGAGGCTTTCCATCGTCTCTTCTTGAATGTTGAGCGCACGGGCGCGCAATTCATTCATGATCGGCACGACACCAAGCGTGATGAGCCACGTTTGGAACTCTTGAATCGCCTCATCGATTTTGATTTCAATCTTTTCGGCTTCGATGAGACGGGCCGCCAAGTTTTTATTGACGATGCCGTTCAAGTCATCCACATCGAACAAGTGGACGCCCGGAAGCGCCCGGACCGCTGGATCGATATCTCGCGGCACGGCAATGTCGATTAACAACAGTGGACGTTCCCGGCGGAGCAGTTGTGCTGCGGCGACGTCATCATAGGCGATGACGGCTTCTTTCGCACCGGTCGAGCTAATTAAAATATCAGCGTCAAGCAAGCCGCAAGCAATCTCACGGATCGAGTGGGCCCGGCCTTTGAACTTGTCAGCGACCGCTTTCGCTTTGCTCTCGGTCCGGTTAAAGACGGCAATCTGTTTCGCACCGGCCTCGAACAAGTTGAGCGTCGTCAACTCGCCTGTCTCACCCGCACCGACGACGACGACTTGTTTATCATCGAGCGACGAATACATTTCCTGGGCGAGCGTGACTGCTGCCGCGCTGACCGATACCGACATTTCCCCAATTTGCGTGTCAGTATGGGCACGTTTGGCGAGCGTCACGGCTTCTTTGAACAGTTTGTTGAACACCGTTCCCGTCGTCCCGTTCTCTTGGGCGCGGAAGAAGCTCGATTTCACTTGTCCTAAAATCTGTGTTTCCCCAATGATCATCGAATCGAGTCCAGACGTGACGCGGAACAAGTGGCGAATCGCCTCTTCTCCTTCACGAATCGATAAATAAGGGGTGAATTGGTCCATCTCTAAATCAAACCAGTTCGCTAAAAACCGTTTTGTATAATAACGACCCGTATGGAGCTGGTCTGTGACGACATATAGCTCTGTTCGGTTACAAGTCGACAAAATAACCGATTCAAATATGCTTTTCTCTTCGCGAAGTGCAATCATCGCATCCACGATTTCTTGCTCCCCAAACGAGAACTGCTCCCGAATCGCGACAGGGGCTGTCTTGTTATTTAGTCCAACGACGACAATATGCATGTACCTCTTCCCCTCATCCAAAATCCACCGACGGTTGTCTCTTCTTTTTCACATCTCTACCGTACATTATAACAATTTTTATTTAGGAACTATAATCTTCTGTTCGATTTTTGTGAAATAATTTAAGAACTTTTTGTGACAAAAAAAAGTAGAAACGGACATAGAGACCATTTCTACTTGATTCCTCATTTTAAAGAGGATGGATCGGTGATGATTGTACTCTCTTGGGTCTTTTCTTCTTCCTCCGCTTCGAGGTAATGTTTCCGTTCCCTCAGCTTGTAAATGCGGACGATATTTTGAACGACGACTTTCGCCACCGCGTAGAACGGAACCGCGATGAGCATCCCGATAATCCCGGCCAAGTTCCCGGCGACGAGCAAGACGATGATGATCGTCAGCGGGTGCACCTTGAGTGACTTGCCTTGGATGAGCGGCGAGATGACGTTCGATTCGATCTGTTGGACGATGATGATGACGACGATGACCCAAAGCACTTTAATCGGATCTTGGATGAAAGCGACGACAACGGCCGGTGCCGCACCGAGGAACGGTCCGACGTACGGGATGATGTTCGTCACCATCATAAAGAGCGCGAGTAGGATGGCATAGTCGAGTCCGATAATCCATAATCCGATGAGCGACGTGATTCCGACGAAGAACGCCACGATCAACTGGGCATGGACGTAGTTTTTAACCGTCGTATGCATGTCATGTAAGATGTTGCGTGTCTCACGCTCATAGCTCGACGGCAACAACTTCACGATTGAGTCCGGAAGACGTTTCCCGTCAAGTAACATATACAAAAGCATGAATGGAATGACGACGATTGTGATGACGGCCGACGTGATGAAGCCGACAAGACGACCGAACGATGACGCGACATTCCCGAAGACGTCTCCGAGATACGACGTCACGTTGTTCGTGAAGTCGGTGAACATATCGTCATTCTCGGCGATGAAGCGTGACAAGAACTCATTTTGCATGAGCGAGTCACGAACGGCGAACGCCTGTACCTGCAATTCCTTGGCAATGCTCGGCATCGCGTTAACGAGTGACGTCACCTGCTCCGCGAGTACTGGGCCAAGGATGCTGAAGACGAGCGTAAAGATCAACACGAGTCCACCTAGCGTAATCCCGACGGCGAGCGGCCGTTTGCCGTCCATCCGTTTTTCTAAGAAGTCGACGATCCCGACTAAGAAATAATAGAAAAGTCCAGCAATGATGAGCGGTACCGTGACGAGCGCCAAAATAACTTGAATCGGTTCGAACACGAAAGAGATTTCCGTCCCGACCCAGATGACCAAGAAAATCGTCAGCGTCCAAAATAAGAAGCGGTACCATTTGTTCTGAAACATGATTTGCATCTTTCCACCTCGTTCTCTATTCTCTTGTCTTATGTAATTAGGACAATTATACGATAATTACCCGCTCTCGTAACCCTGAAAACAAAAAAGACGAGGGGTTGCCCTCGTCTTCGGTCAATCTTCTTCGCGTGTCAATAAATCATAAATTGCTTTCCACGCTTCGTCTTTGCCTTCTGCCGTCTCCGCCGAGAATGCGACGAACCGGTCAGTCGATTCAAACTGAAGCTTGCGTTTGACGGCCGCTTCATGTTTTTGACGCTGCGCTTTTTTGATTTTATCGAGCTTCGTTGCCACGACGATGACCGGAATCTCGTAATGCTTCAAGAAGTTGTACATCGTCACGTCGTCACTTGACGGCTCATGACGGATATCGACCAACAGGACGACGCCGCGAAGCGCGCTCTGTGACGTCAAATATTGCTCCATCATGATGCCCCACTTCTCCCGCTCCGTCTTTGAGACTTTCGCGTAGCCATAGCCCGGCACGTCGACGAACATGATTTCATCGTTGATGTTGAAGAAGTTCAGCGTCTGCGTCTTCCCTGGCTTCGAAGACGTCCGTGCGAGTGCTTTGCGCTGACAAATCTTGTTGATGAACGATGACTTCCCGACGTTCGAACGTCCGGCGAGTGCGACTTCCGGTAACTCATGAATCGGGTAATGGTCAGGTGCGACGGCACTCGTGACAAATTCTGCTTTAGTGATTTTCATTATTTAATTTCCTCCAAATGCTACTTCTAATACTTGATCGAGCGTCGTGACCGGGACGAACGTCAGTTTCTCACGGACGGTGTCTTGAATGTCATCGATGTCACGCTCATTGTCTTTCGGAATGACGATGGTCGTCAAGCCGGCTCGGTGTGCGGCGAGCGCTTTCTCTTTCAATCCACCGATTGGCAGGACGCGGCCGCGGAGCGTGATTTCCCCGGTCATCCCGATGTCACGGCGGACTTTCTTGCCGGTCAACGCCGAGATGAGCGCCGTCGCGATTGTAATCCCCGCCGACGGACCGTCTTTCGGGACGGCACCTTCCGGCACGTGGATATGCACGTCTTGGCGCTCGTAGAACGTCGGGTCAATCCCGAACCGTTCCGCGTTTGAACGGACGTAGCTATACGCCGTCTGCGCCGACTCTTGCATGACGTCACCGAGTTTCCCCGTCAACTGGAGCTTGCCTTTACCAGGTGCGAGTGCGACTTCAATCGTGAGCGTGTCGCCCCCGAACGCCGTGTAGGCGAGTCCGGTGACAGCACCGATCGAGTCTTCCGTCTCCCCTTTGCCGTAGCGGTACTTCGGTTTCCCGAGGTAGTCGCCGAGGCTCTTCAATGAGACGGTGACGCGTTTCTTCTCGCCGATGGCGATTTGCTTCGCCGCTTTCCGGCAAAGTGAACCGATGACGCGTTCCAAGTTCCGGACACCGGCCTCACGCGTGTAACGGCGAACGACTTCGTAAAGTGCGTCCTCTTTAATCGTGAGCTGGCTCTTCTTCAAGCCGTGCTCTTTATACTGTTTCGGTACCAAGTGACGCTTGGCGATCTCGACTTTCTCGAGTTCCGTGTAGCCGCCGATTTGGATGAGTTCCATCCGGTCAAGGAGCGGCGCCGGAATTTGCGAGACGTCGTTCGCCGTCGCGATGAAGAGCACGTTCGATAAGTCGAACGGTTCCTCGATATAGTGGTCCGAGAACGAGACGTTCTGTTCCGGGTCGAGCACTTCGAGCATGGCCGACGCCGGGTCACCCCGGAAATCGGACGCCATCTTGTCGATCTCGTCGAGCAAGAACACCGGGTTCTTGCTCTCGGCCTGTTTCAAACCACGGATGATGCGGCCTGGCATCGCACCGATGTATGTGCGACGGTGCCCACGAATCTCGGCCTCGTCACGCACTCCGCCTAGCGAGACGCGGACGAAGTTCCGTTCGAGCGCTGACGCGATTGAGCGGGCGAGCGACGTCTTCCCGACCCCTGGAGGTCCGGCGAGACACAGAATCGGCCCGCGGAGCGAGTTCGTCAACTGTCGGACGGCCAAGTACTCGAGGATCCGGTCTTTCACCGACTCGAGACCATAGTGGTCGTCATCTAACACATCGGCCGCATGTTTGACGTCGAGTTTATCTTCCGTCTCGATGCCCCACGGCAGCGAGGCGATCCAGTCGAGGTAGTTGCGGATGACGGCGTACTCAGGTGACGTCGCCGGGACGACGTTCAACCGCTCGGCTTCGCGCATGACGTTCTTCCGTGTCGTTTCCGGCAAATCGAGCGCCTCGAGTTTCTCACGGAGACGGTTCGGTTCAGACTCTTGCGACTGGTCGCCGAGCTCTTGCTGAATCGTCTTCATCTGCTCGCGCAAATAGTATTCTTTTTGTGCCTGTTCGATCGTCTTCTTCGTCCGTTCACGCAACTCTTGCTCGAGCTCGATGATTTCGACTTCATGTGTCATAATCTCGAGCAGTTCCAAACCGCGTTTGACCGCATCCGGTTCTTCGAGCATCGCTTGGCGGATATCGACGTCGACGTCGAGCTTCGAAGCGATATAATCGGTCAACGACTCGAGCCGTTCATACATCTCGAAACGACGGCGCTCGTCCGGTGATAATCCTTTGATGGAGCCGACGAGTTTGCCAAACTGTTCTTTCAATAAGCGGACGAGTGCCGTGCGCTCGACTTCTTCCCCCTCGACGAGTTCGAGTGGCTCGACGTCTGCGAACCAGCCTTCCTTCGTCTCTTCGATCGAGTTGATCTTGACGCGTTCTTTCCCGACCAAACGGACGCGGACCGTCTCGTTCGACAGCTCGCTCATCTTGGCGATATGGACTCGTGTCCCGATCGCGTACAAGTCTTCCGGTTCAGGTGATTCTTTCCCCGTCTCTTTTTGTGTCACAACAATCAAATCTGTCTCGTGTTCCTTTGCGGCAAGGAGTGCCCGTAGGGAGAGCGGACGCCCCACGTCGATTGTCACTCCGATGAGTGGATACACCACGACTCCACGCAAAGGAAGGATTGGTAATTGTTCCATTACAACGCCTCCTGTGCAAAAAGGCCCAAAACTCGGATGTGCCGAGTGTTTGAGCCTTTTTCGTTCAAAATTATGCTGTCTCTTTATTGTCGCCTGTCTGTTCGACAGTACCATCGCGAAGAACGTATTTCGGACCGGCAAGACCCGTAATCGTTTCATCCGTGATGATGACTTTCTCGATATCGTCGCGCGATGGGACAGTGAACATCACATCGAGCATCATTTCTTCGATAATCGAGCGGAGACCGCGTGCGCCTGTCTTACGTTTAATCGCAAGTTTGGCGATTTCAACCAACGCCTCGTCTGTGAACGAAAGTTCGACATCGTCGAGTTCGAGCATTTTCTCGTACTGACGAACGAGAGCATTCTTCGGCTTCGTCAAGATTTCGACGAGTGCTTCCTCGTCAAGCGTCGTGAGCGTCGCCATAACCGGTAAACGACCGATGAATTCAGGAATCAATCCAAATTTCTGAAGGTCTTCCGGAAGCGCGCGGGCGAGCAAGTCTTCTTGCGTCAACTCGCGGTTTTCTTGGTCGTTCCCAAATCCGATGACTTTCTTCCCGATGCGGCGTTTGACGACCGCTTCGATGCCAGCGAACGCGCCGCCGACGATGAACAAGATGTTCGTCGTATCGATTTGGATGAACTCTTGATGCGGATGCTTACGTCCACCTTGCGGCGGCACGCTTGCGACCGTACCTTCCAAAATTTTAAGAAGTGCCTGCTGAACGCCTTCACCCGATACGTCACGCGTGATCGATGGGTTTTCCGACTTACGGGCAATCTTATCGATTTCATCGATGTAGATAATCCCTTTTTCAGCCTTCTCGACATCATAGTCAGCCGATTGAATCAACTTGAGCAAGATGTTCTCGACGTCTTCCCCGACGTAACCGGCTTCCGTCAAGCTCGTCGCGTCCGCGATTGCGAACGGGACGTTCAAGACGCGAGCCATCGTCTGAGCGAGAAGCGTCTTACCGCTACCCGTTGGTCCGATCATGACGATGTTCGACTTCGAAAGTTCGACATCATCAGAACGGCCACCGGCGTTGATGCGTTTATAGTGGTTATAGACAGCTACTGAAAGCGCACGTTTGGCGCGGTCTTGACCAATGACATAATCGTCTAGGATGTTACGAATCTCTTGTGGTTTTGGAATGTCTTTAAATTCGACTTCTTCCTCCACACCGAGCTCTTCCTCAACGATTTCATTGCAAAGTTCGATACATTCGTCACAAATGTATACGCCAGGACCGGCGACTAATTTACGGACTTGTTCTTGCGATTTTCCGCAAAACGAGCACTTGAGTTGCCCCTTTTCCTCGTTAAATTTGAACATTCGGTACACCCCTTCTAAATGAAAATGGATGTAAGTGCGATAAATCGCCTATTTGTATTCCCAGGTGCGCATGCACCGTGAAAAGACATTTACATCTCTGCGTTGCAATAATTGTAGCATGAACAAATCACTTCATCAAAGATAAACACATGCAAAGTGTCGTGACGAAAAAAAGGACGACTGCTAGGCAGCCGTCCTTCTGTCATCCGATTACTTCGCTTTCCCGTTTTCAACGAGAACGTCGATCGCTTTACGGAATTTGAGGTCACCTTTAAGTGTCTCGATTCCGCCTTGTGGCGCGAGCATCGTGCGGAGTTGATCCGGTGCGATGTTGTAAAGTTTAGACATTTCTTCGAGTTCTTTCTCAGCATCTTCGTCAGACACTTCGATCGCTTCTTTCTCAGCGATTGCTTTCAAGACGAGACGAGCTTTAACGCGCTCTTCAGCTTGCTCTTTCATCTCTTCGCGCATCGCTTCTTCAGTCGTTCCAGTAAGCTGGAAGTACATGTCGAGGTCGATTCCTTGTGAAGAAACACGTGTGCCGAACTCTTGAACCATGCGATCTACTTCTTGGTCAACGAGTACTGCAGGTACGTCGATTGTTGCGTTAGCTGTTGCTTGCTCGACGAGTTGGTCGCGCATTGTGCCTTCCGCTTCTTGTTTCTTCGCAGTTTCTAAACGCTCACGGATTTTCGCTTTCAACTCGTCGAGTGATGAAACTGACTCGTCGATGTCTTTTGCGAACTCGTCGTCGAGCTCAGGAACTTGCTTCGCTTTGACTTCGTGAAGTTTGACTTTGAATGTCGCTGGTTTACCCGCCAAGTTATCAGCGTGGTACTCTTCAGGGAATGTTACTTCAACGTCTTTTTCTTCGCCAGCCGTCAAGCCGACCATTTGCTCTTCGAATCCAGGGATGAATTGGCCTGAACCGATTTCGAGCGTGTAGTTTTCAGCCGTGCCGCCTTCGAATTGCTCTCCGTCAGCGAAACCTGCGAAATCAAAGACAGCTGTATCGCCGTTTTCGATTGCGCCTTCTTTGACAGCAAGCTCTGCGCCTTGCTGTTGAAGCGCGTCAAGTTCAGCTGCAACTTCTTCGTCAGTGACTGTTGTTTCAACAGCTTCGTACTCGAGACCTTTGTATTCGCCAAGCTCAGCTTCTGGCTCAACGACGAACGTTACTTTGAACGTTACAGGTTTGCCTTTTTCGAGCGTGCCGTCTACATCGATGTTTTCGAGAGCGATTGGTTCGAAACCAGCTTCTTCGACCGCACCTTGAACTGTGTCACGGTAGAGGATATCGAGCGCATCTTGATAGAGTGCTTCTTCTCCGTACATTTTGTTGAACATTGGGCGTGGCAATTTCCCTTTACGGAAGCCAGGCACGTTCAAAGTTTTGACGACATCTTTGAATGCGGCGTCGACTGCTTTATCAAAAGCTTCTGCAGGTGCTTCGTACGTGAGTACGCCTTGGCTACCTGATGTTTTTTCCCATTTTGCTGTCATGCTAAGTCCCTCCAACAATTCGTTTATACGTACAAGAATGTACAACAATCCGTATTATAACATAAATCCGGCGACTGCACACAAGGATTTAGTCTAGAAACGCCTCGGTGAAACGCATGTCCGCCTCGAGGATTTCCGCTGCTAGGCCGTCAGTTTCTTCGTGTTGCAAGATGGCCGTTTTCGCCTGTCCGAGCGCCACCTCCACGTCAGACGCTTCTCGTGGTGTGAACGGGTAGTGCGTGTACATGTAATTCATAAGCAGTTGTGTCGCAATCTCGTCACCGTACACGACCCGCTGCAATTGATTGGTCATCGCTTCCCACGCTTGCGTATGCACGGTCGCCTCGTCTTGCGTCAATCGGTGCCGTGTCCCGAGATCGGTCCATTCGATGACCGACAACTCGTCGAACGCTTTTTGGAGCACGATCAACTTCATCAACTTTGGACGTTCCGCGACGAGGAGCTCTTTCAAGACGTTGTCGAGGACATCGTCGATATTGAAATGGACGTGTTCAAGCGTCTCGATCTGTTCGCCGATTCCGCCTCGATGAAGGATTCGCTTCACTTTGGCAATCGCGGCCGGGAACTCGGTCAACTTCAACACTTGCAGTACTTGATGTGCTTGTGTGTTGACGTGATCGGTCTTCTCTTGCCATTCGAGATAGAGATTGATCCAATGGGCCGCCTCGAACGGTTGGTCACGCATGATGTAATACTGGGCGATTTGAAGCCCGCCGGCTGCAGGTTCTTCTGCGACCGTCATCTGAGTCGTGACGAGTTCTTCGAGTTTCTCAAGCGTCTCCGGTTCTTCCGGACGTTCCATCAGACATTGGAATAGTTCCATGAAAACAAAGGGATCACCGGGCACTGCCTCATACCAATCCCACAGAATCGGTTCGACCCGTTGCCGTTCTCCGGCCGTGTCCGCCTCTTGAATCATCTTCTGAAGCCGCGACCAGTTCCCAGGAAACGGGTACGCTTTCTCTTTTGCCATCTCTCCACACCCTTTCCATTCATCTCCATCTTCCGTTAGGAATCGATTCGTTGTCAATCAATACCCCGAAAAACGAAAAAAGAGACAACCTCCGTGGAGGCTATCTCTATTTTAAATGGAAGTGTCCCAAGAGGGATTCGAACCCCCGACCGACGCCTTAGCTTACCACCATGGCTTTCGCCACCAACGTGTGTTGTTTGTAGTCTGGACTATATCTTCACCATTTCAGGTGCGACACGTGTAGTCTCTACGGAACCTCACGAGCAAGGTGCTCCTTCAATGGCTCTACCTCTAAAGGATGACCTTTAGTCCTTCGAACCATCTTGTCCCCGAAAGGAAATAAGTTTCCTCGGTATTACCATCAGCATGATCTGTTAAGGCTTCACCGATATAGTGTCGTCCACTCCATAGGTTTCTGTTTCCCTATAAAGGCTCCTATTTGTCTTGAAGGGCGTTGCTCTATCCAGCTGAGCTATTGGGACATTGACAAGAAAACTATAATAGAAAAATGGTTTGCTGTCAATTCCTTCTTTTCATTCCGTCACAGCTTTCCGCTCACATCGAGATCCTCGACGACTGAACCGTCCTCAGACCGATAAAAGCGGACGTTGGCCTGCCCGTTCTCGAGATCCATCAGTACATACGTCTTGTCACTCCGTCCGCGCGGCATCCGAATCGAGCCCGGGTTCACATAGAGCACCCCGTCCTCAATCAACGCTCCGGCGACGTGCGAATGGCCGAACAACACGACGTTCGCCCCGACCTCTTCGGCCCGATAACGCAACCGGTTCAAGTCGTACTTCACGTCGTGGTGATGGCCGTGGACGATAAGAATCGTGCCTTCAGCCGTCTCCTCGATTCGCTCGAGCGGCAAGTCGCCACCGAAGTCGCAATTGCCGCGCACCGTGTGATACGGGAGTAGGTGCTCGTCGACGAGCGCGAGTTGCGAGTCGCCACAATGATACGCGTCGTCAATTTCTTGTTCGTGCCGATTAAAGATGATCGATAGTTCTTCTGTCAATCCGTGACTGTCACTGACTACGAGAAAACGCATACGGGTCACCCTTTCATGAACGGAATGATTTCTGCCTCTAACTTTCGTAGTGCTTGACCGCGGTGACTGACCGCCGCCTTTTCGTCGCGTTCAAGTTCTGCTGCCGTCTTATGGAGCGACGGGACGATGAAGAGCGGGTCGTAACCGAAGCCGTTCTCCCCGTGCGGCGCGTAGCCGATCGTCCCTTCAATCGTACCGCGTACCGTCAACGTCTCCCCTGATGGTTTGGCCAGACAGAGGGCACAGATAAAGCGTGCCGTCCGGTCGGTCGCCCCGTTCAACTTCTCGAGCAAGAGGGCGTTGTTCGCCGCGTCCGATTTTTCAGGTCCGGCGAAGCGGGCCGAATGGACACCCGGTGCCCCGTCGAGCGCGTCGACTTCAAGCCCCGAGTCGTCAGCGAGGACGGCATGGCCGAAGTAACGGGCCGCTTCCTTCGCTTTCAGTTCGGCGTTCGCTTCGAACGTCGTGCCCGTCTCGTCCGTCTCCGGCGCGTCCGGATAGTCGAGCAATGACTCGACCTCGAAGCCGAGCGGCGTCAACATCGCCTCCAACTCTTTCACTTTTCCTGCGTTATGTGTCGCAATAATCAACTTCATGTTGTCTCCTCCAATTGTTCCCCGACATACCACCATGAGGCACCGAGCGCGTCTTCAGCCGCCTTGAACAGCGTCTCGATCCCGCTCTGGGCCATCTGGAGCATCTCGTTCATCTCGAGCAACGTGAACGTCGCCTCTTCCCCCGTGCCCTGCACTTCGACGAAACGTCCGCTCGCCGTCATGACGACGTTCATGTCGACCTCAGCCGCGGCGTCTTCTTCGTAGTTCAAGTCAAGGAGCAATTCGTCGGTCCGTCCGACCGAGATGGCCGCGACGCCTTCTTTAATCGGCGTGTCGTCAAGCTTGCCTTGACGGATGAGCGCATCGACCGCGAGGACGAGGGCGCAGAAACCGCCGGTGATCGAGGCCGTGCGCGTGCCCCCGTCCGCTTGGATGACGTCACAGTCAATCCAAATCGTCCGTTCGCCGAGCCGTTCCAAATCGACGACCGAGCGGAGCGACCGGGAAATGAGACGCTGAATCTCCATAGTCCGGCCCGACTGTTTCCCGCGAACCGACTCACGTACCGTACGGTTGCCGGTCGCGCGTGGAAGCATGGCGTACTCGGCGTTAATCCAGCCTTGCTTCTTGCCGCGCAAAAAGTTCGGGACGCGTTCTTCGACCGTCGCCGTACAGATGACTTTCGTGTCCCCAATCGAGATGAGGACCGATCCTTCCGCATGCTTGTTCACATGAGGAACGATTTCGACGGGCCGGAGCTCGTCCTGTTTTCGTTCGTTACGCATCGACACCGGACACCTCTACTTTCTCCGCTCTCACGGGCTGACCGAGCCACTCTGTCGCGAGCCGGTCAAAGATGACGACGTCCCCCGTCGCATAAAACTGGTGCGCCGGGACCGTGTCGAGGTCGTTCTCGAGCTCTTTGAAGTCCAGGATGGCCGCCACTTCGAGCGCCGTCTCGTCACCGGACGAAATCAAGTGGACGTCCGGTCCGACGACGTCTTGAATGACCGGCGCGAGCAACGGATAGTGCGTGCACCCGAGGATGAGCGTATCCATCTCGGAAGATTGGAGCGGCCGAATCGTCTCGGCAACGATTGCGCGGACGCGTTCCCCGTCGAGTTCGCCGGCTTCGACGAGCGGGACGAACGGCGGACAGGCGAGCGAGTACACATCAATCTCGCCGGCCACGTGCCGGAGCGCCGTCTCGTACGAGTTGCTCTCGATCGTCATCTTCGTACCGATGACGCCGATATGTTTATTGCGCGTCCCTTTGACGGCCGCGCGGGCTCCCGGGTCGATGACACCGATGACCGGGATGTTGAGGCGTTTGCGCGCCTCTTTCAAGACGACTGCTGTCGCCGTGTTGCAGGCGATGACGATCATCTTCACGTTCTTGCTTAACAGGAACTCAATCAGTTCCCACGTATAGGCTTCAATCTCATCGTGCGGGCGCGGGCCATACGGGCACCGTTCCGTGTCGCCGATATAGATAATTTCTTCTTTCGGTAGTTGGCGCATCAGTTCTTTGACCACCGTCAAGCCGCCAACTCCTGAATCGAGTACTCCAATCGCTCGTTTCATGATCATCACTTCCATTCCCATCTATCTTACCAAAAAAGCCGATTCTGAAAAAGAAACGGTCTCGTGACAAACAAAAAAGACGAGGTAGCCGATTGGCCGCCTCGTCCGTCGCTCAATTACTGAGCAAGACCTTCGCTTGTGAGCATGTCAGAAAGCGTGTTAACCGCTTCTTCTGCATCGTCACCAGCTGCAGTGATTTTGATTGTAGAATCTTTAGCGATTCCGAGTGAAAGAACACCCATGATTGACTTGAGGTTTACTGTCTTACCGTTGTACTCAAGGTTGATATCTGATTGGAACTTAGAAGCTGTGTTAACCAACTGTGTAGCTGGACGAGCGTGAATTCCTGAATCTGCAACGACTGTGAACGTTTTTTCCATGACGTGATAGTCTCCCTTCAAATTTCAATTCTACAGGCGGACCTGCAAAATAATTGTTTGTGAACTCATTATCAAATGATAGCGGATTCGCAAAAATTCTGCAAGCGATTTTTATATTCTGGAGTCCATTCGGTCGGACGACCGGATTTCGACAAGTGCACGAGGCTCGTGCGCCCCGCGAACATGAGCTGTTCTCCATCATATGCCCCGTAATGAATATCACATGAAGTGTTTCCGACCGTCAAGACATTGGCATACACCTTGATCGGTTGGCGCGGCATCACCTGGCGGACATAGTCACACTGAGCGTCCGCCACGACGACGAACCCATCTTTCAACGAGAACCCAGTCGCTTCAAGCAACTCGATGCGCGCATCCTCAAAATAGATGAACGGAATCGTGTTATTCATATGGCCGTACGGGTCGCACTCCGAAAATCGGACTTTGACATCTAGCGCGACCCCTGCTCTGACACGTGTTTCCCAATCGGCTTCCCGGAAGTACTTCGTCATCCGGATCCCTTACGCCTCAACCGCAGAACCGGTGCGGCCTTTATCGCTACCGAAGAACGATTTGAACGAGTGAAGCGTCGTCTGACGGTTCATCGCAGCGATAGACGTCGTGAGCGGAATGCCTTTCGGACAAACTTCGACACAGTTTTGTGCGTTTCCGCACTGTGCGAGGCCACCGTCTTCCATGAGCGCTTCCAAACGTTCTTCCGCATGGAAGGCGCCGGTCGGATGCGAGTTGAAGAGACGGACTTGCGAGATGGCGGCCGGTCCGATGAAGCTCGATTTGTCGTTGACGTTCGGGCATGCCTCGAGGCAGACACCGCACGTCATACATTTCGATAGTTCATACGCCCATTGACGCTTGTTCTCTGGCATCCGTGGTCCTGGTCCGAGATCGTACGTCCCGTCAATCGGAACCCAAGCCTTCACTTTTTTCAACGCGTCGAACATGCGCTGACGGTCGACTTGAAGGTCACGGACGACCGGGAACGTCTTCATCGGAGCAAGACGGATCGGCTGCTCGAGTTTATCGACGAGTGCCGTACACGATTGGCGCGGCTTGCCGTTGATGATCATCGAACAAGCGCCACACACTTCCTCGAGACAGTTCATGTCCCAGTTGATTGGTGTCGTCTTGTCCCCGTTCGCGTTGACCGGGTTCCGGCGGATTTCCATCAGTGCCGAGATGACGTTCATATTCGGACGGTACGGGACGGTAAACTCTTCCGTATAGGTCGGTTGATCCGGCCCGTCCTGGCGTTCAATGATAAAACGAATGTCTTTTTGATCTGCTTGCATCGGCGTCGTCATTTCGTCTTCGCCCCTTTCTTCGAGTAATCCCGTTTACGTGGCGGGATTAACGAAACGTCGATCTCTTCATACGAGATATCGACTTCCCCATTGTTATAACGTGCCATCGTCGTCTTCATGAAGCGCTCGTCATCACGTTCCGGGAAGTCCGGTTTGTAATGAGCCCCACGGCTCTCATCGCGTTTCAAGGCGCCGAGTGTGATGACGCGTGCGAGGTCGAGCATGTGGTCGAGCTGTCGGATGAACGATGCCCCTTGGTTGCTCCAGCGGGCCGTATCGGTCGCGGAGATGTTGTTATAGCGTTCACGAAGTTCACGGAGTTTGAGATCCGTCGCTTCGAGCTTATCGTTGTAACGAACGACCGTGACGTTGTCGGTCATGAGTTCGCCGAGCTCACGGTGGATTTGATACGCGTTTTCCGTACCTTCCATCGCGAGGATGTCGTTGAACCGCTCGATTTCTTCACGTTCGTTGAAGTTGAAGAGTGCTTCTGGCACGCTCTCTGTCGCTTGGTCGAGACCGCGCATGTAATGAACGGCCGCAGGACCGGCTTCCATCCCGCCGTATACAGCCGAGAGGAGCGAGTTGGCACCGAGACGGTTGGCACCGTGCATCGAGTAATCGCACTCACCGGCAGCGAATAGCCCTGGGATGTTCGTCATTTGGTCGTAATCGACCCAGAGTCCGCCCATCGAATAGTGAACGGCCGGGAAAATCTTCATCGGGACTTTCCGCGGGTCGTCGCCGACGAACTTCTCGTAAATCTCGAGGATACCGCCGAGTTTGATGTCGAGCTCTTTCGAGTCTTTATGCGACAAGTCGAGGTACACCATGTTCTCGCCGTTGACGCCGAGCTTCTGGTTGACGCAGACGTCGAAGATCTCACGCGTCGCGATATCACGCGGCACGAGGTTTCCGTAGGCCGGATACTTCTCTTCAAGGAAGTACCATGGTTTGCCGTCTTTATACGTCCATACACGTCCGCCTTCACCACGTGCTGACTCACTCATGAGACGAAGCTTGTCGTCCCCTGGGATCGCCGTCGGGTGGATTTGGATGAACTCGCCGTTCGCGTAGACCGCGCCTTGACGGTAAACCGCTCCAGCCGCTTGGCCGGTGTTGATGACCGAGTTCGTCGATTTACCGAAGATGACTCCTGGGCCACCTGTCGCAAGGATGACCGCATCCGATGGGAACGCTTTAATTTCCATCGAGCGTAAATCCTGACAGACCGCACCACGGCATACGCCTGATTCATCGATGATGGCCCGGAGGAACTCCCAGCCTTCATACTTCTCGACGAGCCCTTGCGCCTCATAGCGACGGACCTGCTCGTCTAGTGCGTAAAGAAGCTGTTGCCCTGTCGTCGCACCGGCGTAAGCCGTGCGGTGATGGAGCGTGCCGCCGAAACGTCGGAAGTCGAGAAGACCTTCCGGCGTCCGGTTGAACATGACGCCCATCCGGTCGAACATGTGGATGATTTTCGGTGCCGCTTCCGCCATCTTTTGGACTGGCGGTTGGTTGGCGAGGAAGTCGCCCCCATAGACCGTATCATCGAAGTGTTGCCAAGGAGAATCCCCTTCCCCTTTCGTGTTGACGGCACCGTTGATGCCGCCTTGTGCACAAACTGAATGTGAACGCTTGACCGGTACAAGCGAGAATAGTTTTACCGGAACACCCATCTCAGCCGACTTGATTGTCGCCATGAGTCCAGCTAGACCGCCACCGATGACGATCAAACTTTGATTTGCCATGTACTTTTCCCCCTATTACAAGATGCCAGCGAACGTCAAGATTGAACGGATGCCGACAAAAGATAGTGCCAAGAAGACCGCGCCTGAGACGTAGCTCATGAAGCGCTGTGAACGAGGCGACTGTGTGATCCCCCACGTGATGGCAAACGACCAGAGACCGTTCGCGAAGTGGAACGTAGCCGAGAGGATCCCGACTATGTAGAAGATAAGCATGAGCGGATTGTCGACGATGTTTTGCATCATCTCCGCATTCACTTCAACGCCACGCAACTTCGCCAAGCGCGTTTCCCAAACGTGCCATGCGATGAAGATGACGAGGAAGACGCCCGTGAATCGTTGGAGCATGTACATCCAGTTACGCGCGTATGAGTAACGATTCGTGTTAATCGAACCGAGAAACGCATAATACACGCCATACACGCCGTGGAAAATCATCGGCAAAGCGATGATGGTGACTTCAAGGAAGTACAAGTACGGTAAGCTCTCCATGAATTTTGCTGCCTTGTTAAACGACTCCACCCCATCGACGATATAGTAGTTGACCGACAAGTGGACGATCAAAAACAGGCCGATTGGGATGACCCCAAGTAGCGAATGGACTTTACGACTGAAATAGTCACGCTGCGAAGCCATTCTAGTTCCCCCTTTGTACGAGCCCTTGGCTCGTTTTGTAAATAAAAGCGTTTTCAAATGTAAATATAGCTTTCTGTCTCCTATTCTACTCTTGTGAATTTTGTATGACAAGACAACCTGACCGATTTGTGACACATTCTTTTGCAAAATACCCGGTGACCAAAAGCCGATTCGTCGTTATAATGGTATAGAGAGATTGGAGTGATGGAAGAAGATGGAAACGATGAGCCAACCCACTTTCGCGATCGAACTGTTGCGCGATTATGTGTTGACGGATTTGCTTGGGGACGATTACGCCCAAGTCATCTATTGGTCGGGTAAACGGGTCGCACGCAAGTTCCCGGTCATGCCCAATGAGGAACTGAGCGCCTTCTTTAGTGAGGCCGGCTGGGGAGATTTGACGCTGTTGAAAGAAAAAGGAAATAAATTCTTGTTCGAGCTCACGCCCCCACCCGCAACCCAAGAGAAGGCGACGGGCTACTTCCAGCTCGAGGCTGGCTTCTTAGCCGAACAGATTGCGGGTCGTTTCCAATGCGTCGCCGAAGGATATGCCGACGT
Source organism: Exiguobacterium sp. s56 (assembly GCF_018618255.1). Taxonomy (NCBI): domain Bacteria; kingdom Bacillati; phylum Bacillota; class Bacilli; order Caryophanales; genus Exiguobacterium; species Exiguobacterium sp. s56. The sequence continues at coordinate 20,959 of NZ_JACSLR010000001.1, read as the reverse complement.
GACGCGCAAGGCCGTCCACATCACCGTCCAACTAGACCGAAAAGATACGTATGAATGACGAAGAGCCGATGCGATTTTTACACCGCATCGGCTCTTTCTTTTTGAGTTAATCCTCTAACTCATCCATCTCTTCATGCGGGAAGAGGCGCTCATGGGCGAAGAAATGAAACTCGATGAGCTCCGACCTTGAGAACGTCATGTCTTCGCCCGCATACGCCGCTACCGCTTTTTGAATGACATGCAGGAGATCGGGCGGAATCGGTTGTCGCTTTGCCCAATCGAGCACTTCTCGTTTGGCGAGCACACGTCCATCTATCTCATAGGCCATCACCCGCACGAGATTCAGTACGCTATACACGGGATGATTCTCGAGCGAGCTGAAGCAATCCAACGCGTCGCCCTTGATTGCTTCTCGGTAATGTCCATCCTCAAACCCGAGCAACAACTCATGCAGCGGAGCCCCGAACAAGACACGGCCCCGCTCCATAATGACTTTAAGATGGGCGGCCAAATCCGGATCCGTCATTCCGCGTTGCTCATGGAGCAGTTCATCGATTGACATTTCTTCTAACCGCATGCGCCATTGCTCACTATAATGAAACTCGAACGGACTCGGATGGACCCATTCTTGTAACGCTCGTTCCGTCAGCACGGTCAGCTCGAGCGGATAAGGCTGCGTCGAAGTCTCCAGGCACAGTCGCATCAAACCGAGCCGTTCCTCGTCCGACAGGTCTTGGTCGCTCACGAACAGTAAATCGACGTCGCTCTGTCGCGGATGAAAGCCTCCCATCGTCAAAGACCCGTGCACGTATGCATGTCGAATCGCGTCCGTCACGTCACTAAGTCCACGAATAAACTGTTCGATAAAAGGGGATGTCTCGTCTGGAAAATCGGCTAATGCGTCTCGGTTCATTCATCGGTCTCCTCATGGACGTATTGGATTACGGTCTCGGCCAACTTCTCCGGCAGACCCGCTTCTTTCAACTGTTCGAGCGAGGCGAGACGGATCTGCTTCATCGACCCGAAATGACGAATCAACTGCTGACGCCGCTTCGGTCCGACGCCCGGGATATCGTCGAGCACCGACTTCGTCATCTTCTTCGTCCGCAGGCTGCGGTGGAACGTGATGGCGAAGCGGTGGACCTCGTCTTGCATACGTTGCAGCAAATAGAACGCGCTCGAGCGTGAATTCAATTCGACGACCCCGCCGCCTTCCCCAAACAAGAGCTGGCTCGTCCGGTGACGGTCATCTTTCTTCAACGAGCCGACGGGCAAGTCGAGCCCGAACTCGTTTTGCAGCACATCGAGGGCGGCGTTCAATTGCCCGATTCCCCCGTCAATCAATAACAGGTCCGGCAGACGTTTCTCTTCCGTCAACAGACGGCGGAACCGACGGCGCACGACCTCTCGCATCGTCTCATAGTCGTCCGGTCCTTGGACGGTACGAATCTTGTATTTCCGGTATTCCTTCTTGAGCGGCTTGCCATCCTCGAAGACGACGAGCGCCGAGACGGCGTCCGCCCCTTGGATGTTGGCGTTGTCGATGATGTCGACGCGCGACAAGTTTGGGATACCGATCGCCTCACCGAGCTCACGCATGGCGAGGAGCGTCCGCTCTTCGTCGCGGGCGAGTAACTCGAACTTTTCGTTCAAGGCGATGCCTGCATTTTTCGTCGCCAAGTCGAGCAACTGTCGCTTCGCCCCTCGTTTCGGCTGCATCACTTTCGTGCCGATCGCCTCGTTCAACAGATCGATGCGGACGATCTCAGGGACGAGCACTTCCTTCGGCAAGACGTTCTGCTCGTAGAACTGGACGATAAAACTCTCGAGCTCCTCGGACGGTTCCCCATGAAGTGGGAACAGGGATACGTCGCGCTCGATCATCTTGCCGCCCCGCATATAGAACACTTGGACGCACATCCAGCCGCGGTCGAGTGTGTAGCCAAAGACGTCGCGTGCTGTTGGGTCGGCCGTAATCATGTTCTGTTTGTTCATAATCGATTCGACGGCCCGGATTTGGTCACGGAGCTCGGCGGCGCGTTCGAACTGCATGTCTTCGGCAGCCTGTCCCATGTCGACTTGAAGTTTGGCGAGCGTCTCGCTCGTCTCCCCGTTCAAGAAGCGTCGAATCTCTTGGACGATCTCTTTTTGCTCGTCCGTGTCGATGGCAAGCTCACACGGTCCGAGGCACTGGCCGATGTGGTAATACAGACAGAGCTTGCGCGGCATCGGTTGGCATTTCCGGAGCGGATACAGCTTGTCGAGCAACCGCTTCGTCTCGTTGGCGGCGTAGGCGTTCGGATACGGACCGAAATAGAAGCCGCCGTCCCGTTTCAGCTTCCGCGTCGTGAGTAGTCGCGGATACGGCTCGTTCGTGATTTTGATATACGGGTACGACTTGTCGTCCTTCAAGCGGATGTTATATTTCGGGTCGTGCTTTTTGATGAGCGTCATCTCGAGCAGGAGTGCCTCGAGTTCGCTCGCCGTGACGATATATTCGAAATCGCGAATCTCGGCCACGAGCCGCATCGTCTTGATGTCGTGCGCCCCGGTGAAATACGACCGGACCCGGTTTTTCAGATTTTTCGCTTTCCCGACGTAAATGATTTCGCCGTACTCGTTCTTATGCAAGTAACAGCCGGGCTCATCCGGGAGGAGCGCCAATTTATGTTTAATGTGGTCAGAATGACTCAAATTCGATCACCTCAGTTTAGGTTCCTTCCAGACGGGAAAAAATTGATGAAGTCTCAGAGGGAGGGTTTTTGAATGAAACGGTACGATGTCATCATCATCGGCAGCGGCTCGGCAGCGAGCCAGGCCGCCAGCGTGTTACGTGACGCCGGTAAACAAATTGCGATTGTCGAGAATTGGACGTTCGGCGGGACATGTCCGCAGCGCGGGTGTGACCCGAAAAAAATGCTCGCGGAAGGAGCCAACCTGATTGCCCGGGCCGAACGGATGAAACCGCTCGGTGTGACCGGCGAACTCAAGCTCGACTGGCACGCCTTCAAACATCGTGTCGACGAATACCGTTTTGCCGTCCCGACGACGAAGATGCATCATTGGCAAGAACACGGCATCGATTTGTTCGAAGGCGAACCACATTTCATCGATGAAGACTCGATTGTCATCGGAGGACATGAAATTTCGGCGCATCAATTCTTGATCGCATCGGGGCAAATTCCGCGTCCACTCGACATTCCCGGCGGAGACGCTGCCATCACGAGCAACGACGTCTTCGACCTTGAGGTGTTACCGCAACACGTCATCATCGTCGGAGCCGGTTATATCGCCTTCGAGTTCGCCCATATTCTGCGCCGGTTCGGATGTGACGTGACGCTCCTCGTCCGGTCGCGGGCGCTGAAGCCATTCGACCGTAAAGTCGTCAAACGGCTTGTCGATGAGACGATTCAAATCGGGATCGATGTCCGCTATGGAATCGAACCGGTCGACATCAATGGCGACGTCGTGACACTATCAGATGACTCTACCCTTGAAGGGCTCGTACTTAACGCCACCGGGCGGATTCCGAGCATCGAGCGACTTCGCTTGGATGCGGCCGGCATCGAGTCCGACCACGGCGGCGTCTTGGTCAACGAGTTTCTCCAGACGACGAATCCGAACGTCTATGCGGCCGGAGACGTCGCCAAGAGCCGTAACCCGGCCCTCACCCCGTTCGCCGGACAGGAAGGTCGCATCGCCGCGCTCAACCTGCTCCGCAACAACACGCGTCCGCTCCCCGAGCGCCCCGCCCCGACGGTCGTCTTCACGACACCACCGATTGCCAAGGTCGGGCTGACGGTCGACGAGGCCAAGGCGCAAGGCATCGACTACGAGTGTAAAGACAACGACTTGTCCCATTTCCTCACGTATGAGCGCATCAACGACACGACGGCGTTCTCCCGCATCTTGCTCAGCAAGGACGGACACGTGCTCGGGGCCCACTTGATCGGGCAACACGCGCCGGAACTGATCAACTTGTTCTCGTTCATTATACAAAACAATATCACCCATCAACACGTCAAACACTTGGAGTTCGCCTATCCGACGTCCGCGTCCGACTTGAGCTATTTAATTTAACGTTTTCTCCAACATACGACAATCAACTTAGAGGAGCTCACAATATGAACGGTTCTGCACAGCCGATTGTCACACATAAAAAAGACTCGCCGCAGCGAGTCTTTTTTATCATTCCAATCCTTTATCCTTATCTTCTTTCAACGCGTCCTGAAGCGAGTCTTTCCAGAGCGGTAAGCCTTTCGCATGTGCCGCCCGTGCAATCAAATGACCACCGACGGGTGCCGTCAACAAGACGAAAAACAATCCAAGTAAGAGACGGGCATCGAAGACACGCTGGTCGACCCAGACATGGAGCACCGCCGCGAACAGGACGAACATGACACCGAGTGTTGCCGACTTCGACGCCGCGTGAGTTCGCGAGTAGATGTCAGGCAACCGGAGGAGGCCGATTGCCGCCACGACAGTGAAGAACACCCCGATGATTGTAAATACACCGGTCAATATATCAAAGATCATTGTCGCGGTCATGATGGATAATCGCTCCTCTCTCTAGATATTTCGAGAACGCCACTGTCCCGATGAAGGCAAGAATACTGAGCAAGAGGATGACCTCAAAGAACATCGTCGTGTCCAGTAAAATCGACAAGAGCGCAACGACGGAGATGAGGGCAATCCCGATCGAGTCGAGGGCGATGACGCGGTCTGGTGTCGTCGGCCCTTTCACAACCCGATACAACATGAACAGCATCGCGATGAGAAGGATGGCAAGTGAGATATAAATCAAAACGTCTAACCAATGCATCATTCCGTCGCCTCCTTAATGCTTGATTCGAAGTTATCATATATGTCCTGCTTGAGCGCCTCTTTATCCGGCATATGAAGAGCATGGATATAGAGGATCTTATTGTCTTGCGATACTTGGACGACGAGTGTCCCTGGTGTCAACGAGATGAGCATCGACAAGAGGCTGATTTTCCAGCCCGACTTGAGCGACGTCTCGTATCGGAAAATACCAGGCTGAATTTCAAGTTTCGGACTCAAGACGAGGCGCAACACCTCAAAGTTCGCCATGACGAGCTCGCGCGAGAAAATGAGCAACAACTTCACGAGCTTGATGACGCGTGTAAAATAAAAATTGGTACCGGACTCCCGGAAAAAGCGGCGCATCATGAAGATGACGAGCAAACCGAGCAAATACCCGATGAGAAAACCGTACGTCGTGAACGATCCCGTGAGGAACATCCAGATGAACGCCAAGAAAAAGTTGATTAAGATTTGATAGGCCATCTCGTTGTCACTCCTTTAGTACGGCATCGATGTAAAGTTCTGGTTGTGTGAGCGGTTCGATTGCCTGGGTAATATACGGATGCATCAGCTCGGCTCCGAAACCGTATGCGACCGCCACAGCAAGCAACAGGCATACCGGGACGAGCAGTCGGCTCGTATATGGGACGAGCGGTCCGTCATAATGCTTGCGTTCTTCTCCCCAAAAGCCGTACAAGAAAATCTTGATGACCGAGAACAAGACGAACAGGCTCGAGATGAGGACGAGAATCGGTCCGAACAAGTCCCCTTCCCCGACACCACCTTGAATGATGAGAAGCTTTCCGAAGAAGCCACTGAGCGGTGGAATCCCGGCAAGCGAGAGCGCTGCGATGAAGAACGCCCAGCCGAACAACGGGAAGCGTGTGATCAATCCTCCCATATCGCGAAGCTGACCGGAGCGAGTAATGCCAATCATTATCCCGACGAGCATAAACAGCACCGCTTTGATCATCATATCGTGAATCAAGTAGTAGAGCGCACCCTCGAGTGATGTCTGCGTATTGATTGCAATCCCATACAGAATTACCCCGACGGCAATCATAATGTTGTAGATGATGATGAGCTTCACGTCATTATAAGCGATTGCCCCAACCATCCCTGTGATGATTGTGAGCACGGCAAGGACGATTAAAAAAGTCTGCAAGAACGTACCGTTCACGTCGAAGAGGAGCGTATACGTCCGAAGAATCGAGTAGACCCCAACTTTGGTCAGAAGTGCACCAAACAAAGCGAGAATTGGTGTCGGAGCGACGACGTACGATCCCGGTAACCAGTAATGGAGCGGCACGAGCGCACCTTTCAATCCGAAGACGATGATGAACATAACCCCAATGACCGAGATCACGTTCGGGTTGTCGACAAGCGGAATCTTCTGAGCAAGGTCCGCTAGACTTAGTGTCCCGACCGCACCGTATAGATAGGCGACCGCCATGACGAACAGCGCCGAAGCGATCACGTTGACGAGCAAGTATTTAATCGACTCGCGTAGCTGGACACCTTTGCCGCCGAGGACGATCAAGACGTATGACGAAATCAAGAACACTTCAAAGAAGACAAACAAGTTGAAGATATCACCTGTCGTGAACGCCCCATTGACACCGACAAGTAAAAACAGCATCGCCACGTACACGTAATTCTCCTCATAAGCGACCGAGAAGTAATGGACGGCGAACCAGACAATGAAGAGTGTGAGTAGCGTCGATGTCGTGACAAGCAACGCCGATAACATGTCCGATACGAGGGTTATCGAGAACGGCGCCGGCCAATTCCCGAGATTGAGGGTCAGAATGCCCTCTTGTGATACGGTATGCACCAATAAAAGTGATACAAGTAACGTGATAACAATTGACCCGAGTGCCATGCCGCGTTGAAGGCGAACGTTCTTTGGCAGGAACATCATGATGATTGCCGCAAGCGCAGGGATGACAATCGGAAACACAGGTAAGTTAATCATTCGATTCTGTTCCTTTCATTTCCTCCATATTATCCGTGCTCAGCTCTTGATAGGCGCGGTAAGCAAGTACCAAGAAGAACGCGGTCACCCCGAAACTGATGACGATCGCCGTAAGAACGAGCGCCTGCGGTAACGGGTCGGTATAATCGGTCACGCCGTCTACAAGGACAGGTGCGGCGCCTGTCTTCAATCCTGCCATCGTCAAGACGAGCAAGTGAGCGGCGTGACTAAACAATGCCGTACCGATGATGATGCGCAACAAACTCTTTGAGAGAATCATATAGACTGCACACATCGTCAAGGCACCGATAATGATGCTAACGAAGATTTCCATTATTCACTCTCTCCAATCGTTTGAATGATGGTCATCGTGACACCGATGACGACTAAGTAGACCCCAAGGTCAAACGCAATCGCTGTATGGAGTGTCTCTTCACCGAGCAATGGCAAATCGAATTTATCGTAGGCGTGCGTTAAAAACGGCAAGTTAAAGAAAATCGAATGCATCGCGGTCAATACGGCGATGAGCGCCCCCAGTGCCGTCATGCGTCGATAATCGAATGGCAACACTGTGGCAAGTGTCTTCGAGTCGAAGGCGAGGAGCAGGAGCACGAGTGCCGCTGCTGTCATCAAACCTCCGATGAAACCACCGCCTGGTGAGTAGTGACCCGAGAAGAACAAGTGAATCGAGAAGACGATAATGATGAAGAAAATAATCACCGCTGCCGTCTGTAAAATGACGTCATTGACACGTTTATTACTTTTTGGCTTCATGTCCATTTGCATCGTCTCCTTTCGTGCGTTGTACGGTCGTTCTAAACTTAATCATCGTATAAATACCGAGACCAGCAATCGCGAGGACGATAATCTCGAACAACGTATCAAAGCCACGGAAGTCAACAAGGACGACGTTGACCATGTTCTTACCGGCAGCCAAATCGTATACGTTTTCTTTATAGTATTCCGAAATCGAGCTAAGTGATCTATTCGACAATGTCATGAAACTAAGCATCATGACCGTAACCCCAACAAGGACAGACACGATGGCGTTGCCGACTTTGAAGCGCATCCGGGCTTCTTTCTTGCTGATGTCAGGCATGTGGTAAAACACGAGCAGGAACAACGCAACCGACACCGTTTCGATAACAAGCTGGGTAAGCGCGAGGTCCGGCGCTTCGAAGAAGACGAAGAACAACGCAACGCTATATCCGACGACACCAAGCAAGATGATGGCCGGGAGGCGTGAGCGCATGAACAGAATTGCGAGAGCACTCAATACAATGACGGCACCAAGCACATATTCATATGGCGCAATCTCGGCCAACTCGCCGAACGAGAAGTTGAACAAGTCGTACCACCACATCGAGAACAAGAGCATCCCCGACATGAAGACGAAAATGTAAATCAAGTACGAGCGGATGAAACCGGTCATATAGTTGTCTTTAAAGCGGTACGCCGCGTTATTCGACCAGACGAGCGACCCGTCATACATGCCATTGAGCGTCATGCGGTGTGGGATCCGATTATAGATTCCCATCCACTTGTTGATCGTGAAGAACATGAGCGTCCCGAGCAAGATGACCCCGATCGTCATATAAAGTTCAGGTGTCAATCCGTGCCAGAAGTAAATATCGACCTTCACATCTTGACCGCTCGCGACGAGCGTCGGATAGATTGACTCGACGGCCGGCTTGATGAGCGAGTTCGACAACACGTTCGGCACGAAACCGAGCACGACGACGAGGATGGCGAGAATCGCCGGCGGAATCAGCATCCCAATCGGGGCCTCGTGCGGCTGTTTCGGCAACTTGTCGAATTGGGCTTTGCCCATGAACGTCCGTGTGAAGATGATCAAACTGTAGATGAATGTGAACACGCTCGCGATGAACGCGACGACCGGAATCAAGATACCAATTGTATCGAGCGCGAAGAAGTCCATCGAGAACACCTTCGTCGTCGCCTTCAAAAACATCTCTTTACTGAGGAAGCCGTTAAATGGCGGTAACCCTGCCATCGACAACGAACCGATGACGGCAATCGTGAACGTGATCGGCATGACGGTCATGAGACCGCCGAGTTTGCGAATATCACGTGTCCCCGTCTCATGGTCGACAATCCCGACCATCATGAACAGAGACCCTTTGAACGTCGCGTGGTTGATCAAGTGGAAGATTGCCGCGATCGTCGCGACCATATAGATGTTATCATCCATACCGTCATAATGAAGCGCCGCGGCACCAAGGCCGAGGAGCGACATGATGAGTCCGAGTTGACTGATGGTCGAGAAGGCGAGGATTCCTTTCAAATCGGTCTGTTTGACCGCGTTGAATGAACCCCAGAACAACGTGAACGTCCCGACCGCTGCAATCGTCCAGAGCCAGATCGGTGACTCTTGGAACACCGGGCTCATCCGTGCAACGAGATAGAGACCGGCCTTGACCATCGTCGCCGAATGGAGATATGCACTGACCGGGGTCGGTGCTTCCATCGCGTCCGGCAACCAGATGTGGAACGGGAATTGCGCCGACTTCGTGAAGGCGCCGAGCAAGATGAGAATCATCGCTGCGATAAAGAAAGGACTCTCCGCAATCAACGCCTGGTTTGCAACCATGTCACGGATACTGAACGAGCCGACGATCGACTCGAGAACCACGATCCCACCGAGCATCGACAGCCCACCGAAAACAGTGATGAGCATCGATTTGCGCGCCCCGTAACGGGAACGCTCTTTTTCATACCAATACCCGATCAACAGGAATGACGAAATTGATGTCAATTCCCAGAACATGTACATGACGACCATGTTGTCAGATAGGACGACACCAAGCATCGCGCCCATGAAGAGGAGCAAGTAGACGTAAAAATGACCGAGCGATTCTTTGTCTTTGTTCAAGTAATAAATTGAATACAAGACAACAAGCGCTCCAATCCCCGTAATGAGGAGCGCGAATAAAAGACCGAGACCGTCCACATACGCCGTGAAGTTGATGCCGAGCGATGGCATCCATCGTACCGTTTCAGTTACGACACCCCCGTCACTCGTGACGCTGATAAAACGGAAAAAGTACACGAACAACAGCGTTGGCACGACCAACACAAACCAACCCGTATGTATTCGTTTCAAAGCCCGAAACAGAAACGGGATAAACGGCGCCGCCAGAAGCGGCAATAAAATTGCGAGATGTAACACCGACAAGAAAATTCCTCCTTCGAACAGAGTCGTACAAGTGCTGTAACAAGGTGAACCTAAAAGTAGGTTCATCTGACTACATCACGTCTCTACATGAGTATAACGTAAATTTTCCGTTCTTAGCCATGATAAAAACTTCCCCGTTTATTCACAATTCTAAATCATTTTAAAACTTTTAAATATGAAAGAACACGTCGGAAAATGTAAAAAAAATCTCACGATTCAATTTTAGAATGGCGTATAAAAAAACAACCGACGGGAAACCCGAGCGGTTGTTTTGGGCATTATTGTGCTGTCGCGATAAACTCTTTGAGTGCTTCTTTTGGTTGGAAGCCCATTGTTTTCGAAACAGGTTGTCCGTCTTTGAACATCATAAGTGTCGGGATACTTTGGATTTGGAAAGCGCCCGCTACTTCTGGGTTCTCGTCAACGTCGAGTTTGACGATTTGGACTTGGTCGCCCATCTCTTGGTCAAGCTCTTCGAGTACCGGTGCGATCATGCGGCACGGTCCACACCAAGCTGCCCAGAAATCGACGAGGACGACGCCCTCTTTTACTTCTTGTTCAAATGTTTGAGTCGTTGCGTGTTTAATAGCCATTTGGTAAATACCTCCCCAGTAAGATGTGAGAGCCGGATGAAGCACCCTCATGCATTTCATGTTCAGAGTATACCACGGAGGGTACGTTTCCCCAAACGTTCTGCATATCAGCTATTGACGAGGTGTTTGCGGAACTCTTCCGTCAAGAGTGGGACGACGTCGAACAAGTCGCCGACGATGCCGTAATCGGCCACGCTGAAGATGTTCGCTTCCGGATCTTTGTTGATGGCGACGATGACTTTGGCGTTGCTCATGCCGGCCAAGTGTTGAATCGCGCCCGAGATGCCGCAGGCGATATACAGGTCCGGCGTGACGACTTTGCCGGTCTGACCGATTTGAAGCGCGTAGTCGCAATAGTCGGCGTCACATGCTCCACGTGAAGCACCGACGGCCCCGCCAAGCAGTTCAGCGAGCTCTTCGAGCGGCTTGAAGCCGTCTTCGCTCTTGACACCACGGCCACCGGCGACGATGACTTTCGCTTCTGACAAGTCGACTTTGCCGGTCGCCTTGCGGACGACTTCTTTGACGATCATGGCGAGGTCTTTCAGTTCAACGCTCGGTGTCTCGACCGTAGCGCTCGCCCCGGCCGTACGCGGAAGTGCGTCGATGTTGTTCGGGCGGATCGTGAAGAACATGACCGAGTCTTTGAATTTCACTTTCTCGAACGCCTTCCCTGAATAGATTGGGCGGACGAACTCGGCTTCTTTGCCTGACCCTTCGATTGAGACGACGTCACTAATGAGACCTGCGTCAAGACGCGCCGCGAGTTTCGGGGCGATGTCTTTCCCGAGTGCCGTATGACCGAGCACGATCATGTCCGGTGACTCTTGGTCGATGACTTGGCGGAGCACTTGCCCATAACCGTCCGGCGTGTAGTGCTTGAGACGCTCGTCTTCGATGACGAGGACGCGACCCGCGCCGTACTCCCCGAGTTCCGTCGCGAGTGCTTTGACGTCATCCCCGATGACGACTGCCGTCACGTCGTCCGTCAATTGCTTCGCTGCAGCGATTGCTTCAAATGATACGTTCCGTAACGCGCCTTCACGCGCTTCTGCGAGTACTAAAGCTTTCATCTATGTGTCCCCCTTAAATGACTTTTGCTTCCGTGCGAAGTAATTGAACGAGCTCGCTCACTTGTGACGACGTATCCCCTTCAAGGATGCGCCCAGCTTTCTTCTCTTCTGGCAAGAAACGTTCGATCGTCTCGATTTTCGCTTCGATCTCGTCTTCATCGAGGTCGATGTCCGACAGTTCGAGTTCTTCGAGTGGCTTCTTCTTCGCCTTCATGATGCCTGGAAGGCTCGGGTAACGCGGTTCGTTCAATCCTTGCTGCGCTGTCACGAGGAGCGGGAGCGCCACTTCGATCACTTCAGTGTCCCCTTCGACGTCGCGTGTGACCGTCGCTGTCGTGCCGTCGATGTCGAGCTTCGTGATCGTCGTCACGTAGTTCATGTCCAACAGTTCAGCGACACGTGGTGCGACTTGGCCGCTACCGCCGTCAATGGCGACGTTCCCTGCGAAGATGAGATCTGGCGCTTGCTCTTTCAAGTACGTGGCGAGCACTTTCGAAATCGTCACATGGTCTGCGTCCTCGACGTCATCCTCGATTGAGATGCGGACCGCTTTGTCCGCACCCATCGCGAGCGCCGTCCGAAGTTCTTTGTCCGCGTCTTCCGGTCCGACCGTCACGACCGTGACTTCTCCCCCGAGATCGTCACGCTTACGGATGGCTTCTTCGACCGCATATTCGTCATACGGGTTGATGATGAACTCAGCGCCGTCTTCTTGAATTTCCCCATTCTCGAGCTGAATCGCTTCCTCTGTATCGAACGTACGCTTCAGCAATACAAAAATATTCATCGTAGTTCCCCCTTATAAGTTGTTCGCACCATCATTCATGAATCAGCGTTCATTTTTTGAGCTAGCGAGAGGGCTTACGGTTAAGCAAGCCCTTTTTTTAACATATGGTGTACTTTCGGTAGCGTCGACATCAAGTCATACTTGAAGCCGCTCGCCATCCAACTCGTGACCACTTCGTCGATCGTGCCGAAAATCATCTGCCGAGCGAGTCGATAGTCGAGATCGCGATCGAATTCGCCGGTGTCGATTCCGTGTTGTACGACCGCATCGATTAAGTTCAAGTACGGTTTGAGCACTTCGCTAATCTTTTGTCGGAGCGCCAAGTTCGACTGCCGGAGCTCGATTTGCGTCACGACGGCGAGGTCGTAATCGGCCGATAGTTGCTTCAAGTGCGACTCAATCAACTGATACAGTTTGTCGCCGGCCGTCGTCTCCCGCTCGATTTGTTGTTTCGAGTAGTCGATGAACAGGCCCATCTTCGTCTGGAACAATTCAATCAACAGATGTTCCTTGTTTTTGAAGTACAGATAAATCGTTCCGTCGGCGACGCCCGCCTCTTTGGCGATGGCCGTCACCTTTGCACCGTGATAGCCATGATCCGCAATCACTTTCACTGCCGCATCGATAATGCGGTCACTTTTTGATCCATTCTTTGTCATAAACACCCAAGCTCCTTACCGCTGCTTAAAAATGAATGATGGTTCATTCATTTATTATTCTATCATGTGACGCGCTTGTGTCAACTGCTTTGTTTCACTTGTTTCGCTTTCTCTTCGTCGACGAGGACACGACGTAAAATCTTACCGACGAACGTCTTCGGCAACTCTTCCCGGAACTCATACAGCTTCGGTACTTTATACGCTGCGAGCTTCTCGCGACAGTGCTTGTCGAGCTCTTCTTCCATCACGCTGGTGCCGTCACGCGTCACGATGAACGCCTTGACCGTCTCACCGCGATACGGGTCCGGTACGCCGATACAGACAGCTTCCTTGACGGCCGGATGTTCGTATAGCACTTCTTCAATCTCACGCGGATAGACGTTGAAGCCTCCGGCGATAATCATGTCTTTCTTCCGGTCGACAATATAGAAGAATCCATCCTCGCCCATATAGCCGAGGTCACCGGTCGCGAGCCATCCGTCCTTCAAGACGGCTGCCGTCTCTTCTGGCTTCTGCCAGTACCCTTTCATGACTTGCGGACCGTGCAGCATGATCTCCCCGATCTCGCCGATATCGGCCAGTGTCTCTCCGTCTGCCTTTACAATTTTAGCAGAAGTGTCCGACAACGGCACCCCGATTGAGCCGACAATCCGTTTATCCCATAAGAAGTTCGCATGTGTGACCGGTGACGTCTCCGACAAGCCGTAGCCTTCGACGATGCGTCCGCCCGTGATGCTCTCGAACTGCTCCTGTACTTCGACCGGCAGCGGGGCCGATCCCGAGATACACGCCTCGATTGACGACAAGTCGTATTTCTTCAGTTTCGGGTCATTGAGGATACCGACGTACATCGTCGGGGCGCCCGGGAAGAAGTGTGGTTTCTTCTTATTGATCGTCTTCAGGACGTCGGTGACGTCGAAGCGTGGCACGAGGACGAGCTCATATCCGTTCGCCATCCCGAAGTTCAGACAGCACGACATGCCGTAAATATGGAAGAACGGCACGACGCATAAGACGCGTTTCTCATCACCACGGTTATATCTATAGAAGAAGTTCGAAATCTGGTCGACGTTCGCCGTCAAGTTGAAGTGGGTCAGCATAACGCCTTTCGGCAGTCCCGTCGTCCCGCCCGTATACTGCAGCACCGCGACGTCTTCTTTCGGGTCGACCGCAACCGGCGTGATTGGATCGAACTGTTTATAGTCCTTGAACGCGACCGAACCTGTCGTATCGATGACGATATTGTTCTCGCGCTTCACTTTGATGGGATACAGCTTATTTTTCGGGAACGGCAGATAGTCGGCGATACTCGTCGTGATAATCGTTTTGACGTCCGTCTTCTGCTTCACACGAAGTGATTTTGGATACAGGAGGTCGAGCGTGACGATGATGCTCGCACCGGAGTCCGTGATTAAGTTCTCGAGCTCATGCTCCGTGTAGAGCGGATTCGTCTGGACGACCGTACCGCCGGCGTACAGGACCGCATAGAACGAAATGACGAATTGCGGACAGTTCGGGAGCATCAGACTGACACGGTCCCCTTTTTGCAGCCCTTTCGATTGAAGCATCGTCGCCAACCGTTTCGCCGCATCGTCGACTTCAGCGAACGTCAACTCTTTGCCGATGAAGGAGATGGCGGTCTTGTTCGGGAAATCGGTCGCGGCTCGGGATAGCGCATCATAGAGCGGCTTCACCTCATAGTCAATCGTTTTCGGCATGTCAGCTGGATAATCTTGCAACCACGGTTTGTTCATCGCTTTTCCTCCTTGGAATGAATAGTCATTCAGTTAACTCTATTATAATGCCAAGAAAACGCTTTCATCTACCCTTTACCCGATAATTTTCAGAAAATATCGAAAAAACGTGTGCGGATGAAAGTTTCCGCACACGTTCAGATTCTCTTGAAATAGGCTTCCGTCTGTTCTTCGTTGCTGATTTTCTCGTCCAAGCGGTCCTTCAACTCTTTTTCCCACTTGATCGTCGAGAAGTCGATGTCGAGCCACGCCTCCATCTCCGGGCGTGAGAATGCGTACGTCCGGTTCGGGAAGGCGAAGCGAACGATTTCCGCGTTTTGGACGAGCGTGAAATACGTCGCCGCGTTGCGGATTGCCAACCGTTCTTGCTCGATGCGCTCGATTTCCGGGTCGCTATAGCGCACCGTCAAGCCGTACGGCCGCTTCGACGTCTGTAGCTCGATCGACTTGTAGCAGTCATGCATCGGCAACGTCTGGGCGATGCCCGAGACGGCGCTGTTGTCCCCGACGTATGAATCTTTGTATTGGAAGGCGTTCGGTCGATGGGTATCCCCGCATCCCGCGAGCATGACGAGCAAGGCGACGAGCAGACTGAGCCGTTTCATGAGAATCCTCCTTACGATTTTAGTTTCAAGTTAAAGCGGTAAAGCAACCGTTTGGCGAGCAAGTGAGCGATGAAGCCGCCAATCAGGAAGCCAACGATGTATAGTGCAAAACCTGACTGCATCGAGAATGCTGAGAGAACGATTCCTCCTAACATGGCGAAACAGAGAACCATGATGATGTGGATCAGCCATAGCCATTTCGAAAACATAAAAAATCGTCCGTTGTTTTCTTGAGGTGCTCGGTTGAACATCCAAAGGCCGAGTCCGAATGATAATGCGATGAAAGCTAGTGCGCTCCATGGCGCAATTGCTAAGAATTTCTGCCATTCAGCTTGGTTAGTAAAGTATTGATACATGTCTACGTTTGCCAAGTTAGAGAATGGCGACAAAACACGTAAAAACGTACTCTGGAACAAATCGTCGAAGAATGCATACCTCGAATCATACTGTTGTGAAAACGCATAGACAGATCCTTGCACGAGCGCAATCAAACCAATTGGGAAGACTAACGCAATGAATGTCCAAATCACCTGTGAAATCGATTCTCCTCCGAACGATCCCATCCATAGAGCAGCTGAGAAGAAAGAGATACCACTAAGCATCAAAAGAACGACAAGCGCGATGACTCGATTCGTGCTTCCTTCCATTAAAAACGCGTAGTCCGAGAAGCGAATCATCATTATCATGAGCGTACCACCGAGCACAGACGATACAATAATTCCTGCCGTTCCAATTAACCATTTCGATATGTAAAGCTGATTCCTTGTGAACGGGAGAGACATCGTGAAATCGGACATTTGACTGTTCCGTTCTGCTCCAATCAAGACGGATGCCATGAGAGCACCAAAAATAACGAATAAAAACAATACCCCACCCATCGGTATGAGCGATTGTAAGTCACCAATCCAATAGCCTGTCCCATTATTTTCATTAAAAAAGTCTTGGACGGACAAATCAGACGAATCCCCATCGATCCAATCGGCATATTCATCTGGATTTTCTTGAATGTTACGAAGTTCCTGGTCAAAGTATTGCATTTGTGACCAAACTGGTACCGTGAACGCAATCACTCCGAGAAAAACCAGCAACATCCACAAAATCGAGACTTGTTTCCAATCTTTCTTTAATAGGACTTTAAAAGACACTTGCCTCACCTCCTAATTGGACCCGGAAGATGTCTTCGAGCGACATCGGGATTTCTTCGACGAGCATCGGGTCGTGCGCATCGACGAACGTATCGAGCTCTTTCGTCCGTTCTTTCGCCATGAACAAGGCGACGCGTCCGGTCACATTGATGATTTCGATGTCCTTGCGCTCGAGCAGTTCGACCGGTACTTGGTCGTTGAAGACGACTTGCAGTTTGACGCTCGTCTCGCGCGCCTCCTCGAGCGACATGATCGCCTTGACGCGGCCCTTCTCGATCATGATGATGCGGTCGGCGATTCGTTCGAGCTCATGTAACTGGTGACTCGAGACGATGATGGAACAGTTCCGTGCCTCGACTTGGGCGATCATCAGCTTCAAAACGTCCGACTTGGCGACGACGTCGAGTCCGTCCGTCGGTTCATCGAGCAGATAATATTTCGCTTGGACGGCGAACGCGAGCGAGAGCGTCACCATCGCCTTCTGCCCTTTCGAGAGCTGGCGAATCTTCTTGTTGTCGATGTTATAGCGAGTGAGCGTCTCTCTGAAAATCGATCGGTTGAACGATGGATAAATCGATTCGTAGAGCGCAGCCGCCTCGTTAATCGTATAATGTTTGAGGGCATCGGCCGAATCCGGGACGAAGATGACGTCACGCTTCAACTCTGCTTTCTCAAAGATGCTTGACGGTCCGTAGCGGACATCGCCTTTATCCGGCCGAATGATGCCGACCATCGTCCGGAGCAATGTCGTCTTGCCGGCCCCGTTCCGGCCGACGAGCGCGATGATTTCACCCGAGTCGACCGTGAAGTCGATATCTTCTAACACTTGCTGGCGATCGATCGTCTTACTCAGTTGCTGTACTGTCAGCATGGTTCTCCCCTACTTTCTTATACTCTGTCTCAAATAACGTCAGCGCTTCGGTGAGCTCAATGTTGGCGTAATGACAGTCGATGGCGAGCTTTTTGATTGCTTCAAGGATCGGCGCGCGCGGCGAGTCCTGGTCAATCCAGTCCTCGGACACGAACGTCCCGCGGCCGCGATGCATCTCGAGCAAGCCGAGCCGTTCGAGTTCCTGATACGCCTTGCTGACCGTGTTCGGATTGATGACGAGGTCGGTCGCGAGTTCACGCACCGACATGACTTTATCCCCTGGACGTAAGATGCCACGGATGACGAGCGCTTTCGTCTGGTTGACGATTTGTTCATACAGCGGTTCCGCGCTCTTCATATCAATTTTATATAACATGGGTCACACCCTTTCTTGTGTACGTAACTTAAGTGTATTATATGTATTAGTACACGTAAAGATATTAGTTCTTCAAGGGCACTTTCAGTTTACAGGTATTTGGTAATAAATTGAATACGACTTTGGACCGAGGTAGTACACTTCCATTTCAGGTACATTGGTAGAGAGGTGAATCAAAAATGAGAAAACGATGGTTAGTCGCGACCGCTGTCGCCGTGACCGCGCTTGGCACGACTTGGTCGACGTATGCAAAACAAGATGAGGAAGAACGATACGCATCCTATATTGAAGATACATATGGAGAGGACGTCGAGGTCACGCTCAAGCGCGACTGGAAGATGGGCGGCTATGCGGCCGAGTTCACGCTGACCGATCCGATACTCGAAGGGGACTATTGGGCCGAGACGTATCGGTCTGATCAAACGATCCATGACAACGTGCTCGAACATGTCTGGCAACAAGAGGCCGAAGACACGTTCAAGGAGCGACTCGAGCAACTCGACTTGTTGACGGAGGCAGAGACGGTTCGCGCGAGTGTGCCGACCGGTGTGGATGAAGGCGTTGCGACGACTGTACGCCCTACCCCGACGTCCGTCTTCGACGTCGAGTCGAAAGAGTTCTTGGACGTGTCGGTCATGTTCCACGAGGACTGGGCGAACACTGATGCACAGAAACAACGGATGCTCGACGTGATTCGTGCTTTGGAGGACGACGTCTATTCGGTTCACTTCTCATTCGATGGGACACCGTATG
Organism: Exiguobacterium sp. s56; assembly: GCF_018618255.1. Taxonomy (NCBI): domain Bacteria; kingdom Bacillati; phylum Bacillota; class Bacilli; order Caryophanales; genus Exiguobacterium; species Exiguobacterium sp. s56. The sequence continues at coordinate 2,348 of NZ_JACSLR010000001.1, read as the reverse complement.
AGGATGACGACTTCACCGAGCGGTATTTGAACGTCGCCCGCGATTCCTTACCGGGAGAACCGGCGATGCATGAACTGCAGACGATCGAGGACTTGAATCGCCACGACCGACTGTATGGCTTCGACGAGACGACGTTCATCCATGACTATCATTTCGACGGCACGAAATATGAGGAGTAAACCATTCGCACGAGCGAATGGTTTTTTTTGTGAGCATTCTCCTTTACAGGACATCGCGAATGTTTTACATTTGACGAGTCAACAATTGACTTATCAAATGAGGGGGTGAGACACCAGAGATGGAGTTACGAGATATCAGCCGACTGCTGTACCAAATCAAACTGGCGGACCAACGCGTCGCGACCTCGTTCGAGAAAGAGACGGGCTTCAGCCTGACCCGCTACGAGATGCTCATGATCGTGCATGACAAGGGCGTCTGTTCGCAAAGCGAGATTCAGCAGGCGATGAAAATCGACAATGCGGCCATCACCCGCCATTTGAAGATTCTTGAAGAAAAGGGCTACGTCCGCCGGGAACGGAACACCGCGAACCATCGCGAAGTATTCGTCCATTTGACCGAGGAAGCCAAGCACGATTTGAACAGTTGCGAGCAAGACCACGACCGCGGCAAGCATTTGATCACGAACGTCTTGTCCGAGTCAGAGATTCAGCAACTGTCCGGATTGTTGCAAAAGCTCAACCAACTATAACAAGAGAGAAAGAGGTAATCCCCATGGCAACTACATTCGAAAACAACACATTCACTGACGTGATGCTCGGTCGCAAATCGATCCGCGTCTACGACGAGAACGTCAAAATCTCACAACTTGAAATGCTTCAAATGATCGAGGAAGCGACAACGGCCCCGTCTTCAGTCAACATGCAACCGTGGCGCTTTGTCGTCGTCGAGAGCCCAGAGGCGAAAGAGACGCTCAAGCCGCTCATCCGCTTCAACGTCCGTCAAAACGACACGTCGGCTGCGATGGTCCTCATCTTCGGCGACATGGAATGCTACGAGTTCGGTGAAGAGATTTACGACCAAGCTGTCGCGGAAGGCAAGATGCCACAAGAAGTACGCGACCAACAGCTCGCTGCCATCCTCCCATACTACAAAAACTTGTCGAAACAAGAGATGAACGACATCGTCAAAATCGACTCGAGTCTCGCTGCGATGCAATTCATGCTCGTCGCCCGTGCTCATGGTTATGACACGAACCCAATCGGCGGTTTCGAGAAAGACCAACTCGCGGAAGCGTTCGGCTTAGACAAAGACCGCTACGTGCCGGTCATGATTCTCTCGGTCGGTAAAGCAGTAGAAGAAGGCTACCAATCGGTCCGTCTCGACGCTGAAACCATCACATCATTCAAATAATCGGAGGAACCCCACATGATCCTAATCAACGCCATCTTTGATGTAAAAGAAACAGAGTTTGACAACTTCTTGGCAGACATCAACAAGCTCATCGACTCGTCGAAACAAGAAGCCGGTTGCTTGAACTATGAACTGTTCCAATCGACGACTTCAGAGAACCGTTTCGTCATGATCGAGAACTGGGCAGACCAAGCGGCCGTCGAGCAACACAACCAAAACCCGGACCTCATCGCGTTCGCCCAAAACGTCGGCAACTATGTGACGGCGAAGCCGGTTCTCCATGTGACGGAAGTGAAATAATACTTAATGTCTTAACAAAAAGACCTTAGCAAATTCCTCTTCTGCTAAGGTCTTTTCAGTTCAAAATAATAAATTCTTTTTTCATTTTATTTTCAATAGGAATTATATGAAAAGTACAATTTATAATCTTTTAACCCGTATATAGCTCTGTAAAAAGCCGCTTCAAAACTATTTTTATTCATTTTAGCAGCGTCGTCATAATACTTTTTTATTATTTCCCTAAATTTTAACTCACCTAAACTATCCATCATTAAAATAAAGGCACCTATATTAGAGTGATGAAATACATTTGCTTTACCGATATATATATTAAATATTTTTAATTCACTCATTTGGAATTTTAGTTTTTCTTCATAAAGTTGATGATTTTCTACATAGCTCGGAACTTTAACCTCAAAATCAAAAGAAATACCGTGATCATTAAAAGTTATTTTCATAAATAGCCATTCATAGTCTGAAATTTCATCAAAATAAGGATGAATAAATAGATTTTCCCCAGATAGAGTCTTTTTTAAAGTGTTACATGATCCGCAAGATGGGATTAGATTTAATGTGGATACAGAAAGAACAGGATAAATATCCTTGGGTTGTGTAATGCAAAATAGGAGTGCAGAAGTGTGCAACGGAAACGTACACAACTCTGCACTCCTATTTTAGAAAAGAAAAAGGACTTGCCA